>NZ_CP159342.1:1223493-1835240 GCF_040499845.1 Micromonospora sp. CCTCC AA 2012012
CGGCTCCGCGTGACGGGAGACGTCAGCCCACCCGCTCGGCCAGCGAGACGACGATCCCCTCCGGCCCCCGGACGTACGCCATCCGCCACGCACCCTCGTACTCGCCGATGCCGCCGACCAGGCCGTAGCCCTCGCTCGCCGCCCAGTCGACGGCGGCCCGCAGGTCGTCGACCTCGAAGGAGACGTTGCGCAGACCCAGCTCGTTCGCCATGGCGGCCGGCGAGCCGGGCACCGAGGCGGGGCGCACGAAACGCGCCAGTTCCAGGCGCGCACCGCCGTCGGGCGCGGCCAGCATGACGATCTCGGTGCGGGAGTCGGGGATGCCGCAGACCGTCTCCAGGAACTCTCCCTCGACGTACGTCCGACCCTCGACCTCCAGACCGAGCGCCACGAAGAAGGCGGTCACCCCGTCGAGATCCTCGACGGTGATGCCGACGTGGTCGAAGCGCCGTACGAATGACATGGTGTGTGCTCCCGCGGTCGTCCCGGCCAGGTATCCGTCACGGTAGACGTTCCCCGGCGCCGTGCCGGGGGCTTCGAGTTGCGTCGCACGGCGAACCTTGTTCGGATTGATCGACGTGGTCCATCGCGGGGGAGGACGGAACGTGCGTCGGCTGCTGCTCCTCCTCTCTGCCACGGCGGTGGGCGTCGGTCTCATGATCCTGATGAGCGCCGGGACAGGGGCCGGGACGTGGTTCGGCATCACGTTCTGCGTCTTGCTGATCGTCGGTGCCGCCGTTGGTGGCCGGTGGGGTCGCGGACCGGTGGCCCGGGGCGTACGGGCTCCGCTGCTGGCCGGAGTGGGAGAGCTGGTCCTGGGGCTGTGCGCGGTCATGGGCGTCATGCTGATCTGGCGGCCCTCGGTCGGAGCCGACCTGCCGATGGTGCCCTTCCTGCTCTGCATGGCGCTCGGGTCGCTGCTGATGGTCCCCGTCGGGCTGATGGGCGACGAGACGGACGGCGAGCCGGGCGCGGCCGTACGCCGACCCGCCAGAGAATCCACCGGTGACGAAGAATTCTCTGGCGCAGACGGCCAACCCCTCCGCTGACCTGCACTACTACCTGGTTCACGACCGCTTCGGCGAGCCGGAGGGACTGCTGGCCGAGGAGTTTCTGCTCGCGGCCGACTACTCCTCCGTCGGGCTGATGAGCGGCGGCTGGAGCCGAGCGGTGGGGAGGTGGCGCGACGCGTCAGCCACCAGTCGGCGCCTCCGCGTCGATGCCGCGCTGCGGGCCCGGGTGACGCCCGTCGGCCGGACGGCGGCGGCGCTCTACCGGGATCTCGGCGGCGTCGATCTGCCGGACGAGACCGCGCTGCGGAGGTGCTTCGGTGACCTTCCCGCGCAGACACCGCCTCTCCTGCGCCTCGACGGCTCCCAGGCCACGTCCGGGTTCCGCGAGACGCGCGTGTACCGGATCCTCTTCACCGACGAGTTGACCCAGGTCGGCCTCGCGGCGCTCAGCGATACGTGGCAGATGCCGGTCACCGGGGACCTCACCGATCCCGAGATGCAAATCGTGGGTGCGGTCCACCGCCGTGTTGCTGGCGACGCCTTCCGCTGGAATCTGCGCCGGGTGGCGGCAGGCGCCGCCTGGGGGTTGGACGTGACGTGTGATCTAGGGGGGAAGCGGGACGAGGCGGTCGGCATGCTGTTGCGCGGCCTGACGACCCAGATGCGGCAGCAGGGTCTGATCCCGATCACCCTCGATCGGTTCCGCTGAGCGTTTCCGGCTGTCACTTCCTCGGCTGCGTCGAAGCCGAGGAGTCGGTCCGGAGCCTTGTGCCGCCCCACGGCGCGGTTCGGAGACTCGGCGTCCGACCCGGACGGAGACGCGGCTGAGGGTTGCGCGGTACCGTCCGAAAGGCGGATCGCCATGAGGCGTGCTGGTCCGCAGTCGCAGTCCTCGACCTGGGAAGCAGGCGAAGGTATGGCTACCAAGACGGACACGATCGGCACCAGGATCCGCTACTGGCGGATGCGCCGTGGCGGGATGAGTCAGGCCGTCCTCGCCGGGTTGGCCGGGGTCAGCCAGCCGTACATCTCGCAGGTCGAATCCGGCCGCAAGACGATCGACCGACGTTCCACCCTGGTCGCCATCGCCGCCGCGTTGCAGGTCACGGTGGCTGATCTGCTCGGACAGGGCACCGAGCCCGGCGACCCGGCTCGGGAACGTGCCGCCGAGAGCGTGCCGGCGATCTGGTCCGCCCTCATCGAGATCGAGGACGGCGAGCGCAGGCCGTCGACCCGCAGCAGGGATGAGTTGACCGCCGACATCGCGCAGAGCGACCAGCTCCGCAACCGTTCCCACTATCCGGCGATGGCCCGGATGCTCCCCGGTCTGCTCTTGGAAGCCGCCGCAGTCGGTGGGACGGTGTTGGCCCAGGTGGCGTACCAGGCCTCCACCTGCCTACGGAATCTCGGGTACCGGCACCTGGCGCTCAACGCCGCCCGGATCGCGGTGGCCGCGGCCGAGGACGTCGAGGAGCCGGCCTGGCTGGGGGCGTCCCGATTCGCGTATGCGCAGAGCCTGCCGATAGAGGCCGCGCCCCTGGCGGCCAGGGGTGCCGACCGCTCGATGGCCGAGCTTCAGGCAGCCGCCGCCGATGAGCGGGTCCGTCAGATGCTCGGCCAGCTGCACCTCGTGGCCGCCCTGGCCTCGACCGTGAGCGGGCGACCGGATGTTGCCCGGGACCACCTCGCCGAGGCGGCTCGTGAGGCGGCGACCCTCGGCGATCCGGCGGACGGCGCGGGCTTCAACGGTTGCGGGTTCGGCCCGACCAACGTGGGCCTGTGGGAGATGTCCATCGCGGCCGAGTCGGGTGAGCCCGGCCGGGTGATCGAGCTGTCCCGCACGGTCCAGCCCCAGGTCCTGACGGCGTCGATCCGGCAGATGTCCTACTGGCTTGACCTCGGCCGAGCGTTGACCGAATCCAGTCGCGACGCCGAGGCGCTGGTGGCGTTCGTGCGAGCGGAACAGGCCGCACCCGTGCCGTTCGCGCTGAGCCCCCTTGCACAGGACGCTGTGGTGACGATGGCGCAGCGGGCGAAGCGGCGTGCCGTTCCGACCGAACTGCGGCAGCTCGCTGGGCGCCTCGGCATCAGCCTGGCGTCATAACCAGCGGTAATCACCACATCACCGGTCACCCCTAGTGTCCGATTCGGGAGAGGCAATGGCCTCCCTCGGTCGGGCATCGGTGGCTTCGGGATAGCCGCCGTGCCCCTCGGCACCGGAGGTGGGGATGGGCGGTCCGGGCGACGACGTGCCGGGCATCGGCCAGCTGGTTCAGGCGGTGGAGCGGGAGGCCGCCAAACGACGCCTCCTCGCCCTCGCCGAATCGGGTCGGATACCAGTCGACGAGACCGTCCGGGCGGTGCCGGACCGGCGGTGGCGACGCCCCGCCAGCAGCGGCACAGGTGACGACCCGCCGGCATCACGCGTCGCGTACGACGAGTATCTGCTCGCGGTCGCCCTGACGTTCGCCCGGCGGCACCGTCCGGTGTGGTGCTGGCGCAGATGGCGGCGGGTCTGCCGGTGCGGCGCCGACCTGCCCTGCGTCACCCGCCACCGCATTCCGATCGGCCGTCAGCACTGGCCGGAGCAGGGGGAGCAGTGAGCGAGGAGGAGGCGATTCTCGCCGTACACCTGCGGGGTCTCGACGGGATGTGCGTGGGGTGTCGGGTGTGGTGGGCGCGGCTGGTGCCGTACCCGTGCTGGCAGGTGGAGTGGGTGACCAGCCGGCAGGCGCGGGCGGTCACCGCGCGGTTCCTGGGGGTGCGCGCGTGACCACCCACGGGCCGGTGCTGCCCATCTGGACCTGCGGTGGTTGCGGCGCGCCGTGGCCGTGCGCGACCCGTCGGCGGGAGCTGCGGGCGGAGTACGCGGACGCACCGGTCTCGCTGGCGCTCCATCTGGGGGCGCAGCTCGTCCGCGCCACCGCCGATCTGAGCTGGGCACCCGCCGGGACGCTGCACCGGCGCTTCCTGGGCTGGCTGCGGTGAGCATCCTGCGGGCGGGGGACGAGAAGTACCACTACCGCGACGGCTCGCACCGCTGGGTGCCGCCCGACCCGGACGAGGACCAGGCGGTGTGGGAGGAGCAGGTCCGCCAGCACAAGCACGGCCACCTGCGCAACGAGCGGCCGAAGGTACGCCTCCGGCGCCTCGTCTGAGGCGACCCCCCCGACGACCGGCGGATCAGCGGGCGTCAGGCACGGCCGACGCGGTGGACTCCGCAGGATGGCTGTCATCCGACCCTGTGTCGGCGGTGCGGGCGGGGACGGCCGTTTGCAGCCGACGGACATCTCGGCTGGTCAGCATGCCGAGGACGGAGAGCACCATCAGAGCGGCGAGGATCAACAGCGTCCGGCGGGTGCCGATGACCGCCGCGAGTGGTCCGGCCGCCACCTGGCCGAGGGGGATGGCGATCCAGGATCCCAACATGTCGTAGGAGTAGACGCGGGCCAGCCGGTCGGCCGGGATGTGTTGCGCGATCGACGTCTCCCAGGCGACGGAGAACTGTTCGACGGCGATGCCCACCGCGACCGCGGCCGTCACCAGCACGACGACGGTGGGTGCCAGGGCCAGCCCCAGCAGCACGGACGACTCGGCGAACATGCAGACCACCCCGAGCAGGAGCAGCCGGCGCACCCGGAGCCGCAGGGCGATCAACCCGCCCACCACCATCCCGGCGGTCTCCGCCGCCAGCACCAGACCCCAGCCGCTGCGGCCGATCGTCTCGTCGGCGACGGCCGGGCCGAGCACGTTCATCCCACCGGCGAGGGCCGCGTTGAGCATCATGAAGCCGAGCACCACCACCGGGACCCAGGTGCGCGCGGTGAATTCGCTCCAGCCGGTGCGGAGGTCGGCGAGGACGCCCGAGCGGGCACCCGCCGTCCCAGGGGCGGCGATCCGGACGCCGGTGAACGCCACCGCCGCGACAGCGAAGGTGAGCGCGTCGACGGCGAGCCCCCAGCCCGGCCCGACGGCGGCCACCAGCACCCCACCGAGGGCCGCGCCGCCGATCATGCTCGTGTTGATGCCGAGCCGGAGGAGCGCGTTGGCCGGCTGGATCAGCTCCGCCGGCACGGTCTGCGGCGTCGCGGCGGCGGAGGCCGGCTGGGACAGGGCGCTCACGACGCCGTTGGCCGCACCGAGCGCCAGCAACAGCGGGAGCGTCGCCGTGTCGGTGAGCACGACAGTGGCCACCACCGCCTGGGTCAGCGCGCCCAGGGCGTTGGAGCCGACCAGCACCAGCCGCCGCGGGACCCGGTCGGCCACCACCCCGCCGAAGAGCACGAACAGCACGGTCAACAGCGATCTCGCACCGACCACCAGACCGAGGTCGCGCACCGAGCCGGTCAGATCGAGTACAGCGAAGGCGAGCGCGATCGGAGCGACGCCGTTGCCCAGCATGTTGACCATCCGGCCGGCCGCCAGGAACCGGAACGCGCCATACCGTAGCGGCGCCAGCATCAGTCCTCCTCCCGCAGGGAACACCGGTCGACGGGGGCCGGGATCCAGGCCCCGGAGCCGCTCGGCACCCGGGCCATGGTCGCGTCCCGGCGCGGGCGCGCGCGACCCGTTCTCTTCCGGGCAGAACGACGCCGCGACACGTCCGACCACTCGGGACTTCCACCCGGCCGGTCGACCGCGTGCTCGTCGCCGGCGTTCCTGCTGCGAGCAGGCATGGTCTCGGGACCCCGGCCCACGATGCCGGTCAGAGCGAGGTCGACGGCCGGGCCTTCTGGGGGTGGAGCGTCTCGTGCCGGGCCAGCATGGCGACGAACTCGCGGATCTTCCGCTCGCGGGTCTCCGCCCGCTTGACGGCGTTGACGCGGTAGATGAGCGCGAACCTGTTGGTCTTGGTGAGCACGTCGAACATGGCCTGCGCGGCCGGGTTCGCGGCGATGGCGGCGAGCAGGTCGGCCGGCACCTCGGCCTCGGACGGCGGGGCGTAGGCGGCGGCCCACCGGCCGTCGGCCTTCGCGGCCTCCACGGCGGCCCGGCCGGCGGGCTGCATCCGCCCCTCCGCCTCCAGCCGGGCGACGTGCGTAATGTTGCGCTGCGACCAGGCACTGCTGGGCCGGCGCGGGGTGAACCGGATCCAGGAGATCTCCTCGGTCCCCTTCCGGGCCTGCCCGTCGATCCAGCCGACACAGAGTGCCTCGTCGACCGCCTGCTGCCAGGTCAGCGTGGTGACGGTGCCGCCCTTCTTGCCCAGGGCGAGCCACACCCCGGGGGAGGAGGCGTGGTGGGCCGACAACCACGCCCGCAGCGCGTCGGCGTCGGCGACGATCAACTCATCCAGTTCGGCCCCTGCCATGACAGCAGGCTATCGCTGGCCCCCGACCTTCCTAGATGGCGATCGGGAGTGTCTCGATCCAGCACGAGGCGACCTTCGGCGCCAGCAGGGCCTTGGCCTCCTCGGCGTCGGCCCGGGTGAGGAAGACTCCGATGCCGGAGATCTCCGGCCGGTGCGCCAGGCCCACGTCCGTCATGAGGACGAAGACGTCGCGGAACCGGTCCCGGCGCGCCTGCTGCTGATGGTGGTCCGGGTGCAGTGAGGCGATGAGGTCCTCGACGGAGGCGGCGTTGAAGCCGGGGTTCACCCCGGACAACGGGGCCGTCGGCCACCGTGGCAGGTAGGCGTCGGCGGTGTGGAAGAAGCTGCCCTGGACGCGGGAGAGGACGTCCTCGTGCCAGCCGAAGGCCATGCTGACGACGTAGTCCGACCGGCCCTCGCTCTCCAGCAGGAAGACCCGGTAACCAAGGTCGGCGCGAATGCCCGGCAGCGCCGCCATGATCCGGCTGGCTTCCGCCACGGTCGCGCACCGGACGACCAGCCCCCGGTAGCCCTCCCGGATCTTGACTGCCTCCGCCGGCTTGAACAGCAGGTCGATCGTCGTCTCGTGCTCCCTGCCCGGGTTGCTGCGCAGCAGCAACTGGCCGTGAGTCGCGGAGTAGGCCTCCAAGGCGAACCGGCGGTCGCTCCGGAAGACCGCCGTCCCCGGCCTCAGCTCATGATCCTGCCTCAGCCACGAGCTCCCGGTCATCGGGACATGGTCGGGGCTCGGGGCGGCCATGGTCAACACGGCGTCCCTCCTCTGCGAGCCGCTCAGTCGGCCGGATCGGTCGCGGGTGTCGTCTCCGCCGCAGCGGTGATCTGGCTGGGCTGGGGTTCGGCTGTCGCGCGGTACGGTCGTTCAATCAGCGGGCGTTGAACGAACGGGGGAGTCGATGACCGCCACGTCACGCGAGATCGTGGAGCGGGTGCTCCGGGCAGGCCGCGAACTGGATGTCGACACCTTCGTGGCGTTGATGGCGCCCGACGGGTACATCGAGTGGCCGTACCGGCCGCCGGGCGTACCCGCGCGGGTGCAGGGGCGCGCGGAGATCCGGAGGCATCTGACCGAGGTGGCCAAGGGCTTCATCAGGTTCCACGAGTACCGCGCCGTCGTGCTGCACGAGACCGCCGATCCGGAGGTGGTCATCGTGGAGTACGACGCGCACGGGACCGTTGTCACGACCGGTGCACCCTTCCAGCAGACGGTGATCGCGGTGATCCGCGTCCAGGACGGTCGGATCGTGTCCTACCGCGACTATGTCAATCCACTGCCGTTGGTCGAGCTGCTCGCCGACATCACCGCAACGCCGGCCGACGCCTAGCGACGCGGGACCGTCACCGGAACATGCCCTCAGCGCAGGCACTCGGTCTCGTGCAGGTGATCGAAGATGATCTGGTCGACCGGGGAGACCCGGTGGCGGTCGGCATAGGTGAGCCAGGCGATCTCCTCGATCTCGCTGCTGGGTCGCAGGACTCCCCGGTAGTCGGCGGTGTAGCAGGTCATCCGGACGATCGTCCCGTCGGGATGACCATGGGCCTGGGCGTGGAACGTCCCGGCGTGCTCGGCGGTGCCGGGAGCGATGGTCACGCTGAGTTCCTCCTCGATCTCGCGGACGAGGGTGTCGAGGTCGCTCTCGCCCGGCTCCCGCTTGCCGCCGGGGAGGTAGTAGACGTCCTTGCCGCGTGAGCGGGAGCTGAGGATCGCGCCGTCCTCCAGCCGGATCCAGGCGACCTTGTCGATGATGGTCATGCTCGGCCTTCCCACGGGGTGCTCCGCCGCTAGGCGGCGAAGTCGACGCCGGCGAGGGAGACGCCACGGTACGCGGCGAGCCGTTCCGCCTGCTCGACGATCGCCTTCCGCCGGCTGTCGGGCAGCTCCCGCCACGGTTGGACGGCCAGCTTCATCGTCCGGCCGGACTTGCGGGGCCGCCAGGTGCCGACCAGGTCACCGTCGACCAGCACGGCACCGGGGCGACCCAGCACCGGCCACAGCTCCTTCGCCCGGCCCGGGTCCGGCACCAGCGTCTCCCGGTCCTTCGCCTGGAGGAAGAGGTCGAACGGGCCGAGCAGCCGGGTCGCCGGGGCGTCCGTCGACCTCCACGCCGGTTCGTCGGCGGCCAGGAGCCAGCGCGTCTCGCCGTCGACGACCACTTCGACCACCTCCTCCGGCCAGTGTGCCTTGACGTCCCGGACCGGGGCGTCGAGATAGCCGGCCACGTGTCGAGGGGTGGCCGGGCCGAGCAGCCGCAGGTAGGCGCGGACCAGGTCGAACCGGTCGCCCGGGGCGGCCGCCTTCGTGAATCCGGGGATGCGGCGCAGGACCGGGGGCGAGGTGTCGGGTCGCAGCTCCAGACCGGCCCGTACGGCGGCCAGCCGGAACGGCATCTCGTACAGGTGGGTGGCCTGGCACGGTCGGCAGAACCGCAGGTAGGGCTCGGGCAGCAGCGCGGCCAGGCGGGCGGAGACCGCACCCTTGACGGTCGGCTCGGCGACGATGGCGCGCATCCGGGCGGCCACCTCGTCGAGAGCGGCCAGGATGCCGATGCCGGCCGCCTTCAACGGCTTCGCGGCGTCATAGATGCGCTTGCCGGCGTCCGCGTCGGAGAACGGCTCCACCGCCGCCGCCACCTCGGCCAGGTCGGCACGACGGTAGCGGTGCGGTGCGCCGCGTACCGTCCAGAGCAGCACCGGCTCCTCGTCGGAGAGCGCGGCCACGTCGATCCCGCGCAGGGCCAGCGCCCACCGGGCACCGTCCGGACCGGTGTCCTGCACCCCCAGGTCGAGCACGGCGGTGTCCGCGAGGCTGCCCCCGGTCCGGTCGAGCTGCTGGGCCCGCACGCGGAAGTTCAGCACCTGGCGACGGTCAGCCACGTCGGTCCGCCGCCTCCAGGTAGGCGGCCAGGTTGGCCAGCGAGGAGGCGATCCCGGCCTCGTGGACCGCCGGGTCGATGCCGGGTGGCACGTCCGTCGCGGTGACGGTCACCTCGGTGCCCGCGCCGACGGCGGCGAGCTGCCAGGTCATGGTCATGGTGCCGGCGTACGCGGGGTCGTCGGCCTCGAACACCGCCCGCTGCACCACCCCACCGGGAGGCTCCAGGGCGGCGAAGCCGACCTCCACCACGTCGGTCGCGTCCGACGTCTTACCGGGGCTGCCCGTTGCGTCGAGGTGAGTGAGGACCATCCGGAAACCACCGCCGGGGCGCGGATCCCACTGCGCGATCCGGCCCCGCATGCCCTGCGGTGGCAACCACGCCTCGACCGCCGCCCGGTCGAGGAGGGCGGCGTACACGGTCGTCGGCGGTGCCGCGATCACCCGGCTGGCACGGTCGGTCCTGGCCATGGACCGATCCTAGGGCCGGCGTCGCGGAGGACCGGCAGCGTCAGTGCTGCCGGCCCACAGTGTCCTTGGTGAGGCGGACGGCACCGTCCGGGGTGGCGGGTGCTGCCGTCCGGTAGCCCTCGCTCTGATAGAGGTCGATGTTCCGCCCGCTCTTCGCGCCGGTGAAGAGCACGACGCGGCGGCAGTCGGGTGCCGCGTCCGCCTCGGCGGTGCGCAGCAGCCACCGGCCCAGCCCGTGACCGCGCAGGTCGGGCACGACGGCGAGCCGACCCACGTGCCAGTCGCTGTCGACGCGCCGGGTCCGCACCATGCCCAGCAGCCGGCCGTCCCGCCAGAGGCCCGTGGTGTGCCAGGTCGCCAGCCAGTCACCCACCTCCGCCACCGACTCGCGCAGCGCCGGAACGGCCAGGGTGTCGTTGGCGAGCGCCTCGTCCACCCAGCAGCACCGCTGCAGCACCGTCACCTCGGGCGCGTCGTCCGAGGTCAGCCGGCGTACGTAGGACCCGGGCAGCGGTCCGGGGAGCGTCCCGGGGCGGGCGCTCTCGCGCAGGGGCCGCAGCGCGTGGGCGACCCGGACCAGCTCGTCCAGCAGCCCGATGCCCGCCGCGTCGCGGGTCGCGTCGGGGCGCAGCCGTCCACTCTCCACCGCCGCGCCGCTGCGGATGGCGACCGTGGCGCCCAACGGCACCAGGCGCAGCGTGGTCACCACCTGCGTGGCGTGCTGCACCGCCCGGGTGCCGGCCGACGTGTGGCCGTAGCTGACGAAGCCGATCGGCTTCCACGCCCATTCGCGGCCGAGGTGGTCCAGCGCGTTCTTCAGCGTCGCCGGCATTCCGCTGTGGTGCTCCGGCGTGACCGCGATGAAGCCGTCCGCCGCGTCGACGATCGCGCTCCACCGGCGGGTGTGCTCGTGCCGGTGCACGCCCGACGCCGGATGTTCCTCCTCGTCGAAAAAGGGCAGGTCCAGCTCGCCGAGGGCCACCGGGACGAGTTCGACGCCGAGTTCCGCGGCGCGCGGGGTGACGGCCTCGACCAGCCACTGTCCGATCAGGGGGCCGAGGGCGCCGGGACGGGTGCCGCACCGCAGCACCAGGACACGGAGCGGTTTCGTTGACATGGAAACGAGCGTAGGTGCTAGTTTGATTACATGTCAACGAAAGAGTCGGCCGTGCGCTGGTTGAGCCCCGACGAGGAGCGGGCGTGGCGGGCGTTCCTGCGGGTCGTGGTCGCCGTGCAGAGCGGCACGGCGCGCGACCTGGCCGCCGTCGGTCTCTCCGAACCCGACTACGAGGTGCTGAGCACCCTGTCGGAGCGGCCCGACCACACCAGCAGCCTGGGGGAGCAGGCCGACAAGATGGGCTGGTCCCGCAGCCGGCTGTCCCGGCACGCCACCCGCATGGAGGTACGCGGCCTGCTGAGCCGCGCCCCCGACCCGACCGACGGCAGGGGCTGCCTCCTCGTGCTCACCGCGCAGGGTCTGGCCGCACTGGAGAACGCCGCCCCGGCCCACCTCGAGTCGGTACGACGGCACTTCATCGACCGGCTGACCCCGGAAGACCTCGCCGCCGTCGAACGCATCGCCCGGCGGCTCGACGCACCCCCGGCCGACCGTGACCGTTGAGCGTCTCCGCGGGGAGTACGCCCTTCGCGTTGCGGGTCAGCGGTCGGCGAGCAGCGTGTCGCGCACCTCGCGGCGCAGCACCTTGCCGATCTGGGAACGGGGCAGGTCCTCCACCACCACGACCCGGCGGGGCACCTTGTAACCGGCGAGGTGCTCCCGGCACGCGGAGCGGAGCGCCTCCGGGTCGGCGCTCGCGTCCGGCTCCAGGACCACGGCGGCGACGACCTCCTCGCCGCCCTGCGCGACCGGCATCCCGACGGCGGCGGCGTCGCGTACGCCGGGGAGCCGGCGCAGCGCCTCCTCCACCTCGGACGGATAGACGTTGAAGCCGCCGGTGATGATCAGTTCCTTGATCCGGTCCACCACGGTGACGAAGCCGTCCGGGTCCATCGTCACGATGTCACCGGTGCGCAGCCAGCCCTCCGGCAGCAGCACCTTCGCCGTCTCCTCGGGCCGGTGCCAGTAGCCGGCGAACACCTGCGGGCCACGGACCAGCAGCTCGCCGGCCTCGCCGGGGGCCCGGTCCCGGGACGGGTCCTCCGGGTCGACGATCCGGATGTCGGTGGAGGGGAACGGCACTCCGACGGTGCCGGGGCGACGCGCGGGGGAGACCGGGTTGCCGAGGGTGATCGGCGAGGTCTCGGTCATGCCGTACCCCTCGACGAGCAGGCCACCGGTGACCGACTCCCACAGCTGGACGGTGGCCGGTGGCAGCGCCATCGCGCCGGAGATGGCGTACCGGACGGAGGTCAGGTCGATGCCGCGGTCGCGGGCGGCGCCGGCCAACCGCTCGTAGATCGGCGGGACCGCCGGCAGGAACGTCGGCGGGCGGCGCCGGGCCGCGTCGAGCACCTGCTCCAGGTCGAAGCGGGGGAAGAGCACCAGCGTGGCGCCGATGCTCACCGCGAAGGTCAGGCAGAGCGTCAGCCCGTACGCGTGGAAGAGCGGCAGGACCGCGTACACCGTCTCCTCGCCGTCGCGCAGGCCCGGCACCCACGCGCGGCCCTGCGCCGCGTTGACCCGCAGGTTGTGGTGGGTCAGGATGGCGCCCTTCGGGGTGCCGGTGGTGCCGCCGGTGTACTGCAGCAGCGCGGTGTCCGCCGCGCCCGGCGCGGGATGGTCGGCGGGCAGCGGGGTGGCGGCGGCGAGCAGCCGGGACCAGGCGAGGGTGCCGGGTGCCGGCGCGGTCATCGCGGCGCGGGCGGCGCGGGCCTTGCCCAGCGGGAGCCGCAGGGCGAGGCGCTTGAGGGGAGGCAGCGCCCGGGTCAGGTCGACCGCGACGACGGTCTCCACCGCGCCGCGCCCGACGACCAGCGGGGCGACCTTGTCCCACACCACCGCGACCCGGGCGCCGTGGTCGGTGAGCTGCTGGGCCAGTTCCTGCGCGGTGTAGAGCGGGTTGTGCTCGACCACCACCGCGCCGAGCCGCAGTACGGCGTAGAAGGCGACCACGTGTTGCGGGCAGTTCGGCAGCACCAGCGCCACCCGGTCGCCGCGGGACACGCCGAGCCGGTGCAACGCCCCGGCCGCGCGCGCGACCTCGGCGTCCAGTTCGGCGTAACTGGTGGTGGCGCCGAAGAAGTCCAGCGCCACCCGGGAGCCGAACCGGCGGGCGGCGGCGCTCAGCAGGTCGACCAGCGAGTCGGTCGACTCGGGAACGTCGGCCGGTACGCCGGGGGCGTAGCTGCGGATCCAGGGCCGCTGCGCGGTCGAGTCCATCGCCGTCTCCTCGCTGGGTGGTGGTGGCGCCCCGCCCAGCCTAACTTACCGTTCGGTAACCTACGGCCCCGTAGGCCGGGTCAGTGTCGCTGCATCGCCTGCCGGCCCCGCAGGAACGCCAGGACCACCACCACGACCAGCGCGATGATCCCGATGACGACCAGCCAGCGCACCGCCTCCAGCAGCAGCCCGAGCAGGATGAGCGCGCCGCCGACGACGCCGACGACCCAGAGCATGGCCCGCATGTTCGCCTCCCGTGACGAGGATGCCGCCGACCGGCGGACCGCCCGGTTTCCCGCTGCGCCGCCGGCCATGCCCGCCCGGGAGCGGTCAGTGCCGGGCGACGTAGACGGTGTTCGCCGACTCCCGGCCCTGCAACGGGTTGGGGAAGCGGACGACGTGCGCCACCGACGTCGGGAACACCTCGGTCAGCACCCGCTGGAACGCCGGGTCCGGCGGGTCGTTCGACCAGAGCGCGAAGACCCCGTCGGGGTGCAGCAGCGCGGCCAGCCGCCGCAACCCGTCCACCGTGTAGAACGCGGCGTGGCTGGGGTGCAGCACCTGGCGGGGGGAGTGGTCCACGTCGAGCAGCACGGCGTGGAACCGGCGTCCGGGCGACTCGGGGTCGAAACCGGTGCCGTCGGCGACCGCGGCGAAGAAGTCCGCCCGGACGAAGCGGGTACGCGGATCGGTGGCCAGCCCGCTGGCGAACGGCAGCAGCTCCCGGCGGTGCCAGTCGATCACGTCCTCGATCGCCTCGACCACCACCAGCGAGCGCAGTCGCGGGTCCTCCAGCGCCGTCCGCGCGGTGTAGCCCAGGCCGAGCCCGCCCACCACCACGTCCAGGTCGGTGCCGGTCAGCGGCGCCAACCCGAGCCGGGCGAGTTCGATCTCCGCGACCGGGAAGAGGCTGGACATCAGGAACTCGTCGTCGAGCTTCACCTCGTACACGTCGACGTCGAGCGCCGGGTCGCGGCGGCGGCGCAGGCTGATCTCGCCGATCGGGGTCTCCCGCCAGGCCAGTTCTTCGAATCGCGCGACCACGGGTGATCCTTCCGCCGGTTTCGTCACCGGATGTTACCGGTCCGCCGGGCGGGCGCCGGATGATCCGCCGGGGTTGCGCTTTTTCGCCCGTCCCGGCATCGTCCGCCCCGTCCGGGGTACGCGAACCGGTCGAGATGTCCCGAGAGGAGAGCGGCGTGGCGGAGATGCTGGCCGGACGGCTGCACGTGACCGGACGAGAGCTGAGGATGGAGTCGGTGCCGGTGCCCGAACCGGGGCGCGGGCAGGTCCGCGTCCGGGTGGCCGCCGCCGGGGTGTGCCTGTCGGACGTACACCTGATCGACGGCACCCTCACCCCGCTGTACCTCGCCGGAGACGTGGTGACCCTCGGTCACGAGGTGGCCGGGACCGTCGACGCCCTCGGCGACGGGGTCGAGGGCTGGGTCCCGGGCCAGCGGGTGCTGCTCCAGGCCGGGGAGCGGGACCGGCGGGGCTCCGTGCTCACCCGCGGCGTCGACTACGACGGCGGCTGGGCCGAGTACGCCCTGGCCCGCGAGGACACCCTGGTACCGATCCCCGACGCCCTGCCCTTCGAGCAGGCCTGCATCATCCCCGACGCGGTCTCCACGCCGTGGGCGGCGGTCACCGACACCGCCCGGACCCGACCGGGGGAGGCCGTCGGGGTGTGGGGCGTCGGCGGACTCGGCGCGCACGCCGTGCAACTGCTGCGGCTGGTCGGCGCGGCCCCGGTGATCGCGGTGGACCCGCTGCCGGCGGCCCGGGAACGGGCGCTGACCCTCGGCGCGGACGTCGCGCTCGACCCGAAGGACGGCGGCTTCCGCGACGCCGTGCTGGAGTTGACCGCCGCCCGGGGCCTCGACGTGGCGTTCGACTTCGCCGGCGTCACCCCGGTCCGCGAGCAGGCGCTGACGGTGCTCGGCCGGCGCGGCCGGCTGGTGCTCGCCGGCATCGCGAACCGGCCGGTCACCATCGCCTCCGACAGCCGGTTCAACTACCTCGGCCAGTCCGTGCACGGGCACTACGGCTCGGAGGCCGAGCACGTCGACCAGCTGGTGTCGCTGGCCGGCCAGGGCCGGCTCGACCTGGCCGCGTCGGTCAGCGACGTGCTGCCCCTCGCCGACGCGGCGGAGGCGGTCCGGCGCGTCCACGACAAGCAGGGCAACCCGATCCGGCTGATCCTGCGCCCCTGACCGCCGTCTGACACACCCGCCGGACCGGCGGGTGCCGTCGGAGTGGGCTCAGAGGGCCAGCGCCAGGGCGGCGGACACCACCGCGACGGCCAGCCCCAGCAGGGCCAGCCAGCCGGCGACGCGGGCGGCCCGAGGTGAGCCGCGGTGTCGCAGCAAGGCGACCGTGACTGCGCTGCCCGTCGCGGCCAGCACGCCCGTCGGCACGAGGATGACCAGCGCCGAGAAGGTCAGCATGCCCTCGACGCTGGTCCGCCCGGCCCAGAGCGCGAGGACGCAGTACGCGACGCCCAGCCACGCCAGCAACGCGAACGGCACCACGAAGAGGAGCACCGCGTCGGTCCAGGAGCCGGGGTCCGGCGCGGCCGGACCGGCGGTGGTCGGGTCGAACGGACCGAATCCGTCCGCCCGGCCCGGCTCGTCCGGCTCGTCCGGCGCGGCGGGGCGGAGCGCGGGCGGCTGAGCGTCGTCGCTCCGGACGAAGTCCATCAGTCGGCGGGTCGGCTGGCGACCACGACCGTGTCGAGGGCGTCCACGGTACGGCCGTCGGCGGCGGTCACCGGGCGGCGGGCCGTCTCGGCGCGCCGGATGTGCAGCCCGGCGAGGCCGTCGACGACCGTCTCCGGGGTGAGCAGCACCGCCGGGTCCTGCGGCCCGCCGATGCCGCCCTCGAGGTTGGCGAGGTCGTGTCCCACCACCACCACGGTGCCGCCCGGGCGCAGCGCCCGCCGGACCGAGGTGAGCACGCCGGCGAGGTCGGCGGCGGGCAGGTGCAGGTAGCTCAGCAGGACCAGGTCGTACGAGCCGGGCACCGGCCGGTACGCGGTCACGTCCGCCACCCGCCACTCGACCGTCACGCCGCGCCGGGCGGCCAGCTCCCGGCCCCGCTCGACGGCCACCGGCGAGAAGTCCACCGCGTTGACCCGCCAGCCCTGCTCGGCCAGCCAGACCGCGTTGCGTCCCTCGCCGGCGGCCAGGTCGAGCGCCGCACCGGGGGTCAGCCCGGTCACCGACTCGACCACGAAGCGGTTGGCCTCAGCGCTCCACACCAGTCCCGGCGCGTTGGCGTACCGGGTGTCCCACTCGTGGCTGTCCACTGTGTCCCTCCGTCCGGTGTCCCCAGAACATCACCGCGACCGTACCGGTCACCGCCAACGCCGCGACGGCGACCAGTCCGAGCGCCCACCCGACGGGTAGTTCCCGGGCGAGGACGAAGACCCCCATCACCACCACGAACCAGCCGAACGACCTGCGCAGGACGTCGGCGGGGATCCGACCGGCGAGCCGGCCGCCGACCAGGCTGCCGGCGACGGCGGCGGCGGTCACCGCGGCGGCCAGGCCCCAGTCGATGCTGACGCTGGAGAGATAGCCGGCCAGCCCGGCGAAGGACTTCATCGCGACGACCACCAGGGAGGTGCCGACCGCGACCGGCATCGGCAGGCCGCCGAGCAGGGCGAGCGCGGGCACGACGAGGAAGCCGCCGCCGGCACCGACCAGCCCGGTGACCAGGCCGACCACCACGCCGTCGACGATCACCCGCAGCGCCGGCAGCTCGTGCGGCACCGGCCGGCCCTCGACCGGCCGCCGACCGCGGATCATCGCGACCGCGGTGGCGAGCATCATCAGCGCGAAGCCGGTGAGCAGGACGCCGGCCGGGACGAACTCGGCCAGCCGGCCGCCGACGTACGCGCCGGTCATCCCGGCCAGCCCGAAGACCAGTCCGGTACGCCAGCGGACCCGGTGCGCCCGGACGTGGGGCAGCACGCCCACCGCGCTGGTGGCGCCGACCACCAGCAGTGAGGTGGAGATCGCCTCCTTGGCGGGCAGGTCGGCGACGTAGACCAGCAGCGGCACGGCGAGGATCGACCCGCCGCCGCCGAGCAGGCCCAGGGCGACCCCGATCAGCACGGCCAGTCCGACGGTGAGGGCCAGGGTCCCGGTCATGCCCGCGCTCCGGTGCTCTCCCGCAGCTGACCGACGATGGTGTCCAGGTCGCAGTTGGCGCCCCGGTTGTAGGGCAGCCTGCCGAGCAGCATGCCCATCGCGCAGGTGTCGGTGACCGCGGCGACGGTGAGGCCGGCGCCGATCAGCCCGGCGACCCACTTGAGGCCCGGTACGAAGACCGAGGCCACGACGCTGACCAGGACGATCGATCCAGCGACGAGGCGGACCTGACGCTCCAGGCCCCAGCGTGGGGTGCCCTGCCGGATCGGCGCGTTGCTGGCCTGCCAGGCCAGCATGCCGCCGTCGAGGACCTTGAGGTTCGGCAGTCCGACCCCGGCGAGGGACTGCCCTGCCTGCGTGGCCCGGGCGCCGGAGCGGCAGATCAGCACCACGTCCTCGGCCAGGTGGTCGCGCAGTTCCGCGCGGTGCTCCTTCAGGAGGTTCAGCGGCACGTTGTAGGCGCCGGGGATGTGGGACGTCTCGAACTCGGCCGGGGTGCGCACATCCAGCAGGCGGGGTGCGTGTCCCGAGTCGATGAGTTCGCGCAGGCTCGGGGCGTCGATGGTGCTCGGGCGGGGGGTGGTCTCGGGAGTGCTCATTTCTCCTCTTTCGTGGACAAACCGCCACGCGTGACGGCAGGGCCGTACGCCGGCCGGCGCAGGCGCGTCGGCCGGTACGGGCGGGTGGGTCAGCCGGCCATGGCGAGACCGGCCGACGCGGCCCGGTCGAACCGGTCGTCGATGACGACGACCTCGCGGCCGGCGTTGGCCAGCAGCGACGCCGCCGCGGTGGCCCGGTAGCCGGAGCCGCAGTGCACCCAGACCGTGCCGGCCGGCACGTCGGCGAGCCGGCCGGGCAGGTCGGGCAGCGGAACGTGCACGGCGCCGGCGAGGTGCCCGGCCCGCCACTCGTTGGTCATCCGCACGTCGAGCACCACGTCGGGGTGGGGCAGCCCGGCGGGGGCGGCACCCGCCCGGGCGGCGGCCAGCGCCGGGAAGTCGGCCGCCCGCAGCTCGCGCAGGTCGCCGGGTTCGGTGGCCCACTGCTCGGGCGTCCCGGTGGCCTGCGCGGCCGGGCGGTCGATGCCGATCCGGACCAGCTCCCGCTGGGCGTCGGCGACCTGCTCGGCGGTGTCGGCGAGCAGGGTGACCGGGCTGCCCCAGTCGATCAGCCAGCCCAGCCAGGTCGACATCGGGCCGTCCAGCCCGAGGCTGACGGTGCCGGCCAGATGCGCGGCCGCGTACGCCTTGCGGTGCCGCAGGTCGACCACCCACTCGCCGTCGGCGATCCGTCGGCGCAGCTGTGCCGCGTCGGCCCGGGCGACCGGGGTGAGGTCCACCGGGGCGGGCCCGGCCTGGTTCGTCACCCCCATGTGGGCGTAGTAGGCCGGGTAGGCGTCGAGGCCGCCCAGGGTCTCGGTGACGAACTCGTCGGCCGCGAGGCGCAGCACGGGGTTGGCCTGCTTCTCCCGCCCGATGGTCGAGTCCGGGGCGTCGGCCTGGCTGGCCGAGCAGAAGCTGCCGAAGCCGTGCGTCGGCCAGACCTGGGTGCCGTCGGGCAGCAGGTCGGCCAGCCGTCGGGCGGAGTCGTGCTGGCGTCGGGCGAGGTCGTGCGCGTGCTCCCTGCCGAGCAGGTCGGTGCGACCGGTGGTGCCGAAGAGCAGCGACCCGCCGGTGAAGACGCCGACCGGCTGCCAGCCGCCGTCGGTGGCCTCGTCCAGCACGTACGACAGGTGGTGGAAGGTGTGTCCCGGGGTGGCCAGCACGCGCAGCCGCAGCGAGTCGGAGACGGTCACCGCGTCGCCGTCGGCCACGGCCTCGCGGGCGAAGCCGACCTCGTCGGCAGCGGCCACCAGATGGTGGGCGCCGCTGATCCGGGCCAGGTCGCGTCCGCCGGAGACGTAGTCGTTGTGCAGGTGGGTCTCGACCACGTGGGTGACGCGTACCCCCTGGGCCCCGGCGAGGTGGAGGACGCGGTCGATGTCGCGTTGTGGGTCGACCACGACCGCCACGCGGCCGTCGGAGGCCAGATAGCTGCGGTCGCCGAGTGAGGACGTCGCGATGACGGAGACCTGCACGGTCATGTCGTTCTTCCTTTCCTTATACCCCCGGGGGTATGTGACGGGCAGAGTGCGCTCTTGTCCGGTGCGGCCGACTACCCGCCCACGCCGTTGTTACGCGACGTGGGCGGTCGGTGGTCGGTGGCTCAGGCGAGGGAGAGGAAGAGCTTCTCCAGCTCCTCCTCGGTCATCTCCGGCGTCTCCCCGCGCTCGCGGGCGGCGTTGCAGTGCCGCATGCCGGAGGCGATGATCTTGAAGCCGGCCCGGTCGATCGCCTTCGACACGGCGGCGAGCTGGGTGAGCGCCTCGCGGCAGTCCTGACCGCTCTCCATCATCTCGATGACGGCGTTGAGCTGGCCTCGGGCCCGCTTCAGCCGGGTCAGCGCGTCGCTGGTCATGTCGGGTCGAAGCTTCATGGTTACCTCCTGCGCTCCAAGATACCCCCGGGGGTACCCGTGTGCCACCCCTACCCCGGACGGCGGGTGCCACGCAGGGTCCCCGAGGGATCGACGGAGCGCTTATCCTGTGCCCCGACCGACCACGGAAGGGATCCCATGCCGTCGCGGCAGGACCAGCTCCACTCGTACCAGTTCACCGTGCAGCGGGCGGTCGCCGCGCTGGTGATGCGGGAGACCGACCCCGCCCGGTCGCCGTTCCGGCGGCTGGCCGGCGCGGGGCTGGCCAGCGTCCTGGTCGCGGCCATCGGGCTCGGCGGGTTCGCCCTGTACGGCCTCTTCGCCGGCGGCGGCACCTCCTGGCGGGACAGCAGCGCGGTGATCGTGGAGAAGGAGTCCGGCGCCCGGTTCGTCTATCGGGAGCAGCGGCTGCACCCGGTGCTCAACTACGCCTCCGCCCTGCTGATCATCGGGGCGGAACGGCCGCGGACGGTGCTGGTGTCCCGCCGCTCGATCGACGGCGTGCCGCGCGGCCTGCCGCTGGGCATCGCCGACGCCCCCGACTCGCTGCCCGCGCCGGGCCGTCTCGCCACCGGCCCGTGGACGGTCTGCTCGGTCCCGTCGACCGAGGCCGGGCGGACCGAGCCCCGCTCGGCGCTGCTGATCGGCCGGGACGCCACCGGTGGCCGGCCCCTCGGCGAGCAGGGCATGCTGCTGCGGCACCCGGACGGCGGCATCTACCTGCTCTGGCACCAGCGGCGCTACCTGCTGCGCGACACCGACCGGGTGCTCGCGGCGCTGGCCGCCACCCGGGAACGGGCCGTGCCGGTGGCACCCGCGCTGCTCAACACCGTGCCGGCGGGCGCCGACCTGGCGCCGCCACCCCTGCGCGGCCTCGGCGGGCCCTCCGACGCCGTCTCCGGCGCCGCCGTCGGCGACGTCTACCTGGTCCGCAACTCCGGCGGCGGTCGCCAGTACGCGGTCGCCGAGCGGGACGGACTGGCCGGCATCACCGAACTCCAGGCGAGCCTGCTGCTCGCCCGCACCGGCCAGGGCGAGCCCAAGCCGATCACGCTCGGCCGTTTCGCCACCCTGCCCAAGCGCCCCGACCTGGTGCCGGTCGGCCCGACCGCCCCGCCGACCAGCCCGCCCCGGCTGGCCGGCGGCGACACCGGCGCCATCTGCGCCCGGGTCGGCGACGACACCGGCGTACGCGACGTGCGGACCGGGGTCACTCCGCCGGACCTCACCGCCGCCGCCCGGAGCGTGCCGCCGCCCGGCCGACCCGACCCGCTCGCCGACCAGGTGGTGGTGGAGCCGGGCCGGGGCGCGGTGGTGGAGTCCGCCGCCGCGCCCGGCGCGCCCGGTGGCGCGATCTCCGTCGTCACCGACCTCGGTCGGCGGTACGTGCTCGCCGACGGCGCGGTGCTCGGCATGCTGGGCTATTCCGGCGTGCGGCCGGTGCGGCTACCCGCCGGCCTGGTCAGCCTGGTGCCGGCGGGCAGCGCCCTCGACCCGGCCGCCGCCCGGGCCGTCGCCGCCCCCGCCTGACGGCCCTCCGAGCCGGGCCGGGGCCGCCGGGCGCAGCGGTCCGGCGCGTCGCTCACTCCGCCGGGCGGCGCAGCACACTCACCGCGAAGTCCGCGTCGTCCCGCCACGGGCGCAGGTCCCAGGTGGCGAAGCGGTGCTCCAGGCGCAGCCCGGCCACCACCGCGTCGGCGTCGAAGTCGGGCAGCGGGTAGCCCCGGTCGGTGCCGAACCCGACCACCACCAGCCCGTCCGGCCGGACGTGGGCGGCGACCCGGGTGAGCACCGACCGCTCGGTGCCGGGCGCGACGAAGGCCATCACGTTCCCGGCGACCACCGCCGCGTCGAACGGCTCCGCCTCGCCCTGCGCGGCCAGGTCCAGCTCCGCCAGGTCACCGACCAGCCAGCGCGGCCCCGGGTGGTCGGCCCGGGCGGCGTCGACCAGCGCCGGATCGGCGTCCACGCCGACCACCCGGTGCCCCCGGGCGGCCAGCTCGGCGGCCACCCGCCCGGTGCCGCAGCCGGCGTCGAGGATCCGCGCGCCCGGCGCCACCAGCGCGTCCAGCAGTCGCGCCTCACCGGCCAGGTCCGCCCCCTCGGCGGCGAGGCGGCGGAACCGGTCGATGTACCACTGCGAGTGGCCCGGCTTGGTCTCGGTCACCCAACGGGTCGGCTTGGCCATGCCGTCACGGTAACCGGATCTTTCCCGCCGGGTCGGCTCACCCCTTCTCCGCCCCGCTGGTCAGCCCCTCGGTCAGCAGCCGCTCGCTGGCGAAGAAGAGCAGCACGATGGGCAGGGTGAGGATCACCGAGCCGGCCATCAGCACCGTCTTGGGCACCTCGACGCCGTCGGCCAGCAGGGACAGCCCCAGCGAGACGGTCCACCGGTCCGGCCGGTCCACCAGGAAGAGCAGGGCGAACAGGTACTCGTTCCAGGCGATCATGAAGTCGTACAGGGCGACGGCCATGATCGACGGCGCGGCGAGCGGCAGGCTGACCCGGCGGATGATGCCGAGCCGCCCCGCCCCGTCGATGGCGGCGGACTCCTCCAGGCTGACCGGGATGGTCTCGAAGTAGTTCTTGAGCATGTAGACCGAGACCGGCAGGGTCTGCGAGATGTAGACCAGCACCAGCCCGAAGAGCGACCCGCGCAGCCCGGCCCGGGTGAAGACCACGAAGAGCGGGATCGCGATGACGATCGACGGGAAGAGATAGACGGCGAGGAAGAGCACGTTGACCTGGCGTCGGCCGAAGAATCGCAGCCGCGACACCGCGTACGCGCCGGGGATGGCGACGACCAGGGTGAGCAGGGTCGCGGCGACGGCGACCAGTCCGCTGTTGCGGATGAAGGTGAGGAAGCCCTGCCCGCCGTGCTCGACCGAGCGCAGCACCTCCGCGTACGTCGCCACGGTCAGCTCGTTCACCGGCACCAGCAGCGCGCCCGGGTCGAGCAGCAGCCGCTCGATCGGGCGTACCGACAGCACCAGCATGTACCAGAACGGCAGCAGGGTGACCAGCAGGAACGCGGCGATCACCAGTCGCCGCAGCCAGCGCAGGGAAACAGTCTCGATCCGGTCCCGGTCCATCACGCCTCCTGGCGGCCGGAGAAGAAGCGCAGGTAGATCGCGACGAACACGATCAGCACCACGGCCAGCACGACCGCCTGCGCCGCCGCCGCACCGATGTCGGTACGCGCGGTCAGGAACTGGTAGACCCGGACGCTGACCACCTCGGTGCCGGCCGAGCCGCCGGTGAGCAGATAGACGTCGTCGAACTTGTTGAACGTCATGATGAACCGCAGCACCCCCAGCAGGCCGATCACCGGCATCAGCTGCGGCAGCAGGATGTGCCGGAAGCGCTGCGTCGGGGTGGCCCCGTCGACCCGGGCGGCCTCCTCCAGCTCGCCGGGCACCGCCTGGAGCCGCGCCAGCAGGAACAGGAACGCGAAGGGGAAGTAGCGCCACGCCTCGAACGCGATCACGGTCCACAGGGCGGTGGAGTCCTGCGACAGGAACGCCACCGGGGCGTCCCAGCCGAGGAACCGGCGGCCCCAGTCGTTGACGATGCCGAGCTGCGGGTCGAGCATCACCTGCCAGACGAAGGCGACCGCCACCACCGGCGCCACGTACGGCAGCAGCATCGACGCCCGGACCAGGGTGCGGCCCCGGAACGGGCGGCGGACGACCAGCGCGGCGACCAGGCCGAGCGCGATCGAGCCGAACGTCCCGCCGACGCTGTAGAGCAGGGTGGTCCAGAGCGTGTCGGCGAACCCGGGGGTGTGCAGCACCCGGTCGAAGTTGCTCAGGGTCAGCTCGCCGAAGAGCCCGGTCTTGCGCAGGGTGGCCAGGCGTACCCGTTGGAAGGCCAGCACCACGGTCCAGACGATCGGGATGCCGATCACCGCGACCACGACGAGCAGGGTCGGGGCGACCAGGGCGAGCCCGGCGCGGGACTCTCGGCGGCGCAGGGTGAGCGGACGGCGGCGGCCGGGGGTGGGCCGCTCCCGGGTGGGGGAGCGGCCGGCCTCCGGCGCGGTGGTGCTCAATTCACCCCCTTGGCGATCGCCTCGACGTCCTTGCGGGCCCGCGCCGCCGCGGCGGCGGCGTCGGACTTCCCGCCCGCCACGTCGGCCAGGGCCTTCGGCACGGGCAGCTCGCCGAGGATCGCGCCGACCAGCTTGCCCTGCCCCTGCGGCAGCCCCCACCGGGCGAAGGTGTCCGGGCTGCGGCGCAGGGTGGCCAGCACGTCGTCGCCGTACACCTGGGAGAGCGGCTTCTTCGTGTCCACCCCGGCCGGGCTGGTGGTCCAGGCGGTGAGGAACTTCTCCTTGTCCTGCGGGGTGCCCTTGCGCACCGGGACCCGCCCCTCGGGCGACATGCCGAACCAGCGGGGGTAGCCGTCGGAGAGCATGTACTCCACGAAGGACGACGCCGGGTCGGCGGCCCCGTCCAGCACCGCCCACGAGCTGATCTCGCCGTACTGGGCGGGCTCGGTGCCGTTCGGACCCTTGATCGCGGTGACGAACCCGCTGTTCTTTGCCAGGAACGTCGGGTCGGCCTGGCACTGCAGGCAGGTCGGCCGGGCGTCGTTGCGCAGGCCGGCCAGCTCGTCGAGGATGAACGGCGACCAGATCACCATGGCCGCCTTGCCTGCGAAGTAGGTGGCCCGGGTGGTGTCCACGTCCTGCGCGCCCTTCACCGAGTGGTTGCGCACCAGGTCGCCGTAGAAGCGGAACGCCTCGACGCACTCGGGGGAGTCCAGCTTCACCGCCCCGGAGTCGTCCGTGAGCTGGCAGTTGTTGGCCAGCGCCAGGTGTTCGAAGGTCTGCTGGGTGAAGACGTCACCGGGAGCGGTCGCCGCGGTGATGCCGGCGACCCCGCCGGTGTTCAGCTTCGCCGCCGCGGCGGCGATCCTGTCGTACGTGTCGGGGGCGGGCAGGCCGGCGGCGGCGAAGAGGTCCTTGCGGTAGACCAGCAGCTGGCCCCACCCGTCACTGGGGACGGCGAGCTGCTTCCCGTCGTCGGAGGCGAGTTCCAGCGCGCGGGCGGAGAAGGTGTCCCGGCCCAGCTTGTCGACGATCTTCGCGTTCGCGTCGGGGTGCAGCAGGTCGTTGCCGGCCAGGGTCCGGATGCCGGCCAGCGACACCGAGCCGACCACGTCCGGCAGGTCGCCCGCGGCGGCGGCGGAGGCGATCAGGGAGGGGAACTGGTCCTCGTTGACGGCGACGAGGTTGACCTTCACGCCGGTCTTCGCGGTGTAGTCGGCGATGATCGCCTTGGTCGCGTTCACGCGGTCGGCGACGTCCTCCAGGCTCCACACGGTGATCTGTGAACTGTCGCTTTTCTGCGCGTCGTCGCCGCAGGACACCACGCCGACCCCGGCGAGTGCCAGGATCAGGGTGAGGGCCAGCGACCGCGTCGGAGGCGATGACATCGGCGGCACTCCTCTCGAAGGGTACAACAACGCGTCTATACCCATCGATCTATTGATCTAACCAGATATGCCGATTTACCTGGTAGAATGGGGTCCGGCACTTCCCTGGAGCGACGCCATGGGCAATTGGGTTGTCTCTCTGGCCGGGCCTCGACGGATCAGCCTCGAGCCCTGCCCCGCGGACCCGCTCGGCCCCGGCCAGGTCCGCGTCCGCACCTGCTGGTCCGGCATCTCCGCCGGCACCGAGCTGACCCTCTACCGGGGCAGCAATCCGCGCCTCACCAAGCAGTGGGACGACGCCACCCGGATGTTCGTGCCCCGCCAGAACCCCACCCCCTACCCGGTCGCCGGCTTCGGCTACGAGGAGGTCGGCGAGATCGTCGAGGTCGCCCCGGACGTCCCCGACCGCCACCCCGGCCAGCTCGTCTGGGGCATCTGGGGCCACCGCGCCGAGGCGGTCGTGCCGGCCGGCGCGGTCAGCCCGCTGCCGTCCGGGGTGGACCCGCTCACCGCGGTCTTCGCCCGCCCCGGCGCCATCGCACTCACCGCCGTGCTCGCCGGCGACCTGCACCTCGGTGACTGGGTGGGGATCTTCGGGCAGGGCGTGATCGGCCTGCTCGCCACCCGGCTCGCCGCCCTCTCCGGTGCCCGGGTGGTGGCCGTGGACCGGGTACCCGCCCGGCTGGAGGCCGCCGCGCGCTTCGGCGCCCGGCTGACCGTCGACGCCGCCGTCGCCTCCGCCGCCACGGTGCTGCGCGCCGCCGCCGACGGCCGGGGCGCGGACGTCTGCGTCGAGCTGTCCGGGTCGTACCCGGCGCTGCACGAGGCGATCCGGGCCACCGCACCCGGCGGCCGGGTCGTCGCCGCCGGCTTCTACCAGGGGTACGCCTCTGGGCTGGCCCTCGGCGAGGAGTTCCACCACAACCGGATCCAACTCGTGGCGGCCCAGGTCTCCGGGGCCGCCCCGCTGCCCGGCCTGGCCGGCCGGTGGACCGGCACCCGGATCGCCCACACCTTCATGGACCTGGTGGCCGAGGGCAGCGTCGACCCGCTGCCGCTGGTGAGCCACGTCGTCGACGCGGGCGCGGTGGCCGACGCGCTCACGTTGCTCGACCGCGGTGACGGTGACGTCCTCCAAGTCGTGCTGAGGTTCTGATGACCATTCCACTCGCCTGCCAGGAACAACTCCTCCCCGGCGGCACGCTCTCCGACAAGTTCGCCCTCGCCACCTCCCTCGGCTACGACGCCATCGAGCTGCGCGGCCGGGGCGACCTCGGGTTCGCCCGACGGCTGCCGGAGCTGCGTCGGGCCCGGGCCGACGGGGTCGTCATGCCCACCGTCTGCGTCGAGATGGACCACTTCATCGGCGACTTCGACCCCGACCGCTCGCGCGACGCGGTCCGCAACCTCCGCTCCCAGCTCTCCGTCATCGCCGAGCTGGGCGGCCTGGGTGCGATGACCCCCGCCGCGTGGGGGATGTTCTCCCGCCGCCTGCCGCCCTTCGAGCCGCCCCGGTCGCCCGCCGGGGATCGACAGGTGCTGGTCGACGCCCTCGGCGAGCTGGGCGAGCACGCCCGCGCCGAGGGCGTCACCCTCTTCCTGGAACCCCTCAACCGGTACGAGGACCACATGGTCAACCGGCTCGACGAGGCGGTGGATCTCTGCGTCGCCGTCGGGCTGCCCTCGGTGCGGGTCGTCGCCGACACCTTTCACATGAACATCGAGGAGGACGACGTGCCCGCCGCGCTGCGCGCCGCCGCGCCTCACCTCGGGCACGTGCAGGTCAGCGACTCCAACCGCCATCAGCCCGGCGCCGGGCACCTGGACTGGCCGGAACTGCTGCGCACCCTGGACGAGATCGGCTACCCGGGCTGGCTGGCGCTGGAGTGCCGGCTGCGCGGCGACCCGCTCCGCGCCCTGCGGCAGGCCGCCACCGTGCTGCGGGACGCCCAGCCACGGCGGGCCGCGGCGTGACCACCGCCGTCCCCGGCTCCGGCGCGGAGCTGACCGCCCCGGGCGGGCCGCCGCCCCGACCCACCGGCGACGAGCGGGCCGCCGCGCTGCGCCGCCTCGCCGTGGCCACCCTCGACGCCAACTGGGAACACGACCACACCGTGCCGTCCCGGACGCTCTATCCGCACCAGTGGAGCTGGGACTCGGCGTTCATCGCGGTCGGGCTGGCCCACGTCCGCCCCGACCGGGCCTGGCGGGAGCTGCGTACCCTCTTCGCCGCCCAGTGGGCCGACGGACGGGTGCCGCACATCGTCTTCAACCCCGCGCTGCGGGTCGGGTCGTACTTCCCCGGGCCCGAGTTCTGGGACTCCGCCCGCGCCGACGGGGCCCCGCCCGTGGCCACCTCCGGGATGGTGCAGCCGCCGGTGCACGCCCTCGCCGCCTGGCTGGTGCACCGCCGCGCCCCCACCGAGGCGTCCGTGCAGGCGCTGCGCTGGCTCTATCCCCGGCTCGTCGCCCAGCAGCGTTACCTGACCGTCCGGCGGGACGTCGGCGGCGCCGGGCTGGCCTGCATCGTGCACCCGTGGGAGTCCGGCCTGGACAACAGCCCGGCCTGGGACGCGCCGCTGGCGGCGGTGCCCGCCGACGCCGCCGTCATGCGGGCGTACCGCCGGCACGACACCGCGCACGCCGACGCCGCGCACCGCCCCACCGACCTGGACTACGCGCGGTACGTCGCGATCGTCGCCGCCTACCGTGCGGTCCGCTACCGCGACGGGGCGCTGGCCGGTGGCCATCCCTTCCTGGTCGAGTGTCCGCTGGTCAACGCGGCGCTCGGGGCGGCCGAGCACGCGCTGGCCCGGATCGCGACGGTGGTCGGTGCCGACCCGGGGCCGCACCGGGACCGGGCCGCCCGGATCACCGAGACCATGGTGGCCCGCCTGTACGACCCGGTCACCGGCACCTTCCACCCGCGCGACCTGCGCACCGACCGGCTCGTCCCGGCCCGGACGGTGCTCGGGCTGCTGCCGCTGATCCTGCCCGACCTGCCCGCCCGGCAGGTCCAGGCGGTGCTGACCGAGGCGTGCTCGGCCCGGTTCGGTCTCGCGGCCCGGATGGCCCGCCCGCTGCCCAGCCACGACCGGACCGCACCGGACTTCGAGCCGCTGCGCTACTGGCGCGGACCGAGCTGGCTGAACACCGGCTGGCTGCTCTGGCGGGGCCTGGGCGTCCACCACCGGCCCGACCTGGCCGCCGGGCTGCGCGAGTCCATGCTGGAGCTGGTCGCGCGGGGCGGCTGCCACGAGTACTTCCACCCGGACACCGGGGCGGGGCTGGGCTCCCCGGCGTTCAGTTGGACGGCGGCGCTGGCCCTCGACGCGCTCGCCGACGGCTGAGCCGCCCGGCGGGCGTGGCTAGACAGCCGAGCCTCCCGGCGGGCGCGGCCGGTCGGCTCAGGCGCGCAGCTCGGCGAGGAGGTCCGCCACCCGGGTCCGGATCTCGTCCCGGATCGGGCGGACCGCCTCGACGCCCTTGCCGGCCGGGTCCGCCAGCTGCCAGTCCTCGTAGCGCTTGCCGGGAAAGACCGGGCAGGCGTCGCCGCAGCCCATGGTGACGATGACGTCGGAGGACTCCGCCGTGGCGTACGCCAGCAGTGTCGGGGTCTGGTCGGTGATGTCGATGCCGACCTCGCGCATGGCCTCGACGGCGGCCGGGTTGACGGTGTCGGCGGGGGCGGAGCCGGCGGAGCGGACCTCGACGGTGTCGCCGGCGAGGTGGCGCAGCCACCCGGCGGCCATCTGGGAGCGGCCGGCGTTGTGCACGCAGACGAAGAGCACGCTGGGCTTGTCGGACATCGGGGCCTCTCTCGGGGTCAGGCGCGGTGCTCGGTCGGTGCGGGCTCGCCGGTCGGGACGACCACCTGGTCGGCGGCCCGCCCGGCGTCGGGATAGAGGGCCAGCAGCAGCGCGGTGCCGACGGCGAGCCCGACGAGCTGGGCGACCACGAAGCCGGGGACCGCGGCGGGGGCGATGCCGGCGAAGGTGTCGGTGAAGGCGCGGCCGACCGTCACCGCCGGGTTGGCGAACGAGGTGGACGAGGTGAACCAGTACGCCGCGCCGATGTAGGCGCCGACGGCGGCCGGGGCGACCGGGGCCCGGCCGGAGCGGGCCAGCGCGAAGATCAGCAGGATCAGTCCGGCGGTGGCGACGACCTCGCCCAGCCAGAGGTGCCCGCCCGTGCGGTTTCTGCCGGAGAGGTCGACGGCCGCCAGGTCGAACATCAGGTTCGCCAGCACCGACCCGCTGATCGCGCCGGCGACCTGTGCGACGACGTAGCCGCCGAGTTCCCGACCGGTGAGGCCGGTGCCGGCGCGGCGGCCGAGGAACCAGTCCGCTGCG
Source organism: Micromonospora sp. CCTCC AA 2012012 (assembly GCF_040499845.1). Classification (NCBI taxonomy): domain Bacteria; kingdom Bacillati; phylum Actinomycetota; class Actinomycetes; order Micromonosporales; family Micromonosporaceae; genus Micromonospora; species Micromonospora mangrovi. The sequence continues at coordinate 1,252,939 of NZ_CP159342.1, forward strand.
GAGACCACCGGGTTGAAGTGCGCGCCGGAGACCGGACCGAAGATCAGGATCAGCGCGCCGAGGGCGAACGCGGTGGCCGTCGAGTTCTCCAGCAGCTGGAGGCCGACGTCGTCGGGGGAGAGGGTGGTGGCCATGATGCCGGAGCCCACCACGGCGGTGACCAGTGCGGCGGTGCCGGTGAACTCGGCCAGCAGTCGCCGCCAGGGTGCGACGGTCATGCGGCCGGCTCGACGGTGAGCAGGGCGGCGAGCTGGCGCAGCAGGGCGGGCCGGGCCCGGTACCAGACCCAGGTGCCCCGGCGCTCGGCGTCGACCAGGCCGGCCTCGCGCAGCGTCCGCAGGTGGTGCGAGATGGTCGGCCCGGTCAGGTCGAACGCGGGGGTCAGGTCGCAGACGCAGACCTCTCCGCCCTCGGCGGAGGCGATCATCGACATGAGCTGCAGCCGGACCGGGTCGCCGAGCGCCTTGAACGCGGGGGCGAGGGCGGTGGCGGTCCCGGCCGGCACCCGGCGCTGCGCCAGCGGCGCGCAGCAGGGGGCGTCGGCGCGGTCCGGGGGCGGGGCCGCTTGCTTCGACATCGCTCTAGGTTGACAGACGTCTAAACAATGTGCAACCGTCTGCTTCGACAGACGTCGAGACAGTCCTCGAAGGGGGTGCAGCGTGCCGGCCGACATCACCGTACGCCCGATGCGCGCCGACGACGCCGCAGCGGTGCTGGCGATCTACCAGGCCGGCCTGGACGGCGGGGACGCCAGCTTCGAGACGACCGCGCCGAGCTGGGCCGCGTTCGACGCCGGCCGGCTGCCCGACCACCGTCTGGTCGCCGTCGACGGGGCGGACACCGTGCTCGGCTGGGTCGCCGTCTCGCCCACCTCGACCCGCCCCGTCTACGCCGGGGTGGTCGAGCACTCCGTCTACGTCGACCCGGCCACCCGGGGCCGCGGCGTGGCCCGGCTGCTGCTGGACGCCCTGATCGCCGCCACCGAGGCGGCCGGCATCTGGACCGTCCAGTCCGGCGTCTTCCCGGAGAACGCCGCCAGCCTGGCCGTGCACCGGCGGGCCGGTTTCCGGATCGTCGGCACCCGGGAGCGGGTCGGCCGCCACCACGGCCGGTGGCGCGACGTGATCCTGCTCGAACGCCGCAGCCCGCTGATCTGATCCACCTCTCATCGCACAGGAGACCCGATGAACGCCCTGGACGCACTGCCCGTCGTGGTGATCGGCGCCGGCCCGGTCGGCCTGGCCGCCGCCGCGCACCTGCACGAGCGGGGCCTGCCCTTCACCGTCCTGGAGGCCGGCGACACCGCCGGCGCGGCCGTCCGGCAGTGGGGGCACGTCCGGCTCTTCTCCCCGTGGCGGTACGACGTCGACGCCGCCGCCCGGCGGCTCCTCGACCAGGCCGGCTGGGTGGCCCCCGACCCCGACGCCCTCCCCACCGGGGCGGAACTCGCCGCCGACTACCTCCAGCCCCTCGCCGACCTGCCGCAGCTGCGCCCACGTCTGCGGTACGGCGTCCGGGTCGAGGCGATCAGCCGGCTCGGCCTGGACCGGCTCCGGACCGCCGGCCGGGACGCCACCCCGTTCCTGATCCGCCTCGCCGACGGCGAGGAACTGCTGGCCCGCGCGGTGATCGACGCCTCCGGCACCTGGCGCACCCCGAACGTCCTCGGCGCCTCCGGGCTGCCCGCCCGGGGCGAGGACACCGCCGGGGACCACCTGGAGCACGCGCTGCCGGACGTGCTCGGCGCGGACCGCGACCGGTTCGCCGGCCGGCACACCCTGGTCGTCGGCGCCGGTCACTCCGCCGCCACCACCCTGCTCAGCCTGGCCGACCTCGCCGCCGAGGCACCCGGCACCCAGGTGACCTGGGCGATCCGCGCCGCCAGCGCCACCCGCACGTACGGCGGGGGTGACGCCGACGCCCTGCCCGCCCGGGGTGCGCTCGGCTCCCGGCTGCGCGCCCACGTCGACGCCGGCCGGGTCCGCCTGCTCACCGGCTTCTCCGTGCACGCCCTGCGGCCCGCCGACGGCCGGGTCGACGTGGTCGTCCGGCGGGCCGACGGCGGCGAGGGGTCGCTGGTCGTGGACCGGATCGTCGCCGCCACCGGCTTCCGCCCCGACCACTCCATCGCCGCCGAGCTGCGGCTGGACCTGGACCCGGTGATGGGCGCCACCCGGGCCCTCGCCCCCCTGATCGACCCGAACGAGCACTCCTGCGGCACCGTCCCGCCGCACGGCGTGGACGAGCTGTCCCACCCCGAGGCCGGCTACCACGCCGTCGGCATGAAGAGCTACGGCCGGGCACCGACCTTCCTGATGGCCACCGGCTACGAGCAGGTCCGCTCCGTCGTGGCGGCACTCGCCGGTGACTGGGCGGCGGCCCGGGACGTCCAGCTCGACCTGCCCGAGACCGGAGTCTGCAGCAGCGACCCGGCCGACCCGGCCGGCGGCGACAGCTGCTGCGGCACCGCCGCACCCGCCGCCAAGGGCCTGGCGACCGGCATCGTCCCGCTCAACCTGATCACCATTGGCGCCGCGCCGGTCACCGCCCAGACCGGTGGCTGCTGCGGCGGTTGACGGGGACCGGTGCCCGCCGGCCGTGGGGTCGGCGGGCGCCGGTCACGCCGCCGCGTGCCTGCGGCGGCCGGCCGCCGTCGCCACCATCCCGGCGACCAGCGCGGTGAGCACCCCGACCAGTTGGAGAGCCTGACCGGCCGCCACGGCGGCGCCCGCCCGGCCGGTCAGGTTGCCCCAGCCGGTGGGGCTGACCGCCCAGCCGACGGCCACGAAGAGCCCCAGCGCGGCCCCCACCGCTGGGGACCACCACCAGCGGCGGCCCAGGCCGACGACGAGTGCGCCGGCCAACAGGATGACGATCCCCGGCGGGATCGCGACGGGGAACTCCACCCCCGCCGCCCGGAGCACGCCGATGCCGACGGCACCGACGAGCAGACCCAGGATCGTGTACGTGCGTGCCCTGTCCCTCATGGACGCAGCATCCGCCGCCGGACACCGCTCGGGCGTCACCGCGGACGCGTCAGCCCGGCTACCGCCGACGGCGCAGCGGCCGGGTCCGGATAAGCCACCGGGCGTACGCCCGGCGGCCGACCCGCAACCCTCCCGCCGGCCGTTTGCCGACGGGTGGCGCGGGTAACCGTCGCCGGTCCCGGAGTGTGGCCGGGGCCGGTGAGGACAGGAGTGCGACGTGCGGTTTCCCCGGTTCGTCGAGGCGGTGTCCCGCCGTGCCGAACTCCCCACCGAGCAGGCGGCCACCATCTCCCGCGCGGTGCTCCAGACCCTCGCCGAGCGGGTCACCGGCGGCGAGTCGGCGGACCTGGCCGCCCAACTGCCCGACGAACTGAGCGGCTACCTCGCCGCCCCTCCCGGTGACCCGCCGACCGGGGGCTCGGTCGAGTTCCTGTTCCGGGTGGCCCACCGGGCCGGCGTCGACCCGGCCGTCGCCGAGGTGGGCGTACGGGCGGTGCTGACCACGCTGCGCGAGGCGGTCACCGTCGGCGAGTTCGAGGACATGGTGGCGCAGCTGCCGCGGGGCTTCGACGCGATGGTCGACCCGATCCCGCGCCCCGGCGACGTCTGAGCCGTCAGTCGGCCTCGGGCGGGTCGGCGAGGTCGTCCGCCGACGGCTCCTGCGGCTCGGCCACCCAGGCGGAGAAGACCGGCACCCCGTGCCACGCCCCGGCCCCGTCCCGCCGCTGGTCCGTGGCCACCGCCACCACCGCGTACGGGTGGCCGAAGCGCAGCTCCGCCGTCCGGGCCACCCCCGGCGGGGCGAAGCTGACCAGCTCGAGCGCGGCGGTGACAGCGGCAGCGGAGAAGCCGTACCGGCCGAAGCGGGCCAGTGCGCTCTGCCGCGCCTCCACCTCGGCCCCCGCCACGCCCAGCCGGCCGGCGAGCGCCCGACCGGCGGCGTCGAACCCGAGGCCGGGGCCGGTCAGCCCGTGCTCGCTCCGCGCCGACCAGCACGGCAGCACCGCCGTGTGCCGCTCCTCGCGGCCACCGGTCGCCCGGGTGCGCAGTCGCTCCTCCCGCAGCTCCCACAGCGCCGTCCCGCCCAGCGGCAGGTCGAACAGGGACCGCCGGTCCACGTCCGTCCCGTCCACCGCGCCGGTGGCCAGCCGGTGGGCGGCGGCCAGCACCGCCGCCCGGTCGACGTCCGGCGCCGCGGCCACCGACACCACCGCCAGCCCGGCACCCGACTCGGCGCGGGCCGGCGCGAGGTGCACGATCACGTCCCCGGCCGCCCCGTCGGCGGCGATCCAGCCGCGGTGCCCGCGGGCGGGGCTGCGCAGCACCCGGGTCAGCGTGCCGGCCCAGCGGCTCTCCGGTCCCAGGTCGGCGGCCGGCGTGACGTCGAACGGGGTGGCCCAGGAGATCCGGGTGGCCACGGCGCTGGCCAGCGCCAGCACCACCTGTGGGGTGAGCCGCAGCGGGAACCGGTCGATCAGGCCGAGGGTGTGCTCGCGGGCCCACTCGTCGAGCGCCGCCTGATCGGGCAGGGGACCGGTCGCGGTCTGCGGGGGCAGCGCGGCCTGCCAGTCGGTCGGCCCCTGCCCGGCCCGCTGCCACACGGCGGTCGCCGCCGGCACCAGCGGGTGCGGCTCGGCCAGCAGCGCGGCGGCCTGCGCCGCGGCGTCCGCCGGTGCCGTGCCGAGGACGTCGGCCAGGGCGTCCCGCTCCGCGCCGGTCGCCGCCGGGGCGCAGAGTGCCAGCAGCAGCCAGGCGCCGAGCGGGGAGGCGACGTGGTGGCCGGGGCCGGCGGCGGCGTGCAGGCGGGCGGCGTACCGGGCGAGGGAGTCCTGGAGGGTGCTCATGGCTCCACTCTGCCCATCGGCCGCCCGCTCGGCACGTCCAGCGCCGGGTCGGGTCACGACCACAGCTCGAACGGCTCGTCGATCTCCTCACCGGCCAGGAACGACGGCAGCAGCTCGGGCAGCCGGCCCGGATAGAACCGCTCCCGGCCGGCCACGATCTCCGGCACCGGCCACCAGCGGAAGCCGACGTAGTCCTCCACCTCGTAGTCCAACCGGTCCGTGCCGTCCACGTCGGGCGCGTCGGCGTCGAGGCGTACGGTCAGCACCACCTCGTCCTGGACGTGCCGTGACTGGCGGTGGACGAAGCTGGCCCGGCGTCGCCACGACGGCGGGCCGAGCTGGGCGGCGGTGACCACGAACCCGGTCTCCTCACGCAGCTCCCGCAGCGCGGTCCGCGCGAACGTCTCACCGGGGTCCATGCCGCCGCCCGGCAGCTCCCACCAGGTGCCCAGCCGGGGATGGTCGGGGTCGCGGGTGTGGAAGAGCAGGACCAGCCCGGCCCGGTCGCGCACCACCAGCCGCACCGCGCGGCGTTCCCACACGGGCAGGTCCCGGGGCAGCTCGCTCATGGTTCTCCTCCGCCCGTCACGCTACCCGTGCTCGGGCACGCTCGCCCCGATCGACCGGGCCAGCTCGGCGGGGAGCGGGTAGGGGCGCTCGACGGGGACCACCGCCGCCGCCCCGGCCTCGTCCCCGGCGGCGAGCCGCTCGCGGACCGTCCGGGCCAGCGGGGTCACGTCGGTCAGGTCGACCAGCCAGTCGTCGACGTACCGGTCGACGGCCGCGCCGGAGAGGCCGACCTGGAGCGACCGGTGCGGCAGCGGGGCCAGGCGTAGTGACCGCTCGGGGTCCCACTGGCACCGGACCGGGCTGCGGCGCAGCCGACGGCTCCACTCCGCCCGGTCGGTGTGCAGGCGGGGGTCGTAGCCGCTGGCGCAGGAGTTCGCGAGCGCCCACTCGAAACCGGCCCTGCTGATCCGGACGGCCAGCACCCGCTCCTGACCCGGCTTGGCGGCGTAGCCGCAGCGGTACAGCATCCAGCGGAACGACGGCTTGATCCAGGTCATCCGCTCGCGTTTGAAGGGCGGCACGAAGCGCCCGGCGGCCAGTGCCGCCTCCGCGACCTCCGACGGATAGGCCTGGTAGACGGTGATCGTGTCGGTGGTGAAGGTGGCCCGGATCTGTCGGGCAGGAACGGTCACCCGCCGATGGTGTCGGTCGCCCCGGGTCCGCTCCACCGCTTTTCGCCCGGGCGGCGGGCGGCCGTCGACGGCGTCGGAAGATAGGCTGCCCGCCGTGGCAGGTCTGTTGAGAAATGTGGCGTCGCGGCTCGGTCGGCTCACCGGGGGCGCGACCGCGCCGGCCCGCCCGGGCCCGATCCCGGCCCAGGTCGCGCGGCGCCGCGAGGTCAGCGCGTTGCAGCGCCGCGAGCTGGCGTACGCCCCGGAGCTGGACGGGCAGGCGGACCCGGGGGAGATCGTCTGGACCTGGGTCCCGTACGAGGACGACCCCCGCCAGGGCAAGGACCGCCCGGTGCTGGTGGTCGGCCGGCAGAGCCGGACCCTGTTCGGGCTGATGCTCTCCAGCCAGAGCGAGCGGGACGGGCAGCGGCACTGGCTGGCGCTCGGACCGGGCTCCTGGGACCGGGACAACCGGCCGAGCTGGGTACGCCTCGACCGGGTCCTCACGATGCGTGAGGACAGCATCCGGCGCGAAGGGGCGGTGCTGGACCGGCCCCGCTTCGACCGGGTCGGCCAGGCCCTGCGCGCCGGCTACGGCTGGCGCTGATCCCGGCGGTGTGCCCGTGACCGGTGACCCGATCGTCCCCGTCGACGACCGGATCGCCTCCTGGGTGGCCGCGGACTTCGGGCTGACCCTGGTCTCCGCCGTGCCGGTCGGCTTCGGCGCGGACCCCACCGCCCGACTCTGGCGGGCGACCACCGGGGACGGCGCCGCCTGGGCGGTCAAGCTCTCCGGCGGCGGCAGCCCGACCGGTCTGCTGGTGCCGGCCCGGCTGGCCGGGCGCGGCGTGCCGGGCATCGTCGCCCCGCGCCGCACCCGCGACGGCCGGGTGTACGCGCTCCGCGACGGACGGCGGCTCTCGGTGGCGCCCTGGGTCTCCGACGAGCGGGCGCCGGCCGGCGACCTGCGTCCCGCCCACTGGCGCGGGTACGGCGCGGTGCTGGCCGCGACGCACGCCACCCCGGTCACCGGTGAGCTGGCCGACCTGCCCCGGGAGGACCACACGCACACCGCGGTCGGCGCGGCGACCCGGCGGACGGATCAACGGCTGCGCGGCGTGGACGACCGGACGGCCGACGGGTGGACCCGGCGGGTCGCGGCCCGCTGGCGTGCCGTCGCCGCCGACGTGGCGACCCTGCTGGACCAGGTGGACCGGCTCGGTGCCCGGCTGCGGGCCCGACCGGCCGACCTGGTGGTCTGCCACGGCGACCCCCACCTGGGCAACCTGCTGCTCGGTCCGGACGGGCAGGTCTGGCTGATCGACTGGGACGACGCCGTGCTGGCGCCCCGCGAGCGGGACCTGATGTTCGTGCTGGGCGGCGGTCCCGCCTTCGCGCCTCCGTCCGGGGTGGACGAGGCCGCCTTCCTGGCCGGCTACGGCCCGGTACGCCCGGACCCGCTCCGGCTCGCGTACCACCTGGGCGTGCGGGCGTTGGACGACATGTGGAGCTGGGCCGCCGACGTGGCCGATCCCGCGCTGCCCGAGGCGGACCGGGTCCGCGCGCTGTCGATCGTGGACGGTCTGGTGTCGCCGGTGGGGCTGCTCAGCCTGGCCCGTCGGGCGATGCGCGACCTGGGCCGCTGACTCAGCACTCGGCCAGGTACGGGGTGTCCACGAGCTGGCGGGCGGCCCGGGCGGACCCGACGCTCTTCGCCTCGTACATCGCCGCGTCGGCGCGGCACAGCGCCTCGGCGAGCTGGGTCGGATGGTGCACCGGGGCGAGCCCGACCGAGGCGGTGACCTGCACCGACCGGGTGCCCAGCGAGATCGGCGCGGCCAGGGCCTCGCAGAGCCGGCGGGTGGCGCGCTCGATCCACCGGCGGTCGACGGTCGGGCTGACCAGCAGGCCGGCGAACTCGTCGCCGCCGAGGCGGGCCACCAGGTTGTCACCGGCGAAGGCCGCCAGGCGTTGGGCGACGCTGATCAGCACCTGGTCACCGGCGGCGTGCCCGTAGCGGTCGTTGACCAGCTTGAAGTCGTCGAGGTCGAGCACGACGGCGATCAGCGGCGTGCCGGCGGAGCTGGTCAGCAGGGTCCCGGCGAGCCGGTAGAAGGCCCGCCGGTTGGGCAGCCCGGTCAGCGGGTCGTGGCTGGCCGCGTGCCGTTCGGCCGCCAGTTCGGCCTGGAGCAGATCGATCTCGGCCTCCGCGCGCAACGCGCGGCGGCGCAACTGCCAGGCGGAGACGAGGGCACCGGCGGCGGAGACGCCGGACGCGAACGTCATCGGATCCGGCACGAGCCCTCCCTCACCCCAGCCGTCGGCCTGACCGTGTCGGCCCTGGTGGCCACCAGGGCACGGTGACCCACAGTGAGCGGATGGGTACACGGTTCCGTTCGGTTATCATGCTCGCTGTCCAATGCAGATGCAATAGCAGATGCACGTGCATCCGGTCCTGAATCGACCGACCACCCCTGAGTCGCCGCCACCGCTCCTCCCACGGCACCGGCCGGCTCTCGCGCAGAAAGACGCCCCATGCAACAGCCCGAGAACGGCGTACCCGCCAGTCAGCTTCCGTCGCTCCGCTGGCAGAAGAGCCGCCGGAGCAACCCGAGCGGCAACTGCGTCGAGCTGGCCGAACTGCCCGACGGCGCGGGCATCGCGATGCGCAACTCGCGCCACCCGGAGGGGCCGGCCCTGATCTACACCGTGGACGAGATCGCGGCCTTCGTGCTGGGCGCGCGGGACGGCGACTTCGACCACCTGCTCCCCGACACGCGGTCCCGTCGACGGGACTGACTCGGCCGTCCGGACAGTTCACCTCACTGTCGGTTCATGGCATGCTTACGCGTCGGGCGTCCGGCCCGCCACCCGGCATGCGAAGGACGGCACGTGACGATGGTTCCCGGCGAGGGCGGTCCGGCCACCGGTCCGACCGTGCTGCGCATGCTGCTCGGGGCGCAGCTGCGTCGGCTCCGCGAGGGCGCCGGGGTGACCCGGGAGGGCGCCGGCTGGGAGATCCGCTCGTCCGAGTCGAAGATCAGCCGGATGGAGCTGGGCCGGGTCGGCTTCAAGGAACGCGACGTCGCCGACCTGCTCACCCTCTACGGCGTCACCGACACCGACGAGCGGGCGGCGCTGCTCAAGCTCGCCCGGGACGCGAACAGCCCCGGCTGGTGGCACCGCTACGGCGACGTGCTGCCGAGCTGGTTCCAGTCGTACCTGGGGCTGGAGGCCGCCGCCGCGCTGATCCGCACCTACGAGGTGCAGTTCGTGCCCGGCCTGCTGCAGACCCCGGAGTACGCCCGCGCGGTGATCCTCCTCGGCCACCGCGCCGCCCCGCCCGAGGAGATCGAGCGGCGGGTGAGCCTGCGGGTGGAACGTCAGGAGCTGCTGCGCCGTCCCCGGCCGCCACAACTCTGGGCGGTCGTCGACGAGGCCGCCCTGCGCCGCCCGATCGGCGGCCCGGAGGTCATGCGCGGCCAGTTGACCGCGCTGATCGAGGCGACCAGGTCACCGCACGTACGGTTGCAGATCGTGCCCTTCGACGCCGGCGGCCACGCCGCGGCCGGCGGTGCCTTCACCATCCTGCGCTTCGGCGACCAGGACCTGCCCGACATCGTCTACATCGAGCAGCTGACCAGCGCGATCTACCTCGACAAGCGGGACGACCTGGACTACTACGCGCTGGCCATGGAGCGCCTCTGCGTGGAGGCCGAGCCGCCGGAGCGGACCGCGGAGATCCTGGGCCGGATCCTCGCCGAGCACTACCCGCAGTGACCGGTCCCGGGGCCGCCACCACCCCGGGCCGGGCACTACCATGAGCGCGAATCGAGGACAGTGGACGGTCGTCGCCCGGCGCGGGTGACGCGGAGTCGTGGAGGCACCCTTGACCACCGAAGTTCCCGACACCGCGACCGACCCCGTCCACCCGAGCGACCGGATCGACACCTCGGTGGCGCACCCCGCCCGCCGCTACAACTACTGGCTCGGCGGCAAGGACAACTTCGCCGCCGACCGGGAGTCCGGCGACCGGATGGCCGAACTCTTCCCGAGCATCCGGATCAGCGCCCTGGAGAACCGGCGCTTCCTGCAGCGCGCGGTCGGCCACCTCGCCCGCGAGGCCGGCATCCGGCAGTTCCTCGACGTCGGCACCGGCATCCCGACCGCCAACAACACCCACGAGGTGGCCCAGGGCATCGCCCCCGCGTCCCGGGTGGTCTACGTCGACAACGACCCGATCGTGCTGGCCCACGCCCGGGCCCTGCTGACCAGCTCCGCCGAGGGCGCCACCGCCTACATCGACGCCGACCTGCGCGACCCGGACAAGATCCTCAGCCACCCCGACCTGCGGCGCACCCTCGACCTGTCCCAGCCGGTCGGGCTGATGCTGGTCGCCGTGCTGCACTTCGTCCCCGACGCCGACGACCCGTACGCCGCGGTCACCCGGCTGCTCGACGCGCTGCCGGCCGGCAGTTACCTCGCCGCGTCGCACGCCACCCACGACTACCTCCCGCCGCACCTGGCGCAGGAGGCGAAGGCGTCCGCCCGGGGCGGCGGCCCGCACGGCATCATCAACCTGCGCAGCCGGGACGAATTCACCCGCTTCTTCACCGGCCTGGAGCTGATCGAGCCGGGTATCAGCTCGGTCGCGGAGTGGCGGGCCGGGACGGAGCCGCAGCCGCGCCCCTCCGTCGTCGAGGTCAGCATGTACGGCGGGGTGGCCCGCAAACCCTGACGGGCGGCAGGCAGACTGGACCACCATGTCGCCGTTCACGCCCCAGCTGCGGTTGCACGACCGGTTCGTCCTGCGCGAGCGCATCGGCCTCGGCGGGATGTCCGAGGTGTGGCGCGCCGACGACGAGGTGCTGCACCGCCCCGTCGCGGTGAAGGCCCTCGCGTCGCAGCTCGCCACCGATCCGCAGCTGCGGGCGACCATCCAGCGCGAGGCCCGCGCCGCCGCTCGGCTCACCCATCCGAACGTCACCCAGGTGTACGACTACGGCGAGGCGACGCTGGCCGACGGGGCGGTCGTGCCGTACCTGGTCATGGAGCTGGTGGAGGGGCGGAACCTGGCCGACCGGCTGGCCACCGGCCCGCTGCCGTGGCCGGAGGCCGTCCGGGTGGCCGGGCAGGTGGCGGCCGCGCTGGCCGCCGCGCACCGGATCGGCGTGGTGCACCGGGACATCAAACCGGGCAACGTGATGCTCACCGAGACCGGCGCGAAGGTCCTCGACTTCGGCATCGCCGCGTTGGCCGGGCCGCGGCACTCCGGGCAGACCGGCGAGCTGGTGATGGGCACCCCGGCCTACTTCGCCCCGGAGCGGATGACCCCCGGCCCGCCCGACCCGGCCAGCGACGTGTACGCCCTCGGCGCGCTGCTCTACCGCACCCTCACCGGCCGGGCGCCCCTGCCCGTGCAGACCTGGGAGGACGTCCTCGACGTGCAGGCCCGCCGGCCGCCCGTGCCGCCGCCGGGCGTCCCCGGCCTTCCCGCCGACCTCGCCGAGCTGACCCTCGCCTGCCTCGCGCTCGACCCGGCCCGGCGGCCCACCGCCGCCCAGCTCGCCACCCGGTTCGGCGCCGGCCAGCCCGCCGACCCGCCGACCGCCATTCTGCCCACCGTGGCCCGGCCCGCGCAGCCGCCCACCCTGATCGACCGGGCGCCCGCGCCGGTCCGCCCGACCCCGCCGCCGCTGCCCTCGATACCGGCGGTGTCGCCGCGCCCGCCGGCCCGCTCGGGCCGCCTGATCGGCGTGCTGGTCGCGACGGCTGTCCTGCTCCTGCTCGGCCTGGTCGGGACGATCGTGCTCGGTGACCGCCCCGGTCGGACGCCGGACGCCGGCCCGGCCACCGTCGCGCCCGCCCAGGACCCGACCGGGGAGTCCTCCGCGCCGCCGCCCCCGGAGACCGGCGGCGCGCCCACCACCACCCGGCCGGGGCCGCTCACGCTGCGCCAGTTGGCCGCCGGGTTCGCCGCGGTGCTCGCCGACGCGCGGGCCAGCGGCCAGATCGACGAGAAGACCGCCCAGGACCTGCGGGAGAAGGCCGCCGAGCTGGACCGGGGCAAGCCGAAGGACCGTGCCAAGCGGCTCGCCGACCTGCGCGAGCGGGTCGCCGAGGCGGCGGACCGGGGCCGCCTGGACGGCGACACCGCCGCCCGCCTCCAGCAACTGCTCGACGCGTACGTGCCGGCGCGCGGCGGCGGCCGCAACGACGACTGAACCGCTGGCGGGCCCGCTGGCCCGTGGGCACCGGTGTGCCCCGTCGCCCTCGCCGGTCTGTTGGTCGCCGCCACCGGTGCCGCGCCCGGTTCCGGGCCGACGGGGCGACCGGTACGTCGCGCGTGACTCGCCACCGTCCGCCGCTGGTCGGATGACCCGTTCTGTCCGGTTTGCGGCGGCTGATTCGGGTGACCCGTTGATGCCATCAAGTTCGTAGCGTCCGTGCCATCCGCCGGGCCCGCCTGCGCCGCTCGGCCAGACGGGAGAGATTGTCCGGCGCGCGTGCACCGTCCGGTTCGGGGCCATCCCCAGGCTGGAATGCGGGCGGGGGCCGGGTCGTTACAGTCACCGTACGACCGAGTACCACGGCCCGGTGGACGCGCAGTTCGCTCGGATGCCCGGCCCCGGAATGCGGGTGGCCGGCCGGTCGTTACACATGGTCCCGGCGCCGCGAAGAGGCCCCCGCCCCGCGAGCCCAAGCCGGTCGAAGACTTTCCCCCTTTTGCGTGTAGAGCGCCTGACGGTGCTTGCGTCTCCACCCCCATGGAGGCGCCGACCCCCGAATGGAGCTACCCCCATGAACACGATCTTCCGTAAGAGCGTTCTCGGTATTGCTGGTCTGGCTTTCACCGGTGGTGTGTTCGCCGGTCCGATCGCCGCCCACGCCGACACCAACCCGGTCACCGCTAGCAAGCCCGTCGCGGCGGTGCAGGCCGACAAGCCCGACACGTCGAAGCTCATCCCGCACGGCGTCCAGGGCAAGCAGTCGAAGATCGACCTGAACGACGAGCAGGTGTCGAACGCCAAGGCGATCATCGCCGCCACGAAGAAGGCCGGTCTGCCCGAGCGGGCGGCGGTGATCTCGATCGCCACGAGCCTGCAGGAGTCGAAGCTGGAGAACCTGGGCCACCTGGGCGACAAGAACGATCACGATTCGCTGGGCCTGTTCCAGCAGCGCCCGTCCAGTGGTTGGGGCACGCCCGAGCAGATCACCGACCCCGAATACTCCACCCTCGCGTTCGAGAAGGGTCTGAAGCAGGTCGACGGCTGGCAGGACATGCCGCTGACCGAGGCCGCCCAGACCGTGCAGGTGTCGGCCTACCCCGACGCGTACGCGCAGTGGGAGCAGCAGGCCGCCGACCTCGTCGCCCAGCACTGGAACAGCTGACCGGAGCAGTAACCGCCGCTGGCCGGCACCCCGAACCCCGGGGTGCCGGCCAGCGGCATGAGCACGGTCCTCAGGCGCAGGGGGCGTAGAGACGGCGGGTGCCGGTGCCGGCGGCGTACGCGGCCCGGTCGCTGAAGCGGCACCCGAAGTCGGGGGCCGCCACCGCCTTCGGGTCGGCCACCGCGTCCCCGGCGGGACGGTCGCCGGTGCGTACCCAGGTGGTGAGGTCGTCCCAGGCGGTGCCGGCCTCGGTCGGGCTGAACTCGCAGTGCTGGGAGGCCCGGACGGCCCGCTGGACGACCAGCCGGCTGCGGCCGTGCCACGCCGTGTCGCGGGCGTACGCCTGCTCCATCGAGAACGGTACGAAGAGGTCACCCAGGTCGTGCAGGGTGAGTACCGGTACGGTCGGCCGACCGCTGATCCGCGGCACCTCGGTCAGCGTGGGCGACAGCCGCTGCCAGAGGTTCTCCGGGGCGACCCGCTGGACGGCGGCGTTGACGTTCACCGGGCTGTTCGGGGTGTAGCGGGTCAGCAGGTTGGTGGCGAGCTGGCCGGGGCGCTGGGCGGGCGAGTCGCCGCCGTTGGTGGTGCTGATGGCGAAGAGGAAGTCCTTCCAGACCGCGAAGGACGCCTCGGCGCCGGGGCGGTCACCGCCGGAGCGGTTGATGGTGATCGCCCGCAGCTGCTTGCCCAGGTCGGTGGTGGTGTCCGGGCCGCCCGGCTTGAGCCCGGCGAGACCGAGCGCCACCTGGATCCTCGGCACCGCGTTGGTCAGGTAGTCGGTGGGCGTCGGATACGCCGGCACCCCGGCGAGGGCCTGCGCCACCAGGTTGTAGTCGAGGTAGAAGTCGAGCAGCTCGTGGTCGCCGAGCACCCCGCACATGGGCAGCGCCCCGTCGTAGTAGCCCGGGTACTGCTCCAGCGACCGGCCGATGATGTAGCCGCCCATGGAGACACCGGCCATCAGCACCCGGTGCGGACGCTTGACGGTGCGGCGGAAGAGGTCGGCCAGGTCCTTGGTGCCGAGGACGCCGGAGCGGATGTCGAAGCCGTTCGTGGCGTACGACGACGCCGCCCAGGCGTACCCCTGCTCCAGCATCCGTTGCCGCAGGCCGAAGGCGGGCGGCTCGGGGGAGAGCACGGTGCTCTGGCCGCGGTAGCCGTGCGCCCACATCACCAGGTCGCCGTTCCACTTCGCGGGCGTCTCGATGATGTAGCCGGCGTGCCGGTGCACGCCCTGGCGGACGGTGGTGGCCGCGCCGGAGATCTCCAGCGGCGCCAGCGGCGGGTTGCTGATGGTGTAGCCCGGCAGCGGCTGGCTGCCGTCACCGTCGCGGTCGGCGGCGACGGCCGGCGCGGCGCCGGCGAGCCCGACCGCGAGGGTCAGGGTCGTGCCGACGGCGAGCAGTCGGCGGACCAGGCGGGTGGTTGAGGTCAGCATCGTTGCTCCCCCGGGGACGGGTGCCGCCCACCGGGGGGCGACCAGGCGGGACGGATGCCTACCGGCCGGTAGCGCCCTGAAACTAGGCCCGCCGTGGACCGCTGTCAATCACCTGCTGACCGAACGGTCAGTCAGGTCCGCCCGGTCCGCCCACAGTGTCCGGTCAGACCACCCCGTGGGCGAGCATCGCCTCCGCCACCCGGCGGAACCCGGTGATGTTCGCCCCGGCCACGTAGTCGCCGGGCACGCCGTACTCCTCGGCGGTGGACCAGCAGCGGGCGTGGATGTCCCGCATGGTCTCCCGCAGCCGCTGCTCCGACCGGTCGAACGTCCACGACTCCCGACCGGCGTTCTGCTGCATCTCGAACGCGCTGACCGCCACCCCGCCGGCGTTGGCGGCCTTGCCGGGCGCGAACCGCACCCCGGCCTCGCCGAGGATCCGTACTGCCTCCGGCGTGGTCGGCATGTTCGCCCCCTCCACCACCGCGACGCAGCCGCCGGCCACGAGCGCCGCGGCCTCCGCGCCGCCGATCTCGTTCTGCGTCGCGCACGGCAGGGCCAGGTCGCAGGGGACCTCCCAGACGGTACGACCGGAGACCGCCACCGCGTGCGGCACCTGGCGTACGTACTCGTGCAGGCGGCCCCGGCGCTCCTCCTTCAGCTCCCGCAGCAGCGCCAGGTCGACGCCCTTCTCGTCCAGCACGTACCCGTCGGAGTCGGAGCAGGCCACCACCGTCCCGCCGAGCTGGTGCACCTTCTCGATCGCATAGATCGCCACGTTGCCCGAGCCGGAGACCACCACCCGCTTGCCGTCCAGGCTGTCCCCGGTCTGCCGGAGCATCTCGTCGGCGAAGAACACCGCGCCGTACCCGGTCGCCTCCCGGCGCACCTGCGCACCCCCGTACGACAGGCCCTTGCCGGTGAGCACCCCCGACTCGTACCGGTTGGTGATCCGCTTGTACTGCCCGAACAGGTAGCCGATCTCCCGGCCGCCCACCCCGATGTCCCCGGCCGGTACGTCGGTCTGCGCGCCGATGTGCCGGTACAGCTCGGTCATGAAGCTCTGGCAGAACCGCATCACCTCCCGGTCCGAGCGGCCCTTCGGGTCGAAGTCCGCGCCGCCCTTGCCGCCCCCGATCGGCAGCCCGGTCAGCGCGTTCTTGAAGATCTGCTCGAAGCCGAGGAACTTGACGATGCCCAGATAGACCGACGGGTGGAAGCGCAGGCCGCCCTTGAACGGGCCGAGGGCGCTGTTGAACTCAACCCGGAAGCCGCGGTTCACCCGGACCCGCCCCCGGTCGTCCTCCCACGGCACCCGGAACATGACCTGCCGCTCCGGTTCGCAGATCCGCTCGATGATCCGCGCGTCCGCGTACTCGGGGTGCCGGGCCAGTGCCGGGCCGATGCTCTCCAGCACCTCCCGGACGGCCTGGTGGAACTCGGGCTCACCCGGGTTCCGGCGCACCATGCTCGCGAACACCGTCTCGACGGCTTCCGGCATCACCGACACGTCCCTTCGTATCCGGCGGCCTCGTCGCCGCCGACGTGTCCGAGTACGGACCACCGGCCCCGTCCGGTTCACTGGTGGCCGTGGACGAGTCGATCTGGAACGCGGTACGCGGCGCGCGCGAGTGGTTGGACGCCGCCAACGGCAGCGGGGACACCGAGCTCACCTGTCGGATCCTCAAGCTGACCGAGGAGGCGGGGGAGGTGGCCGGCGCCTGGATCGGCGTCCTTGGGCAGAACCCGCGCAAGGGCGTGACCCACCGCCGCGAGGACGTCGCCGCGGAACTGGCCGACGTCGCGTTCACCGCCCTCGTCGCGGTGGAGAGCCTGGGCCTGGACGCCCGGGAGGTGCTGGCGGCGTGCGCCGCCAAGGTCCGCGCACGCGCCACCTGACCCGCCCCTGCCCGGCGAAGTGATCCGACCGGGGCTCCGGTACGTACTCCCGCCGGGGGGACCGCGAAAGGGGATCAGCATGGCGGTATCGGGGGACGACGCGTGTCGTGCGGCGGGGCCGGAGCCGGTGGTCGAGGTGTCGGGCGACCCGGACCCGCCACCGTCGGCGGGGCGGACGTGGCCGGGGCCGGCCCGCCTGCTCGTCGCCGCCGCCGTCCTCGTGGTGGCCCTCGGCGCGGTGGCGGTGGCGGCGACGATGTCGCATCCCGAGTGGCTCGGTTCCGCCTTCTCCGGGGGCGCTCGACCACCGGCGGTGGCCAACGGCGCGGAGTCCGGCGGCGTGGGTGGGGCGGAGGCCGCCTCCGACCAGGTGCTCGCCGCCCCGCTGGCCGGGCGTCGCCGGGCCACCTTCGAGCTGGCGGACGGGCTGACCACGTTCGGCCTGCGGACGGCCGACCTGGGGGAGGACCTCTACCGGATCAGCACCCCGCCGGACGGGAGCGTCAGCCCCCGGGCCGAACTCTCCGGCGACCGGGTGCGGCTGCGCGTGCAGGAGCGGGGCCGACGCGGGACGGCCGCCGTGGAGGTGCTGCTCAACGCGCGGGTCACCTGGCGGCTGCGGATCGTCGGCGGCGTCGACACCCAGCTGCTCGACCTCACCTCCGGCCGGGTCGCCGGGGTGGAGCTGGTCGGTGGGGCCACCCGTACCGAGCTGCGGCTGCCGCCACCGGCCGGGACGCTGACGGTGCGGATGACCGGGGGCGTGAACCAGCTCGTGGTCCGGGTGTCGGACGAAGTGCCGGTCCGGGTGCGGGTCGCGTCGGGCGCCGGTTCGGTCGCCGTCGGCGCGGACCGGCGGGACGGGGTGGCGGCCGGTGAGCTGCTCGGCTCCCCGGGCTGGGACCGCGCGGTCCAGCGGCTCTACGTCGACCTGGTGACGGGTGCCAACACGGTGAGCGTCGGCGGGGGCTGAGCGTAGAGTCGGGCGGTGGACCGTACCGAATCGATGCCGGCGCAGACCGTGCCGGCCGGCGTGGCCGACACCGACCCGGGCAGTGTGCTCCTGCCCGGGCACGACGTGCCGTTGGGGCGCTACACGACCGTGCGTCGGCTGCTGCCGCAGCGGCAGCGTCGGATGGTCGGCGCCTGGTGCTTCGTGGACCACTTCGGGCCGGACGACGTGGCGGAGCGCCCCGGCATGGAGGTGCCGCCGCACCCGCACACCGGGCTCCAGACGGTGACCTGGCTGCTGGACGGCGAGATCGTGCACCGGGACAGCCTGGGCAACGTCCAGCCGATCCGGCCCGGTGAACTCAACGTGATGACCTCCGGTCACGGCATCGCCCACTCCGAACGGTCACCGGCCACGCATCCGCCGCTGATGCACGGCGTACAGCTGTGGGTGGCGCTGCCGGACCCGGCGCGGGCCGGCGCGGCCGACTTCGCGCACCACGCCGACCTGCCGGCGTGGCGCGACGGCGACCTGGCCGTCACCCTGCTGGTCGGTGAGCTGGCCGGCGCCCGCTCCCCGGCCGTGGTGCACACCCCATTGCTGGGCGCGCAGCTGGCGGCCCGCGGGCCGGCGCCGGCCACGCTGCCGTTGCGCCGCGACTTCGAGTACGGGCTGCTGGCGATGTCCGGTGCGGCCCGGGTGGACGAGGTGGCCCTCGCGCCGGGCGCCCTGCTCTATCTCGGTGCCGGGCGGGACGCGGTGACCCTGCACGCCGAGCCGGGCAGCCGGTTGCTGCTGCTCGGCGGCGCGCCGTTCGAGGAGCCCCTGGTCATGTGGTGGAACTTCGTCGGCCGGTCGCACGAGGAGGTCGCCGCCGCCCGGGAGGACTGGATGGCCGGCCGCCGCTTCGGCACGGTGGCCGACGACGCCGCGCCGCCGCTGCCGGCCCCGGCGCTGCCGACCACCCGGTTGAAGGCCCGGGACCGGCGGGGCACCCTGTCCGGCTGATTGCCCGCCGCCGGTGCGGGTAGTCGCGGGCATGTCGACCAGTGCGATGTCCAGCATCGAGGAGAAGAAGCGGTTGGTCCGCCGGCTCGCCGGTGACGGCCGGGGCTTCGCGGAACAGTACGGATTCCGGGTGGTGAACAACCCGTCCCACCTGTTCCAGGTGCTCTACCTGTCCGTTCTGCTCGCCGGGCGGGGAGATTTCCGGCGGGCCGTGGAGGCCGCCGACGCGCTGCGGGCCAACGGCTGGGACAGCGCCGCCCGGCTGGCCCGGTCGCTCGACTCCGACCGGGTCCGGGTGCTGCGCGAGGCGGGCCAGCGCGGCGACGTCGAGGCGCTCGCGGACGTCCTCGGCGATCTGGCCCGGACCGTGGTGGAGCGCTACCGGGGCGACCTGCGCCGGCTGCGGACGGAGGCGCACCAGGACGCCGCCCGGGAGCGACGGATGCTCACCGAACTGCCCGGTGTGGACGATCAGGTGGTGGACCTGTTCCTCCGGGAGGTGCAGGCGGTGTGGCGGGAGGTGGCCCCGGTGGCCGACCGGCGGGCCCTCGTCGCCGCGCGCCGGCTGGGGCTGGGGCGGTCGGCGGCCGATCTGGCCGGCCTCGCCGGCAGCGGCGAGTCGGAGCGGCTGTCCTGGCTCGTCGGCGCGCTCGCCCGGGTCGACCTGGAGAAGCGGTACGCGGAACTGAGCGGCTGATCAGCACGTGCCGCTGGACACACTTTCGCGAAAGTCACCCGTTCGGCTGATGGTATCTCGTATGATGATCGTGGCAGGGATGCCCGCCCGGTTCGGGCGACCATCCACCGCCTGGCGGCCGCGACCCGGTTCGGGCGCGGACCCGCCAGGGACAGGTACTGCGTGGCGCCCCAGGTCGCGGTTCGTGACCCGGGGCGCCCGCCTGTATCCGGGGCTGTCGTCTCCGGCTCACTTCGCGAGCGCGGCCAGCAGGTTCACCGTGGCCGCGACGATGACCGCCCCGAACAGGTACGACACCAGCGAGTGCCGCAGCACCGTGCGTCGCAGTTCCGCGCCGGACAGGTCGGTGTCGGAGACCTGGAACGTCGCCCCGACGGTGAACGCCAGGTATGCGAAGTCCGCGTAGCAGGGCGGCTCCGCCTGGTGGAAGTCCACCCCGCCGGGCGGCGTACGGGCGTAGTAGAGGCGGGCGTAGCGGGTGGTGAAGACGGTGTGCACGACGAACCAGGACAGCACCACGCTGAGCACGCCCAGCCCGCCGTACGTGTCCAGCGGCAGGCCCGGCCCGAGCGGGTGCGCGGTGGTCAGCAGCACCCCGACCGCGACCAGGCTGGCCAGGCACGCCACCAGCAGCAGCACGTCCCGCACGGCCCGGTTCGGGTCCTCCACCACGGCCAGCCGGGCGGTGCCGTCGGCGTCCAGCCGCCACAGTCGCCGCCAGAGCAGGGTCAGCCAGGCGAGCGCCGCGGCGTCCCAGCCCACCAGCGGGCCGAGCGCGGGCGACACCAGGAC
Source organism: Micromonospora sp. CCTCC AA 2012012 (assembly GCF_040499845.1). Classification (NCBI taxonomy): domain Bacteria; kingdom Bacillati; phylum Actinomycetota; class Actinomycetes; order Micromonosporales; family Micromonosporaceae; genus Micromonospora; species Micromonospora mangrovi. Next base: position 1,273,132 of record NZ_CP159342.1, read on the forward strand.
CCCGAAGAGCCCACCGCAGAACACCCCGGCCAGCCCCATCACGGTGAGCTGGAGCGCCGCCGGGGTGTGCCCGTCGGGGCGGCCGGTCGGAGGCGCCACCGGGGGTCGGGTCAGATGCCGCGCAGGTGCTGCGAGACCCGGGTGTGCGGGTCCCGCGCCTGGGCCGCCCGCTGCGCCGGGCTCAGCTCCGGGGCGGCGTCGATGCCGGCCGACCGGGCCACCTCGGTGCCGTTGGCGTAGTCCACCGGGGGCAGCGCCCGCAGCGCCTTGAGCACCTCCGGCGGCGCCCCCTCCCGTTCTGCCTCCCGGACGACGTCGTCCTTCCCGGCCGGGTAGTCCAGCGCCGACAGGTACTCAAGGACGTCCGTGTAACTCGCCATGGAACGGGCTCCCTCGCGCCTGGAGTTGCGGTCACGACCGACCGCGGTTACCCGCCGGGCCGCCGGTCACGCCCGGTCGGCCCGGAAATCCGCCGCCGTTTCCCGCCGGCATCCGCGGGTACGCGGCGGCGAGCACCGGAGGGGGTACCGATGAACTACGACACCTTCGTCGACCAGGTCGCCCAACGCACCCGCACGCCGTCGGAGCGGGCGGTCGAGCTGACCCACGCCACCCTGGAGACGCTGGCCGAGCGGTTGACCGGCGGCGAGGTGCTCGACCTCGCCATCCAACTGCCCCGCCCGTTGCAGGTGGTGCTCAAGCCCAGCCCCGACACGGAGGCCGCCGACCGGTTCGGCGCCGCCGAGTTCGTCGCCCGGGTCGGCCAGCGGGCCGGTGTCGACGGCAACGTCGCCCGGGACGCCGTCCGGGCGGTCTTCACCACGCTGCGCGAGGCGATCAGCGGCGGCGAATTCGACGACCTGGTGACCCAGCTGCCGCGCGACTACCGGGAGATGGTGGAGCCCGCCCTCGCGCCCGGCGCCACCCTGCGCCGACGCTGACACCTGCGCCCGACCGACGCCCGTCGCGCCGCTCGACGCGGTCGGGTCGTGCGTGCCGAGGCCCGGCGCGGTCAGCCGATCGCGCCGCTCGCCCGGAGGGCGGCGATCCGGTCGGCGTCGAAACCCGCCTCGACCAGTACGTCGTCGGTGTGCTCGCCGGGTGTGGGCGGCGGCCGGCGCAGCGCCGTCGGGGTGCCCGAGAAGCGCGGCGCGGGGGCGGGCTGGGTCACCCCGTCGTGCTCGACGAAGACGCCCCGGGCCGCCAGGTGCGGGTGCTCCGGCGCCTCCCGCCAGTCCAGCACCGGCGCGACGCAGGCGTCGGTGCCGGCCAGCAGCGCGGTCCACTCGTCCCGGGTGCGGGTGCGGAACAGCCGCGCCCACGCCTCGCGCAGCGCCGGCCACTTCGCCGGGTCGTTCCGGTCGGGCGCCTCGTCGCCGGCCAGCGGGAAGCCGGTCAGCCGGACCAGCTCGGCGTAGAACTGCGGCTCCAGCGCGCCGACGGCGACGTACCGGCCGTCGGCGCACTCGTAGGTGTCGTAGAACGGGGCGCCGCCGTCGAGCAGGTTCACCCCGCGCGGGTCCTGCCACATGCCGAACCGGCGCAGCGCGTGGATCTGGGTGGACAGCACCGACACGCCGTCCACGATGGCCGCGTCCACCACCTGACCGGGGGCGCCGGCGCGGACCGCGTACAGGGCGGCGACCACGCCCAGGGCCAGCATCATGCCGCCGCCACCGAAGTCGCCGAGCAGGTTCATCGGCGGCACCGGGCGCTCGCCGGCCCGGCCGATCCCGTGCAACGCCCCGGTCAGCGCCAGGTAGTCGATGTCGTGCCCGGCGGAGGGGGCCAGCGGGCCGTCCTGTCCCCAGCCGGTCATCCTGCCGTACACCAGGCGGGGGTTGACCCGGTGGCAGTCCTGCGGGCCGAGCCCGAGTCGTTCGGTCACCCCCGGGCGGAACCCCTCGACCAGCGCGTCGGCGCCCGCGACCAGGGCCAGCACGACCTCCCGCCCGCCGGGCGACTTGAGGTCCACCGCGACGGACCGGCGGCCCCGGTTGAGCAGGTCACCGGGCGGGCTGCCGAAGCCGGCCGGGCTGGTGCGGTCCACCCGGACCACGTCGGCGCCCAGGTCGGCCAGCATCATCGCGGCGAACGGGCCGGGGCCGATCCCGGCCAGCTCCACCACCCGTACGCCGGTGAGCGGACCGGTCGGGGCAGGGGCGTCAGCGGTCATCGGGCCACGATAGGCGTCGACGTCCCCGCCCGGTGCCCGGGGACGGGCACGGCGGTGCCACACAGCCGTTGACCAGGGCAACCGTGCTGCGTCGAAGTTTGGCAGCACGGTGAGGATGCCCTAATCTAGGGGGCACGAGGGGAGTACTTCCCACGAACCATTCCGGTCAGTACGGCGCGCCCCGGGCGTGCCTCGGGTGGTTGCCCACGATCCGTGGGTGAAGGAGACCTCGAACATGACACGGTGTTCGAGGAGGCTCCATGAGCGATCTGTCATACCTGTCCGCCGGTGACCTGTCGTCGGTCGGTACGCCTACCCTCTGGGCGGTGACCATCGTCGGCGTACTCGTCCTGCTGGTGCTGGACTTCCTGGTCACCCGGCGCCCGCACGAGGTGTCGATGCGCGAGGCGATCGGCTGGTCGGCGTTCTACATCGCCCTGCCGCTGGCCTTCGGCGGCTGGATCTGGTCCCGGTTCGGCTCCCAGCAGGGCGTCGAGTACCTCACCGGTTACCTGGTCGAGAAGTCGCTCTCGGTCGACAACCTCTTCGTCTTCATGCTGCTGCTGGCCGCGTTCGCGGTGCCCGCCGTGCTCGCCCAGCGGGTGCTGCTCTACGGCATCGCCGGCGCGCTGGTGCTGCGCGCGATCTTCATCGCCCTCGGCGCCGCCGCCCTGCAGACCCTCGACTTCGCCTTCCTGCTGTTCGGCCTGATCCTCATCGCCACCGCGGTCAAGCTGCTGCGCGACGCGGTCTCGGGGCACGAGCAGGAGGTCGACATCAACAAGATGCGGTCGGTCAAGCTGCTGCGCAAGGTGATGCCGGTGGTCGACGAGTACCACGGCACCAGGCTGACCATCCGGCAGGCCGGTCGCCGCGCGCTCACCCCGTTCGCGCTGGTCGTCGTCGCGGTGCTCGCCACCGACATCGTCTTCGCCGTCGACTCGGTCCCCGCCGTGTACGGCATCACCGAGGACCCGTACCTGGTCTTCGCCACCAACGCCTTCGCGCTGCTGGGGCTGCGGGCGCTCTACTTCGTGCTGCACGCCGCGCTGAGCCGACTGGTGCACCTCAGCTACGGTCTCGCGATCATCCTCGCCTTCATCGGCGTCAAGCTCGGCCTGCACTGGGCACACGGGATCTGGGCCGGCGTGCCGGAGATCCCGACCCTGGCCTCGCTCGGCGTGATCATCGGCGTCCTGGTGGTGGTGACGCTGACCAGCCTCCGCGCCACCCGCAACGCCCCGCCCGGCGAGAAGGAGATCGTCGTCGAGCGGCACTGAGGTGACGACGAGGGGCCTGCGCCAACCGGGCCCCTCGTCGTCCCGCAGGTGGTAGGAAAGGCGAGTGGGAATCGTGTCGCCAGGGTTCCAGGGTCGGCCCCGTTCGGCGGAGCCGGCCCTGCCGCCGGGGCAGTACCTGACCGAGGACTTCCCGGTGCTCTCCGCCGGCCCCACCCCGCGGGTGCCGCAGGAGACCTGGGAGTTCGTCATCACCGACGAGACCGGCGCCCAGTTCCGCTGGTCCTGGGCCGAGCTGATGGGTCTGCCCCAGGAGACGCCGACGGTGGACATCCACTGCGTCACCCGCTGGTCCAAGCTCGGCACCAGCTGGCAGGGCGTCTCGCTGGACACCCTGCTGGACGGGATCGACACCGCCGCCGACTACGCGCTGGTCCACTCGTACGGCGGGTACACCACCAACCTGCCGCTGGACGACCTGCGGGACGGGCGGGCGTGGGTGGCGCACACCTTCGACGGTGCGCCGCTGGACCGCGAGCACGGCGGTCCGGCCCGGCTGCTCGTGCCGCACCTGTATTTCTGGAAGTCGGCGAAGTGGGTGCGCGGGATCCGGCTGCTGGTCGACGACGAGCCGGGCTTCTGGGAGACCGCCGGCTACCACGACTACGGCGACCCGTGGCGCGAGCAGCGCTACCAGGGCGACTGAGGTGGCCGCACCAACTCCCGGCGGGCGGACCGGCACGCCGTTGACCTGGCGGGTGGCCCGCCTGGTGGAGCGCCGGCCCGAGACGCCGACCGCGCAGACCCTGGTGCTGGAGGTTCCGGGCTGGCCGGGGCACGTGGCCGGGCAGCACGTCGACGTCCGGCTCACCGCTCCGGACGGCTACCAGGCCGCCCGGTCGTACTCGCTGGCCGGGCCGGCCGAGGGGGACCGGATCGCGCTGACCGTGCAGAGGGTGCCCGACGGTGAGGTGTCGCCGTACCTGATCGACGTCTGGGCCGCCGGCGACCCGGTGGAGGTGCGCGGCCCGGTCGGCGGCTGGTTCGTCTGGCGTACGACGGAGGCCGCGCCGGTGCTGCTGGTGGCCGGCGGTTCCGGGGTGGTGCCGCTGATGGCGATGATCCGTGCCCGCCGGGCGGCGGGCAGCCGGGTGCCGTTCCGGCTGATCTATTCGGTGCGCACCCCGGCCGACGTCATCTACGCCGACGAGCTGCGCCGCCGGGCCCGCGACGACCAGGGCCTCGACGTCGCGTACGTCTACACCCGGGCGGCACCCGACGGCTGGCGGGGCGAACCGCACCGGCTCGGCCTGGCCGACGTGAACACCCACGGCTGGCCGCCCGACCTGGAGCCGCTCTGCTATGTCTGCGGACCCACCGGCTTCGTGGAGACGGTGGCGGACCTGCTGGTCGGGCTGGGTCACCCGGCGCGGCGGGTGAAGACCGAACGCTTCGGCCCGACCGGATGAACGGCGAGGAGACCTGATGACCGAGATGTCGTACCTGGACGGCAACATGCTCGACGGGCCGCTGCGGGAGCTCTTCGCCGTGGACCTCAGCTCCGCGACCGGGCGCTGCGAGTCGTGCGGGATGGTCGGCCCGATGGCCGGCCTGCACGTCTTCTCGCACGCGCCCGGGCTGGTCGGCCGCCGCCCGGCCTGCACGGAGGTGATGCTGCGGCTGGTCCGCGCACCCGACCGGGCCTGGCTGGACCTGCGCGGGTCCACCTTCCTCCAGGTGCCGATGCCGCCGGACCAGCCGCACCCCCGTCCGCTCTAGCGACCGTCGACGGTGCCGGTCAGGTCGGCGCGGCGGGGCGGGTCCGCGCCGGCCCGCCGGCAGGTCAGCGCCGCCACCAGGGTGGCGTGGTCGAGCACCGCGCCGAGCCGCCCCGCGTCGAGGTCACCGACGGCCGTGGGGGTCGCCGCGTCCGCCTCGACCAGGGCGTCCAACAGTCCGGCGGTGAAGGCGTCCCCGGCCCCGACGGTGTCCACCACGGTCACCCGCCGGGCGGGTCGGGTCACCTCGACCGACCCGGTGGCGGCGTAGGAGCCGGCCGCGCCCCGGGTCACCACCACCAGGCGTACGCCGAGGTCGAGCAACCGGCGGGCGGCGGTCTCCACCGACGCGCCCGGGAAGAGCCAGGCCAGGTCCTCGTCGCTGGCCTTGACCAGGTGGGCGTGCCGGGCCAGCGCGACCAGCCGGTCCCGGGCGGCGTCCGGGTCGGCGAGCACCGCCGGGCGCACGTTCGGGTCGAGGCTGACCAGCACCCGCCCGGCGGCGTGCTCGCGGGCCAGCACCCCGGCGACCTGCTCCGCGCCGGGCGGGAGCAGCGCCGCGAGCGAACCGGTGTGCAGCACCCGCGTGTCGGCGGGCAGCGACCCCAGCTCGTCGGCGGTCCAGTGCCAGTCGCTCGTCCCGTCCAGATAGAAGTCGTAGCCGGCGGCTCCCGTGTCGTCGAGCGAGACGACGGCCAGGGTGGCGGGGCGGTCGTCGGCCACCGCCGACGCGACGTCCACCCCGTTGGTCTCGGCGTGGGCGCGCAGCCGCCGGCCGAAGGCGGTGCGGGAGAAACGGGCCAGCATGGTGGTGGGGCGGCCGAGGCGGGCCAGCCCCACCGCCACGTTGAGCGGGCTGCCGCCGGGGTGGGCGGCGAAGAGGTCGCCGCCGGCCGAGGGCGCGAGGTCGATGACGGCCTCGCCGAGCACGGTGAGCACGCTCAGGCCCCCGCGGCCACGGTGTCGGCCTGGGTCCGGTCGCCGGCCTGGGCCGGGTCCGGGGCGACGTCCCGACGGCCGTGCACCGAGTACGGGGTGCCGGGCTCGGCGTCGCCGAGTAGCACCGTGCCGTCCGGGAGGACCCGGACCGGGACCGGGTCGCTCAGCTCGCCGACGAAGCGACCCTCCTCGTCGTGGTGCAGGAAGGCCAGCAGCTGCCAGCGACCGTCGTTGTCACGGACCAGGCGTCCGCTGTAGAGGCTGTCGTCGGTGAGCCGCTGCGCCTTCGCGGCGTCGAACGGGCCGAGCAGCGAGTCACCGGGCACCGCCCAGACGCCGCAGGCCCGGGCGTCCCGGCAACGCTCGGCGAGCTGGTCGTGCAGGCAGGAGAAGAGCAGGATCGGCCGGCCGTCGACGATCTCCACCTGCGGCACCTCCAGGTGCCCGAAGCCGCTGCCCGGTGCGGTGACCGGCGGCTGTGCCTCCCAGTGCACCAGGTCGTGCGAGCGGGCGTGCGCGATGACGCCCCGGTCGTCGACCGGGCCCTCGTTGGCCCGCGCGGTGATCAGCATGTGCCAGCCGTCGCCGTCCGGGTCGGCGAAGACCCACGGGTCCCGCCACGCCTCGTCCTGCCAGGTCGAGTCGCCGAGGCGCTCGTACCAGCGGCCGGCGGCGGTGAGCACCGGTGCGGCGGGGTGCCGCTCCCAGGTGACCAGGTCCGTCGAGGTGGCCAGGCCGATCCGCTGCACCAGCGCCCGCTCGGTGCTGCCCGCGCCGGTGTAGAACATGTGCCAACGACCGTCGGGGCCGGGCAGCACCGAACCGGTCCAGGTGGCGATGTCGTCGAAGGCGGGCCGGTCGGCGGGGACCAACGCGTCGGCGAGCTGCGTCCAGGTGCGCAGGTCGGTGGAGACGGCGTGACCGACGCTGGCCCGGAAGTGCCGCCGGTCCGGGTCGCCGAGCGCCCGGGAGGCGCGCAGGAAGTACAGGTGGTGGGTGTCGCCCTCGCGGGCGAACCAGAAGTCCCAGATCCAGGCGTCGGGAAGTCGCAGCACGGTGGTTCCTTTCGGTGCCGCGCGCGGGCGGCGGGGGTCGGCCGCCGCGCGGGGCGGCGGAGGACGTCGGCGGGGGAGACCGACGGGGTGTGCGGAGGCTCAGGCGGATGGCGCGGCGGCGACCGAGTCGCGACGGACCAGGGGGCAGGGCATGACGACCTGCCGGGCGGTCCGCCGGCGGGTCCCCTTCGGCTGGTTGAGCAGGTCCACCATGGTCTCCACCGCCCAGGCGCCCATCTCGTAGTGCGGCAGGGCCACGGTGCTCAGACCGGGGTACAACCCCTCCGCGATGAGTTCCTGGTTGTCGAAGCCGATCACCGACAGGTCGGTGGGGATGCGCAGGTCGAGTTCCGCGGCGGCCCGGTAGGCGCCCATCGCCATCCGGTCGTTGAAGCAGAACAGGGCGGTGGGCCGGTCGGGCAGCCGGAGCAGCTCGCGGGACACCCGGTAGCCGCCGTGGCTGTCGGAGACCTCGGCGCGGACCAGTTCCGGCCGGAACGGCACCCCGGCCTCGCGCAGCGCCGCCTGGTAGCCGAGCAGCCGGCCCCGGGTGGCGGGGATGTCGTCGACGTTCGTGACGAAACCGATCCGCCGGTGGCCGTGGGCCAGCAGCTCGCGGACGGCGACCTCGCCGCCACCGCGCTCGTCGGGCACCACCGACGGCCACACGGGGTCGGTGCTGCTGGCGTCGAGGAGCACCACCGGCATCGGCGCCAGCTCGTCGGGGACCCGTACCACCCGGTGGTACATGGTCGCGTAGAGCACGCCGTCGACCCGGTGCTGGGCGAGCGCCTGGATCTCCCGCCGTTCGACCTCCGGGTCGCCCCCGGTGGTGAGCAGCATGAGCACCCAACCACGCGCCGAGGCGGTCTCCTGCGCGCCGAGGATGATCCGGCCCGCGTGCGGGGTGGTGGCGATGACGTCGCTGAGCAGGCCGAGGGTCTGCGAGCGTTGCAGCCGCAGCCCCCGGGCCAGCCCGTTCGCCGCGTAGCCGAGCTGGCGGGCCGCCGACTCGACGCGTTCGCGGGTCTCCGGACTGACCCGGGTGCCGGACTTGTTGTTCAGCACATGGGACACGGTGGTCACCGAGACGCCCGCCGCGGCGGCGACGTCCCGGATGCTCGCCTTGGATCCCATCAGCTCACCACTACCCTGCTCGCGGGGGTCCGGGCGTCCGGAGTGGACGACCGGTCAACGGTATCGGACCGGTCACTCGTCCCACAGGCCGTGCTCGGGCCAGCGGCGCGGCAGGCGCTCGGCCACCGGCGGCAGCTCGGGCAGCGGCTTGTGCGGGTGGTGCTGGTACCAGTACGCCACCGAGGAGAAGTCGTTGCCCTGGTCGTTGGCGTGCCCGTGCTCGATCGTCACCCTGATCGACGACGAGAAGCGCACCGGGTCCTCGATGTGGAACCGGTACATGCTCCACAGGCCGAAGTGCTCCTGCGGGCTGCTGGCCAGGCTGATGCCGTGGTACGGGCCGGCGTACGCGCCGCTGGGGAAGCCCCACGCCGCGTTGAAGTAGTCCTCGGTGCCGGTGCCGTGCAGCGACGGGGGCCACTGCTCGCCGTCGATGAAGATCATGTCGTCGCCCTCGCCCGGCCAGGTGTACGGCTGGTTGGAGGCGTTGTGGTTGTCGATGCTCAGCACGCAGCCGACGTAGTGCCCGGCCCCGCCGTCGGTGTCGAGGATGACGTAGTTGTCGTCACCGGTCAGGTTCACCCCGGGCAGGTCCCACGGGTTCGGCACCTCACCCGGGGCCAGCCCGTTCGGCACCGGCGTGCAGGGCTTCTCCTGCCGGTAGTAGGCGTGGAAGTAGGCCACGTCGTCCGGCTTCGCCTCGTCGGTCAGGTCGTAGTCGACGTAGTAGAAGAGGTTCTCGATCGGCTGGTCGGACTCGTTCCGGATGACGATCTTCGCCGAGCTGCCGAACGGCATCGGGAAGTACGAGTTCATCGCGGCGGCGAACGGCCCCTTCGGGCCGCGACGCGGGCCGAACACCATGCTCAGCGGCAGCGAGACGTAGTGCGTGCAGGTGGCGTGCCCGACGCCGAAGAAGTCACCCAGCGGGCTGCGGACGCTGGGGTTCTCCTCGCCGTCCCAGTACATCTCGATGACCAGCTTGCGCAGGTACTTCTCGGAGTAGCAGCGGGTGGTCAGCCAGATGTGCTCGATGACGCCGGTGCCCTCGATGTCCGCCAGGACGTGCGTCTCGCCCGGCGGGACGACCGCGAAGTCGCGGTTGCCGCCGGTACGGTCCCAGCTCGACTCGCGCCGGGAGCGGCCGGCCTTGACCCGGGTGAGACCCGCGAGGGGGCTGGTGGGTCGCCAGAACGACATGGTGCTTCCTTTCCGGGGTGGTGCGGGGGGATTGGTGCGTCAGCCCTTGACCGCGCCGAGGCTGAGCCCGGCGACGATCCGCCGTTGCAGCAGCAGCGTGAGGACGACCGCGGGTACGGAGTAGAGGGTGGCCAGCGCCGTCATCGGGCCCCAGTCGAGGCCGAACTGGCTCTGGAAGTTGGCGATCGCGATCGGGGTGGTCTGTGCGCGTACCGAGGTGAGCAGGAGGGCGAAGAGGAACTCGTTCCAGGAGGCGAGGAAGGCGAAGATGGCGGTGACCGCGACCCCGCCGGAGACCACCGGCAGGATCACCCGCCGCAGCGCGGTGAACCGGCCGCAGCCGTCGACCAGCGCCGCCTCCTCGATCTCCCGGGGCACGCCCTCGAAGAAGCTGGCCAGCAGCCAGATCGACAGCGGCAGCGCCACCGTGGTCTGGGCCAGGGCCAGCCCGGTCGGGGTGTCGGTGAGGCCGACCGCGCCGAGGATGGTGACCAGCGGGATGCCGATCGCCACCGCCGGGGCCATCCGGACCAGCAGCGAACCGGCCATCAGGATCCGCCCGGTGCGGCTGCGGTAGCGGGTGATGGCCCAGGCGGCCGGGATGGCCAGGGCCATCGACAGCAGCGTGGCGATCACCGCGGTGCTGACGCTGTTGACGAAGGAGGCGGTGACCCCGGGCCGCTGGAGCGCGGTGAGGTAGTTGTCCAGGCTGAACCGCTGGGGCAGCACGGTGGGCGGCACCGCGATGGCGTCGACGGCCGGCTTGAACGAGGTGAGCACGAGGTAGCCGAACGGGAAGGCGTAGAGCGCCACGACCGCGACGGCGGCGGCCCAGAGCAGCCCGGTCCTGATCCGCGCGGCGAGCAGGTGCGACATCAGGACTCCTTGCCCGGTCGCCAGATGGTCAGCACCGCGACCATCGCGACCAGCATCATGACGATCATGAACAGGGTGCTGGTGGCGGCGGCCGTGCCGGGGTCGTTGTAGCTGACCATCGTCTTGTAGATGGTCAGGCTCAACGTCTCCGACGCGGACTGCGGGCCGCCGTCGGTCTGGATGAGGATCACGTCGAACGCCCGGGCGGCGTCCACGCCCCGGATGATCAGCGCCACCGCGATCACCGGCCGCAGCAGCGGCAGGGTCACGCTGACCAGCAGCCGCAGCCCGCGCGCGCCGTCGAGGCGGGCCGCCTCGTACAGGTCCGGCGGGATGGCCTGGAGGCCGGCGTAGAGCACCAGGGTCATGAACGAGGTGGTGAGCCAGATGTCCGGCAGCGCCACCGAGAAGAGCACCAGGTCGGGGTCGCTGAGCCAGGAGACGTCGCCGGGGTTGCCCAGGACGCCGACCCGGGTGAGCAGCTCGTTGACGATGCCGACGTTGTCGATCATCAGGAACCGCCAGAGCAGGCCGGCGACCACCGGGGCGATCATCAGCGGATAGAGGAAGAGCGTCTGGAGGATCCGGGCCTTCGGGCCGAGCCGGTGGAACAGCAGCGCCACGGCCAGGCCGAGCACGAGTTCCGCCGTCACCACGATCACCGTGTAGGCCAGCGTCCGGCCGGCCGCCGCCCGGATGCCCGGGTCGGTCAGCGCGGTCAGATAGTTGTCCAGCCCGGCGAAGCTCCGCCCGTCGCCGAGCCCCGAGCCGGTGTACAGGCTGTCGACGGCGAGCTTCACCAGCGGCCAGCCGACCAGCGCGAGCAGCACCACCGCGGCCGGGGCGGCGAGCAGGGTGGCGTACCCCGCGTCCGACAACCGGCCGCGGGCCCGCGACCGCCGTCGGACGGCGGCGGGTTCCGGTGCCGGCGCCGACGGGGTACGCGGCGGCGCCACCGGCGCTGTCCGGGTCACTTGATGATTCCCTCGATCTGGGTACGGGCGGCCTTGAGCAGGGCGGCGTAGTCGGCACCCGGGGTGAGCGCCTTCTGGATGGTGGGGACCAGGACGCTGTCCACGATCCGCTGCCAGTGCGGGCTGGCCGGGCGGGCCCGGGTGGCCGAGGCGTTGAGGGTGGACAGCAGCGGGCCGAACGACTCGTAGCCGGGCTTGTCGGCGTACTGCTGGTAGGCGGACTTGCGGGCGGCCAGGCCGAGGCTGGTCTCGATGCTCAGCGCGTTGGTGTCGTAGGCGGCCTTGATGAACTGCTGCGCCAGGTCGGCCTTCGCGCCGCCCTTCGGGGCGGACAGGTACCACGGGCCGGGGATGCCGGCGACGCCGGCGGTGCCGCCGATCATCGGCGCCGCGCCGACCTTGCCGGCCACCTTCGCGTCCTTCGGGATCTGCCGGTACGCGTGCGCCCAGAACCGGGTCATCGCGGTCTGCCCCTGGTTGAACAGGTTCTGCGCGGCGTTCCAGTCGGTCTGCGCGGCGCCGGCCGGGGCGACCTTCTGCTTGTTGTTCAGGTCGGCGTAGAAGGTCAGCGCGGCGAGGTGCTGGGCGTTGTCGACGATGACGGTGCCGTTGTCGTCGAGGACCACGCCGGGGGAGCCGGCCTGGAGCACGTGCGCCAGCCACTCGGTCTCCACCGCGCCCTTGACGTCGGTGCCGTAGAGCTTCTGGTCGGGCCGGGTGAAGAAGGTGGCGATGTCGGTGAACTGCTGCCAGGTGGTGGGCGGCGCGAGCGGGTAGCCGTACTTCCTGGCGAAGGCGGCCTTCTCCTTCGGGTCCTCGAAGAGGTCCTTGCGGTAGAAGAGGATCTCGCTGTTGGTCCAGACCGGCATGCCGATGAAGTGCCCGTCGGACTGGGCCTCGGCGACCAGGGCGGGGAAGAGGTCGTTCTTGACCTCGGGGGTGAAGAGGCCGTCGAGGGCGGCCAGCTTGTTCGCCAGCAGCGGGATCCAGACGGCGTCGACGGCGCAGACGTCGAAGGAGGGCTTGCCGCTGGCGAGTTCGCTGGTCAGCCGGTTGAACAGCCCGTCGTAGGGGAGTTCGACCAGGGTGACGACGGTGCCGGTGTCCTGCTTGAACTTGTCGACCACCGGCTGGAGCTCGATCTTGCCGCCGCCCTCGCACGCCACGGTGAGGGTCTTGGCGTCGGACGAGCCGGTGCCGCTGCCGCCGCCGGCGCCGCAGGCCGCGGTGCCGAGCAGGGCGGCCGCGCCGGCACCACCGGCGAGGCCGAGGAAACCACGGCGGTTCCATCCGCCGATTGCTGTCGGGGAGACGCGAGGGGCCATGGTGCTGCTCCGTTTCAGGGGTTCGCCGGGCGCGTGGGGGCGCGCGCCGGAGCGCGTGGCGGGAAAGTCGGTGAGCAGTGCCAAAACCTTTTGGCAAAAGCTTTTGGCAGAGCCTAAGAGCGCACCCTGTGGCGGTCAAGTGTCCAACCGGTAAATTCCCCCGCCCCGCCCCGCCCCGCCCCGCCCCGCCCCCCCCGGGCCCCGCCCCGCCCCCCCCGGTGATCAAGAGCTTTGCGTCGGGATCCGGGCGTGAGGCGACGCAAACCTCTTGATCAACGCCTCGGCGGGCGGTGTGGGCGAGGGTCAGGGTGTGCGGGTGAGGTGAGCCAGGTCGGCGGCCGGCTCGGCGTGGGTGCCGGGCGTGCGTGCCGGTGCCGGGGCGGCCGACGGACGGGACCGCTGCGGCAGCGGCGCGGCGGGGGCCGGGCCGCGCCGTCGGCGGCGGGCCAGCCGGGCGGCCACCTGACGGACGGTCACCGGCACGACCGAGAGGACGAGCTGCCCGCTGCGCGGGTCGACGGTGGCGGTCACGCCGTACAGCCGGAGGCCGTGCCGCAGCAGGCGCGGGCGGCCGGTGACCAGGCGCGGCGCGCGGACCGGCGCGCTGCCCCGGCCGTACGCCCCGGTCAGCTCCGCCCGGACCGGATGCCGTTGCCCGGTCGCGGCGCTCGCGGCCAGGAGTTCGTCCACCGGGAAGTCGGTGCGGACGGTCCGGCCCGTCGGGTCGGTGGCGTCCAGCAGGGTGGTGCCGGCGAGCCGCCCGGCCACCAACCGGACCGGCCCGCCGTCGGCCGCGAAACCGGGGTACGGGCTGCGCGCCGTCACCGCCAGGGTGTCCCGGTCGGTCCAGCGCACCTCGACGGTGTCCAGCTTCGCCAACCAGTCCGCCCGGACGTCGGTCACGTCGGCCCACCGGTCGCCGCCCGGATAGCCGGCGTGCCAGCGGTCGCCGCGGACCACCGTCGGCGGGACGCCGTGCTCGGCGTCCTGGGCGATCACGGCGAGCAGGTCGTCCACCCCGCCGGCGGTCACCGCGCCGAGCCGCAGCCGCGCCTCGATGTCGAGCCGGTCGCGCAGGCCGTCGGTGACGTGCCGCTCGATCAGCCGGCGGACCGTCGCGTGCACCCGCTCCTGGGTGGGCCGGTCCAGCAGCCGGAAGTCGTCGCCGACCAGGTTGGCCAGCTCCAGGCCGACGTGCCGGCGCAGCACCGCCTCGCGGCGTGGGCCGGCCGGGATCAGGTCGGCGACGAACGCGAAGAGCCGCTCCACACTGGCCAGCCGCGCCTCCACCCGGCTGTGGTACGTGATGTTGCGGGCGTTCAGCCGGCGTACCGCGTGGTAGTAGTCGTAGTCGGCCAGCACGGTGATCCGCCGGGCCCGGTAGCAGGCCTCCAGCGTGAACGGCTGGTCGCTGAGCACCGGCATGTCCTCGGGGAACCGCAGCCGGTGCGTGTCGATCAGGTCGCGGCGGAACAGCTTGGTGTTGGCGAGCGACCAGGGCAGCGCCGAGTCGAAGAGGTCCACGTCGACCGCGTTGCCGGCGGCGAAGACGTCGGCGAAGACGTGCCGGCCGTTGACTCCGACCACCCTGCCGAGCACCACGTCGGAGCCGTACCGGTCGGCGGCGGCGACGAGGCGTTCCAGCGCCTCCGGGCCCAGGTGGTCGTCGGAGCCGAGGAAGAAGACGTACCGGCCGGTGGCCAGGTCGAGGCCGCGGTTGCAGGGGGCGGCGGGACCGCCCGAGTTGGGCTGGTGCGCCACGGTCACCAGGCCCGGGTGGCGGGCGGCGAGCCGGTCCAGCAGCCGGCCGCCGCCGTCGGTGGAGCCGTCGTCCACGGCGACGATCTGCATCCGTTCCCGGCCGATGGTCTGCGCCAGCAGCGAGTCCAGGCAGGTCCGCAGGTAGGGCATGGTGTCGTAGACGGGCACGATGACACTGACGTCGGGCGCGGTCATCGGATCGCTCCTTCGGCGGGGGCGGGGATGGCGTCGTCGGTGGTGGCGGGCAGCAGCCGGCGGTAGACCCGATCCAGCACCTCGGCCTGCGCCGCCCAGGTCCAGCCGGCCAGCAGGCCGGGCCGGTCGTACGCGGCCCGGTACCGGGCCGGGTCGGCCAGCACGGCGGTGACCGCGCGGACCAGGTCGGTCACGTCCCCGGCGGTGAACACCTCGCCCTGCCCGGTCTCCCGGACGGTGGCTGCCATGGTGCGGACGTCGCTGACCACCACGGGCAGCCGGGCGTGGGCGTACTCGAAGAACTTGGTGATCAACGCGATCTCGTGGTTGGGCCAGTGGTGGATCGGGATGATCCCGACGTCCGCGCCGGCCAGGAAGGGGACCACCTGCCAGTGCTTCACGTACGGCAGGACGTGCAGCCGGTCGGCCACGCCGAGCTTCCCGGCGCGGTCGGCGAGCTCCTCGACGTGCCGCCGCGCCGGGTCGACCACCAGCGCCAGGTGCACGCCGGGCAGCCGGGGCAGCGCGTCGACCAGCGTGGTCAGCCCGCGCTGCGGGGCCGCCGCACCGCTGTAGACCAGCAGCGGGACGTCGGCGCCGAGGCCGCACTCGACGCGCACGTCCGGCGGCGGCCCCGCACCGGCCGGGCGGTGCTCGACGGCGGGCGCGTTGAGCACCACGGACGGCAACTCCGGCAGCCGGTGCTCCCGGCGCAGCAGCTCGGCCAGGTCGGCGGAGACGGTGACCACGGCGTCGGCGTGCGGGGCGTACTCCCGCTCGTGGGCGCGGTGGGCCGGCAGCCAGCGGGCGTGGTCGCGCCAGGGCCGCAGGCCGGGCAGGAACTCGTGCGCGTCCCAGACCAGGGCGACCCGGCGGCCCTGCGCGGCGGCCCGGATCTTGGCGCGGGCGCCGACGCCGAGCATCCGGAAGTCGTGCGCGTGGATCAGGTCGGGGCGCAGCCGGTCCAGCTCCGGGCCGTAGGCCAGCTCGTAGTCCCAGAGGCCCGGCTCCAGCCGCCGCCACGCCCGGTCGCGCCGCACCGCCTGCCAGAACAGGGTGTACGCCCGGTCCCACGGGTTGCGGAACCTCCGGCCGCTGCGGACCCGGTGCATCATCCTCGTGCGCAGCCACACCCAGCGCGCCAGCAGCCGGGCGGCGGTGGACCGCAGGCGCAGCCGACGCCGCGCCCGCCGCAGCCGGGCACCGTCCAGGTCACCGGCCCGGGCCCGCTGCTCCAGCAGCGCCGCCTCGACGGTCAGGTCGGCCTGCCAGCCGCGCACCTGGTGGGCCCGGTAGTCGGCGATCCCACCCGGCCGGTACGCCAGCGGCCAGCGCAGCCAGGAACGGCGGAACTCGTGCCGGCGGCGGTCCAACGGGTCGGGCACCGGCAGCAGGCGCACCTCGGCGGCACCGAGCCGCCAGGTCACCTCGACGTCGTGCGGGGACCGGCCGAGCAGGGTGACGTCCCAACCCGCCTCGGCGGCGGACCGGGCGACCTTCTGCACCCGGGAGTCACCGTCGACCCGGTTGTCGACGATCATGACGACCCGGGCCCGCCGGGGCGCGGCCGTCGTGTCGTCCGGTGCCACCTGTTGCTCCTCCGCTGCTCCGCCGGCCTCTCCGGCGCGTCACCACGCTCATCGAGGCAGTGGGCCGGACGGCGACACCGACGTGACGCGGAGGCGACCGTCCGACGGCGGTTCGGTGGTGACCCGGCCGGCGTCGCCGGTGGGGAGCGCCGCAGCGACCCTCCCCACCGGCGACGGTGCTCAGCCGGCCGCGGCGGACAACCGGCGCCAGGCCAGCGCGGTGAGCACGGTCAGCGCGGCGGCCGCCAGCCAGAACGGCGCCACGATGCTCCCGGTCGTCCGGGCGAGCAGACCGCCGACGGCGGTGCCGACGGCCGCCCCGCCCAGGTCGGCGAGGGCGTAGACGCTGTTCACCCGGCCGCGCAACCGGTCCGGCACGAGCCGCTGCCGCAGCGACACCACCAGCACGCCCCACACCATGGCGTGCACCCCCCACACCGCCATGGCGGCGCCGGCCACCCACGGCTGCCGGGTGGTGGCGAGGACGACCTGGAGTCCGATCTCGATCAGCAGGCCGACCCGCAGCAGGGTCGGGGTGCCGAACCGGGCCCGCAGCCGGGGCGCCAGCCCGGTGCCGGCCAGGCCGCCGATCGCCGAGGCGGTGAGCAGCACCCCGTACCCGACCTCGGTGAGGCCGAGCCGCTGCCGGGCGTAGAGCACGAACGCGGCGAACGCCGCGCAGAACGCCACGTTCATCACCGCGATGCAGCCGGCGAGGGTCCGCAGCACGGGGATCCGCCAGAGCGCGCGTACCCCGGCGGAGATGTCGGCCCGCAGCGAGCGCGGCGGGTCGGCCGCCGGCTCGGGTGCCGCTGGCGGCACCGGACGCCACCGCAGCAGCGCCAGCAGCAGCGCGGCCAGCCCGAAGCTGGCCGCGTCGACGCCGAACGGCAGCGCCGCAGCGAGCACGAAGAGGTACGCCCCGAGCGGCTTCGCCGCGAACTGGTTGCCCACCACGAAGGTGGCGAAGAGCCGGCTGTTCGCCTGCTCCAGCCGCTCGGGCGGCACCACCGAGGGCAGCAGCGCCCCGGCGGCGGTGTCGGCCAGGGTCTCCCCGACGCCGGTCAGGAAGAACGCCAGGCAGATCAGTGGCACGGTGACCAGCCCGGTGAGCACCGCGACGGCGAGCGCGGCCAGCACCAGGCCCCGGCCCAGATTGACGCCGATGATCAGTCGACGGCGGTCGAGCCGGTCCACCAGCGCACCGCTGACCAGCGCGAAGAGCAGCCAGGGCAGTTGCTGGGCCAGGACGGCCGCGGCGATGGCGGCCGGGTCACGGGTGAGCGAGGCGACCAGGAGGGGCCCGGCCACCATGGTGACGCCGTCACCGAGGTTGGAGACCGCGCTGGCGGTCCAGAGGCGGAGAAAGTCGGGGCCGAGCTGGCCCGGGGTGACGTCGGTGGTCATGCCGACCACCGCGCAGGGTGATGACGTCCGGGCGCGACGGGGCGCCCGGACGGATGGTCCGGAAACACGAGGAACTCCCTCGGAAGCGATGTGGTGGCGTGGTCACGCCATGACGGAGGACCCGCGCGGAGGGCGGGTCACCTGATCGCTTCGCGAGGCGGGGCGGGGTCCGGGGACGATCGGTGCGCCGGCAGGGCGGCGCGGATCGGGTTGGGGCCGAGCGGCCGGTCGGGCCGCCGGCTCGGTCAGGACGCCGTGGTCCGCCGCGGCGAAGCGAGCACCAGCACCGTGCCGAGAAGAGCCATACCCATGATCGACCTCCTGTCGTCCTGGCTCACCCTAGGGCTCCGGCTTCGTCGGCGCGACCCCGGTTGGACAACGGTGGGCGGGGCGGTGAGAGTGTGCCGACGTGAGATACCTGCGTACCGGTGCGACGGTGGGGATCCGCCGGCCCCGCCCCACCGACGAGGCCGAGTTCGTGGCCGCCGCCCGGCGCAGCCGGGAACTGCACCACCCGTGGCTCGCCGCACCGGCCGATCCCACGGCGTACGCCGCGTGGCTGCGCAAGATCCGTCGCCGGGACAGCTCCGGCTTCGTCTTCTGCGACCGGGCCAGCGGGGAGATCGCCGGGTACGCCTCGATCAGCGGCATCGTCCTCGGTGCGCTGCGCGGCGGCTACCTGGGTTACGCCGCGTTCCTGCCGTACGCCGGCACCGGCCACGCCTCGGCCGGCATCGGCCTGGTGGTGGCGTACGCGTTCGACGCGATGGGGCTGCACCGGCTGGAGGCGAACATCCAGCCCGGCAACGAGCCCTCGAAGCGGGTGGCCCGCAAGCTCGGTTTCCGGCAGGAGGGGTTCTCCCCGGACTACCTCTTCATCGACGGGGCGTGGCGGGACCACGAGCGGTGGGCGATCACCGCCCCGGCGGCCGACTGAGTCGCCGACCGGCCACCGGGGCGGCCACCGGTCAGCTGCCGGGACGCGGGAAGGCGACGGGGCTGCGGTGCCCGTCCCGGTCCACCGCGCGTACCCCGAAGAAGACGTTGTCCTTGGAGAGGTCGACGGTCACCTCGGTGACGTCGCCGACTGCGATCACCCGCTGCCACTCGGCGGCCGTGGTCTCCCGCCACAGCACCTCGTAGCCGGCCAGGTCGGGCTCGTCGCCGCGCTGCCAGCGCAGCGTCGTGTCGTTGGTGAGGTTGCTGGTGACGATCACCGCCCCCTTCGGGGTGCCCGGCGCCTGCGCCAACGACCAGAGCGCGGCGCCGTTCACCCGGGCCACCCGGGTGATGTAGTCGAAGTCGCAGAACTCCGGCAGGTCGCCGTACTGCACGCCGTCGACCACCCGGACGTCCTGGTGCTGGTGGGCGAAGTCCTCGTTCGGCTCGGTGAAGCGGCCGGCCGGCCAGCCCTGGCGCAGGAACGAGATGTGGTCGCTGCCGCGCAGGTAGCGGTCCCGCCGGTAGACGACCCGGATCCGCATGCCGGTGGCACCGTTCTCGGCGACGTCGGCGACGAACCGGGCGAGCTGCCGGGACGGCGAGTCGTTCTCGCCGCCCACCGACTGGCGGACGCTCGCCTCGGCCGGGGTCTCCGCGGTCGGCACTCCCTCGGCGAAGAGCCGGACGGTCCGCGGGTCGCGGGTGCCGTCGTCGGCGGTGCTGCTGCCCACGATGTCGTTGCTGAACATCCCCTGCACGTCGACACCGGCCGCCTTGAGCTGCCCGGCCAGGTACGCCGAGCCGTACAGGCCCTGCTCCTCGCCGGCCACGGCGGCGAAGACGACGGTGGCCTCGACGGGCCGGGTCGCCATCACCCGGGCCAGCTCCATCAGCACCGCCACCCCCGACGCGTCGTCGTCGGCGCCGGGGGCGTCACCAACCGCGTCCATCACGTCGGTCGCGCGGGAGTCGTAGTGGCCGGTGACCACGTACACCCGGTCGGGGGAGGAGACGCCGCGCAGGGTCGCCACCACGTTGGTGATCCGGGTCGCGGTGGGGATCCGCGAGGCCGGCTGCTGGACGTACGACTGGAGTTCCACCGTCATCCGGCCGCCGGACGCGGCGGCGTACTCCGACAGCCGGTCGCGGATCCAGTCTCGGGCGGCGCCGATGCCGCGCTGCGGGTCGTCCTGGGCCGAGAGGGTGTGCCGGGTGCCGAAGGCGGCCAGCCGCCGGACGGTGGCCTCGATCCGGTCCCGGTCGACCTCGCGCAGCAGCGCGGCCAGCTCCCGGCCGGGCGGCTGGGGGCGGACCGGCTGGCCGGGGCCGGGCGGTGGGCCGGGCTCGTGCGCGGCCGCCGCCGTGCCGGTCAGCGGGGCGGCGACGGTGGCGGCGGTGGCCGCCGCGGACGCGGTGAGGAAGCTGCGCCGGGTCGACCTCGTGGGCCGTTCCCCGGCGGTCTCATGGGATCCCATCAGCGCATCCTCGTCCCGTGTCATGACGTTTGTCTATATCCACCGCGGCTCGGCGGGCACGTTTGTCGGGCGTGTCGACGGGAACGGCAGCGGGCATGACGAAACCTCGTGTGGTGATCGTGGGGGCCGGGTTCGCCGGATACCACGCGGCGAAGACGTTGAGCCGGCTCGCCGGCAAGCGGGCCGAGATCGTCCTGCTGAACTCGACCGACTACTTCCTCTATCTGCCGCTGCTGCCCGAGGTCGCCGCCGGCGTCGTGGAGCCGACCCGCATCTCGGTGCCGCTGTCGGGCACCCTCGACGGCGTCCGGGTGGTGGTCGGCGAGGCGGACCGGGTGGACCTGCAGAACCGCTGGATCGGCTACCGGCAGCAGGAGGGGGACCGGGGGCGGCTCGCGTACGACCGGCTCGTGCTCGCCGTCGGCAGCGTGAACAAGCTGCTGCCGATCCCCGGCGTGACCGAGTACGCCCACGGCTTCCGGGGCCTGCCCGAGGCGCTCTATCTGCACGACCACGTGGTGCGGCAGGTCGAGCTGGCCGAGCTGACCGACGACCCGGCCGAGCAGCGCGCCCGGACCACCTTCGTGGTGGTCGGCGCGGGCTACACCGGCACCGAGGTCGCCGCACACGGCCAGCTCTTCACCGACCGGCTGGTCAGGCAGCGCCCACACCTGAACGTCCGCCCGCGCTGGCTGCTGCTCGACGTGGCGCCCCGGGTGCTGCCCGAGCTGGACCAGCGGATGTCGGTCACCGCCGACCGGGTGCTGCGCCGACGCGGCGTGGACGTGCGGATGGGCACCTCCGTCTCGGAGGCCACCCCGGACGGGGTGATGCTGACCGACGGCGAGTACGTGCCCACCTGCAGCCTGGTCTGGTGCGTCGGGGTACGCCCCGATCCCTTCGTCGCCGAGCTGGGCCTGCGCACCGAGAAGGGCCGGCTGGTGGTCGACGAGTACCTCACCGTCCCCGGCTTCCCCGAGGTGTACGCCTGCGGCGACGCCGCCGCCGTGCCCGACGTGACCCGCCCCGGGCAGGTCTGCGCGATGACCGCCCAGCACGCGCAGCGGCAGGGCAAGCTCGTCGCGCACAACATCGCCGCCTCCTACGGGCAGGGCAACCGGAAGCCGTACAAGCACCACGACCTGGGCTGGGTGGTCGACCTCGGCGGGAAGGACGCCGCCGCGAACCCGCTGAAGGTGTCGCTGTCCGGCCTGCCGGCCAAGGCGGTCACCCGCGGCTACCACCTGCTCGCCATGCCCGGCAACCGGGCCCGGGTGGGGGCGGACTGGGTGCTGGACGCCACCCTGCCCCGACCCGCCGTGCAGCTCGGCCTGGTGCCGGGCACCGCCGTGCCGCTGGAGAGCGAGTCGCCCGAGGTGGTCCGCCGGGCCTGACCGCCCGGCTCAGCCGTCGGCCGGCGGCCGGTCCCCGTCCCCGGGGTGCCGGCCGCCGGCCGCGTCGTCGTCGGTGTCGCCGGTGGCCGGCGACGGCACGCTGCGCAGCCCGGCCGGCGCGTACTCGCGCAGCAGGATCTGCACCACGCCCGCCGCCGGGATGGCCAGCAGGGCGCCCACCAGACCGGCCAGCTCGGCCGCGAGCAGCACGCTGACCAGCACGGTCAGCGGGTTCAACCGGACCGCCCGGGACATGATCAGCGGTTGCAGCAGGTGGTTCTCCACCTGCTGGTAGACGACGAAGAAGACCAGCACCACCACGCCCGTGCCCGGCGAGTGCAGGAAGCCGGCGCCGGCCGCGAGGATCGCCCCGAGGGTCGCGCCCACCAGCGGGATCAGGTCCGCGATCGCCACCAGCAGCGCGATCACCGCCGCGAACGGCACGCCGGTGAGGAAGAGCACCAGAAAGGTCAGACCACCGCAGATCACGCTGATCAGCAGGTTGCCGCTGAGGTAGCCGGTGATCGTGCGGGAGGTGTCGCGGCCGACGCGGCGCAGCCGCTGCGCCGGGCCGTCGCCCACCAGGGCCAGCGTCGCGGCGATGATCCGCGGGGCCTCCAGCACCATCAGGTACGCCAGCACAATCACCGTGACCAGCCCGGCGAGGGTCTCCAGCACGCCCCGGACCAGCCCCACCGCCGGTTGGCGCAGCTGCGCGCCGTACTGGCGGATCTGGTGGGAGTGGCTGGTGGCGTACTCCCGCAGCCGCAGCCGTTGCAGCACCTCGCCGATCGGTCCCCGGCCGGCGCGGGCCTCGCGCAGCAGCTCCGGCGCCCGGTCGGCGAAGCGTCCCACCTCGTCCAGCAGCGGCAGCACGATCCCCGCGGCGATCCCGGCGAGCAGCCCGAACGCGGCCAGGAAGACCAGCAGCGTGGCCAGGGCGCGGCGCCGGACCCAGCGCCGCTCCACCTGGTCCACCAGGGGCTTCAGCGCCACCGCGAAGAAGACGGCGACCAGCAGCCAGATCAGCACCCGTCGGGTGGCCCAGAGCAGGACCAGCACCAGCATGGTGGCCAGCACCAGACCGATGACGATCAGCGCCCGTCGGGCGGTGCCCCGGTCGTCGGCTCTGCTCATCCGGCGCGGCTACCCGGCCGGGGGCGCGGAAAACCCCCGGCGGCCCGCGGCGGTTCAGCCGTCGGCGAGGGTGGCGTCGGTGGCCGGGCGGGCACCGGAGACGAAGGCGTCCAGCGCCGCGCCGTGCAGCACCCCGCCGGGCAGCGGGTCGGCGGCCACCCGGGCCGTCAGCCGGCGTACCGGCAGGCGGTCGGGGCGGTGCGCGGCGGCGAGCACCAGGTTGCCGTACCGCCGGCCGCGCAGCATCCGGCGGTCCGCCAGCACGCAGACGTCGGCGAAGACGGCGCGCAGCGTCGCCACCTGCGTACGGGAGAAGGTCAGCGGGGGCAGGTCGGTCACGTTGACCAGGTAGACGCCCTCCGGGCGCAGGGTCCGGGCCACCTCGGTGACGAACTCGACGCTCGCCACGTGGGCCGGCATCCGGGCGGCCCGGTAGATGTCGGCGAGGACCACGTCGTACCGGGCGGGCGGGGCGGCGGTCACCGCGTCCCGGGCGTCGGCGACCGTCACGGTCACCTCGGTCGGGAGCGCGGGCAGCTCGCGGCGGACCAGCTCGACCACCGCCGGGTCCCGCTCCACGACCCGCTGTGCCGAGCCGGGACGGGTGGCGGCCAGCCAGCGGGGCAGGGTGAGCGCGCCACCGCCCAGGTGCAGCACGTCCAACGGCCGGCCGGCCGGGGCGACCACGTCGAGCACCGCGGCCATCCGGCGGACGTACTCGAAGTGCAGGTGGCGGGGGTCGACGAGGTCCACGTACGACTGGGCCACGCCGGCGGCCAGCAGCGTGCGCCCGGTCCGGCGCGCCGGGTCGACGACCAGCGCGAGGTCGTCGGCGGGGCTCTCCATGGCCGGCAACGGTACCGGGCGGGGCCGGCGGGCGAACCGCCCGCCGGCCCCGGGGTGGCTCAGCCGGCGGCCATTCCCGCGCCGGCCTCATCGATGACCGCGTCGATCCGCCGGGCCAGGTCCACGTCGAGGGCGGTCACCCCGTCGACCTGGCCGGTACGCACGGTCAGCACCGCGCTGTCCGGCTCCGGCCGGCCGAGCTGCGGCCCGCGCCCGAGGTCCACCCGGAGCAGGTCGAGCCGGTCGAGCACCCGGTCCAGGTTGCCCGCGGGCAACTCGATGGTGCGCACCAGCGACCGCCGGTCGCTCGACCAGTACGGCAGCCGCGCGAGGGCCTCCCGCAGCTCCCGGTCGGTCAGCGGCGCGGTCGCCGACGCCGGACCGACCAGGCCGCCGCCGGGCTCCGGCGCGGCGAGCAGCTCCCGCAACCCGTCCGGTACGCGCAGCGACTCCACCAGGTCGCCGTCCGCGTCGGCCAGCGCGGCCAGGGTCGCCTCCGCCTGGTAACGGGCCTGCTCGGGGCTGCGCCCACTGAGTCGGGCCACCTCGGCCAGGAAGCCGGGCAGCTCGTCGTGGCGTTCGATGCCGTCCACCGGCACCACGTCGTGCAGCTTCACCGGCACCGCCTCGAGCAGCCGCTGGCGGGCCGCCTCGTCCAGCGCCCAGGCCAGCGTCAGCACGGTCGCCTCGGCGCCCACCTTCGCGGTGGAGAAGTCCACGCCGGCACGGCGGCCCACGTCGTCGACCAGGTCGCGGTAGCCGAGGGTGGCCACCCGTGGGTTGCCGGGCTGCGGCTGCGGCCGGGGACGCTCCGGCGTGCCGGCCGGCGGCGGGGCGGGGCCGCCGCGCGTGGTGTCCGGCTTGTGGCGTCCGGCCGGCGGGGGACCGGTCCGCCGACCCCGGTCCAGGGAGGTGATCTGCTTGGACGCGCTCAGGCTCGCACCGGTCTCGCTCGGCTGCCGACCGCGCTCGCGGGCCTCCCGGGCCAGGGCCCGGCGGCGCTGGTTGTCGCCCTCCATCTGCTTGCGCATCGTCACACCTCGTTCCTCGTCGGAGTGCTTCCGACGGTGAGCCTTCCCGGGTGCCCGGCACCGAAACGGTCGGCGCGACGGCCCCGGCGACCCGGTCGGTCAGCTTCACTCGCAGCGGGTGAGGGCCGGTCACCCGGCGGGGCGGCACGCTCGGGACGGACCGGAAATCTTCCGACGCACGCGGAAGGGAAGGTCGTCATGAAGCAGATCGTCGAGATCGTCCCCGCCCGACCCGGCTGGTACGCCCGCTGGCAGGTGGGCCCCGAGGCCACCCGCTGCTATCCGGTGACCCTCTGGGCGCTGCTGGAGGAAGCCGACGGCACCGGCCGTGAGGTGGTCGGCGTCGACTGTGTCGGGCAGTGGCCCGGAGCGGACGACAACGAGGCGGGTGGGGAGTTCGTCCGCTATCTGTTCCAGACGCCGGATTCCGGTCCACCGGAGGACGCCGAGCCGCCCGGCGTGCAGCAGCTGCGCGAGAGCGGGCCGAGGCTGCAACCGACCCCCGCCGCCTGAGCTTTCCTCCCGGCCCCCGACCCCTGGTCCCAGGGTCGGGGGCCACCCCCCTCCGGCGGTCCGGGGACCGGCGGTGGGGGTGGCCTGCGCTCAGCCGACCTCGCGGGAGCCGTCGCGGGCGACCGGCGGCGCCACGGCCAGCAGCTCGCCCAGCCCGGTGCGGTCCAGCAGCTGCTGGACCTGCTCGTTCGTGCCGGTGAGCCGGACCGGACCGGCGCCGGCGCGGTGGATCACCACGAGCGCGCTGAGCCCGGAGGAGTCGCAGAGCCCGACGTCGGTGAAGTCGAGCAGCAGCTCCTGGTGGCCGTTCCGGCGGAGCTCCGCGGCGGCGGCCACCAGCTGGGGCGCGGTGTCGAAGTCGAGCTCGCCGGCCAGCCGGAGTCGGGCGCCGCCGGCGTCGAGCCGGCTCACCTCGATGGTCAACAGCTGGGCGGGCATGCCTCCATTGTTCCCGGCCGGGCCCGGTGGGGAAACCCCGGGGTACCTCAGGCGGACGCCGCGGACCGGTCGGCCCGGTCGCCGGGCTGCGGCCGGGCGAGCAGGCCGGTGACCCCGGTCATGTCGAGGATCGTCTCCAGGAAGCGGGGCGTGGCGCGCAGCCGGATCGCGGTGCCGCCCTGCTGACCCTCACGCCAGGCGTGCACGATCACCGACAGGCCGGTGCTGTCGATGAAGAGCAGGTCGGCGAAGTCCAGCACGATGGCCGGCGGGGTCTCGGCGAGCAGCCGGTCCACCTCGGCGCGCAGCGGTGCGGCGGTGGTGAAGGCCAGGTCCCCGCCGATCCGGACGACGGGAGCGTCGGGGTCGGTGCGGTCCACGGAGATGCTGAGCGGTGTCGCCTCGGGCTTCCTCCGCTGGGATACCACACTCACACCTTTCCGCCGGTGTCGATCGGGGCAGGGACTGTCCGGATCGTAACAACCGGGCAACCACCCCGCCCGGTGACGACGTCCAGCCGGGCTCCGGCCGCCGGAGTGGCGGTCCCGGCATACCGGCGTAGGGTGGGGCGAAGAGATTGGAACACACACGCCGTATCCGGTGGACCGCGGGTATCGACGCCGCGGATGTCGACAAGGAGTGGGGCCCAGCTGGTGACTGCTGCCGACGTCAGGGACTCCGAGCCCGGCGACGGACGGATCTCCACGCCGAGTGCCGCACGGGCCACGGCGTGGTCCGCCGCCGCGCCCGCGCGGCCGGCCCTGCCCCCGTTGGCACCGGACCGCGGCTCCGCCGCGCCGGACTGGTCGGAGGTCGTCGAGCACTTCCGCGAGGGCCTGATCGTCTGCGACGCCGACGGGGTGGTGCGGCACGTCAGCCCGGTCGCCGAACGGCTGCTGCCCGAGGTCCGCACCGGGGAGGTGCTCGAGGCCAGCGGTCTGGAGCTGTTCTCCGGCACCGGTCCCGCCGAGTTCACGCACGGGGACCGCCGGCTGCGGCTGCGTCAGGTGCCGCTCTCGGCCGCCCGCTGCTGCTGGTACGTGGAGGACGTCACCGAGAGCGTCAGCCGCGCCGACGCCCTGCTCGCCGAGCGGGCCCGGTCGGCGTTCCTGGCCGTGGTGGGGGAGAAGCTCGGCAACCCGCTGCACCCCGACCGGGCCGCCGCCGCCGTGGTCCGGCTCGCCGTGCCCACCCTCGCCGACGTCGCCGTACTGGTGCTGGCCCCGCGCTCGGGGCGGGCCCGCTGGTGGCGCGCCTCCCGCTCGGACGACGAGGCCCCGGCCGTGGACAGCGGCATGCTCAGCGCGACGGCGCTGCCGGTGGCCATCGCGGAGGGCCTCTCCGGCGCCGAACCGCACACCCTGGACTGGCTGGTCGAGCAGGCGGTGGAGGCCGGCTGGCTGCCCGGGCTGACCGCCGCCGAGGCGACCGCGCGGGTGGTGCCGCTGCCCGGCCGTGACGATCCGGCCGGCGTGCTGCTGGTCGCCCGCCGCGCCGTCCGCTGGTACGACGAGGCCGACGTCGACCTGGTCCGCGCCTTCGCGGGTCGGGCCGGGGCGGCCCTGACCACGGCGGTGCTCTATCGCGACCAGGCCGAGGTCGCCGACACCCTCCAGGCCAGCCTGGTGCCCGTCGAGCCGACCGCGGCCACCGGCGTGCAGTGGGGTACGGCGTACCGGCCGGCGCAGGCCGGGCTGCGCATCGGCGGCGACTTCTACGGCTCGCACCGGCTCGCCGACGGCGGTTCGGTCTTCTTCCT
The DNA here is from genome assembly GCF_040499845.1 of Micromonospora sp. CCTCC AA 2012012. Lineage (NCBI taxonomy): Bacteria > Bacillati > Actinomycetota > Actinomycetes > Micromonosporales > Micromonosporaceae > Micromonospora > Micromonospora mangrovi. The sequence continues at coordinate 1,300,317 of NZ_CP159342.1, forward strand.
CGGTGACGTCTCCGGCAAGGGGGTGGAGGCGGCCGTCTTCACCGGGCAGCTGCGCCAGTGCCTCCAGGCGCTGCACCGGGTGGAGTCACAGCCGGGGCGGCTGCTCAAGCTGCTCAACGACGCGCTGCTGGAGACCACCCAGGCACACGGCCAGGGCCGGTTCGCCACGATGGTGCTCGGCGTGGTGCGACCGCACCGCGACGGCAGCCTCACCCTGACCATGGCCGGCGGTGGCCATCTCCCGCCGCTGGTGCTGCGGGCCTCCGGCGAGGTCGAGGTGGTGCCGCTGAGCGGGATGCTCATCGGCGTGGTGCCCGACCCCCGCATCGGCGAGGTCACCGTCCGGCTGGAGCCCGGCGAGACGTGCCTGCTCTACAGCGACGGCGTCACCGAGGCGCGGGGCGGCCGGCGGGGCGACGAGCAGTTCGGCACCGACCGGCTGCTGACCGCCATCTCCGGCTGCGCCCGCATGCCGGCGCCGGCGCTCGCCGAGCGGATCGAGCAGGTGACCTGCGACTGGCTGGCCCACGGCGACCACGACGACATCGCGGTGCTCGCCCTGCGCGCGACCGGCACCGGAGCCCGGGCGCCCCGACACCTCCACGCGGTGACCACCCTGGCCCGTGCCGACGACCCGAGGGAGAGCAGCGCGTGACCGCGACCACCACCGAGGCCGATCCGGCCCACGCCTACCCCGGCTATCTGGAGTTCCTGGCCGACGCCGACGAGTACGGCGCGGTCGAGGTGGCGCTCGGGCTGCTGGAGTCGGGTGTCCCCGCCGAGCGGGTGCTGCTGGAGCTGGTCGCCCCGGCCCAGGCCGAGGTGGGGGAGCGGTGGGCCCGCAACGAGTGGAGCGTGGCCCAGGAGCACGCCGCCACGCACATCAGCGAGCGGGTCGTGGCGGCGGTCGCCGCGTACGTCAACCCGCGCCCGGTGCGTGGCCGGATCGTGGTCGCCTGCATGGACGGGGAGTGGCACGCGTTGCCGCCCCGGCTGGTGGCCGAGGTGCTGCGGTTGCGCGGCTGGCAGGTGACCTTCCTCGGCGCCAGCGTGCCGGCCGCCCACCTGGTGTCCTACCTGCACCGGTACGACGCCGAGGCGGTCGCCCTGGCGTGCGCGCTGCCGATGCGGCTGCCGTACGCGCACCGGATGATCGAGGCGTGCCGTCGGGCGGACGTGCCGGTGCTGGTCGGTGGGCGGGGCTTCGGTGACGACGGGCGCTGGGCCGCCCGGCTCGGGGTGCCGTGGGCGCCGGACGCGCCGTCGGCCGCCGATCTCGTCGCCGACGAGCGGGCACTGCGCCGGGTCACCCCGCCCCGGCTGGACCACCTGGCCGACGACGAGTACGCGAGCCTGACGAAGCGGCGCGGGGAGCTGATCGACAGCGCCCTGGCGGACCTGCGGGAGCGGGTGCCGAGCGTCAACGACTACACCGTCGCCCAGCTCGACTCCACGATCAGCGACCTGGGCTACATCGTCGACTTCCTGGCCGCCGCGCTCTACGTCGACGACGCCACCCTCTTCACCGACTTCGTCGGCTGGCTGGTGTCGATTCTGACCAGCCGAGGCGTGCCGGCCGGCGCGGTCGGGCTGACCCTCGACCACTACGCTCAGGTGCTGCGGGACTTCCCGCGGGCCGCCGCGTTCCTGGCGGAGAGCCGGGAGCTGGTGTCGGCGTCGGCGGCGCGCTGACGTCGTCGGGTGACGACGGCTGACCGCCGCCTGCTTATACTTGCTCCGCTGCAAGCATCCGCCTGCGGTCCGGAGCGAGGGGGGCAGGGTGACCTTCACCGTCGCGTACGCCGGACAGGACGGCGCATCGGCGCACCTGCGTCTCACCGGAGAGCTGGACATGAGCACCGCGCCGGAGCTGAACGCCGCGATCGACCGCCTGGCGGCCGACGGTGTCCGCGAGTTCCTGGTCGACCTCACCGAGCTCATCTTCTGCGACTCGACCGGCATCGCGGCCTTCGTCCGCGGGGACAATCACGCGGCCGCCGCGGGCGGCTGGTTGCGGGTCACCGGCGCGACCGGCCGGGTGGCCCGGGTGCTCCGGGTGACCGGGCTCGCCGAGGTGCTCGAGTACGACCCACAGGTGGCCGACCCGAGGTCGCAGTCGGCCTCGTGATGGGCTAGATTTCGCCCCGCTGACAGGTGACCGAGTGGTCCCGTTCCGCCTTCGAGACGAAGCAGGTAGATCCATGGGTCCAGGCACTCCCAGCCCCGTTCGCATCCTGGTGGTGGACGACGACCCGGGTGACGTCCTGATGATCGAGGAGGCCCTCGCGGACTCCGACGTGGAGAAGGTCATCGACGTGGTCAACGACGGCCAGGAGGCGATGGAGTTCCTCCGCCGGGAGGGTCGGCACACCGATGCGCGCCGCCCGGACGTGATCCTGCTCGACCTGAACATGCCGCGGATGGACGGCCGGCAGGTGCTCGGCGAGGTGAAGCAGGACGAGGACCTGCGGACCATCCCGATCGTCGTGTTGACCACCTCGAACGCGGACACCGACATCGTCGGCAGCTACACCCTCCAGGCGAACGCATACGTGACGAAGCCGATCGACCTGGACGACTTCAACGACGTGGTGCGTCGGATCGACGAGTTCTTCGGCCGCGTGGTGGTGCTGCCCAAGCGGGGTTGACCCGCGCGACCTCCGGATGCTGAACATTTTTCCCGAACCGCCTCGGTCCGCGCCGGCAGCGCCCAGGATCGTCAGGTGGGGAAGGAAACATCAGCTGCCTGGGGGGCGACAGTATGAGGTTCTCCGTCGTTGGGACCGGTTACGACCAGCGGCAGGTCGACTCCTGCCTCGACGAGCTGGGGGTCCGGTTGAGCCGGCTCGCGGCGCGCGCGGAGAGCGCCGCCGGGGCGGGCCGCGAGTGGGACCGGATCCGGCACGAGGCGACCCTCCTGCGCGACCTGCTGGCCGGGCCGGCGGACGGCGACGTCGTGGCGGTGCGGTCGGGCGCGGCGGACGTCGAGCGGGAGGCGGCCGACCTGCTGGCCCGGGCCCGCGGCGAGCTGGACGCCGCCCGCGAGGAGGCCCGTCAGGTCCGGGAGCGGGCGTACGAGGAGGCGGTGCGGGCCCGCCGGGACCTGGAGGCGGCGCTGTTGGCCCGTCGGCGGCGCGCGGCCCGGGTCGACGAACTCCTCTGTGGCGCGGCTGTCGAGGCGGTGCCGGCCGACACCCCGACCGCTGCGGCCGGCGTGCCGGCGACCCGGCTGGCGGCGGGTACGGCGACCGACGCGCCGGGGGAGCGCAGCGCGGCCTGAGCGGGGCTCAGACCAGCGCGTCGACCACCGTGGTGGCCCGCTTCTCGTGCTTGGCGTACGCGTCGGGGAACGCGGAGACCTGGACGGCCTGGGCGGCGTCGGTGACGCTGAGTTCCTGCCAGTCGGGCACCTCGTCGAGCGCCGCGTAGAACGCCCGGGCCGCGTACGCGGGACGCATCAGCTCGGCGACGCTGCCCCAGCCGCTGCTCGGGCGCTGCTGGAACAGCCCGAGCGAGTCGTGGTCGGCGCCGCTGCCCTGGTGCGGATAGTCGTACGACTCGGGCAGCACCTCGCTGGCCAGGTTGTGCAGGTCGCTCTCCTGCATGGCGGTGGCGAGCGCCACGACCAGCGCCCGGCGCGGCATCCGCATGCCCCGTCCGACGTCCACGATGACCTTGGCGTTGTCCATCTGGAGCTGGTCGAGTCCGGCGACCGGGCGGGGCCGCTTCGGCGCGACGGGCCTGCGTGGCGCCGGGGCGGTGGCGCCGGGCCGGGGGACGGCCGCCAGCGCCGGGGCGGCGGGCGGGGCGCTGCGGGTGAAGTCGCGGGAGGCGCGCTGGTCGGCCTCGGCGGCGGCCGCGGCCCGGTCGGCCAGCACCTCGCGGACGGGTTCGTGGCGTTGCCCGGTGTCCCGGGCGCCGACGACGGCGACGAGGCCGAGGCAGCAGCTCACCCCGGTGGCCACGGCGACCCGGGCCGGGGTGGAGGCGAGGGCCCGGCGGCGGGGCGGCTCCGGGGTGCGGTGGCGTCCGATGGTCCGTTCGGCTGATGCGACCTCGGTGGAGCGTCCAGCGGGTCGCGTCTCGGTCGTCTGCTGCGCGGGGGAGTCGTCGGGATGCACCCGCCGAGGCTAGAGAGCTTCGGGGCCGTTGCCATCGGGGTACTTGGTGGCTTGAGTCACAATTTGCCGTTATCCGCCCGTTCATTTCCCCCGGCACGCCAGCAAGCCGGCGCAATCCGCTCTTCCGAAATAGCCGGAATCTAATAACAAAGACTGTCAAAGCAGGCACAAGATCACGTCTGGGAGGCGGCGACCCGGGATCCACCGTCCGGTCAGGGCGGCACTCGTCCTAACCGGTGACCACCCCTCCACCCCGAAGCGGAGGTGCGCGGGCCCGGCGATCGGCACCGCCGACCCGCCACCCCTCGGTACGATGCGGACGGTGACGGAACGCGTGATCGACGAGCCGACGGCCGACGAGCCGAGCCCGCCCCGAGGCCGACGTGGACTCGGCGTCGGCCTGCTCGCCGTCCTGCTCGCCGCGGTGCTCGCCGGGCACCGGGCCGTCCCCAACGTGCACGGCTTCGGCAGCCTCCTCGACAGCGCCACCCCGCTGCTCGGTCTCGGCGTACCCCTGCTGGCCCTCGCGGCGCTGCTGCGCCGGTCGCGGTGGGCGCTGGCGGCCGTGCTGGTGCCGGCGGTGGTCTGGGCGGCCCTGTACGGCGGCGACTGGATTCCCCCGGCCGCCGGGGCCGGCCCCGCCGCCGTCCGGGTCGCCAGCCAGAACCTCCGCTCCGGCAATCCCGACCCGGCCGCCACCGTCGACGCGCTCGCCGGCTCCGGGGCCGACCTCATCGCCCTCCAGGAGGTCGACGACGACGGGCGGATCGACGCCGCCCTCGGCGCGCGCTATCCGCATCGGGCCACCGTCTCCACGGTCGCCCTCTGGAGCCGCTGGCCGATCCGCGACTCCACCGGCGTCGACACCGGCCTCGGCTGGACCCGGGCGCTGCGCGCCGTCGTCGCCGCCCCCGACGGTGACCTGGTGGTCTACGTGGTCCACCTCGGCTCCGCCCGCGCCGGGCACACCGCCACCCGGGACGAGACCCTCGCCGCGCTGGCGGCGACCGTCCGGGACGACCACGCGCCCCGGCTGGTGGTGCTCGGTGACCTGAACACCGCCACCACCGACCGGGTCTTCGTGCCGCTCACCCGGCTGCTGCACGACGCCCAGACCGACGCCGGGCAGGGCTTCGGCTTCACCTGGCCGTCGACCGTGCCGGTGACCCGACCGGACCACGTCCTCTACCGGGGGCTGACCCCCACCTCGGCCGGGGTGCTGCGCACCCCGGAGAGCGACCACCGGGCGGTCACCGCCGGATTCCGCTGGTGAGTCAGTGCCGGCCGTTCTCGGCCGGGGTGACGGTCAGCCGGTGCCGCGAGTTGTCGCCGCTGGAGAAGGGCCAGAGCCGGTCGGCGTACTCGACCAGCTCGGCCAGCTGCTGCCGGCTCAACCCGGCCGACGAGATCTGCGCCCGCACGTCCGCCCGGTAGCGCCCGTCGTCGTCGCGGCCCAGCTTCGCCTCCGCGGTCACCTGCACCGTGTGCGCCTCGTCGGTGATCTCGCCGGCCGCCTCCACCGCCGCGTGGTGCAGGCACGAGGCGAACGCCGCCGCCAGCAGCTGCTCGGGGGTCAGGCCGGTGCAGTGCGGCGCCAGCGGCGACGCCAGCGCCGAGGAGAGCCCACCGTCGTCGGTACGTACGTGGCCGCCCGCCGCGGTCGCGGTGGCCTCATGCAGCCAGGAACTCGGATCCGGCATCGCGTTCCTCCCGTCACTCACCGGCCGGGGTTCCCGACCCCCGTCGGGTGAAACGCCCGGCGGCCACGCGCGCGGGTGCCTCAGCCGCCCCAGGCGGTCGGCGGCCCGTCCAGCGCCACCGCCTCGGTCGCCTCGGTCGCGGCCCGGTCGGTCCACGGGGACACCACCCCGCCGCGCTGCCGGGGCGGGGCCGCGAGCATCGGCACGTACACCCGGGCGTCCACCACCTCGGCCAGCACCAGGGCGGCCATCAGGCTGCTCGGCCGGACCAGCGGGTCGTCGGCGAGGCAGCGCCGGCACAGGTCGGCCACCTCGGCCGGCAGCCCGTCGATCTCCGGCAACGGCTCCGGCGCCTGCCGTTGCCGTTCGCCCAGCAGCTGGGTGGTGCTGCTGGCCGCGTACGGCAGCCGGCCGGTGAGGCAGTAGTAGAGCAGCACGCCGAGGGCGTACATGTCGGCGGCGGGGGTGGCCGGCTGCCGGTCCAGCTGCTCCGGGGCCAGATAGGCCGGGGTGCCCACCACGATCCCGTCCGGCGTCCGGTCCGGGGCGCCGGCCGGGGTGGCGATGCCGAAGTCGAGGACCTTCACCCCGGACGGGGTCAGCATCACGTTGGCCGGCTTCACGTCGCGGTGCACGATGCCGTGCGCGTGCGCGGCGGCCAGCGCGGCGCTCACCTCGGCGCAGACCCGTACGGCGATCCGCCAGTCCAGCGCGCCGTCACGCAGGTGGGCGGCGAGCGTCTCGCCCTCGGCCAGCTCCATCACGATGTACGGCACCTCGCACCCCGGCATCGGCGTGGCGGTGCCGAAGTCGTGCACGCTGGCCACGTTGGGGTGCACCAGGCGGGCGGCCGAGCGGGCCTCGTCCCGGATCCGCTCCACCGACGTCGCGCCCTCGTCCTGCCCCGGCGAGATCAGCTTCACCGCGACCGGCCGGTCCAGCACGAGATCGTGACTGCGCCACACCTCGGACATGCCACCGATGCCGATGCGCTGTTCGAGCCGGTACCGCCCGCCCAGCGTCCTCATCGATCGCTCCTCGTCCTCGGTCCGCCGTTCTCCCACGGCCGTCACGGCCTTCGGGTCGCGGTACCCCGGGTCCGAGCTGGGCAAACCGCCGGGAACGCGATCGCGCGCGGGGTAGCTTGCCCAGCAGGAGCGTCGTGCGCGAAGCGTGACACTTCGACTGCGGAAGGTGGTGCCGGGTGGGTGTGGTGCGCGTACGGTTCGTCGGTGGACCCGCCGACGAGCTGGTCCGGGAACTGCCCGCCGACCCCGACGGCCGACCGCCGGAGCGGTGGATCGTGCGCCACCCCGGTCGGCAGCCCTCCCCGGCCGGCGACGAGGCGGACCACCTGTACGAACGGGACCGGCGCGACGGCTACGGCGGCTGGACGATGCGCTTCGTCCGCACCGATCCGTTCGGCGCCACCGAGTGACCGCCGGGGTGCCGCTCAGCCGGCGACCGCGCCGGTGGTGCCGAGGATGACCGAGGCGACCAGCTCCGGGTCGTCGTGCATCGGCACGTGACCGCAGCCGGTGAGGTCCAGGTGACGGGCGGCCGGCAGCCGGGACCGGGCCAGCGCCGCCTGCCGGTACGGCAGGATCCGGTCCCGGGTGCCCCAGGCGACGGTGACCGGCACGGTCGGCGCGCCGACGAAGGCGTACCCCCGGCCGGCGCGGGCCACCGCGCGGAAGGCGGGCGCGTCGCGCAGCGCCCGGGCGTCGGCGAGCGCCGCCTCGACGGTCAGCCGGTCGGGACGGGCCAGGATCATGCCGAGCGCCAGGGTGCGGCCGGGCGCCGACGCGAGGAGCGCCCGCAGCACCGGCGCGGGCAGTCGGGTCGCGCTGCGGTGCAGGCTCAGCACGGTCACCGCCCGGCGCAGCTCGACGGCGGTGCAGAAGCCGGCGGGGGAGAGGGCGGTGGCCGAGGCGACCAGGTCGGCGGCGGCGAGTTCCAGGGCGATCGCGCCGCCGAGGCTGTTGCCCGCGACGTGCGGACGGTCCAGGCCGAGCGCGGTCAACAGCTCGGCGACCCCACGGACCACTGCGGGCATGTCCGCCGGCAGGCCGGCCGCCGGCAGCGGTGAGCGGCCGAACCCGGGCAGGTCCACGGCCAGCACGTCGTGCGCCTCGGCGAGCCGGTCCAGCACCGGCGACCAGGCCGCCCAGTGGTGTCCGATGCCGTGCAGCAGCACCAGCGGCGGGCCGGAGCCGCGCCGCTCGAAGGCCACCCGTACCGGCCCGCTCACCGGTCGACCCGCCCCGGGCGGAGGTCTGCCGGCGGTGGACGGCCGTCGATGGACATGCCGGCAAGTTACCACCGGGTAGCAGTCGGCGGAAGAGGCGCGCGTCGGGCCACCGGCCAGGCCGGGACCCCCTGGGCGGCCAGCCAGGCCGGCCCCTCCGGCCCGCGTGCCAGGGCGGCGACGGCGACCATCGCGGCCCGCGCCGCGTCCGGCGCGGCGACCGTCACCGCCGCCCAGGGTGAGGCCACCGCCCCTCCGGTACGCGGGTCGCGTACCCCGCCACCGTCCGGCCGGTGCCCGTCGGCGGTGACCAGCGCGCCGTCGACCAGGGTGGTCGGTCCGCCGTCGACCGCGACCGGCCACCCGCCGTCCGGCGCCGGGCCGGCGGCGGCGACCCGGGAGCCGACCGCGACCAGCACGCCGGTCCGCTGCCGGACCGCCGCGCGTTCCGCGCAGCGCTGCACCAGGTACGCCGTGGCCGTCCCACCCAGGTCCAGCCAGCGCGGCGGCGGCACCGCCAGCAACTCCCCGCGCAGCGTCACCGCCCGCCAGTCCGCCGGCACCCCCACCGGCCCGATCCCCGAGCCGCAGACCGGCAGGCCGCCCCGACCGGCGGTACGCCGCAGCCGGGCCGCCCCGATGGTCGGGTCCACCGCCCCACCACTGGCCTCCGCGGCGCCCAGCGCCACCGCGACCAGGTCCCGCAGCAGTGGGCCGACCGGCGCGGGGCGACCCGCGGCCCGGTGCGCCCGCCCCAGCTCCGCCTCGGCGGTCCGCAACGCGGCCAGCCCGCGCGCCACCACCCGGCGGACCGCCGGCAACGCCGTACGCTCGGTCACCGCCACCCGTACCGGCCGCTCGCGCCACCACCAGCGGACCTCGAAGGTCCCGTCCATGCTCATCCGGGCAGCCTGCCCGCCCCGCCTGGAGGGCAGGTGGGTCGGACCTGTGGTCCGGCTGTGCGGGCCCGTACCGGGTCGACCGGGGGTGGACCGCCCGCACAGCTGGTACACAGGATCGGGACAGGGTCGCTACAGCCGCCGCGCCCACGATGGGGGACATGGTCATGGAGGGGCAGGCCGCGCAGGGCCGGATCGAGCTGCGCCGACCGGACGGCGAGCCGGTCCGGGTGCTGGTGGTGGACGACGAGCCGACGCTGACCGACCTGCTCTCGATGGCCCTGCGCTACGAGGGCTGGCAGGTGCGCAGCGCCGGCAACGGGATGGCGGCGCTGAGCACCGCCCGCCAGTTCCAGCCGGACGCCGTGGTGCTCGACGTGATGCTGCCCGACCTCGACGGCTTCCAGGTGCTGCGCCGGCTGCGCGAGCAGACCCCCACGGTGCCGGTGCTCTTCCTCACCGCCCGGGACGCGGTGGAGGAGCGGATCGCCGGGCTCACCGTCGGCGGCGACGACTACGTCACCAAGCCGTTCAGCCTGGAGGAGGTGATCGCCCGGCTGCGCGCCCTGCTGCGCCGCTCCGGGTTCGCCGTCGCCGCCCGGGAGGACGCCGTGCTCACCGTCGGCGACCTCAGCCTGGACGAGGACAGCCACGAGGTACGCCGTGGGCGCGACATGATCACCCTCACCGCCACCGAGTTCGAGCTGCTGCGCTACCTGATGCGCAACCCGCGCCGGGTGCTCAGCAAGGCGCAGATCCTCGACCGGGTCTGGAACTACGACTTCGGCGGCCAGGCCAACGTCGTCGAGCTCTACATCTCGTACCTGCGGAAGAAGATCGACGCCGGCCGGGAGCCGATGATCCACACGCTGCGCGGCGCGGGGTATGTCCTCAAGCCCGCCGAGTGACCGGGCCGGGCGGCTGCGGGGCTGGCTGGCCGGCTGGACCCTGCGCCGCCGGCTGGTGGTCTCCGTGGTGGCGCTGCTCGCCCTGGTCAGCGTCGGCATCGGCGGCCTGACCACGGTCGCGCTGCGGCACTTCCTGGTCACCCAGGTCGACAGCCAGCTCACCGCCGGCGACCGACGTCGCGACGACGTGCCCCCGTTCTTCCGCGACCCGGCGTCCTTCCCCCGCCCGAGCAACACCCTGTCGTGCGGGCCGGAGCCGCCGGCGGGCTTCCCGTCCAGCTCGGTGGCGGTCAAGGTGGCGGACGGTCGGGTGACGTGCAGCCGGATCCGGACCACGGCCGGGACGGCCGAGCCGCTGCCGGCGGACGAGGTGACCCCGCTGACCCGGCTGCCCACCGACGGGAAGCCCCGCACCGTGGAACTCGACGACCACGGCGACTACCGGGCCGTCGCGCGGCAGGTGCCCGACGGTGACGTCCTGGTCTTCGCCTACCCGCTGAGCCGGGTGCAGGAGATCGTCATGTGGATGGTCCTCGCCCAGGCCGGCGTGGTGACCGCCGGGCTGCTGGTCGCGGGTGCCCTCGGCGCGCTCATCGTCCGGGCCGCGCTGCGCCCGCTGAACCGGGTCGCCGCCACCGCCGGGCGGGTCGCCGAGCTGCCCCTGGACCGGGGCGAGGTGGCGCTGTCGGTGCGGGTGCCGGAGAGCGACACCGACCCGCGTACCGAGGTGGGCCGGGTGGGCGGCGCGCTGAACCGCATGCTGGGCCACGTCGCCGCCGCGCTCGCCGCCCGGCAGGCCAGCGAGACCCGGGTACGCCAGTTCGTCGCGGACGCCAGCCACGAGCTGCGTACCCCCCTGGCGGCCATCCGGGGCTATGCCGAGGTGGCCCGGCGCGGCCGGGACCGGGTGCCCCCGGACGTGGCCCACGCGCTGCGCCGGGTCGAGTCGGAGAGCACCCGGATGACCAGCCTCGTCGACGACCTGCTGCTGCTCGCCCGACTGGACTCCGGCCGGCCGCTGGTCGCCGAGCCGGTGGACCTGACCGCGCTCGTGGTCGACGCGGTCAGCGACGCGCACGTGGCCGGCCCGGAGCACCGCTGGCAGCTCGACCTGCCCGACGAGCCGGTGGGCGTGAGCGGCGACGCGGCCCGACTGCACCAGGTGGTGGCGAACCTGCTCGCCAACGCCCGGGTGCACACCCCACCCGGCACCACGGTGACCACCCGGCTCGCCCCGGTCGCCGGCGGGGTCGAGCTGAGCGTCGCCGACGACGGTCCGGGCATCCCGGCCGACCTCCAGGCGGAGGTCTTCGAGCGGTTCGCCCGCGGGGACAGTTCCCGGTCCCGGGCGCACGGCAGCACCGGTCTCGGCCTGGCCATCGTGGCCGCCGTGGTGGACGCCCACCACGGCCGGGTCGAGGTGGCCAGCCGCCCCGGCCGCACCGTCTTCACCGTCCGGCTGCCCGATTCCACAGCGGACGCATAGGTCGCTCACGGGACCGGGCCAGCGGGCCGCCGGAGGCTTCCCGGCATGGACAGAACAGAACGCCTGCTGACCGCGCCCGGCTCGCCGACGGCCGTACCCGAGGCTCCCGCGCCGCCCACGCCGGGTCCCGAACCGGCCCGCCGCGACGGTGACCGGCCGCCGCCGGCCGACCCCCGGTGGACCCGGCCGGCCCTGGTGGCGCTGCTGCTGACCACCGGGCTGCTCTACCTGTGGGGGCTGGGCGCGTCCGGCTGGGCCAACGCGTTCTATTCGGCCGCCGTGCAGGCCGGTGCCGAGAGCTGGCGGGCGTTCTTCTACGGCGCGTCCGACGCGGCCGGCGCGATCACCGTCGACAAGACCCCGGCCTCGCTCTGGCTGATGGCCCTGTCGGTACGGATCTTCGGGTTGAGCAGCTGGTCGATCCTGGTGCCGCAGGCGCTGCTCGGCGTCGCCTCGGTCGGCGTCCTCTTCGCCACCGTCCGCCGCTGGTACGGCGGGGTCGCCGGACTCGTCGCGGGCGCGGTGCTCGCCACCACCCCCGTCGCCACGCTGATGTTCCGCTTCAACAACCCGGACGCCCTGCTCGTCCTCCTCCTGGTCGCCGCCGCGTACGCCACGGTCCGTGCGGTGGAGACCGCGAGCACCCGCTGGCTCGCGCTGGTCGGCGTGCTGGTCGGCCTCGGCTTCCTCACCAAGATGCTCCAGGCGTTCCTGGTGGTCCCGGTCCTCGCCGGGGTGTACCTGCTGGCCGCGCCGACCGGGCTGTGGCGTCGCGTGCGGCAGTTGCTGCTGTCCGGGCTGGCCCTGCTGGTCAGCGCCGGCTGGTGGGTGGCGATCGTCGAACTCGTGCCGGCGAGCGCCCGCCCCTTCATCGGCGGGTCGCAGCACAACAGCGTCCTGGAGCTGGCCCTCGGCTACAACGGCCTCGGCCGGCTCACCGGCGACGAGGTGGGCAGCGTGGGCGGCGGCGGCCGGCCGGGTGGTGGCGGTCCGTTCTCCGGTCAGACCGGGTGGCTGCGGATGTTCGACACCGAGGTCGGCGGGCAGATCTCCTGGCTGCTGCCGGCCGCGCTGATCCTGCTGGTCGCCGGACTGGTGCTGGTGGGCCGGGCGCCGAGGACGGACCGGCGGCGGGCGGGTCTGCTGCTCTGGGGCGGCTGGCTGCTGGTCACCGGGCTGATCTTCAGCTTCATGTCCGGCATCTTCCACGCGTACTACACGGTGGCCCTCGCCCCGGCCGTCGGCGCGCTGGTGGGCATCGGGGTCACCCTGCTCTGGCGCGAACGCCGCAGCGCCGGGCCGGTGGAACGGGTCCACGCCTGGCGCGCCCCGGCCGCGACCGCCGTCCTCGCCCTCACGCTGGTGGCCACCGCCTGGTGGTCGTGGCGGCTGCTCGCACGCGGCGCCGACTGGCAGCCGTGGCTGCGCAGCGGCGTGATCGTCGTCGGGCTCGCCGCCGCGGTGCTGCTCGTCCTCGTCGACCGGCTGCCCCGCCGGGTCCGCCCGGTGGTGCTGGCGCTCGGCGTCTGCGCCGCGCTGGCCGGCCCGGTCGCCTACTCGCTCCAGACGGCCGCGACCCCGCACACCGGCTCGATCCCGACGGCCGGTCCGTTCGTGCAGGGCGCCGTCGGTCCCGGCCGGGGCGGCTTCCCCGGCGGTCGGCCACCCGGCGGCCAGTTCCCGGACTTCCCCGGCTTCCCCGGCGCTCCGGGCCAGAACGGCGGCACGGGCCAGGACGGCGGCACCGGGCAGAACGGGCAGCTGCCGGGGCTGCCGGGCGGACCGGGCAGCACCGGCGGGCAGACCGGATGGTTCCCGGGCTTCCCGGGCGGCGCCGGGCCGGACGGCCGCGGTACCCGGGGCGGCGGCATGGGTGGGCTGCTCGACGCCCGTGCGCCGAGCGCCGAGATGACCGCGCTGCTGACGGCGGACGCCGACGCGTACACCTGGGTGGCCGCGACGATCGGGTCGAACAACGCCTCCGGCTACCAGCTCGCGACCCGGCGGCCGGTGATGGCGATCGGCGGCTTCAACGGCAGCGATCCGTCCCCGACCCTCGCGCAGTTCCAGCGGTACGTCGCCGACGGGAAGATCCACTACTTCCTCGGCGGCGGCGGGTTCCGCGCCGACGGCGGCAGCAGCGCCTCCCGGGAGATCGCCGCCTGGGTCGCCGAGCACTACTCCGCGACGACCGTCGACGGCGTCACCGTCTATGACCTGACCAGTGGAAAGTGAGGTCGACCGCGATGACGTCCGCCGTCCGTACCGCCGTCCGGGCCCGGCCGGCCACGCCGACCGCCGTGCTCGACGTGGTGGTGCCGGTCTTCAACGAGGAGCGGGACCTCGGGCCCTGCGTCCGGCGACTGCACGCCCACCTGACCGCACACTTCCCGTACCCGTTCCGGATCACCGTCGCGGACAACGCCAGCGTCGACGGCACCCTCGCGGTGGCCCGTACGCTCGCCGCGGAGCTGCCCGGCGTCGAGGTGCTGCACCTGGCCGCCAAGGGGCGGGGACGCGCCCTGCGGGCGGCCTGGTCGGCGTCGCCGGCGCCGGTGCTGGCCTATCTGGACGTCGACCTCTCCACCGAGCTGGCGGCCCTGCTGCCGCTGGTCGCGCCGCTGTTGTCCGGCCACTCCGACCTGGCCGTCGGCACCCGGCTGGCGCGCACCTCCCGGGTCGTCCGGGGCGCCAAGCGGGAGGTGATCTCGCGCGCCTACAACCTGCTGCTGCGCGGCACCCTGGCGGTCCGATTCTCCGACGCGCAGTGCGGCTTCAAGGCGATCCGGGCCGACGTGGCCGCCCGCCTGCTGCCGCTGGTGCAGGACACCGGCTGGTTCTTCGACACCGAGCTGCTGGTCCTGGCCCAGCGGGCCGGGCTGCGGATCCACGAGGTGCCGGTGGACTGGGTCGACGACCCGGACAGCCGGGTGGACATCGTGGCCACCGCCCTGGCCGACCTGCGCGGCATCGGCCGGCTGGCCCGGGCCCTGGTGACGGGCGCGCTGCCGCTGGCCGAGTTGCGCGCGCAGCTCGGCCGCGCCCCGCTCGCGCCGCCCCCGGCGCAGGTGCCGCTGGGGCTGCCCCGGCAGCTCGCCCGGTTCGCCGCCGTCGGGGTGGCCGGCACGCTGGCGTACCTGGCGTTGTTCGTGGCGGGCCGGGGCGTGCTCGGGGCGCAGGCGGCGAACCTGCTGGCCCTGCTGGTGACGGCGGTGGCGAACACCGCCGCGAACCGGCGGGTCACCTTCGGCATCACCGGGCGTCGGCACGCCGCCCGGCACCATCTGCAGGGCCTGCTCGCGCTGGCGACGGGGCTGGCGTTGACCAGCGGGTCGCTGGCCGCGCTGCACGCCGCCACCGCACCGTCCCGCCCGCTGGAGCTGACGGTCCTGGTCGCCGCCAACCTGGTGGCCACCGCGGTGCGGTTCGCCCTGCTCCGCCTCGCCCTGCACCACCGCCGCCCCTGACGCCGTCGCCGCCACCCCGGTCCGACCGGCGGGTCGGACCGGGGTGGCGTCGACGTGGGGCCGTGCGCAAGGGTGGGGCCGTGTACCGGGAACGGGCGGCGGTGGGGATCCCCGGGGCGGTCGTCTGGCGCAGCGACGCCGGGGCGGGCGGCCGGGTGACCCGGGTGCTGCCGGACGGCTGTCTGGACCTGTTGTGGTCCAGCCGGGCGGGGCTGCTGGTCGCCGGGCCGGACCGGACCGCCCACGTCTCCACCAGCGTCCCGGGGGAGCGGTGGGTGGGGCTGCGGCTGCCGCCCGGCACCGGGCCGGCCGTCCTCGGGGTGCCCGCCCACGACCTGCGGGACCAGCGGGTTCCCCTGATCGACCTGCTGGGCGCCGCGGCCCACCCGGTGGCCGAGCTGCCCGTCGGGGCGGTCGCCGCGGCGCTGGAGGGGATCGCGGTGGCCCGGCTGCGGGCGGCCGGCGGCCCCGACCCGCTCGGTGCGCGGGTCGCCGCCCGGCTGGCCGCCGGCGCCACCGTGGCCGCGACCGCCGCCGAGGTCGGCCTCGGCCCGCGCGCCCTGCACCGTCGCAGCCTGGCCCTCTTCGGGTACGGCCCGAAGACCCTCGCCCGGATCCTGCGGATGCGCCGGGCGCTCGCCCTGGCCCGCGCGGGTGCCCCGTGGGCCGAGGTGGCCGCCCGGGCCGGGTACGCCGACCAGGCCCACCTCACCCGGGACGTGCGCGACCTGGCCGGGGTGCCGCCCACCGCCCTGACCGGCTGACGACCGGCCGCTCAGCCGGCGGACAGCGGGGCGTACAGGTCGACACCGTTGCCGTCGGGGTCGTGCAGGGTGGCGTAGCGCTGCCCCCAGAAGGCGTCCCAGGGCGCCAGTTCGCCGTGGAATCCGGCCCCGGTCAGCTCGGTCCAGTACCGGTCCACCTCGGCCGCGTCGGCGCACCGGAAGGCGAGACCGGCGCGCGGGCTTCCGGTGGGCGGTCGCCACCCGGGGTGGAAGGTCCGGACCATGCCGGCCTCGTCCCAGGCCAGCCGCAGGCCGCCGGGGAGCGTCACCTCCACGTGGTCCTCGGTGTCGGCGTCGGGTGGGATGTCCAGCCCGAGTCGCCGGTAGAAGTCGAGACTGCGGGCCATGTCGGAGACGACGAGACCGATGAGGTCGAAGTGGGGTGCCATCCGGCCACGGTAGGGCCGTCCCCGGCCCGAGGTCTTGAACGGAACGGACCGGGGCCGAGTGATGCGTGTGCCCCTCATGGCCCGCCCGGCCGGGCTACTGTCGAGGACGACTCCGGCCAAAAGGTCCAAATGCCGCAACTCGGCGTACCCGGTCGGTTCCACGACGGCGAGGGAAGGAAACGGTCGATGATGCACCTGGCCTACCTGGACGCGGGTTCCGGCAGCCTGATCGTGCAGGCGGTGGTCGGCGGGGTGGCGGGCGTGGCGGTCGCGGCCAAGCTCTACTGGCGCCGGCTGGTGTCCCGGCTCCGTCGCCAGCCGACCGACCCGGCGTCCATCGATCCGCTGCCCGGCGCGCCGGAGGCCGCCCCCCGACGCCAGTCCGCCGACATCTGACCAGGCCCGACGGTGACCAGCCTCGACACCCGGGTGGAACCCGGCTCCTTCCGCGACCCGGGCAACCGGGTTTTCCACCGCGGCACCGAGGTGCTGCGCGGCCTCGACGAACGGTCGGCCGGGGACTGGCGGACCCTCGCCGCCAGCGACTTCTTCCGCGCCCTGCTCGCCGACGGCCGGGTCTGCGCCACCGAGGAGATCGCCGCCACCCCGCCCTGGTCCGCGGTGCTCCGGCACGAGCGCATCCCGTTCGTCTCGCACCCGTACGAGTGGTCGTTCGGGATGCTGCGCGACGCCGCCCTGCTGCACCTGGAGATCCTGCGCGAGGCGCTGGCCGCCGGCTTCACCACCAAGGACGGCTCGGCGTACAACCTCCAGTGGCGCGGCGCGTCCCCCGTCTTCATCGACGTCGGCTCGTTCGCGCCGCTGCGCGACGGGGAGCCCTGGGCCGGGTACCGACAGTTCTGCCAGACCCTGCTGTATCCGCTGCTGCTCCAGGCGCACCTCGGGGTGGACTTCCAGCCCTGGCTGCGGGCCCGGGTCGACGGCATCGAGCCGGACCAGCTGCGCCCGCTCTTCCGTGGCGGCCGGCGGCTGCTGCCCGGCGTCCTGACCCACGTGCACCTGCACGGGGCGATGCAGCAGCGCAACGCCGGGGCCAGCACCGCCGACGTCCGGGACCAGCTGCGCGCCGCCGGCTATTCCCGGGAGCTGGCGGTGGCCACCGTACGCGGGTTGGCGAAGCTGGTCCGCCGGCTGGACCGGCGGCCGGGGGAGACCCACTGGGCCGACTACCAGCGCACCTGCGCCTACTCGGCGGCGGACCGGCTGGCCAAGGAGCGGTTCGTCGAGGGCGCGATGGCCGCCGCCGGATCGCCCGCGCTCGCCCTCGACCTGGGCGCCAACGACGGCCGGTACGCCCGCGTCGCCGCCCGGCACGCCGACTACGTGGTCGCCGTCGAGCAGGAACCCGCCGTGGTCGACGCGCTCTGGCGGGCGCTGCGCGCCGAGGGGGAGCGGCGGATCCTGCCGCTGGTGATGGACCTCGCCGACCCGTCGCCCGGTGGCGGTTGGCGCGGCGTCGAGCGGGCCGGTTTCGCCGCGCGTACCCGGGCCGACGTGGTGCTCGCCCTGGCCGTGGCGCACCACCTGGCGCTCGGCCGGAACGTGCCGCTGGCCGAGGTGGTCGACCAGTTCGTCGGGTTCGGGGTGCCCGGCGGCCGGCTGGTGGTGGAGTTCGTGCACCCGGAGGACCCGATGGCCCGCCGGCTGCTGGCCAACAAGCCCGACGGCCTCTTCCCCGACTACCGCCGGGAGGAGTTCGAACGACTCCTCGCCGCGCGCTGCCGGATCGAGCGGCGCTGGGAGCTGCCCTCCGGCACCCGGACGCTCTACCAGGCGGTCGTGGGTGGCTGAGGACACCCTCGCCCCACCCGAGCTGCGGTCGGCCGGAGCCGACCCGGCGCGGGTCGGCCGACCGTGGCGGGCGGAGGCGGGCCGGCTGCTGGAGGTGGCCGCCCTGGTCGGGCTGGTGGTCACCCAGCCCCTGCTCGACGTGCTCGGCCGCAGTCCCGACTTCTTCCTGTTCCACCGGGCCGCCCCGGCCGACATCCTGCTGCTGGTGGCGCTGATCGCCGGGGCGCCGACGGTGGCGGTCGCGCTGGTCGGCGCGCTGAGCCGGGCCGCCGGTCGGACCGCCCGCGCGGCGGTGCACACGCTGCTCGTCGGGCTGCTGCTGGCCGCCCTCGCCGTGCAGGTGGGGCGGCACCTCACGCCGCTGCGGGGCGTACCCCTGCTGCTGGTGGCGGGGGTGGCCGGCGCGGCCGGCGCGGCCGCGCACCGGCGCTGGCGGGTGCCCGGCCGGGTGCTGCGGGTCGCCGCGATCGGTCCGCCGGTCTTCGTCGGGCTCTTCCTCTTCGCCTCGCCCGCCTCGGCGGTGGTGCTGCCCCGCGCGCACACCGGCGCGGCCGGGGTGGCCGGCGCGGGCGCGCACCCGCCGGTCGTGATGATCGTCCTCGACGAGCTGCCGCTGGTCTCGCTGCTCGGCCCGGACGGGAGGATCGACGCCGCCCGGTATCCACACTTCGCCGAGCTGGCGGCGGGCTCCACCTGGTACCGGAACGCCACCGGGGTCAGCGGCTGGACCCCCTACGCGCTGCCGGCCATGCTGACCGGCCGCTACCCGGCCAAGCCCGTCGCGCCGCACTACTCGCAGTACCCGGACAACCTCTTCACCGCCCTCGGCGGCCTCTACGACATCCGCGCGCAGGAGAGCATCACCCGGCTCTGCCCACCCAGCCGCTGCGAGCAGCCGGCCAGCCCCGAGCAGGGGCTCGGCGTGCTGGTCCGGGAGAGCGGCCGGTTGCTGCGCCAGGTCACCGCGCCGGTGGACAGCCGGGTCGACCCGGAGGACTCCTACCGCGAGGTGAGCCGCGCCGAGGCGGGCCTGGACGCCGCCGAGCCGGTACCGGCCGACCCGAAGTTCCGCTGGGACACCCTCGACGACAACCAGCCGGCCCGGTTCACCGAGTTCCTGTCCGGGCTGCGCCCGTCGTCCCGCCCGACCCTGCACTTCCTGCACCTGCTGATGCCGCACTCGCCGTGGGTCTGGCTGCCGTCGGGGGCGCACTACGCCGCGCCGGAGGACCTGCCCAACGACGGCGCCGGCTGGGTGGACCTGGCCCGGCAGCGGCACCTGGCCCAGCTCGGCTACACCGACCGGCTGATCGGCGAGACGCTGCGCACGCTGCGCACCACCGGCCTGTACGACAAAGCGCTGATCCTGGTCACCGCCGACCACGGGGTCAGCTTCACCCGCGACTGGCAGGGGCGCGGGATGGACGCGATCGTGCACGCCGCCGACCAGGTCGCCTGGGTGCCGATGTTCGTCAAGGCACCCGGCCAGCGCGCCGGCCGGGTCGACGACCGCAACTGGCAGCACGTCGACCTGCTCCCCACCATCGCCGACGAGACCCACGTCCAGGTCCCGTGGCGGATGGACGGCCGTTCCGCCCGGGAGGCGCCCCGCACCGGCGGCGACAAGCTGTTCTACGACCGTCCCGGCCAGCCGACGACCATCACCGGGGGCGTGCCGGCCGCCCGCCCGGCCCCGGCACCGGATCCGCTGATCGGCACCCGGCCGGGGGACCGGCCCGCCGGTGGGACCGCCACGGTGGCGAACCTCGCCGCGTTCCGCGCGGTCGACCCGGCGCACGGCGAGCTGCCGGCCCTGGTCTGGGGCACCCTGCCCGCCTCGGTGCCGGACGGCACGAAGCTGGCCGTCGCGGTCAACGGCACCATCGGCGCGGTCGTCCCGGTGGTGGCCGCCGACCGGGGCGGGCGCCGCTTCGCCGCCCTGCTCCCCGACGACCGGCTCTTCGCCGCCGGAGCCAACCGCCTCGATCTCTACCGGGTCGCCGCCGACGGCACCCTGCGCCGCCTCGCCCTCTCCTGAGCCTCGTCCCGGCCGCGTGCTGGGCACGCTCCCAGTCCCGTCGGTGGGGTTTCCGCGCCGGTGGGTCGGGAAACGGGTGACGCATACCTCACCGCAGAACCACGGCGAGCGGTGTCCCCGCGACCGTGTTTACGGTAAAAGCGAAGGCAATTCAACGAAGATCTTGCCGGCGAAGCGAGGAACACATGACGGAAGTCAAGCTCGACCACCCCGGTGGGCAGCTGTCGATGCCGGTGCAGTCCGCGGTCGAGGGCCCCGCCGGCATCAAGGTCGGCGCGCTGCTCAAGGAAACCGGGATGACCACCTACGATCCCGGGTTCGTCAACACCGCCGCCTGCTCGTCCGCGATCACCTACATCGACGGCGACGCGGGCATCCTGCGCTACCGGGGCTACCCGATCGAGCAGCTGGCCGAGAAGTCCTCCTTCCTGGAGGTCTCCTACCTGCTCATCTACGGTGAGCTGCCGACGCAGACCCAGCTGACCGAGTTCTCCGACCGGATCCGCCGGCACTCGCTGCTGCACGAGGAGATGCGTCGGTTCTTCGACGGCTTCCCGCGCGACGCGCACCCGATGGCGGTGCTCTCCTCGGCGGTCAGCGCGATCTCCACCTTCTACCAGGACAGCCTGGACCCGTTCGACTCGGAGCACGTGGAGATGTCCACGATCCGGTTGATGGCGAAGGTCCCCACCATCGCGTCGTACGCGTACAAGAAGTCGATCGGCCAGCCGCTGCTCTACCCGGACAACTCCCTCGGGTACGTCGACAACCTGCTGCGGATGACCTTCGGCGTGCCGGCCGAGGAGTACGAGGTCGACCCGGTGATGTCGAAGGTGCTGGACATGCTCTTCGTCCTGCACGCCGACCACGAGCAGAACTGCTCCACCTCGACCGTGCGGCTGGTCGGCTCCAGCAACGCCAACCTCTTCGCCTCGGTCTCGGCGGGCGTGAACGCGCTCTTCGGCCCGCTGCACGGCGGCGCCAACCAGGCCGTGCTGGAGATGCTCCAGAAGATCAAGGCCGACGGCGGCGACGTCCGGTCCTTCGTCCAGAAGGTCAAGGACAAGCAGGACGGCGTCAAGCTGATGGGCTTCGGCCACCGGGTCTACAAGAACTACGACCCGCGGGCCGCCATCGTGAAGAAGGCCGCCCAGGACGTGCTCGGCCGGATGGCCAAGCCCGACCCGCTGCTGGACATCGCCATGGAGCTGGAGGAGATCGCCCTCGCCGACGAGTTCTTCGTCTCCCGGCGGCTCTACCCGAACGTGGACTTCTACACCGGCCTGATCTACAAGGCCATGGGCTTCCCGACGAAGATGTTCACGGTGCTCTTCGCGCTCGGCCGGCTCCCCGGCTGGATCGCGCAGTGGCGCGAGATGATCAACGACCCGGAGACCAAGATCGGCCGGCCGCGGCAGATCTACACCGGCTCGCCCGAGCGGGACTACGTCCCGGCCGCGGAGCGCTGACCTCCGGACCCACGACGAAGGCCGCCGACCCCGCGAGGGGTCGGCGGCCTTTTCGCGTACGCGCCGTCAGCGCAGGCCGGCGGCGGCGAGCAGGTTGCCGTCGGGCAGGACGGGCAGGGCGCTGCCGAGGGTCATCCGGTGCTCGGCCCGCTCGGCGGTGAACCGGGCGTCGTGGGCGATCGCGGCGGCGTACGCGGCGGCGGTGCGGGCCGCGATGGCCGACCAGCCGTACTGCTCGTGCACCATGGTGCGGGCCCGCCGGGCCAGGGCGCGGGCGCGCTCCCGGTCCGACAGCAGCGCGTGCACCGCCTCGCTCAGCCCGTCCGGGTCCTGCGGGGCGAAGGTCATCCCGGTGACCCCGGTCTCGACGATCTCCGCCAGCCCACCGGTACGCGCCACGGCCAGCGGCGCGCCGGCCGCCGCGCCCTCCAGGGCCACCATGCCGAACGGCTCGTAGATGCTCGGCACCGCGAAGCAGTCCGAGGCGGCCATCACCGCGGGCAGCTCGGTGCCGCCGAGGAAGCCGGGCATGCTCACCGTGCCGCCCAGCCCCAGCCGGTGCACCTCGGCCTCCAGCGCCGGCTTGTACGGCCCGTCGCCGACGATCACCGCGCGCAGCCCGGGGTGCCGCTCGCGCAGCCGCGGCAGCCCGGCGAGCAGGTGCTGCACGCCCTTCTCATAGACCAGCCGGCCGGCGAAGGTGACCAGCGGGCCGTCCCCGGCGTACCGGGCCCGGGCGGCGGCCACCGCCCGGGCGGGGACCTTCCAGCGGTGCGGCTCCACCCCGTTGGGCACCACGTCCACGCGGGCGGTCGGCACCCCGAAGAGCGCGCCCACCTCGTCGCGCATGTACCCGGAGCAGACGATCACCCGGCCGGACTCGGCGGCGAGCCACTGCTCGACGCCGTGGATGGTCCGGTTCATCTCCTCCGGCAGCCAGCCCTGGTGCCGGCCCGCCTCGGTGGCGTGGATGGTGCTCACCAGCGGCACGTCCAGGTGCTCGCGCAGGGTCATCGCGGTGTGCGCGACGAGCCAGTCGTGGGCGTGGATCACGTCGTAGGAGCCGGACTCGGTGGCGCGCAGGGCGGCCCGGGTGAGCGTGTGGTTGAACGCCATGGTCCAGGCGAGCAGGGAGCCGGTGGCGAGCGGGAAGGTGACCGGGTCCTCGGCGGCGCGGACGATCCGCACGCCGTCGGCGTACTCCTCCAGCGGGGCGCCCTCGGTGTGCCGGGTGACGACGGTGACCTCGTGCCCGGCGGCGGCCAGGGCGACGGAGAGGGCGTGCACGTGGCGGCCGAGGCCGCCGACGAGCACGGGCGGGTACTCCCAGGAGAGCATCAGGATGCGCCGCGTGGCCGGCGGCACGCCGGCGCCGTCCTGCTGGGGCGGCTGCGGCCGGGAGGTGAGGGTGGGCCGGTGGGTCCGGTCCACGGCGGTGGCGGTCTGCGCGCCGACCCGCAGGGTCGTCACATCAATCTCCGTCCATACATGCGGATATGCGCCGGCGACACTGGCGGCGTGGGAGCGTGGTGGGGGTGGCCGAGCGGCCGGGCGGACGACGCGTGCGCGCGCGTCCGGACACCAGCAAAGGGCATTCCGCGCCGAGCCGCATCTTGAGGAGCATGATCGTGACGGACGACACCCGAAGGGCCACCCCGCCTCAGGTGGGTGGATTTCGGTTACGGTCCGAACGGGTGGATTGGGCGTGGGGGACGCGGGGCATTAGCGGCGTGCGCACTGGCGGGAGCCCCCGGTGCGTTCATGATGATGGGCCGAAGGAGCGACATGCAGGTCTGGCCGGGCGAGCGGTATCCCCTGGGCGCCACCTACGACGGGATGGGGACCAACTTCGCGATCTTCTCCGAGGTGGCCGAGCGGGTCGAGCTCTGCCTCTTCGACGAGTGGGACGTGGGCACCGAACGCCGGGTCGAGCTGCGCGAGGTCGACGCCTACGTCTGGCACGCGTACATCCCGGGCATCGAGCCGGGCCAGCGCTACGGCTACCGGGTGCACGGCCCGTACGACCCGGCCAACGGGGTGCGCTGCAACCCGCAGAAGCTCCTGCTCGACCCGTACGCGAAGGCGGTCGACGGGGAGATCTCCTGGGACCCGGCGGTCTACGACTACGTGCTCGGCGAGCCGGACCGGATCAACGAGACCGACTCGGCGCCGTTCATGCCCAAGTCGGTGGTGGTCAACCCCTACTTCGACTGGGGCAACGACAAGCCGCCGCGCACCCCGTACCACCACTCGGTGATCTACGAGGCGCACGTGCGCGGGCTGACCATGCGCCACCCGGACATCCCCGAGGAGCTGCGCGGCACGTACGCGGCCATCGCCTCCCCGGTCATGATCGACTATTTCAAGCGGCTCGGGGTGACCGCCGTCGAGCTGATGCCGGTGCACGAGTTCGTGCACGACCACCGCCTGGCCGACCTGGGCCTGCGCAACTACTGGGGCTACAACACCATCGGCTTCTTCGCCCCGCACCACGGCTACTCCGCGCTGGGCCGGCTCGGCCAGCAGGTGCAGGAGTTCCGCGGCATGGTCCGGGCGCTGCACGCCGCCGGCATCGAGGTGATCCTCGACGTGGTCTACAACCACACCGCCGAGGGCAACCACCTCGGCCCGACGCTCAGCTTCAAGGGCGTCGACTGCCCCAGCTACTACCGGCTCTCCGAGTCCGACCGGCGGTACTTCGTCGACTACACCGGCACCGGCAACAGCCTCAACGTGCGCAGCCCGCACTCCCTTCAGCTGATCATGGACTCGCTGCGCTACTGGGTGACCGAGATGCACGTCGACGGCTTCCGCTTCGACCTCGCCGCCACCCTGGCCCGCGAGTTCTACGAGGTCGACCGCCTCTCCACCTTCTTCGAGGTGGTCCAGCAGGACCCGGTGGTCAGCCAGGTCAAGCTGATCGCCGAGCCGTGGGACGTCGGCCCCGGCGGCTACCAGGTCGGCAACTTCCCGCCGCAGTGGACCGAGTGGAACGGCAAGTACCGGGACACCGTCCGGGACTTCTGGCGCGGCGAGCCGAACACCCTCGCCGAGTTCGCCTCCCGGATCTCCGGCTCCGCCGACCTCTACCAGGACGACGGCCGCCGCCCGTTCCACAGCATCAACTTCGTCACCTGCCACGACGGGTTCACCCTCAACGACCTGGTGTCGTACAACGACAAGCACAACGAGGCCAACGGCGAGGAGAACCGGGACGGCGAGAGCCACAACCGGTCCTGGAACTGCGGCGTCGAGGGGGAGACCGACGACCCCGGGGTGCTGGCCCTGCGGGCCCGGCAGCGGCGCAACTTCCTGGCCACCCTGATCCTCTCCCAGGGCGTGCCGATGATCGGCCACGGCGACGAGCTGGGCCGCACCCAGCACGGCAACAACAACGCCTACTGCCAGGACAGCGAGCTGGCCTGGATCGACTGGGACGCCGCCGACCACGAGCTGCTCGACTTCGTCCGCCGGGTCACCGAGTTCCGCACCCGGCACCAGGTGTTCCGCCGCCGCCGGTTCTTCACCGGACTGCCCGTGGGCGGTCGGGCCGCCGGCTCGGGCCTGCCCGACCTGGCCTGGTACACCCCCGACGGCCGGGAGATGACCGGCGACGACTGGGGCAACGACTTCGGCCGCTCGGTGGCCCTCTTCGTCAACGGCGACGGCATCCCGGAGCGCGGCCAGTACGGCCAGCGCCACCGGGACAGCTCCTTCCTGCTGCTCTTCAACGCCCACGACGCGGCGCTGGACTTCACCCTGCCGCCGGCCGAGTTCGGCCAGCGGTGGGACCTGGTGATCAGCACCGCGGAACCGGATCCGGAGAAGACCACGGTCGTCGAGGCGGGCGGCAGCGTCTGCGTCCCCGACCGTTCCCTGCTGGTCCTGGAGAGGACGGCCTGACCATGACCGACACCCCCCGACCCGGCCCGACGACGCGGGTGGGGTCGACCTACCGCGTCCAGGTGCGGCCCGGGTTCGACCTCGACGCCACCGCCGGCCTGACCGACTACCTCGCCGACCTCGGCGTCACCCACCTCTACAGCGCGCCGCTGCTCACCGCCACCCCCGGCTCCCAGCACGGCTACGACGTGGTCGACCACCGCGCGGTCAACCCCGAACTCGGCGGCGAGGCCGGCCGGCAGCGGCTGGTCCGGGCGCTGCGCGCCGCCGGCCTCGGCCTGGTCGTGGACATCGTGCCCAACCACGCCGGGGTGGCCCGACCGGCGGCCAACCCCGCCTGGTGGGACGTGCTGCGCCGGGGCCGGGAGTCGGCGTACGCGGACTGGTTCGACATCGACTGGGACCGGGGCCGGCTGCTGCTGCCGGTGCTCGCCGACACCCCCGACGCCCTCGACGACCTCAAGGTCGCCGACGGGGAGTTGCGCTACCACGAGCACCGCTTCCCGATCGCCGACGGCACCGGCGACGGCACCGGCCGCCAGGTGCACGACCGGCAGCACTACGAGCTGGTCTCCTGGCGGCGCGGCGACGCCGAGCTGACGTACCGCCGCTTCTTCGCCGTCTCCGACCTGGCCGGCCTGCGGGTGGAGGACCCGGAGGTCTTCCGGGCCACCCACGCGGAGATCCTCCGCTGGGCCGACGCCGGCGAGCTGGACGGCATCCGGGTGGACCACCCGGACGGGCTGCGCGACCCGGCGGAGTACCTGGCCCGGCTGCGCGCCGCCGCGCCCGCCGCGTGGCTGGTCGTGGAGAAGATCCTGGAGTACGGCGAGGAGCTGCCCGACTGGCCGGTCGACGGCACCACCGGGTACGACGCCCTCGCCGCCGTCAGCGGTCTCTTCGTCGACCCGCGCGCCGAGGGCGACTTCACCGCCCTGGACACCCGGCTCACCGGCCACCCGACCTCCTGGCCGAACCTGACCCACGACACCAAGCTGGCGGCCGCCACCCGGCTGCTCGCCGCCGAGCTGAGCCGGCTCGCCGCGCTCGTGCCCGAGCTGGAGCGCGAACAGGTCCGGGCCGCCCTCGCCGAGCTGGCCGCCTGCTTCCCGGTCTATCGCGGCTACCCGCCGGAGGGGGCCCGGCACCTGGCCGCCGCCCGCGCCGAGGCCGGCCGCCGCCGCCCCGACCTGACCGCCACCCTGGACGCGGTCACCGCCCGGCTCCGCGACCCCGGGCACGAGCTGGCCGCCCGGTTCCCGCAGCTCACCGGCGCGGTGATGGCCAAGGGGGTGGAGGACACCGCCTACTACCGGTGGAGCCGGTTCGTCGCGCTCAACGAGGTCGGCGGCAGCCCCGCCCACTTCGGGGTGCCGCCGGCCGAGTTCCACCGCTTCGCCGCCGCCCGGCAGGTGCGCTGGCCGGCGAGCATGACCGCCCTCTCCACCCACGACACCAAGCGCGGCGAGGACGTCCGGGCCCGGCTCGCCGTCCTGTCCGAGCTGCCCGGCCGCTGGGCCGAGCGGGTCGGTGACTGGATGTCCCGCGCCCCGCTCGCCGACCCCGCCTTCGCCCACCTGCTCTGGCAGACCGCCGTCGGCGCCTGGCCGATCGAGCGGGAGCGGCTGCACGCGTACGTGGAGAAGGCCGCCCGGGAGGCGTCGGTCTCGACGAGCTGGGCCGACCCCGACCCGGCCTTCGAGCGTCAGCTGCACGCGCTGGTCGACCGGATGTACGACGACCCGGAGCTGCACGCCGAGCTGACCGAGTTCGCCGCCGGGATCACCCCGGCCGGCTGGTCCAACTCGCTCGGGCAGAAGCTGGTGCAGCTCACCATGCCCGGGGTGCCGGACACCTACCAGGGCACCGAGCTCTGGGAGAACTCGCTGGTCGACCCCGACAACCGCCGCCCGGTCGACTTCGCCGTACGCCGGGAGCTGCTGGCCCGGCTCGACGGCGGCGACCGGCCGGCGGTGGCCGCCGACGGCGCGGCGAAGCTGCTGGTGGTGTCGCGGACGCTGCGGCTGCGCCGGGACCGCCCGGAGCTGTTCGCCGGCTACCGCCCGGTGCCGGTGCGCGGGCGGGCCGCGGCGCACGCGCTCGCCTTCGACCGGGGTGGGGCGATCGCGGTGGCCACCCGGCTGCCGCTCGGCCTGGCCGGGGCCGGCGGATGGCGGGACACGACTCTGTCACTTCCTGTTCATCCGGTGACCGACCTGTTCACCGGACAGGTCTACAGTGGTTCTGAGCTGCTCCTTGATGATCTGTTGAGCACCTATCCCGTCGCCCTCCTGGCTCCCACCGACTCCGTGGAGGCTGCCGCATGACCGAGTTCACGGTGTGGGCGCCCGAGGCCGCCCGGGTCCGACTGCGCCTGCCCGGCGTCGCCGACCACGAGATGCGTTCCGGCCCGGACGGCTGGTGGCGGGTCGAGGTGCCCGACGCCGGCCCGGGCACCGACTACGCGTTCGTCCTCGGCGACGACGAGCGGGCGCTGCCCGACCCCCGGTCGGCCTGGCAGCCGGCCGGCGTGCACGGGCCGAGCCGCCGCTACGACCACGCCGCGTTCGACTGGACCGACCAGGGCTGGACCGGCCGGCAGCTGCCCGGCAGCATCCTCTACGAGCTGCACGTCGGCACGTTCACCCCGGAGGGCACCTTCGACGCGGCGATCGGCCGTCTCGACCACCTCGTCGACCTCGGCGTCGACCTGATCGAGCTGCTGCCGGTCAACGCCTTCAACGGCGAGCACAACTGGGGCTACGACGGGGTCTGCTGGTACGCCCCCCACCAGCCGTACGGGGGACCGGACGGGCTGAAACGACTGGTCGACGCCGCCCACGCCAAGGGGCTGGGGGTGATCCTCGACGTCGTCTACAACCATTTCGGGCCCTCCGGGGCCTACGCGCCGATGTTCGCGCCGTACCTGACCGAGCAGAGCAACACCTGGGGCCGCACCGTCAACCTCGACGGGCCGCACTCCGACGGGGTGCGCCGCTACATCATCGACAGCGTGCTGATGTGGCTGCGCGACTACCACGTCGACGGGCTGCGGCTGGACGCCGTGCACGCCATGCCCGACTCCCGGGCCACGCACTTCCTGGAGCAGGTCGCGGTGGAGGTGGAGGCGCTCGCCACCCACCTGGGCCGGCCGCTGTCGCTGATCGCCGAGTCCGACCTCAACGACCCGAGGCTGATCACCCCGCGCGAGGCCGGCGGGTACGGCCTGCACGCCCAGTGGAACGACGACGCCCACCACGCGCTGCACACCCTGCTCACCGGCGAGCGGCAGGGCTACTACGGCGACTTCGGCTCCCTCGAGTGCCTGACGGACGTGCTGACCGGTGCGTTCTTCCACGCCGGCACCTGGTCCAGCTTCCGCAACCGCAGTCACGGGCGGCCGGTGGACCGGCAGCGTACGCCGGGGTACCGGTTCGTGGCGTACCTGCAGAACCACGACCAGATCGGCAACCGGGCGACCGGCGACCGGATCTCCGCCACGCTCTCCCCGGCGCTGCTGCGGGTCGGTGCGACGCTGCTGATGACCGCCCCGTTCACGCCGATGCTCTTCATGGGGGAGGAGTGGGCGGCCAGCACCCCGTGGCAGTTCTTCACCAGCCACCCCGAGCCGGAGCTGGCCACCGCCGTGGCGACCGGTCGTCGGCGCGAGTTCGCCGCGCACGGCTGGCCGCCCGGCGACGTGCCCGACCCGCAGGACCCGCAGACCTTCGTCCGCTCCCGGCTCGACTGGGCCGAGCTGGACAAGCCCGAACACCGCGAGATGTACGACTTCCACCGGCGGCTCATCGCGCTGCGCAAGCGGCGCCCCGAGCTGTCCGACCCACGGCTGGACGCCGTCGACGTGCGGCACGGCGACCAGTTCCTGGTGATGCGCCGGGGCGAGACGCTGGTGGTGGCGAACCTCGCCGGCAAGGCGCAGCGGATCAACCTGCCCGCCCCGGTACGCAGCGTCCTGCTCACCACCGGCACCGGGGTCACGGTGATGCGGGACGGCCTCCAACTGCCCGCCGAGACGGCCGCCGTCGTCGCCTGACGCTCCGGCGGTGGTAGGTACGGACTCGCCCGCCATCGCCCACCCCTGCCCTGAGGCGGCCGGGGCCGGTGTCATCTACCCCGGGTCACCCACCGTCGGTCGGGTCCGGGTTGCCCACGCGCCCTGGACAGTGTGCCGTGGTCAGCTCCGGCCAGCCCCGCCACCTGCCCCGGGCGGCATTATGGCGATGGCTCTGAGCTGCGGTTGTGGCAACGGCTCTGAGCTGCGGTTGTGGCAGCGGCTCTGGCCACTACGAACTTGATTACATCAGTGGATCAGGATCACCGGTCAGCGCCTGACCCATTGATGTAATCAAGTTCGTAGCGAGCGCACATCCAGTCCCGACCGTCGGTGCGGCGGACGGCCTTCCCCGGACGGATCGGGTGCCTATCCCGACCAGGCGGGCCGATTGCCGGCAGATCCGCGGCTGATCCGCCGGCCGGATCAGCGCGGTGGGCGACGCCAGAAGTCCGCCGGCAGCGCCTCGACGCCGCGGGCCGCCGCCTCGTACTCGACGGCGACCGGCAGCAGCGCGGCGTAGGCCGGGTCACCGCCGCTGGCCAGTGGGCGGATCACCTCGGCGTTCATCCGGGCCCGGGCCGCCACGGTCTCCCCGAACGCGGCCCGGTCGCCGTCGTGGCCGTACGCGTCGAGCAGCAGGTGCAGCCGTTCCCGGGGATCGTCGTCGGCGGTGAAACCGAGCGCCGCGGTCGTCTCCGGACCACGCAGCGGCACCCAGCACAGCGCCGCGAAGGCCAGGTCCCACTCCCAGGACGAGGGACCGGCGGTGTCCCAGTCGACGAAGCCGACGAGCCGGCCGTTGCGCCACACCGCGTTGTGCGGGCCGGCGTCGTGATGGCCGATGACCAGGCCGGGCCGCCAGCCCTTGCCGGCGAACCAGCGCGCGTCGGGGGACGGGGTGAAGGACGTGGTGGCGTCGTGCAGCCGCCGCAGCCAGCCGCCCACCTGGCGCAGCGTCCCGGCCGAGCGCACCCAGGACGGCCACGGCACCCGGTCGCCGACCGTCTCCCCGTCCAGGTGGGTCAGCATTTCCCGGCCCTGCTCGTCCACTCCCAGCACGCGGGGCGCGCCGTCGAAGCCGACCGAAGCCAGGTGCCGCAGCACCTCGTGTACCGCCGGGGTCCAGGGCTGGGCGGGCCGCCGTACCGTGTCGCCGACCCGTACCGCGCCGAGAAGCCGGCCGCCGGGCATCCGCTGCTCCGTCATGCCCCGGTTCTAGTCGGTGGCGCCGCCCGCCGCACCGGGTTTTCGGCGCACACCGGACCCGGTCGGCGTCAGGGCAGCGGCCACTCGTGGACCGGTCGGTTGCTGTGCATCAGGTCGACGTAGTGCCGGACCACCTCGCGCAGCGCCTCCGGCCGGTCGAGGTGGTCGGCCGACTCCAGCCGGTGCAGCGTCTCCACCTGCCAGGTCGCCCCGTTGCGCCCGGTCAGGCAGCGCTGCTCGATGATGCCGAGCAGCCGGTCCCGCTCGCCCGGGTCCAGCCCCCACCCGTCCAGCCCCTGGTGGGCCAGGGGCAGCAGCCGGCGCAGCACCAGCTCGGTCACCGGCAGATAGCCCAGCCCGGGCCAGAACACCTGGGCGTCGATGCCGTGCCGGGCACAGTTGGTGAAGTTCTCCTCGGCGGCGCTGAAGGACATCTGCGACCACAGCGGCCGGTCCGACTCCGCGAGGGCCCGGACCAGTCCGAAGTAGAACGCGCCGTTGGCGACGGTGTCCACCACGGTCGGGCCCGCCGGCAGCACCCGGTTCTCCACCCGCAGGTGCGGCCGTCCCTTGAGCACGTCGTAGACGGGGCGGTTCCAGCGGTAGATGGTGCCGTTGTGCAGCCGCAACTCGGCCAGCCTGGGCACGCCGCCGGCCGCGAGCTCCGCCACCGGGTCCTGCGGGTCGCACACCGGCAGCAGGGCCGGGAAGTAGCGTACGTTCTCCTCGAAGAGGTCGAAGACGCTGGTGATCCACCGTTCGCCGAACCAGACCCGCGGGCGTACCCCCTGGGCCTTGATCTCCTCGGAGCGGGTGTCGGTGGCCTGCTGGAACAGCGGAACCCGGGTCTCCCGCCACAGCTCCCGCCCGAAGAACAGCGGCGAGTTCGCGCCCAGCGCGACCTGGATGCCGGCGACGGCCTGGGCGGCGTTCCAGTAGTCGGCGAACTGGGCCGGGCTGACCTGGAGGTGGAACTGCGTGCTGGTGCAGGCGGCCTCGGGGGTGATGGTGTCGGCGGTGGTGGCGAGACGTTCCACCCCGCCGATGGAGATCGGCAGGTCCTCGCCGCGGGCGGCGAAGATCTGCTCGTTGAGCAGCGCGTAACGCGGGTTGGCCGACAGCGTCTCGGCGGTCAGGTGCTCCGGCCGCAGGGTCGGCAGGATGCCGATCATGACCATGTGCGCGCCGACCGTGCGGGCCTTCTCCTCGGCCGCGTTCAGGCTGGCCCGGACGTGCTCCTCGAACTGCGCGGTGCCGGTGCCGGCCAGCCGGCGTGGCGCCACGTTGATCTCCACATTGAACTGGCCCAGCTCGGTCTGGAAGTCCGGGTCGGCGATGGCGGCCAGCACGTCGGCGTTCCGCATCGCCGGCAGCGAGTCGTCGTCGACCAGGTTCAGCTCGATCTCCAGGCCGGTCATCGGCCGCTCCACGTCGAAGCGCGACTCGCGCAGCATCTCGGCGAAGACGTCCAGGCAGCGCCGGACCTTTTCCCGGTAGCGGGCCCGATCCTCACGACTGAACGTCCGCGCGCCGACATCTTCGCCCATGGTCACCACCCTGTCACCGTTGGTTCCCCTAACCTTGCACGACACCGTGGGGCGGGGAAGACCCGAAGGTCCCTTTACCTACCCCGTCCGCGCCCGGGTGATCCCGGTCGCGTCCGGCGCGCGGCGGCGCGGTCCGGCGCGGGCGGCTGGTTAGCATGGCGACGACCGGCGGGTGGGGGAGTGGGATGCGCGACAAGGCGACCAGGTTCTTCGTGTGGGCGGCGATCGCCGAGGCCTGCTCCTGGGCGGCGCTGCTCGCCGGCATGGCCGTCAAGTACGGCCCGCCCGGCAACGAGATCGGCGTACACGTCTTCGGGCCGATCCACGGCGCGCTCTTCGTGGTCTACGGGATCCTCGTGCTGGTGGTGGCGCGGCTGCGCCGCTGGTCGGTCGTGACCACGCTGGTGGCGCTGGCCTGCGCGGTGCCGCCGTTCGCCACGCTGGTCTTCGAACGCCGGGCCCGCCGTCGCGGCCTGCTCGACGACCCCGCCGACACACCCGCCCGGCTGACCCCGGTCGGCTGACCGGCGGCCGTCCCGGCGGCGGCCCTAGCCGAGCACCGAGCAGGCGGCGATGCCGAACAGCAGCACCGCGCCGACCGTCGCCTGCAGCAGCAGCGCCGGACCCAGGTGCGACCAGACGGTGGCCGTACGCGGGGTGAGCAGCTGCCCGGTGGTGAGGTTGACGATCCGCTCGATCTTCGGCGGCAGGTCGGCGTCGGGCTGGGGACGCAGCGTCACCTGCACGTGGTCACCCGGGTGCAGCGCGCTCTGCGGCAGGTGCCCGTGCAGCTCCACCTCGACCAGCCGCTCCGCGCGGTCGCGCAGCCGTACCGGGGTGACCAGGAACTCCGGGCCCTTCTTCAGCTCCTTGAAGCTGCGCCGGGCGCCGCCGCCGACGTTCGCCAGCAGGGAGCGCAGCAGCAGCATCAGCAGTCCCACCACGCCGGCCGCCGTCAGCACCGCCACCAGCACCGGCTGCCCCACCCGCACCTCGCGCGGGTAGCCCTCCAGCAGCCGGAGCACCCGGCCGGTGACGATCCGCTCCGTCGGGTGGACGACGCGGGAAGCGTGTAGGTCCGTATCCATGATCACCACCGAGAGTCCCGTTGCGTGTACCGATGGTAGCGGTCGTCCGGGTTGAACGACGTGAATGAACACCGGTCACGCCGATGACCGGCAGGTGAACTCCGGACCGGCGCGGGTATGCGTGCGGCCGAGCCGGAAAGGGGTCGAGCATGCAGCTGTCCTTCCTGCGCCCGCTCTATGACCGTCCCGGGCCGTGGTGCTCGGTCTATCTGGACGCCTCCCGGGACACCCACGACGCGCGTCCCGCGCTGGACCTGCGCTGGCGGGCCCTCAAGGGCCAACTGCTGGAGCAGGGCGCCGACGCGGCGACCATCGACGCGGTGGAACGGGTGGTCCGCGGCCACGACCCGATGCCGGGGGACTACGGCATCGCCGTCTTCGCCACCGGCGGACGGGTGGTGCTCACCGAGTACCTCGCCGCACCTCCGCTGCGCGACCTGGCCACCTGGTCCGCCCTGCCGCACACCATGCCGCTGGTCGCCCAACGCGGCGAGCAGGTCGCCTGGGTCCGGGTGCTCGCCGACCGGACCGGCGCCGACGCCGTCGCGGTCAGCGCGGGCGGGGTGCCCCGCCGCGCCCACGTGCAGGGGCGAGAGAGCTTCCAGCTGCGCCGGGTGCAGCCGGGCGGCTGGTCCCAGTCCCGCTACCAGCGGGCCGCCATGGAGGCGTGGCACCACAACGCCGGTGACGCCGCCGCGGCCACCGCCGACCTGGCCGACAAGGTCGGCGCCGACGTGGTGGTGGTGGCCGGTGACATCCGTGCCACCGGCATGATCGCCGCCCAGCTCCCCGAGCGCTGGCAGGACGTGCTGGTGCGTACCGACGCGGGAAAGCGGGCCGGCGGCGCCGACCCGACGGCGATGGACGACCTGACCGTGCAGACCATCGCCGAGGTGGCCGACCAGCGGGTCTCCGCCGCGCTGGACCGGTTCGGTCTCCAGGAGGACGTCGGGGCCGGCCTGGACGCGGTGGTCCGCGCGCTGCAACGCAACCAGGTCGACACCATGCTGATCGTCGACGACGCCTCCGCCGACGGGGAACTCTGGGTGGGGCCGGACCCGACCGAGATCGCCACCGACCCGGGTCAGCTCGCGGCCATGTCGGTCGACGACCCGCAGCGGGTCCGCGCCGACGCCGCTCTGCTCCGGGCACTGGTCGGCACCGACGCCGAGCTGACCGTGCTCGCCCCGGAGGAGGCGCCCGACCTCACCGACGGGGTCGGTGCCGTGCTGCGCTACGTCGACGCGAGCACCCCCGGGCGGGGCAATGGCTGACCGTACGGGGGCGGACCTGGTCGTGGAGCGGCTGCGCGCCTGGCGGGTCCCGCGTGCCTTCGGCTATCCCGGGGCGGCGATCGCCCCCGTCGTGGCGGCACTGGACGCCTCGGGCGGGGACCCGGAGTTCGTCCCCGCCCGGCACGAGGAGACCGCGGCCTTCATGGCCACCGGTCACGCGAAGTTCACCGGTGAGATCGGGGTGTGCCTGGCCACCCAGGGGCCCAGCGCGGTCCACCTGCTCAACGGCCTCTACGACGCCAAGCTGGACAGCAAACCGGTGGTGGCGATCATCGGGGAGGACATCTCCGGGCCGCTGGGCGCGGCGCACGAGGAGATCGGCCTGAGCCGGCTCTTCGGCGACGTCTGCCAGTTCGTCCGGTACGGGCGGGCGCCCGACCAGGTGCCCGCCGTGCTGGACCAGGCGTTCCGGACCGCCGCGGCGACCCGGAGCCCCACCGCGGTGGTGCTGCCGCGGGACGTGCAGCTCGCGCGGGTGCCCGACCTGCTGCCGCAGACCGCCGGGATCGTCTCGGCCACGCCGGGCGAGCCGCTGGCCCGGGTGCTGCCGCACGCCGCCGACCTGGACGCCGCCGCGTCGGTGCTGGGCACCGGCCAGCGGGTGGCGATCCTGGTCGGGCAGGGCGCACACGGCGCGGCGGACGAGATCGTCGCGCTGGCCGACCGGCTCGGTGCCGGGGTGGCCTGCTCGCTGCTGGGCAAGCCGGTGCTCGACGAGCGGCTGCCGTTCCACACCGGGGTGCTCGGGGAGGTCGGCACCACCGCCGCCGCCCGGCTGATGGGGAGCTGCGACACCCTGCTGCTGGTCGGCACGAACGATCCGTGGGTCGACTACTTCCCCGTGCCGGGGCAGACCCGCACCATCCAGATCGATATCGACGGGCGACGGATCGGCACCCGCTATCCGGTGGACGTCCCGCTGGTGGGCGACGCCGTGGAGACGCTGCGTGCCCTGCTGACCCGGGTGCCCGGCCGGCGTCACGAGCAGTGGCGCGGCATGGTGGAGAGCTCGGTCGACCGGTGGCGGGCGGAGGCGGCGGAACGGGCCGCCGTACCGGCCGAGCCGATCAACCCGCAGCTGGTGCTCCAGGAACTGGGCACCCGGGTGCCGCGCAGCGGCGCCCTCGCCGTCGACGTGGGCTCGGTCCTCTACTGGTACGCCCGACACCTGGAGCTGCCACCGGGCGTCGCCGCGCAGCTCTGCGGCACGCTCGGCTCGATGGGCTGCGCCCTGCCGTACGCGGTGGCCGCCAAGCTGGCCCGCCCGGACCGGCCGGTGATCGCCCTGCTCGGCGACGGGGCGATGCAGTTCAACGGCCTGGCGGAGCTGATCACCGTGGCGCACCACTGGCGGCAGTGGCGCGATCCGCGGCTGGTGGTGCTGGTGCTCAACAACCGGGACCAGTCCGGGATCGGTGGTGGGCGGACGCTGACCGACGAGCTGGCCGACCGGCGCCCCGACGTGCCGTACGCCGGGTGGGCCCGGCTGTTGGGTCTGCACGGCGTCCGGGTGGACCGGCCGGAGCTGGTCGGCCCGGCGTGGGACGAGGTCCTCGCCGCGGACCGGCCCAGCCTGCTGGAGGCGGTCGTCGACCCGGCCGTGCCGCTGAACCCGCCGGAGCCGGCCCTGGCGGACCTGCGCGGCCTCTTCGCCGACGGGGACGCGGCCCGCCGGGTCCGGGAGCGGATGCTGGCCAACCGGGTGGCCGTGGAGGCCGAGGACCTCGTTTGACCGGGTCCTCCCGGGGCATGTCCAGGTGATCGTCTTCGCTGGAGGTGGCATGCCCGTGCCCGTCGACCGTCGCTACGGTCCCGCGTCGCTGCCGGCGGCGCGCGGCCCGGTCTCCGCCGCGCTGCTGGTGGCGCTGCGGCAGCCGCCGCACGACCTGCCGGCGGCCCTCGGCGCGGAGGTGCCGGCGGTCGACCCGCTCACCGACGAGGACCTCCAGCTCAGTCTCTTCCTCTGCTACGAGCTGCACTACCGGGGTTGGCGGGACGTCGACGAGGCGTGGGAGTGGCAGCCCACGCTGCTGGCGCTGCGGGCCCGGATCGAGGGCCCGTTCACCGCGGCGCTGCGGCGGCTGGTGGGGCCGCTGCCGGCGGCCCTGCCCGACGGGGTGCCGGAGGCGTTGGGCGCCCTGGTGGCGGCCGACGACGGCCCCTCGCTGGCCGCCGCGTTGCAGCGCCGGGCCAGCCTGGCGCAGTTCCGGGAGTTCGTCGTCCACCGGTCGCTCTATCACCTGCGGGAGGCCGATCCGCACAGCTGGGCGCTGCCCCGGCTGGGCGGTCCGGCCAAGGCCGCGCTGGTCGAGATCCAGATGGACGAGTACGGCAACGGTCGGCTGGACCGGATGCACGCCGA
The DNA here is from genome assembly GCF_040499845.1 of Micromonospora sp. CCTCC AA 2012012. Taxonomy (NCBI): domain Bacteria; kingdom Bacillati; phylum Actinomycetota; class Actinomycetes; order Micromonosporales; family Micromonosporaceae; genus Micromonospora; species Micromonospora mangrovi. The sequence goes on from NZ_CP159342.1 coordinate 1,337,115, forward strand.
GCTGTTCCGCCGCACCATGCGACGGCTCGACCTGGACACCGACTACGCCGCCCACCTGGACCGGGTGCCGGCGGTGACCCTGGCGACCAACAACCTCATCTCGCTGTTCGGCCTGCACCGGCGGCTGCGCGGCGCGCTCCTCGGTCACCTCGCCGCCTTCGAGATGACCTCCTCGCTGCCCAACCGCCGGTACGGCAACGGCCTGCGCCGGCTCGGGCTGGACGAGGTGGCCACCCGCTTCTACGACGAGCACGTCGAGGCGGACGCGGTGCACGAGCAGATCGCCGCGTACGACCTCTGCGGCGGGCTGGTGCGGGCCGAGCCGGCCCTGGCCGGGGACGTGCTCTTCGGCGCGGCCGCGGCGCTGGCCGTGGAGCGGCTCTTCGCCGCCCACCTGCTCGACGCCTGGGCCGCCGGCCGCTCGTCGCTGCGCAGCGCCCCGGCGGCGGGCACGGGCGAACCGGAGCGCGTGGCCCTCTCCGCCGCCTGAGGCGTACCCCCCCCGGGGTTCAGTGCTCGCGGTTGGTGCCGGCGCGGAAGTCGACCGCCTTGTGCGTGCCGTCGCAGAACGGCTTCAGAGCCGACCTGCCGCAGCGGCAGAGCGCGACCGTGCCCCGCCGCGTGTCGATCGGCTGCCCGTCCGGGGTGACCAGGGCGAAGTCGCCGCGCACCAGCAGCGGCCCGTCCTGGTACGGGGTGATGGTGGCGGCGGCGGGCGCTGCGGTCTCGTCGTCGGGCATGGGCGCTGGAGTGCCCGCCCGGGTGCCCGCGAAACCCGGCGCGCCGGTAAGGTCCCCGGACCGCCGGAGGAGGTGACTCGGCGTCCCTGCGCGGCCTGCGTGGCTACCGGCCGGTCGCCACCGGACCGGGGATTGGTCCGGCGCGTGGGGGGATGCCCCGTTTAGACCCCATCGGGACGGGAAGCCGGGCCGCGTGGTGAGCGAACGAGGCAAGGTGGGCCCGGTGCCGAAGGTGCCCGTGGGGCTGACGGCGGCGGACGCCGGACTGGCCGGCGACCGGGTCGTCGCCGTCGGCAGCACCGCGCGGGTGCTGGTGGCGGCGACCGCCCGGGCACTGCGCGGCGACGACTGCGCCGACCTGGGCCACCCCACGCCGCTGTCCCGCTTCACCGGCGCCCCCGAGCCCGTCCGGCGGGCCGCGGCGGCCCGGGCCGTCGGCCGGGTCGCGCTCACCCCGGCCCAGACCGCCGAGGTGGACGCCGAGCGGGTGGCCCGCTGGATCGTCGCCCAGTACCCGCACCGGCGCTGGCCCGCCGTGGTGCTCGGCTCGCCGCACGGTGCCGCCGCGCACCTCGCCGTGGCCCTCGGGACGCCCTGGCTGCCCGCCGGCTTCGAGCTGACGGTGCACTGGAACAGGGGAGCGGTGGACCGGCCGCAGGCCGCCCTCGACCACGGCGCCGCCCTCGCCACCCGCCTGCTCGCCGGCAATCCCGACGTGCACGTCCGGCAGGTGCACTGCCCGGCCAGCCGGGGCGCGCTCACCGGCGCCACGGTGGCCCTCGCCGTGCGGTGGCGGACGCTGCCGGCGGCGTACCGGCGGTTCCTGGCCGACCGGCTCGACCCCGGCGCGCCGGTGCTGCTGCTGCACGACGCCCGTACCTGGCCGCTGCTCGACGACGGGCGGGGACACAGCTTCCAGGTCGGCTGCCCCGCCAGCGGCCTGGACCCGGTCGACTTCCACCCGGACGCGCCCGCGCTGCGTCAGGTGCTCCGCGCGGCCGGCGGGGACGGCCGGCACTGGACGCCCCCGCAGGTCACCACCCCGCAGGGGGACGCCGAGCACGGTGTGGAGTCCGGCTTCGACCAGGCCGCCCAGGAGTGGACCGGCCGCACCGGCCACCCGCTGCACCGGGTGCGGGTGCCGCACCCCGACGCGCTCAGCGCCGCCGTCGCCGACCTGTACCGGGGCTGGCTGCGGCGCGGCGGCAAGACCGGGAACCGGCTGGTGGTCGAGTGCGGTCGGCTGCTCGACCCGTGGCAGGTGCTACGCGCCGGGCTGGTGCCGTACTGGTGCGAGAACGCCACCCGGCGCCGGGTGGAGGCGGTGGAGTGGTGGCTCGCCAGCAGCGAGCCGTTCAGCTCGGTGGACGTGCTGCCGGAGCCGCCGGGGGTCCGCTCGCCGGCCCTCGCGGGGCTGCCGCAGTGGCTCGCCGTGGCCGGGTTCGGCCGTCGGCGGCGGGCCCTGGACCGGGGCTGCGCACGCGGCTACCCGGTCTCCTCGGTGCCGACCCGGCGGGCCACCGAGGTGCTCCGCAACCAGCCGTACGACCTGCCCGTACCGCCCCGGCTGGGGATGGCCGACGCGCTCGACGCCCTCCGCGCCGGGGGCAGCCACCAGGGGCTGCTGGTCAGCTGACCGGCGCGTCCCGGGGGCACGCCGGCCCGGGCCCGCGCCCCGCCCCACCAACCCCGGCGAAACATCCTCGCGATCTCGCGGTCCGTGATTGAGTACCTACGGAGCGGGAACACCGCTCGCTGCGACGGCCGATCGGCGCTGCGCGGCGACGTGTCGTCGCTTCCGACGTGCCCGTCACGTAACCCACTTTCCGGCCCGGTGCGTGGCTCGACCACGCGCACGACCGGTTTCCCAATCCGGGCGGGGGACCTTCGGCGAGGGAGGCGCGGATGTTCGGACAGACCACCACGACCACACCACCACCACCCACCGAGCGGGGCCTGGAGGATCTCGACGCGGCGGCGCTGGCGTACGCGGCGCGGATCGCCGGGCTGCCACCGGAGCGGCGGCAGGAGGCGCGGGACGACCTGGTCCGGTTCGCGCTGCCCTTCGCCGGCCGGCTCGCCCGCCGCTACCGGGGTCGCGGGGAGCCGCTGGAGGACCTGGAGCAGGTGGCCCGCCTCGGCCTGGTCAACGCCGTCGACCGGTACGACCCGGAACGGGGCTCGTTCACCGCGTACGCGGCGATCACCATCGTCGGCGAGATCAAACGGCACTTCCGCGACCGCACCTGGGGCGTGCACGTGCCCCGCCGGCTGCGCGACCTGATCCTGGAGGTGGGGCAGGCGACGGCGGCGCTGACCAGCGAGCTGTCCCGGGCGCCCACCGTCGCCGAGCTGTCGGCCCGGCTGGAGACGCCGGAGGAGGAGATCCTCGCCGCGCTGGAGTCCGCCGCCGGCTACAGCCCGGCCTCGCTCAACGCGCCGGTCGGCGGGGAGAGTTCGGCCGAGTTCGGTGACCTGGTCGGCGAGTCCGACAGCGCGCTGGAGTCGGTCGACGACCGGGTGACGGTCAGCGGCCTGCTGCACCGGCTGCCCTGGCGCGAGCGGCGCATCCTCGCCATGCGCTTCTACGGCAACCAGACCCAGGCGGAGATCGCCGCCCGGTTCGGCATCTCCCAGATGCACGTCTCCCGGCTGCTGTCCCGCGCGCTGACCTGGCTGCGTCAGGCCATGCTCGCCGACGCGCCGCCGCCCTGGCAGAACGGAACGGCCGAGGCGGAACCGGCGAAGACCCGGATCTCGGTGCGCCAGCACGGCGACCAGGTGGTCGTCGAGGTCGGCGGGGAGGTCGACCGGGACGGGGCGGACAAGCTGCGCCGGGCGATGCTGGAGGCGGTCACCGGGCAGCCCCGCGAGGTGGTGGTCGACCTCGTCGGGGCGGGCACCGTCGACGCCGGCGGCATCGCCGCGCTGATGGCCGGTCGGGAGGCGGCGGCCCGCACCGGGGTGCCGCTGCGGCTGACCCGGGTCCAGCCGGCCGTACGCCGGTCGCTGGCCGCGGCCGGCCTGCCCGCCGCCGACTGACATCGCGTACGACGGAGGGGGCCGACGGCGTCGGCCCCCTCCGCGCTGCCCGTCAGCGCTCCGGGGTGTCCCCGTGCCCGCGCGGGTGCCGCCACCGCTCGGTCTCCTGCGGTGGCTGCCCCGGCTCGGCCTCCTCGGGCACGTCGGTCTCCTCGAAGCTCGGCCGGCGGATCTGCTCCGGCTCGGGCACCACCACCGGCCGGGCCCCGGACTGCGGGGCGGGCTGGTACTCGACGGCCCCGCGGGCGCCGCGCGCGCCCTCGGCGGCGGGGGACTCCGGGATGTGCCGTTCGTGGCGCAGCTCCTCGGCGAAGCGCTGCGGCGGCTTGGTGGTCCGCTGCGGCAGGTCCCGGCCGAGGTTGGCGACGAGCTGGCCGTACTTGGCGTCGAAGGCGGGGCGCTCGGAGCGGATCCGCGGCATCCGGTCGAAGTTGCGCAGCGGGGGCGGGCAGGTGGTGGCCCACTCCAGCGAGTTGCCGAAGCCCCACGGGTCGTCGACGGTGACCATCGCGCCGTACCGCCAGGACTTCCAGATGTTCCAGATCACGAAGAGGGTGGACGCCCCGAGCACGAACGACCCGATCGTGGAGATCATGTTCAGCGTGGTGAAGCCGTCACCGGGCAGGTAGTCGGCGTAGCGGCGGGGCATGCCCTCGTTGCCGAGCCAGTGCTGCACCAGGAAGGTGGCGTGGAAGCCGATGAACATGGTCCAGAAGTGGGCCTTGCCGAGGCGCTCGTCGAGCAGCCGGCCGGTCATCTTCGGGAACCAGAAGTAGAGGCCGCCGAAGGCGGCGAAGACGATGGTGCCGAAGAGCACGTAGTGGAAGTGGGCGACCACGAAGTAGGTGTCGGTGACGTGGAAGTCGGCCGGCGGGCTGGCCAGCAGCACCCCGGTCAGACCGCCCAGCAGGAAGGTGACCAGGAAGCCGACGGCGAAGAGCATCGGCGTCTCGAAGGTGAGCTGCCCCTTCCACATGGTGCCGATCCAGTTGAAGAACTTCACCCCGGTCGGGACCGCGATGAGATAGCTCAGGATGCTGAAGAACGGCAGCAGCACCTGGCCGGTGGCGAACATGTGGTGCGCCCAGACGCTCATCGACAGCACGGTGATGGCGATGGTGGCGAGCACCAGGCCGGTGTACCCGAAGATCGGCTTGCGGGAGAAGACCGGGATGATCTCGGTGATGATGCCGAAGAACGGCAGCGCGATGATGTAGACCTCGGGATGACCGAAGAACCAGAACAGGTGCTGCCAGAGCATCGGCCCGCCGGTGGTCGGGTCGAAGACGTGGGCGTGCAGGATCCGGTCCGCGGCGAGGGCGAAGAGCGCGGCGGCCAGCAGCGGGAAGACCAGGATCACCAGCACGCTGGTGAGCAGCAGGTTCCAGGTGAAGATCGGCATCCGGAACATGGTCATGCCCGGGGCCCGCAGGGTGAGCACCGTGGTGATCAGGTTGACCGCGCCGAGGATGGTGCCCAGGCCGGACACCGCCAGCCCGACCACCCACATGTTCGCCCCGACGCCCGGTGAGTGCTGGGAGGTGCTCAGCGGGGTGTAGGCGGTCCAGCCGAAGTCGGCGGAGCCCTGCGGGGTGAGGAAGCCGCCCACGGCGATCAGCGCGCCGAAGAAGTACAGCCAGTACGCGAAGGCGTTGAGCCGGGGGAAGGCCACGTCGGGGGCGCCGATCTGCAACGGCACGAGATAGTTGCCGAAGCCGAAGACCATCGGCGTCGCGAAGAGCAGCAGCATGATCGTGCCGTGCATGGTGAACATCTGGTTGTACTGCTCGGGGGAGAGGATCTGCATCCCCGGCTGCGCCAGCTCCGCGCGGATCAGCATGGCCATGAAGCCGCCGACGATGAAGTACGCGAACGAGGTGCCCAGATAGAGCAGCCCGATCATCTTCGCGTCGGTCGTGCCGAGCAGCTTGATCAGGGAGCTGCCCTTGAGCGCTCCCCGCACCGGTCCGGGATAACCGCCGAACCGGGCCGGCGCCAGGATCGCGGGCCCCCGGTCTCGTGCCGGCTCCGTGACTACCCGCTTGGGCATGGCTTCTCACCCCGTCGTCAAGACAGAAAGGACGGGTGTGGCTACCCGCCCCTCTATCCATGTAACCAGGCGAGAAGGGTAATTTCGGTCAGATCGCCGGGAGCATGGCCCAGACGACCTTCCCGTCGCCGACCGGGGAGCTGCCCCAGCGCTGCGCCAGCTCACGGACCAGCAGCAGCCCACGCCCGCCCTCGGCGCGCAGGTCCCGGCCCGTGGCGGCCCGCACCGTCGCCGTGCTGCCGTCGGCCACGGCCACCCGCAGGTACGGCCGGCGCAGGGTGACCGTCACCTGCATCGGGGTGCCGGCGTGCCGGACCACGTTGCCGACCAGCTCACTCAGCACCAGCGAGGCCGGCCCGGCCAGCTCCGGCACGTTCCACCGGCCGCAGGCGTCGGTGACCAGCTCCCGGGCCCGCCGACAGGCGCCGGCGACGGGCTCCAGCCGGGCCCGCAGTCGGGGGGAGGCGGCGGCGTTCGCCACGGCGGTGGCCTCGGCGCAGTCCCGGCGTACCGGCACGACGCGGCAGGCGGTGGTCTCGGAGAGCCAGGTGGCCGTCTCCTGCGGCGGCGAGCAGAGCACCATCGGCACGGCGGGCCAGTCGGCGGCGCGGCGGGCGGCGGCGGCGAAGACCGAGAGCGCGAGCGGGTCGGTCACGGCCAGCCGGGACAGGTCCACCACCAGGGCGTCCGGCTGCGCGGTGAGGCAGTGGTCCAGCGTGGTGTGCACCGAGCGCATCGTCGACAGATCCAGCCGGCCGGCGAGTCGGACCACGGTGACGGGTGCGTCGTCGCGGACCTCGCAGCTGATCCCGGTGGACATGAGGCCCTCGTTTCGGTGGCGTCGCGGACCCGTCAACTACCCGCCCCCCCGCGCGGCGAAACCGGACCTGTCGCCCATCCGGCCCTGGTCAACGGCGATATCCGTCACTGCCCGCAAGCAGGCCGGAACCGATCATCACGGCCCCCAGCGCCAGGTGCAGCCAGCCGTCCGCGTCGTTGACCGGCAGGAAGTTCGCCGCACTGGGCTGGTCGACGGCGAGACCGAAGAGCCAGAGCACGAGACAGACCGCGCCGCCGCCGAGCAGCCAGGCGCGTGCCCCCGTCACCGTCCGGGCCAGCGCCAGGCCGACCACCCCGAAGAGCAGGTGTACGCCGTTGAGCAGCACCGAGACCTGGAAGACGCCGAGCAGCATCGCCCCGGACTGGTGCCCGGCCAGCCGCAGGTCGCCGAAGTCGCTGGTGATCCCGGGCAGGAAGCCGAGCGCGCCCAGCAGCAGGAAGAGCACGGCCAGCCCGCCGGCCACCCGGCGTACCGGGGGACGGCCGTCGGCCGGATTGCGGCGGGCCCGGGCGTGGGCCGTCGAGTTCGTCACCGCGGTCCCCCTCCCGGCGTACGGCACCCGCGCTTTCCCGCCCGGCCCGCCGCCAAACGACGCAGGGGCCCCTCGTCGACGCCGTACGTCGACCAGGGGCCCCTGCCCACACCCTCAGGCGGGTTGCAGGGCGAGCTGGCGGACCCGCTCGTAGAGCTCCACGTAGCGCTGCGCCATCACGGCCGGGGTGAACCGCGCGGCGGCCTCCCGCCGGCACTCGGCCTCGTCCAGCAGGCCGGCGGCGAGGACCAGGTCGCCCAACTCCTCCTCGTCGCCTGCGAGCAGGCCGGTACGGCCGTGCTCGATCAGCTCCGGCAGGCAGCCGCGGGCGGTGGCGACCACCGGCGTACCCAGGGCCAGGGACTCGACCACGGCGGTGCCGCCGGGCTCCTCCCAGCGCAGCGGGAAGAGCGAGGCGCGGGCCCCGGCGAGCAGGTCGTCGCGCTCCTGGCCGGCCACCGTGCCGACCCAGCGGACCAGGTCGCCGTCGACGTGCGGCGCGACGTGGTCGTAGAAGAACCGGACGTCCGGGTTCTGCCGGGCCTCGTCACCGGCGGCGGCCAGGTCCTCCGGCCGGTGGTACGGCCCGACGGGGCCGGCCAGCACCAGCGGGAAGCCGACCTGCCGGGCCAGCCGGGCGCCGACGTCCTGCCCCTTGCCCGGGTTGATCCGACCCAGAATGATCATGTAGTCGCCCTTGTCGGCGCCGGAGCGCCGGTCCGCGCCGACCGCGAGGGGCGTGGAGAGGTGCACGTGCCCCACCGAGTGCTCCTGGAGGGCGCGCGGGGCGCGGGCGAGCTGCGAGGCGGAGACCCCGTTGACCCGGACCCGGTCGCCGCCGTCCAGGTTTCCGTACAGCTCCGGGTGCTTCGCCAGGTCCCAGTGCAGGGTGTGCAGCGCCGGCGGCCCGTCCGGGCCCATCGCCGCCATGGTGGCCAGCCCGACCGCCTCCACGTGGTCGTGCACGAGGTCGATGTCGTCCCGCGAGTGCAGCGCCCGCACCACCCCGCTCAGGTGCGCCTGCGACACCCCGCAGACCTGGTTGTACGGCCGCTGGAGGGCGTGGAACTGCCCGTCCGGGAAGACCGAGATCTTCTCGTCGACCGGCAGCGTGCTGCTCTCCACCGAGGCGAGCACCACCCGTACGCCGAGCCGCCGCAGCTCCGGCACCAGGGTCGCCACGACGTTCTCGATCCCGCCGTAGCCGGGCGGCGGCACGGACAACCACGGACCGGCATTCATCAGAACGGTCATACTCATCGGGCGACGTCCCTTCCCTGGGCGCGGATCGGCCTCTTCCTCGGGTTCACGCGGCGACCCGGCGGCGCGGCACCCGGTGCCGCAGCTGCGCCAGCGGCGGGCGCTCCTCGATCGAGACGTCGTTGACGACGATCTCCCGGTCCAGGTTGGGCAGCGCCTCGGAGCCGCCCCGCCGGAACTGGGTGAGCAGGGCGGCCGGCGCGCTGCCCGGGCTCGCCCAGCCGCGCCGCTGCAACCGGGACCACGCGGTGAGCATGATCTGCGCGGACATCCGGCCCAGCGCCGCGGTGTCCTGGTGGCGGTGCTTGCGCTCACCGAGGTCCACCTGGGCCAGCGCGTCGAGACCGACCAGCTCCAGCAGGTCGATCAGCATCGCCGTCTCCACGCCGTAGCCGGAGACGAACGGCACCCGCTCCAGCACCTCCCGGCGGCCGGCGTACTCACCGGCCAGCGGCTGGACGAACCCGGCCAGCTCGGGCCAGAACAGATTCAGCAGCGGCCGGGCCATCAGCTCGGTCACCCGACCTCCGCCGTCGGCCTCCACACCGGACGCCCCCACCAGCGGGCGGTGGTAGAAGCCCTTCACGAAGTCCACCGACGGGTCGGTGAGCAGCGGTCCGATCAGGCCGGTGACGAAGTGCGGCCGGAACTCCCGCAGGTCGGCGTCGATGAAGGCGACCACGTCGCCCTCGGCCGCGGCCAGCCCGGCCCAGAGCGCGTCGCCCTTGCCGGTGAGCCGGGGCAGGCCCCGGGTCATCGCGTCCTGGCTGACCACCTCGGCGCCCGCGGCGCGAGCCACCTGCGCGGTGCGGTCGGTGGACCGGGAGTCCACCACGATGAGTTCGTCGACGAGGGGCACCCGGTCCATCAGGTGCTCCCGGATCGTCGACACGATCGCCCCGACGGTGGTCTCCTCGTTACGCGCCGGCAGCACCACGCTGACCCGGCTGTCCCCCTTGGCCCGCATCAGCCGCCGGGCCGGCCACTGGCCGGCCGACGTGGTCCGATACGTGGCCCAGGCCTCCACCACCGGTGAGACGATCGATTCTGTATCCCGCACAGGCACCCCCTGGTCGTGGCGGAAACGCGGTACTACTTTTCCCAGTTCACGCCCGGCGCTAACCGGATCGTGCCTATCAGCTTGATCACGTTCCCGGTGCCGGGAGGTTCCCGGGGGATGAACGTCTCGTTGCGCGCCCCGCCGGGTTTGGTCCGGTGCCGGCAGGGGGAGAGCTGAACCGTATCCGTGAAATGTGGCGAGAGGGTCGATCGAATGCGCACGTGCCGGGTGGGACTGGTAGGGGCCGGCGGGGTGGCGCAACGCCACGCGCGGGTGTTGAGCGGCTTCGAGGACGTCGAACTGCTCGGGGTGACCGACGTCGACCGGACGGCGGCGGAGGCGCTCGCCGGGGCACACGGCGCCCGCACCTTCGCCGACGTGGACGAACTGCTCGCCGCCGGACCGGACGCCGTGTACGTCTGCGTACCGCCCTTCGCGCACGGGCCCGTCGAGGAGGCGGTCATCGCCGCCGGGGTGCCGATGTTCGTGGAGAAGCCGGTCGCGGTGGACCTGGAGACCGCCGAGCGGATCGCCGAGCTGGTGCAGCGGCGCGGGCTGCTCACCGCGGTCGGCCACCACTGGCGCTATCTGCACGTCGTGGAACAGGCGCGGGAGCTGCTCGCCGACCGTCCGGTCCGGATGGTCAACGGCGCGTGGCTGGACAAGGTCCCGCCGGTGGCCTGGTGGGCCCGCCGGGACCGGTCGGGCGGCCCGGTGGTGGAACAGGCCGCGCACGTGCTCGACCTGGTCCGGGCGCTGGTCGGCGAGGCGACCGAGGTCACCGCGTACGGCGACGGCACCCCGCCGCCGGTCGACGGCGCCGACATCGACTCGGTGACCGCGGCGACGCTGCGTTTCTCCTCCGGCGCGGTGGGCACCCTCGCCGCCGCCTGCGTGCTGACCTGGAAGCACCGGGCCGGCCTGGAGATCCTCGCCGACGGGCTGGCGCTGTCGCTGGCCGAGGACGGCCTGACCGTCCGGGACGCCGACGGCGAGCGGCACCTGCCCGCCGACCCGGACGGCGCCCGGGTGGCCGTCGACCGGGCCTTCGTCGACGCCGTCCGCGGGGTCGGCGACGACGTCCGCGTCCCGTACGCGGAGGCGCTGCGCACCCAGCGCCTCGCCCTCGCCGTCGCCGAGTCCGCCCGGACCGGCCGCAGCGTGGCGCTGCCCACCGGTCCGGCCGCCACCGCCGTCGGGGCGGGGGTGACCGTCGATGCGTGACAGTGTCGTGGTGGTCAGCGGGCCCGGGCAGGTCGAGCTGGTCGAGCAGGACGCCGGTGAGCTGCGTGAGGGCACCTTCCGGGTGGAGACCCTCTACAGCGGGGTCTCCGCCGGCACCGAACTCAGCTATGTCAAGGGCACCAACCCGTACCTGAACGTCACCTGGAACGCCGACCTCGGCCTCTTCCAGCCCGGCGAGGCGAGCACCCCCTACCCGGTGAACCGGCTCGGCTACATGCAGGTCGGCCGGGTGGTGGAGAGCCGTACCCCGGCGGTCACCGTCGGCACCGTCGGTGCGATGACCTACGGCCACCGCACCGGCTACGTCGCCGACCCGGTCGCCGAACGCTTCGTCCCGCTCCCCGAGGACCTCGACCCGCTGCTCGGCGTCTACGTCGCGCACATGGGTCCGATCTGCGCCAACGGGCTGCTGCACGCCGCCGCCGACCTCTGCGGCACCGACGTGCGGTCGCTCGGCGACGGCGTCCGGGGCCGCCGGGTGGCGGTGGTCGGCAGCGGGGTCGTGGCGCTGCTCACCGCGCTCTTCGCCCAGCGCCACGGGGCCGCCTCCGTGGTGGTGCTCGATCCGACCCCGCAGCGTCGTGCGGTCGCCGAGGCGCTCGGTCTGGAGACCCTCGACCCCGAGGCGGACGACCCGGCGGTGGTGCTGAAGACCCGGTGGAACCACGCCGCCGGGGACCGGGGCGCCGACGTGGTCTTCCAGTGCCGGGGGCAGGCCTGGGCGTTGCAGCTCGCGTTGCGCCTGCTGCGCCCCCAGGGCACCGTCGTCGACCTGGCCTTCTACCAGGCCGGCGCGGACGAGGTCCGGTTCGGTGAGGAGTTCCACCACAACGGGCTGTCGCTGCGCTGCGCCCAGATCGGCCGGGTGCCCCGCGGCCTGGCCCCCACCTGGGACCGGGAGCGGCTCTCCCGGGAGACCATCGAGCTGCTGCGCCAGTACGGCGACCAGATCCGTAAGCACCTGGTCTCGGCGGTGGTGCCGTTCGAGGAGGCTCCGGCGCTGCTGACCGACCTGGCGGAGCGTCGCCGGCAGGAACTCCAGGTGGTGCTCACCCGCTGACGCCGTGCCGGCGCCGGATACGGTGCTGTCATGACCACCGATGTCGGCCGCCCGCCCGGGCTGGCCGCCCTGCTGCCCTACCTGCGCGCCCACCGCGGCACCCTCGCCGTGGTGGGCGCGTTGTCGCTGGTCGGCGCGGCGGCGTCCCTCGGGCAGCCGCTGCTCACCCGCGCCGTGCTGGACCGGATGACCGCGACCCGGCCGATCGGCGCGCTGGTGGTGCTGCTGGTCGCCCTGGTGGTGGCCGCCGCCGTGGTCGGCGGGCTCCGCGACTACCTGCTGCAACGCACCGCCGAGGGGCTGGTCCTGGGCACCCGGCGGCGGCTCGCCGGGCACCTGCTGCGGCTGCCGATCGCCGAGTACGACCGTCGCCGCACCGGTGACCTGCTCTCCCGGGTCGGCTCGGACACCACCCTGCTGCGCGCGGTGGTCACCTCCGGGCTCTTCGAGACGGTCACCGGCGCGGTCATGGTCCTCGGCGCGGGCACGGCGATGCTGCTGCTCGACCCGCCGCTGTTCGGGGTGACCCTGGCCGCCGTCGGGGTCGGCGTCGGCTTCGCGCTCACCGTCGCCCGCCGGGTGCGTGGGCTGGCCCGCCGCGCCCAGGAACGGGTCGGCGAGATGACCTCCGCGGTGGAGCGCGCCATCTCCGCCGCCCGGACCATCCGGGCCAGCCGGGCCGAGGAGCGGGAGGCCACCGCCGTCGCCGGCAGCGCCGAGGCGGCGTACGCGGCGGGGCTGCGGGTCGCCCGGGTGCAGGCGGTGGTCGGACCGGTCGGCACGGTCACCCTCCAGGGGGCGTTCCTGCTGGTGCTCGCCGTCGGCGGGGCGCGGGTGGCGGCCGGGGCGATCAGCGTCGGCGACCTGGTCGCCTTCGTCATGTTCCTGTTCTTCCTGGTGCTGCCGCTCGGTCAGGCGGTGCACGCCTACACCCAGCTGCAGACCGGCCTGGGCGCCCTCGCGCGGATCGAGGAGATCCTCGACGTACCCGTGGAGGGGGCCGACGACCGGCGGGCCCGGCCGCCGGCGCTCCCGGCCGGACCGGTCGCGATCGAGTTCGACCGGGTCGGGTTCGGCTATCCGGGCGGCCCGCCGGTGCTGCACGAGGTCAGCTTCACCGTGCCGCCCGGCACCCGGACCGCGCTGGTCGGCCCCTCCGGCGCCGGCAAGTCCACCCTGCTCGCCCTGGTCGAGCGCTTCTACGAGGTCACCGGGGGGACGCTGCGGCTGGCCGGGACCGACGTGCGGGACCTGCCCCGCGACGTGCTGCGGTCCCGGCTCGGCTACGTCGAGCAGGAGGCGCCGGTGCTGGCCGGCACGCTGCGGGAGAACCTGCTGATCACCGCGCCGGACGCCACCGACGACGAGGTGCGTGCCGTGCTCGCCGAGGTGAACCTCGGCCACCTGGCCGACCGCTCCGCCGAGGGGCTGGGCGTGCAGGTGGGGGAGGGTGGGGTGCTGCTCTCCGGCGGCGAGCGGCAGCGCCTGGCCATCGCCCGGGCGCTGCTCGCCGGGCCGCCGGTGCTGCTGCTCGACGAGCCGACCAGCAACCTCGACGCCCGCAACGAGGCGGCGCTGCGCCGGGCCATCGACGCGGTGGCCGTCCGGCGCACCCTGCTGATCGTGGCGCACCGCCTCTCCACGGTCGTCGACGCCGACCAGATCGTGGTCCTCGACGGCGGTCGGGTGGTCGCCGTCGGCACCCACGACGAGCTGACCGGGACCAGCCCGCTGTACCGCGAACTCGCCACCCACCAGCTCCTCGTCAGCTGACCCGGGACAACCCTCCTGACCTGGGCGGACGGGGCGGATTCCGGACACCCGCCCGACCCCGTGGCGGGCGGGCCGCACAACGCGCCGCGATTCGCGTACCGTTGCCGCTCATGGGTGTGTCGCAACGTGTGAAGAGCAGGTTCCGGCGGTTCCTCCAGCGCCCGGGGACGACGGTCGACCTGGCCCCACTGGAGAAGCTGCTCCCCGCCATCGAGGCCCGCGAGGAGGAGCTGCGGCAGCTCGACGACGCCGAGCTGACCGAGGCCGCCGGCTCCGCCACCGGCTACGAGGAGATCTGCGCGATCGGCCGGGAGGCCGCCCGCCGCGGCCTCGACCAGCGGCCGTACGACGTGCAGCTGCTCGGCGCGATGGCGCTGCTCTCCGGCAAGGTCGCCGAGATGGCCACCGGTGAGGGCAAGACGCTCACCGCCGCCGTCGCCGCGTACGGGCACGTCCGGCTGGGCAACGGCCCGGTGCACGTGCTCACCGTCAACGACTACCTGGCCCGCCGGGACGCCGAGTGGATGGCGCCGGTCTACACGCTGCTCGGGCTGACCGTCGGCTGGGTCAACGAGGCCTCCACCCCCGAGGAGCGCCGCGCCGCGTACGCCAGCGACGTCACCTACGTCTCGGTCAGCGAGGCCGGCTTCGACTTCCTCCGTGACCAGCTCGTCACCGACCTCGACGACCGGGTCCAGCCGCCGCTGAAGACCGCCATCGTCGACGAGGCCGACTCCATCCTCATCGACGAGGCCCGGGTGCCGATGGTCCTCGCGGGCGCGGTCGCCGGCGAGCAGGACCCGGTGCACGCCGCCGCCGCGCTGGTCCGTGGCCTGCGTCGGGGCCGGCACTACACCGTCGCCGAGGACGGCCGCAGCGTCGCCTTCACCTCCGCCGGCCTGGCCACCGTCGAGGCGAAGCTCGGCGGCATCGACCTGTACGACGAGGAGCACGTCGGCCAGCTCTCCGCGGTCAACGTGGCGCTGCACGCGTACGCCCTGCTGCACCGCGACGTCGACTACATCGTCCGGGACGGCTCGGTGGAGCTGATCGACGAGATGCGCGGCCGGGTCGCCCAGCGCCGCCGCTGGCCGGACGGGCTGCAGGCGGCCGTCGAGGCGAAGGAGGGCCTCGATGCCACCGCCGAGGGCGAGGTGCTCGGCACCATCGCCGTGCAGGCGTACATCGCGCTCTATCCGACGGTCTGCGGGATGACCGCCACCGCCGTGCTCGTCGGTGACCAGCTCCGCGAGTTCTTCGGCCTCGAGGTGGCGGTGATCCCGCCGAACACCCCCTGCGTCCGGGAGGACGAGCCGGACCGGATCTATGCCACCCGGGCCGAGAAGGAAGAGGCGCTGATCGACGAGATCAAGCGCAACCACGAGCGTGGGCGGCCGGTGCTGGTCGGCACCCTCGACGTCAAGGAGTCGGAGGGGCTGGCCGCCGGCCTGCACGCCGCCGGGGTGCCCTGCGTGGTGCTCAACGCCAAGAACGACGACGACGAGGCGGCGATCATCGCCGAGGCCGGCGCGTACGGCGCGGTGACCGTCTCCACCCAGATGGCCGGTCGGGGCGTCGACATCCGGCTCGGCGGCAGCGACCAGGCCGACCGGGACCGGGTCGCCGAGCTGGGCGGGCTCTACGTGATCGGCAGCGGCCGGCACGACAGCCGCCGGGTCGACGACCAGCTGCGCGGTCGGGCCGGTCGGCAGGGCGACCCGGGTGGGTCGGTCTTCCTGGTCAGCCTGGAGGACGACCTGGTCGTCCGGCACGCCGGTGACACCGTTCCGCCGTCGCCGCGGATGAACGCCGACGGCCTGGTCACCGACCCGCAGGTGGACTACGCCGTGGAGCACGCCCAGCGGGTCGCCGAGGGCGTCAACCACGAGATCCACCGCAACACCTGGCGCTACAGCGTGGTGATCGAGCAGCAGCGCAAGGCCCTCGCCGAGCGGCGGGAGCGGCTGCTGACCAGCGACATCGCCGCGCTGATGCTGCTGGAGCGGGTGCCGGAGAAGGCCGAGGAGATGGACGAGGACCTGCTCGCCCGGGCCGCCCGGTCGATCGCCCTCTATCACCTCGACCGGCTCTGGGCCGAGCACCTGGCCGAGCTCTCCGAGGTCCGCGAGGGGGTGCACCTGCGGGCGTTGGGCCGGCTCGACCCGTTGGACGAGTTCCACCGCAGCGCGGTGCCGGCGTTCACCGCCCTCATCCCCGAGATCGAGACCCGGACCATCGCGACCTTCGAGGAGACCGAGTTCGGCGACGACTGGGAGCCGGACGCGTCGAAGCTGGTCCGACCGACCGCCACCTGGACGTACCTCGTGCACGACAACCCGTTCGGCTCGGAGCTGGACCGGCTGATCGCCTCGGTGGGGCGGCGGCTCATCTCCGGTTCCCGCTGACCCGGCGCAGGGGTCCCGTTCGGCGCGGCAGTCGCCGGGCGGGACCCCTTTGCGGGTTTCGATGCTGGTTTGCGAGGGTAGTAGGCCGGGGCTCTCGATCAGGAAGAGGCAGCGTGATGACACAGGCAATGGCGCCGTACGGGGACACCGCGTGGTCGTGCGTGGGGGCGGTGGGGACCGTGGCCCGGTGAACCTGCACACGCGGGAGCCCATGATCGACACGCTGGGAGCACTGGAGACGGCCGCGCTGCTGCGCGAGCTGACCGCCGGCCTGATCGCGGTCACGAACTTCGACGAGGCGCTGACCGAGCTGGTCCGGATCGCCCGCGACGCCGTGGACGGCGTCACCTGCTGCGGGTTCACGGCGCTGCGCGCCGGTGAGCCGGCCGGGGTGGCCGCCTCCGACCCGGCCCTGGCCGAGCTGGACGATCTGCGGCACGGCCCGGACTCGCCGGCGATGAGCGCCATCCGCCGCCGCGAGATGATCACGGCGCAGGATCTGGGCCAGGAGTCGCGCTGGCCGGTCTGGACCGCCCGCGCGCGGGGTCTCGGGGTGGGGGGCGTGATCTCCGCGCCGGTCGACGTCGACGAGCAGGTGATCGGCGCGATCAACCTGTACGGCGGGGCGGCCGCGCCGCTGACCGCCCGGCACCAGCTCACCGCGATGCTCCTCGCCGAGCACGCCGGGCTGCTGCTGGCCGCCGTCCGCGACCGGGAACGGCGTACCGCCCAGGCCGGTGAGCTGGACTCCTCGCTGCTCGGCGAGGGCGTCGTCGGCCAGGCCATCGGGGTGATCATGACGCAGCGCGGCTGCCCGGCGCCCGAGGCGCTCGACGTGCTCCGCAGCGCCGCCTCCTCGTTGGACATTCCGCTGCGCGAGGTGGCCGAGCGGCTGGTGATCACCGTCTCCCGCCCCCGGGAGAGCTGAGCGGTTCTCGTTTCGCCCTGGTGGCGCTCGGGTAGCACCCTGGACTGGTGAGCTGCTCGAACCTGGGAGGAACCGATGGAGAGCCGGCTGAGGGTGCAGGGCAATCCGATTCAACCGATGCTGGTGATGTTCCCGTTCGGGCTCTTCGTCAGCGCCGCCGTCTTCGACCTGGTCGACGTCGTCGGGGGACCGGCCTTCCTCGGTGAGGTGGGCTACTGGACGGCCGCCGCCGCCCTGACCGCGGCGGCGCTCACGACCGTCGCCGGAATGGTCGACCTCTGGGACGTCCGGGCCGGCCGGACCCGTCGTACGGCGGTGACCTTCAACCTGGTCAACGCGGTGATGGCCGCGCTCTTCCTGCTCGCCTGCCTGATCCGGGCCGACTCGCCGCAGCGCGGCGCGACCGGCGCGCTGCTCGCCACCGAGCTGGTCGCCCTCGCCGTCGGCGGTTTCGGTGTCGCGCTGGGCACCCGACTGATGCGCCAGTTCGACCGCAGCCCCGTCGAGGCCAGCGGCTTCGAGGCCCTGCACGGCGTCGCCGGCTCCACCGTGGAGATCGTCCGCCCCCGCGCCTGACGCCCCGAGCCCCCCCCCCCCCCCCCCCCCCCCCCCCGCGCGTGCCTGGCCCCCCACCGTGTGCCGGCCGGGATGCCACTCGATCCCGGATGTCGTGGCGATCCCCTCGGCCGGGTGCCACCACATCCATGATCGAGCGTGATCACGAACCCGGAGCGAGCGCGAGCGCGGCGGGGAGTCCGGATGCGTCGATCATGAAGTTTCGGTCACGAGGGTCGGGTCCGCGTGACCGAAACTTCATGATCAACCCGGGCCGGGAGGGGGCGGGGGACCGGGGCAGGGGGCAGGGGTCAGTGGTGGTGGGTGTGGTGGGTGGCGAGGAGGTCGGCGCCGAAGTCACTGGTGGGGTGGCGGAGCACGGTGTGCGCGTGATTGCCGTCGTCGGCGGTGTTGTCGTACTCGATCAGCAGGTCGTCGCCCTGCACCCGGTAGTAGTGCCGCGACCCGGACCCGGTCGCGCCGGCCCAGGCGAAGTGCAGCTCACCCCCGCCGAGCCGGGCCGCCTCCCGGGCTGCCAGCTCGGCCGGCAGCCGGTCGAGGTAGAGCGCGACGAGCCGGTCGAGCAGTGCCCGGCCGGTCGGCGTGAGCCGGCCCCGGGGCACGCCGAGCGGCTCGATCAGCCCCGGTGCGGTGGCCCGGGTGGCGCTGATGATGTCCTCCGGCGCCGCCCCGGCGACGATCGCGGCGGCGCGTCCGGCCGGGCCGAGCGCGTCCAGCAGCTCCCGGGCCAGGTCCTCCTCGGGGCCGAGCGGTCGCAGCACCGGTCGCCCGGCGTGCCGGACGGTGGCCGGGTTGGCGCCGAGGAAGAGCGGGGCGGGGGAGACCTGGTCGTCGACCACGGTCATGCCCACCGACAGGTGGTGCCCCTCGACCCGCCAGCCCCAGCGGTCGTCCCGGGTGGGGTCGCCGAAGAGCGCCACCCAGTAGTCGCCGCTGTGCCGGCCGCGCCGCCAGCCCTCCGCCCGGTCCAGCACCTCCTCCAGCGCGACGACCGCCATCGCCTGGGCGTACGCCGGTGGGCTGAGCGCGGTGGCCAGCAGCCGGTGCGCGGCCTTGCGCGCGGCGGGGTCCAGGTCGGTGAGGGGGACGCCGGGGCGGGGCCGGGGACGGTACTCCAGCCAGCGCCGGGCGGCGTCGTCGTCGAAGGCGTGCCGGGCGCGCCGGCGGGCCGGTTCGTCGAGCGCGGCCAGCAGGGCGCCGGCGGCCGTGCGCATCTGTTCGGGTACGGGGTCCTCCACCGCACCTGTATACCCGCCCGGCCCGTCGATGTGGGCCGGCCGGGGTGGGTCAGCTCCGGCCGAGTACGGCCAGCATCTCCGGCAGGTCGAAGAAGCGGGCGGTGTCCACGGCGGACGGGCTGCCGTGCTCGGGGTCCGCGCCGGCGTCGAGCAGGGCCCGGACGGTGCGGGTGTCCTTGCGGAAGACCGCCGCGGCGAGGGCGGTCTGCCCCCGGTCGTTGACCCGCGACGGGTCGGCGCCCCGCGCGAGCAGCGCCGCCACGGTCTCCGGGTGGGCGTGGTACGCGGCCAGGATCAGCAGCGTGTCGCCCTTGGCGTTGGTCAGGTTGACCGGCAGTCCGGCGTCGAGCTGCCCGGCGAGTTCCTCGGCGGCGCCCGCCCGCGCCAGGTCGAACATCCGGT
Organism: Micromonospora sp. CCTCC AA 2012012; assembly: GCF_040499845.1. Lineage (NCBI taxonomy): Bacteria > Bacillati > Actinomycetota > Actinomycetes > Micromonosporales > Micromonosporaceae > Micromonospora > Micromonospora mangrovi. Next base: position 1,356,267 of record NZ_CP159342.1, read on the forward strand.
GCGCGAAGGCGATGGTCTCGGCGTCGAGCTCGTCGGTCATCCGTCCAGGTTAGTGGGACCGACGGGCCCGTCGCCTGGTAGCTTGCCGACCCGGCACGGGAGGGTGCGATGGACGATGCGGTGTACGTCGGCAACGCCGGCGTGGACGGGGCGACCGACGCCGGCTGGCTGCTGGGGCACTTCAAGCCGGTGGGGGACGTGCGGCACTCGGACGAGGTGGAGGTGAAGTGGGGCGTGCACCCGGCGGGGGAGGCCCGCTCGCGGTGGGCCACCGGCGAGCGGCGGACCGCCCTGCTGGTCCTGGTCAGCGGCCGGTTCCGGGTGGAGCTGCCGGATCGTACGGTGCTGCTCGGCACCCCCGGTGACTACGTGGTGTGGGGCCGGGGCGTGGACCACTCCTGGTACGCCGAGCGGGAGTCGGTGGTGCTGACGGTCCGCTGGCCGTCGGTGCCCGGCTACCGGGTGGAGCCGCCGGTCCGGCGCTGACCCCGGGCCGCCCGCCGTGCGGGTCGCCGGTGCCGAGGAACGCCGTGCCCGGGGTGTCCCAGCATCCGGTATTGCCTACTAAACCTATAGGGTTTACATTCTATGCTCGTGGGGTACGCGCCGCACCGCACTCCCCGAGGACGCCCGCCATGACCAGCACCGACCAGTCCGAACTGCTCGCCGTCGCCCGGCGTCACGCCGACCCGGTCCGCTGGCCGGTCCCGCTGCGCTTCGACCGGGCGCAGCGCTGGTACGCCCGCCTCGCCGTCACGCCCGACCACGAGGTCTGGGCGCTGAGCTGGCTGCCCGGACAGGGCACCGACCTGCACGACCACGGCGGCGCGGCCGGCGCGTTCCTGGTCGTCGCGGGCGCGCTCACCGAGGAGACCGTCACCGCCGGTCGGCTCCGCCCGCACCGGCTCGCCGCCGGCGTCGGTCGTCGCTTCGGGCCCCGGCACGTGCACGTGGTGACCAACCGGGGCGCGGAACCCGCGGTCAGCGTGCACGTCTACCGCCCGGCACTGCGCCGGATGACCCGCTACCGGCTCACCGACGGTCGGCTCCAGGTCGCCGACGTGGCCGAGGCCGGCGTCGCGTGGTGACCCGCCGCGCCACCCCCACCCGACCACCTGAGAAAGGACCGACGATGACCGAGACCCGTACCGAGAGCTGTCCGGTGCCACCACCCGGCTCCCGGGGCATCGACGAGCTTCTCGCCGCCGCCCGCACCCGGCTGCGCCGGCTCGACCCGGAACAGGCACACCTCGCGTACCGCCGGGGCGCGCTGCTGGTCGACATCCGTCCGGCGGGCCAGCGGGCGGCGCACGGCACCGTCCCGGGCGCCCTGATCGTGGAGCGCAACGTCCTGGAGTGGCGCTTCGACCCGCGCTGTCCGGCCCGGCTGCCGCAGGCCGTCGACTACGACGTGCCGGTGATCGTCCTGTGCCAGGAGGGCTACACCTCCTCGCTGGCCGCCGCCGCCCTCCAGGAGATCGGCCTGCACCGGGCCACCGACGTGGTCGGCGGCTTCGTCGCCTGGCGCATCGCCGGCCTGCCCACCCTCGGCCCCACCCCGCCGCACCGACCCACGCCCGCCGCGCCCCCGGTCACCGCCGGTCGGGCGCCCCGCTGACCGTCCCGCCGACCCCGGCGTGGCGCGCGCGACCGCCAGCTCAGGAGGCTCCATGTCCGTCGTCGCCATCTCCCCGCGCGGATACCGCGCCGGCCGCCCCGACCGGGCGGCGGCACCCCGACCGCGCACCGCACCGACCCTGACCATCACCCTCGACCTCGGCCCCGGCGGCCTCACCCCCGGCCTGGCCCGGCTGGTCGAGGTGCTCGGCGACCTCGCCCGGACCGGCGAGATCCGGGCCGGCCACGTGGTCACGCCGGCGGGGCCCACCGGCCCGTGGCCGCGCGCGGCGGAGCAGCCGCCGGGCCCGGCCGACCGCGAGTCCCATGGAGAGGACCCCGATCCGGTACGCGTGCTGGCCGCCTCCCGCGTGGTCCACCAGGGGGCGCGGGAGGTCCCGCTGACCCGGATCGAGTTCAACCTGCTGCACTTCCTCGCCGCGCACCCGCGCCGGGTCTTCACCCGGACGCAACTGCTCTCCCACGTCTGGGGCTACGAGCACGCGGTGGCCCGCACGGTCGACGTGCACGTGCGCCGGCTGCGCGCCAAGTTCGGCGTGGACACCCCCCTGGTGACCACCGTGTACGGCGTCGGTTACCGGCTCGCCGACTCCGCCCGGGTGGTGGTCGACCCGGATCGGTGAACCGTCCGACACCGCCCCGGTCCGACCATCGGCCCGGGGCGGAGCCGCGCCCGCCGTCGGCCGCCCGGGGGCAGGGCGGAACCGGGCGGGCACCCCCCGTATCGGGTCAACTCACCGACTCTGCTGTAATCATCAGGCTTCGTACGCAGAGCGAGCGCGCGGCTCCGATGTGTTCGTCAATTGTCACATTCATGCAACGCGGCCGCCCCTTGACCCTCGCACAGCCGCCGGGAAGCATCGATGAAGCGGCGTCCCGGGCCGTGGGAGACACCCGGATCAGCCAAGGAGGACCATGTCGGTCAGCCCCGCCTCGTCGCGCGCCGGATGGCATACGTCCCAACCCGCGGTCCCCGGTCGTCCCCCCGGCGGCCAGCGTCGTCCCGCGAACACGGCCGCACCCGTGCTCACGGTGACCCTCTCCATCCCGCTCGCCGCGGAGGAGTCGCTGACCCCGGCGGCCCGCCGACTGCTCGACGCCGCCCGCGAGATGCTGGAACGCGGCGAAGGGGTGATCTCCAGCGGCCCGGCCCCGGTGGACCGCCGGCCCGACGCGGTGCCGGTCGGCCGCGCCCCGTCCCGTCCGCTCGCCCCGACCATCCCGGCCCTGCACATCCTGGCCTCCTCCCGGTCGGTGCTGCGTGACGGCGAGCCGGTGCCGCTGACCCGCCTGGAGTTCGACCTGCTGCTGCACCTGGTCGCCCACCCCCGCCGGGTCTTCACCCGGTTGCAGCTACTCAACGCCGTCTGGGGCTACGAGCACGCCGGTGTCCGCACGGTGGACGTGCACGTACGCCGGCTGCGCGGCAAGGTCGGCGTGGACGTCCCCCTGGTCACCACGGTCTACGGGGTGGGCTACCGGCTCGCCGACGACGCCCGGGTCACCATCGACCGCACCGGCTGACCCCGGGCCCACCCCGCCGGGAGCGCCGACCGGGCCGGCCCGGCAGGATGGTCGGGTGCGCGTCCGTCCGATCACCCCCGAGCTGCTCGTGGCCGAGCTGGCCGAGCGGTGTGTCGCCACCGACGTGCCGGGCCGGCTGCGGGTCGCCGTCGACGGCCCACCGGCCGCCCGCCCCGACGAGCTGGCCGCCGCCCTGGTCGACCCGCTGCGCGCCGCCGGCCGCCCGGCGCTGCACGTCCGGGCCGCCGACTTCCTGCGTCCCGCCTCGGTGCGGCTGGAACACGGCCGCACCAACTCCGACGCCTACTACGAGAGCTGGATCGACGAGCCGGGGCTGCGCCGGGAGGTGCTGGACCCGGCCGGGCCGGACGGCTCCGGCCGGCTGCTGCCGTCGCTGTGGGACCCGGTCACCGACCGGGCCAGTCGGGCGGAGTACGTGACGCTGCCTCCGGGCGGGGTGGTCCTGGTCAGTGGGGGCCTGCTGCTCGGCGGTGGGCTCGTCTTCGACCTCGCCGTCCACCTGGTGCTCACCCCGGCCGCCCTGGCCCGGCGTACCGACCCGGCGTCGGCGTGGACCCTGCCGGCCTTCGCCCGCTATGCCGACGAGGTCGCCCCGGCCTCCTTCGCCGACGTGGTGGTCCGCGCCGACGACCCCCGGCACCCGGCTCTCGTCGAGCGGGACTGACCCCGCACGTCGACCGGACGAACCCGCCGGGACCGGTCGAAGACGGGCGGTCGGGCGGCCCGTGGGACGCTCGGGACGGCCGGCGCGACGCAAGAGCGCACGAATGCGATGGAAGCTCGCGCAAATCACCGGTTTGATCCTCTGGAGCGACGGGTAATCGCCCGGCTCACAGAGCACGGGTGATCTCACCCGCGCCACCCGACCGAAGGTCCGGGGCGCATCGTCGCCCCGGACCGGTGTGAGGCCCCACGAAAGGCAGGCAGCGATGCTCGTCCACGACACGGTGACCACGGGCCGTTCCCAGGCGGACACCGACCAGATCCGGCAGTCCCTGCAGGCGCGCTACGACGAGCTGACCGCCGAGTACGAGCAGGCGGTCCTGCAGAGCCAGGTGCTGCGGCTGGTCGAGGTCGGCGACACCGCCGGCGACGACCAGGCCGACAGTGGCACCAAGACCGCCGAGCGGGACACCGCGCAGTCCCTGCTGCGGACCATCCTGGAGCGGCGCAGCCAGTTCGAGCACGCGCTGACCCGGCTGGACGAGGGCACCTACGGCTTCTGCGAGGGCTGCACCGCGCCGATCCCGGTCGAGCGGCTGGAGATCTTCCCCTCCGCCACCGCCTGCGTGTCCTGCAAGCAGAACCGGGAGCGGCGGGCGGCCTGAGTCGCCCACCGGTCGGTCCCGCACCCGGTGGACCCCACCCATGGGTGAGATCAAGGTGGGCACCGCCTCGTGGACCGACCGGACGTTGCTGGACTCCGGCTGGTATCCGCAGAGCGCGGACACCCCGGAGAAGCGCCTGGCGTACTACGCCCGGCAGTTCCCACTGGTCGAGGTGGACGCCACCTACTATTCGCCGCCCGCCGAGCGGACGGCGAAGCTCTGGGTGGACCGCACCCCGCCCGGCTTCACCTTCAACATCAAGGCGTTCAGCCTGCTGACCGGGCACCCGACCCGGGTCGGTGCGCTCTACAAGGACCTGCGCCCCGACACCGGGAAGAAGAACCTCTACCCGGACGACCTGCCGCCGCAGGCGTACGAGGAGGTCTGGACGCGCTTCCTGTCCGCGCTCGACCCGCTGGTCGAGGCGGACCGGCTCGGCGTGCTGCTGTTCCAGTTCCCGCCCTGGTTCACCATCAAGCGGGACAACAAGCAGTACCTGCTGGAGGTGGCGCGGCGCTGTGCCCCGCTGCGCCCGGCCTTCGAGTTCCGGCACGCGTCCTGGTTCGACGGGGACAACCGCGACGAGACGCTCGGCTTCCTGCGCGAGCACGACCTGGCGTACGTCTGCGTCGACATGCCGCAGGGGCACCGGTCGTCCGTACCCCCGGTGCTGGCGGCCACCGCGGAGCTCGCGGTGGTCCGCTTCCACGGGCACAGCGACAAGTGGACCAGCAAGGACATCCACGAGAAGTTCGGCTACGACTACTCCGACCGGGAGCTGCGCGACTGGGCGCCGAAGCTGCGCGAGCTGGCCGGCCAGGCCGCGCAGACCCACGTGCTGATGAACAACTGCTACCGCGATTTCGCGCAGCGCAACGGGGCGACCCTGCGCGGACTGCTCGACGCCGACTGACGCGGGTTCACCCGCGTCGGGTGAGGCCGGTTCACCTCTTCGCCGCGCAGCCTGGACGGTGTGTGCGGTCGCCTCGACCGACGCGACCGCGAGCGTGAGACGAGGAGGTGGGCCATGACGGTGCGGGTGGTGGCGGATGCGCGCCGCGGCGGGGTGCTGCACGTGGTCGGCGGGTCCGACCCTCCCCGGCGCGGGGAGCGGCCCGGTCGGTTCCGGCCGACCCGGCTCTGGCGGGGGCCCAGCGGGCCGCCGTCCCGCGCCGACGACCGACGCTGGGAAACCGACGCACGGGGGTGGGCAGATGGCTGAGCAGCTGATTTCCGCGTTCGAGTCCTCGATGGACAAGACGAACGTGATCCTGAAGGAGATCGAGTCGGCGTACGGCTGGCCGAAGGAGCAGCGCAACCAGTCGTACGCGGCGTTGCGCACGGTGCTGCACCTGCTGCGCGACCGGATGCCGGTGGCGGAGAGCGCCGAGTTCGCCCAGCAGTTGCCGGTGCTGCTGCGGGGCATCTACTTCGAGGGCTGGCAGCCGGAGAACGTGCCGATCAAGCTGAACCGGGACGACTTCCTCTACGAGGTCCGGCAGGGCTTCCCGTACGACGTGGAGGGCGGCCCGCAGCGGGTCGTGCAGGTGGTCCTGGACACCCTGCGCCGGCACGTCACCCAGGGCGAGTGGCAGGACGTCAAGTCGCAGATGCCGCGGGACCTGGCCCAGCTGATCCCGTGACCGGAACCGACCCGGCCCGTCCCGTCATGGGGCGGGCCGTCGGGGTCCGGGTCACCGGGTGCCCCGCGGCCCGGGCCAGGCCGCCGAAGGCCACCGCGTCGATGATCGCCGCGCCACCCGGGTCGTTGTTGAAGTAGACGTACGCCGGCTCGGTGTCGGCGAAGGCGTCGGCCAGCCGGTGCACCCAGGAGGCCAGCGCGGTCCGGCCGTAGCGCGGCCAGGGTCGGGCGCGACCCTCGTGCAGTCGCAGGTAGCCGAAGTCGGTGGTGCGCCACAGCGGTGTCACCGGTCGGCTCAGTCGGTCCGCCCAGACCAGCGCGGCGCGGCGGCGCTCCAGCACCCGCCGGACCTCGTCCGTCCACCAGGAGGGGTGCCGGGGCTCCACCGCCACCCGCACCTCGGCGGGGAAGAGTCGCAGGGTGGCGTCCAGGGCGGCGGGGTCGGCCCGCAGGTTCGGTGGGAGCTGGACCAGCACCGGACCGAGCTTGTCGCCCAACCCGTCGGCCCGGTCGAGGAAGCGCGCCACCGGCTCGGCCGGTTCGCGCAGCCGCTTGATGTGGGTGAGGTAGCGGCTCATCTTCACCGCCACCCGGAAGTCGTCGGGGGTGCGGTCCCGCCAGGCGACGAAGGTGTCCCGCTCGGGCAGCCGGTAGAAGGCGTTGTTCACCTCCACCGTGGCGAACCGCTCGGCGAAGTGCTCCAGCCAGCGCCGCTGCGGCAGCTTCGCCGGATAGAAGCGGTCCCGCCAGTCGCGGTACTGCCAGCCGGAGGTGCCGAGCAGGATCATCCCCACGTCATACCCGGCGGGTGGGCGCTTGACGCCGGGACGGCGGGCTGTCAGCATGTGGAAGCGCTCCCATCGGTCCACGTCACAGTCTCGTCACCGCCCGCGGTGACCCCGACGAAGGACAGGACCGCATGCCCCACCCCCACCACACCACCGGCCGCCTCCGCACCGGTCTGCTGGCCAGCGCGCTCGCCGCCACCACCGCCCTCGCCGTCGGTCTCGGCGTCGTCCACTCCGGGCCCGCCGACGCGGCCACCACCTGGCAGAGCCTCGCCGCCGCCAAGGGGCGCGACATCGGCTTCGCGCTCGACCCGAACCGGCTCTCCGAGACCGCGTACAAGCAGATCGGGGACGCCGAGTTCAACCTGGTCGTCCCGGAGAACGCGATGAAGTGGGACGCCACCGAGCCCAACCGGGGGCAGTTCAGCTTCGCGCCCGGTGACGCCGTGGTCGGCTACGCCGCCACCGGCGGCAAGAAGGTGTACGGCCACACCCTCGCCTGGCACAACCAGCTGCCCGGCTGGGTCTCCGCCCTCTCCGGCCCCGACCTGCTCCAGGCGCTGAAGGACCACATCGCCGGGGTCGCCGGCCACTACCGCGGCAAGGTCGTCGCCTGGGACGTGGTCAACGAGGCGTTCGCCGACGGCGGCACCGGCGCCCGCCGGGACAGCGTCTTCCAGCAGCGAATCGGCAACGGGTGGATCGAGGAGGCGTTCCGCGCCGCCCGCGCCGCCGACGCGGACGCGAAGCTCTGCATCAACGACTACAGCATCGAGGGCGTCAACGCGAAGAGCACCGCGATCTGGAACCTGGTCAAGGACTTCAAGGCCCGTGGCGTACCGATCGACTGCGTCGGCTTCCAGTCCCACCTGATCGTCGGGCAGGTGCCCGGCGACTTCCAGGCCAACCTGCAACGCTTCGCCGACCTCGGGGTCGACGTGCGGGTCACCGAACTGGACATCCGGATGCCCACCCCGGCCACCGCCGCCAACCTGACCGCCCAGGCCGCCGACTACAAGCGGGTCGTCGCGACCTGCCTCGCGGTGAGCCGCTGCGTCGGGGTCACCACCTGGGGCATCACCGACCGGTACTCGTGGATCCCGGGCGTCTTCCCCGGCCAGGGGGCGGCCCTGGTCTGGGACGACAACTACCGGCCCAAGCCGGCGTACCAGGCGGTGACCGAGGCGCTCGGCGGCGTCGCCACCCCGCCCAGCACCCCGAACACCTCCCCGTCGCCGACCACGCCCGGACCGGTCCCGACCACGCCCACCCCGCCCCCGCCGACCGGTGGCTGCACCGTGACGTACGTGCCGAACTCCTGGAACAACGGCTTCACCGCCGACGTGCGGGTCCGCAACGACGCCACGACGGCGGTCGACGGCTGGACCGTCGGGTTCGCCTTCACCGCCGGCCAGCGGGTGACCAACGGGTGGAATGCCACCGTCACCCAGGCCGGCGCCCAGGTCACCGCCCGCAACGCGAGCTGGAACGCCGCCGTCCCGGCCGGCGGCACGGTCAGCTTCGGCTTCCAGGGCACCCACACCGGCGCCAACCCGTCCCCGTCCGTCTTCACCCTCAACGGCGTGACCTGCCGCAACGGCTGACCTCAGGCGGGCCCCGGCGAACCGTCCGCGTCGCCGGGGCCCGCCGTCTACGGTGGGTTAGAAGATCGCGCGTGGGGTACCACCCGCTGCACGACGAACCCCGACGCACGGCGGGGCGGCACACCCGAGGGAGCACACCCATGGCACTCAATGACGACGACATGCAGACCACCAGCGGCGGCGGCCTCGAAGGCCCGGCCGACGGTGGGGCGACCCCGGGCCACCAGGACGGCGGCGCGGACGGTGGCGCCGAGGGCCCGGCCGACGGTGGGGCGACCCCGGGCCACCAGGACGGCGGCGCGGACGGTGGCGCCGAGGGCCCGGCCGACGGTGGCGCGACGCCCGGTCAGCAGGACGGCGGTGCCGACGGTGGCGCCGAGGGTCCCGCCGACGGTGGCGCGACCCCGGGCCAGCAGGACGGCGGCGCCGACGGCAGCGCGAGCTGACGTGACGTACCTCGACCCGCCGGACGGCCACGGCCGTCCGGCGGTTCCGTCTCCGGCCGCCGACGCCCTCGCCCGCTGCATCAGCGTCGAGCCGGCCAAGTTCGCCGCCGCGCACTGGGGACGCGCGCCGCTGCTGTCCCGCGCCGCCGAACTGCCCAACCCGCGGGGCTTCACCGACCTGCTCAGCCCCGCCGACGCCGACGAACTGCTCAGCCGGCGGGGACTGCGTACCCCGTTCCTGCGGGTGGCGAAGGACGGCCAGCTCGTGCCGGCGGCCCGGTGGACCGGCGGCGGCGGCGCCGGCGCCGAGATCGGCGACCAGGTCCTCGACGAGCGCATCCTGGCGCAGTACGCCGGCGGCGCGACCCTGGTGCTGCAGGGCCTGCACCGGATCTGGCCGGCCCTGGTCGACTTCGCCCGCGACCTCGGCACCGCGCTGCGCCAGCCGTTGCAGGTCAACGCCTACCTGACGCCGGCCGGCAGCCAGGGCTTCGCCACCCACTACGACACCCACGACGTCTTCGTGCTCCAGGTCGACGGCCGCAAGCACTGGCGGATCCACCCGCCGGTGCTGCCCGACCCGCTGGAGAAGCAGCCCTGGGGCGGCCGGGCCGACGAGGTCTCCGCCACCGCCGACGGGTCCGCCGCGCTCGACGTGGTGCTGGAGCCGGGCGACGCGCTCTATCTGCCCCGCGGCTGGCTGCACAGCGCGCAGGCGCAGGAGTCCGCCTCGCTGCACCTCACCGTCGGCATCCGGGCGCTGACCCGCTACGCCATGGTCGAGGAGCTGCTCGCGCTCGCCGCCGAGGACGCCCGCCTGCGCGCCGGGCTGCCCTTCGGCACCGACGTGACCGACCCGGACGCGATCGAGCCGGAGCTGACCGAGACGGTCGAGGCGCTGCGCGACTGGCTGCTGCGGGCCGACCCCGCCGCCGTCGCCGCCCGGCTGCGCGACCGGGCCTGGCCGGCCGCCCGTCCGGCCCCCATCCGCCCGCTGGCCCAGGCGGCGGCCCTGGCCGCCCTCGACCCGGACAGCCGGGTCGCCCTCCGGGCCGGCCTGCGCTGGCAGCTCGCCCCCACCGGCGACGGGAAGGTCGCGCTGCGGCTCTTCGACCGCACCATCACCCTGCCCGGCACCTGCGAGCCGGCGCTGCGCGTCCTGCTCGGTGGCGAGGTGACCCGGGTCGGTGACCTGCCCGGCCTCGACGACGACGCCGACCGCCTCGTGCTGGCCCGCCGGCTGCTCACCGAAGCCGTCCTGACGCCCGCCTGAGCACCGTCGGTCGGCGACCCCGTCCCGGGTCGCCGACCGGTCGTGCTCAGCGGGTCAGCACGAGCAGGGCGATGGTGGTCAGCAGGCCCGCGACCAGCACCACGATGATCGGACGCGGGCCCAGCACCGCGTGCCGGCGGTCCGCCAGCAGCCGGGCCGGCGCCAATCCGAGCAGCGGACCGACCAGCGTCACCACCAGCGCCAGCACCGGCATGCCCACCGCCAGGTCGCCGCCGCTGCCCGCGCCGACCGCCCGGGCCCCCGCCCCGAGGGCGTACGCGGCCACCGAACCGCCGATGCCGCAGAACGCCAGCAGCGGGTTCACCGAGCCGGGCAGCTCACCCGGCTGACGGGTCCGGTCCAGCAGCTCCCGCACCCCGCGCAGCAGCGGCACCGGGTCACCCTCGGCGTCCCGCGCCGGCCCCGGCGGGTCACCCAGCCGCCGGCCGCCCCCACCGAGCCGCAGCCGCAGCTGCTGCCACAGGTGGGTCGCCTCGGCGTCGACCCGCTCGACCAGCTCCCGCGCCTCGACCACCGCCGCCTCCGCGCGGCGTACCTCCTCGGTGGCCTCGGCGACGGCCCGCTCGGCGGCGGCGCACTGCTGCGCGTACCAGTCGTGCGCCTCGGCGCGCTGGGTGGCCACCCGGGCGGTCAGCTCGGCGAGCCGACGCAGCTGGGCGGCGTACGTGTCACTGGTGACCGGTTCGTTCATCGGGACGGACCATAAGGGATGATCACCTGTCCGGTGCGGTGCACCGCCCGGTCGAAGTAGAGACCCCGCCACGGCCGGGGATACCAGTCCGGGCCACCGCTGCCCGGATAGAGCGAGGAGCCCAGCTCGCCGCCCTGCACGTCCAGCGCCACCCACGCCCCGATCTGGTCGGTACGGGCCGCCGGCCCGCCCAGGTCCACCCGCATCCGGGCCACGCCCCGCCACCACGCCAGCACGTGCGTACGCCGTTCCGGCCCGTCGTGCAGGATCCGCCGCAGCTGCTCCAGCCCGGTCCGCCGCCCGGCTCGCCCGGCGAGTTGACCAGCCGCCGCGTCGACCGCGTAGAGCAGCAGGTAGTGCGGCGTGTTCGCGGCACCCGGCGCGCCCAGCGAGTCGCCCACCTCGGCCATCAGCTCCGACACGCTGTCCTCGTCGTACCAGGCGGCGTCGTCGGCGAGGTCCTCGTACAGCTCGCGGGCGGCCGGGTCGGCGTCCGGGTCGAGGCAGGCGATGGAGAACCGGGCCGTGCCGGGGCGGTGCTGGCGGGCCAGGGAGCGGGCGGCGGCGTCCAGCACCGCGCAGGCCTCGTCGACCCGGGTGCCCAGCACCGCCAGGTTCCGCCCGGGGGCGCGGGGCAGCCGCAGCGCCGCCGACCGGGCCTGCACGTCGATGATCTCCCCGAGCAGCGCCACCGGGCTGCGCGGCACCCCCTGCTCCGGCGCGGAGAGGGCCCGGAAGTCCGGGGCGTCGGCCAGCCGCGGGATCGCGTCGCCGTCGAAGAGCCGGGCCGGGGCGGCGTCGGCGGGGCGCATCCGCCACAGCCGGTGCTGCAACTCGCTCCAACTCTCCCAGTCGCTGGCGGACGGGATCCGGGCCACCTCGTTCCCCTCGGCCAGCCCGGACTCGGCGTTGACCACCGCGTGGTGCCGGGGGAGCGACTGCGCGGCGTCGTTGCGTTCGGCCAGGATGCGCAGCGCCTTCGGCAGCGCGATCCGCAGGGTGAACTGGGCGACCAGCGCCGGCCGCCCCCACAGCGCCTCGATGCCGCGTACGTCCTGCGAGGCCAGCACCAGGTGGATGCCCTGCGACCGGCCCCGCCGGGCCAGGTCCTCCAGCAGGTCGGCGGCCTCCCGGGCGACCACGTCCCGGCCGGCCAGCAGCGCCTGGAACTCGTCGACCACCGCGACGATCCGGGGCCAGTGCCCGGTCGGGTCGACCGCCCGCAGCTCGGCCAGCTTGGTGACCTCGTGCTTCTTCGCGGCGTCCGCCCGGCGGCGCAGCTCCTCGGCGAGGAAGCGCAGCAGCGCCAGCCCGAACTCCCGGTCGGTGTTGACGTTGATGCCGACCAGCCGCATGTGCGGCAGCCAGCTCGGGTCCCGCCGGCCCTTCGCGAACCGGGCGAAGGACACCCCCTCCTTGAAGTCCAGCAGATAGAACTCCAGCTCGGTGGGGGAGTAGCGGGACGCCAACGCGCCGATCCAGGCGAAGATCAGGTTGGTCTTGCCGGTGCCGGACGGGCCGCCGATCAGCGCGTGCGGCGGATAGTCGCCGAGGGTCAGCAGCACCGGCCGGCCGTGCGGGCCCTCCCCGATCGGGGCGGTCAGGCCGTGCGCCGAGTCCTCCTGCCAGAACCGGTCCGGTGGCGGCAGCAGGTCGCTGAACGGGGCCGGTGGGGGACCGGCGTTGACCCGCGACGCGACCTCCCGGCAGGTCTCGGTGACCATGGTGGCCGGGGGCGCGGCGTCCAGGGTGACCGGTAGCCCGGCGATTCGGGCGCCGTCGGGTTGCACCACCACCCGGGTCACCGTCGGGTGGTCGGGCAGGTCGATGCCGCGCACCACCAGGTGCACCCCGCAGGCCGCGCCGGTGCGGACCACCCGGTCCAGCTGGCCGCGTTCGTGCCGGTTCAGCTCGTCACCGCCGAGCAGCACCGCCACCCGCCACGGCTCCGGTCGCCGGCCGGTCGCCGTCGCCAGCTCGCGCAGCGAGCCGTGCTCGCCGGCCAGCACCGTCTCGTTGATCCGGCGGATCTGCTCCACCAGGTCGTCCAGCAGCCGGCCCAGTCCGCCGGGGCCCACGAAGGTGAGCAGTCCGGCGGTGCCCAGCGGGGCGAACCCGGCCAGGCCGCCGCCGAGGTGCTCGGGGTCGTACCCGAAGAGCCGGACGGTGCCGGGGTCGGCGCGGCCGACGGAGCGCAGCAGCAGCGCGGGCACCACCGCGGCGATGCCGTCGGTGTCGTCGCCGGCCAGGTGCACGTGCCCGGCGTCCAGCAGCGGCACCAGCGCCGGCACCGGTTCCGCGCCGGCGATCCGGACCGTGCCCACCCGCACCGCGCCGGGCGGCTCGGCCCGCCCGGCGGGCGTGGGCCGCCACCGCGACCACGGCGCCGACGCCGCGCCGGGTGCCTCCCGCTCCGCCGCCACCGCCGCCCGCCGGGCCAGCTCCGCGATCCGCGCGGTGTGCCGGGCGTCGATCTCGGCCAGCCGGCGGTCCCGGGCGGCACCCACCCGCTCGGGTACGGCGGCCGCGGCGCGGCGCACCCGCGCCAGCCGCTCCTCCCCGGCGGTCAGCTCCGCGCCGGCCGTGGCCAGCCGGTTCCGGGTGGCGCCCAGCGCCTCGGAGAGCATTCCCCGAACCCGGGTCACGAGCTGGGTGCGTACGTCAGCCATGGTTCTCCCGGCCGGTGTCCCGTTCGGTGGTCTCCGGCGGCAGGTCCCGACCCAGCCGCGCCAGCAGCACGCCCGTGAGCACCCCGGCGGTGACCGCCGGATCGGCCGCGTGCGGCTGCTCCTGGTCGCCGGAGCGGCGCGGCGGGGGCATCCGGCACACCCGGGTCAGCAGGCCCTCCAGCACCGGCGGCGGCAGCCCCGGCAGCAGGTCCCGCACCCGGCCGTCCAGCTCCCGGCGCAGCCGGCCCAGGTCGTCGGCCCGGGGCGGATGCCCGAGCAGCTCCCCGGCCAGGTCGCGCAGCAGCGGCGGGGCGACCGCGGCCAGCCCCAGGCCGACGTCCGCGTGCGCCCGGCGCAGCTCCCGGTGCAGCCGGTCCCGGTCGCCCGAGCGCACCCCGGTGACCACCCGACGCAGCAGGTCCCGCGCGTCGGGCACCCGCTCGTCCGGCTCGTCCGGCGGCCCCTCCCGCCCGCCGGTCAGCTCCGCGACCCGCACCGCCCACCAGCGCCGCATCGTCGGATCCGCGCCCGACTCGGGCGGCGGCCCCGCCGGCTCCGGCGCGGCGTCACGGGGCGCGTCGTGCTTCGGCCGGCGCTCCGGCGACCTCGGCGCGGGCGCGCCGTCGGCGGCCAGCCCGATCGCCGCCAGATAGCCGGCGAGCTGCTCCTGGGCGACCCGCAGCGCGTACCCGGCGGTCTCGGCGTGCTCGGTGGCGGCGGAGAGCTCCGGCACGCCCATCGGGTTCGCCGACTCCTGCCGCACCCAGCGCAGCCGCTCGGCGGCCTGGCCGAACTTCTCCAGCGCCAGCGCGAGCGGGGCGAGCGGCAGCTCCTCGGCGGCGGCGCGCACCTGCGCCCCGATGTCCTCGACGATGGACACGGCCTGTGCCTACAGCGTCGAGACGTAGAGCTGCGCCTGCTCGACCGCGACCAGTGTCGCGGCCAGACACTCCTCCAGCTCCTGGCTGGCCTGGGTCAGCGAGGCCTGGGCCGCCTCCACCGTCTCGTGGCCGCTGCCCTCCAACGCGCCGGCCAGGGTCTGCTGCGCCTCGGCCAGCTTCTCGCCGGCCGCCTGCACGGCTGACTGCCCGTCACCTATCTGCTGGAGGGCGACATCGATGGCTGCCTTCAGCTCGGCGACGCTCGCCACGGGGACCTCCTGGGGGCGGGGAGATCTCCATTACAACCCATCCCACCGGGTGAGCGAACATCCGCCCTCGCGGTGTTCCTGCCCCACTGTCCGATTCCGCCCCTGACGTGCGCGAAGGCCCGCCGGCCCGAACCGACGCAGTCCCGTCGGCGCTCCGTCCGGTCCCGCCGGCGAGTCACCCGTGCGTCCCGCTGTGCGGAACCGGTGGCGCCGGCCCGGTGGGTCAGCCCCGGCCGCCGGGCTCCCGGCGCAGCCAGCGGGGGCCGTACACCTCGGCGCCCAGCGCGCCGACCCGGGCCCGCAGCTCCCGGTCGGCGGTGACCACCAGCCGGCGGCGCTCCGGCGCCGCCGCGACCAGCTCCACCATCGTGTCGTCGCCCGAACCGGGCGCGGCGACCACCCGCACCCCCGGTACGCCCGGCACGTCCCGGGCCGCCCCCTCCAGCACCAGGACCACCTCCACCGGCGGGTCCAGCTCCGGCGGCACCCCGCGCTCCGCGACCGGCAGCAGCGCGTCCCGCAGCCGGGCCGCGGCCCCCGCCCGGTCCCGCCACCAGCCGTCCGGGCGGGAACCCACCACGTTGGCGCCGTCGACGATCAGCAGTGGTCCGCTCTCCATGCCCCCAGCCTGCCACCCGGGGGAGTTTGTCGCGCCGACCGCCGGGTAGCCACCGCCGACCGTGCCGCGCCCGCGGTGTCGCTCCGGCGACCGTGCCGCGCCCGACTGCGGAGGACAGAGATGATGGGACCTGGTGACTTCGGCTCGGACCCGTGGGACGAATTCCTGGCCCGGTACTTCGGCCGGGGCGAGGGGGGACGGCGGCCGGCGCACCGGGTCGACATCACCCGCCTGATGACCGCCGACGCCCGGGAGATGCTGGCCGACGCGGCCCGCCGGGCCGCCCAGAAGCACAGCAACGACCTGGACACCGACCACCTGCTCTGGGCGGCGCTGCAACGCGAGCAGCTGCGCGACCTGGTACGCCGGGCCGGCGCCGACCCGGACACCCTGCTCAACGCGCTCGGCGGGCGCGGCGACGGGGCGCCCTGCGGCGAGGTGCCGCCCAACCTGTCGCTCACCCCGGCGGCCAAGCGGGCGCTGCTCGACGCCCACCAGCTGTCCCGGGCGATGGGGGCGAACTACATCGGCCCCGAGCACATCCTGATGGCGCTGCCGCTCAACCCGGAGTCGCCGGCCGGCCGGATGCTTGCCGCGGGGCGGATCCAGCCCGAGTCGCTCCAGGCGGCCAGCGCCGAGCGGGGCCCGATGCCCGGTCCCAAGCCGGACCGCGGCACCCCCACCCTCGACCAGTACGGCCAGGACCTGACCGACCTGGCCCGGATGGACCAGATCGACCCGGTCATCGGCCGCGCCGACGAGATCGAGCAGGCCGTCGAGATCCTGTCCCGGCGGACCAAGAACAACCCGGTGTTGATCGGCGAGGCGGGCGTCGGCAAGACCGCCATCGTGGAGGGGCTCGCCGAGCGGATCTGCGACGGCGACGTGCCGCAGACCCTGCTCGGCAAGCGGGTGATCCAGCTCGACCTGGCGGGTCTGGTCGCCGGCACCCGCTACCGGGGCGACTTCGAGGAACGGCTGAAGAAGGTGATCGACGAGATCCGGGCGCACCGGGAGGAGCTGATCATCTTCCTGGACGAGATCCACACCCTGGTCGGCGCGGGCGGCGCCGGCAGCGAGGGCGGGATGGACGCGTCCAACATGCTCAAGCCGGCCCTGGCCCGCGGCGAGCTGCGGGTGATCGGCGCGACCACGCTGGACGAGTACCGGCGCAGCATCGAGAAGGACGCCGCGCTGGCCCGCCGGTTCCAGCCGGTGCTGGTCCCCGAGCCGACCGTCGAGGACACCGTCACCATCCTGCGCGGCCTGCGTGACCGCTACGAGGCCCACCACCAGGTCCGCTTCACCGACGAGGCGCTCGTCGCCGCGGCGGAACTCTCCGACCGGTACGTCACCGACCGGTTCCTGCCCGACAAGGCCATCGACCTGATCGACCAGGCCGGCGCCCGGGTCAGGCTGCGTACCCGCACCCCCGCCTCGGACGTGCGGGAGCTGGAACAGCAGCTCGACGACGTACGCCGGGACAAGGAACAGGCCGTCGCCGACGAGCAGTACGAGCGGGCCTCCGCGCTGCGCGACCGCCTCGGCGAGCTGGAGGAGCAGATCCGCCGCGCCCAGGGCGAGGGACCCGACACCTCCCAGGTGCCCTCGGTCGGGCCGCAGGAGATCGCCGAGGTGGTCTCCCGGGCCACCGGCATCCCGATCAGTCAGCTCACCGAGGAGGAACGGGACCGGCTGCTGCGGCTGGAGGGGCACCTGCACGAGAAGGTGGTCGGCCAGGAGGACGCGGTCAGCGCGGTCGCCGAGGCGGTCCGCCGCTCGCGTACCGGGCTGGCCGACCCGGACCGGCCGATGGGCAGCTTCCTCTTCCTCGGCCCCACCGGCGTCGGCAAGACCGAGCTGGCCCGCGCCCTCGCGGAGGCGCTCTTCGGCGAGGCGGACCGGATGGTCCGGGTCGACATGAGCGAGTTCCAGGAGCGGCACACCGTCAGCCGGCTCGTCGGCGCCCCGCCCGGATACGTCGGCTACGAGGAGGCCGGCCAGCTCACCGAGGCGGTCCGCCGCCGCCCGTACGCGGTGGTGCTGCTGGACGAGATCGAGAAGGCGCACCCGGACGTCTTCAACATCCTGCTCCAGGTGCTGGACGAGGGGCGGCTCACCGACAGCCAGGGCCGGACGGTCAACTTCCGGAACACCGTACTGATCATGACGAGCAACCTGGGCGCGGAGCTGATCACCGGCACCCAGCGCGCGGTGGGCTTCGGCGCCGGCGAGCCCGGCACCGAACGGGAGAACGAGGAGCTGCGCGAACGGCTCAACCGCCGGCTCCAGGAGACCTTCCGGCCGGAGTTCCTCAACCGGATCGACGAGACGATCATCTTCCGCCGGCTGGAGGCCGAGCAGCTGCGCCAGATCACCGAGCTGCTGCTGGAGGAGACCCGCCGCCGGCTGCACGCGCAGGACATCCAGGTCGAGTTCACCACCGCCGGCATCGACTGGCTCGCCGAGCACGGCTACCAGCCGGAGTTCGGCGCCCGGCCGCTGCGCCGGGTCATCCAGCGGGAGGTCGACAACCGGCTCTCCCGGATGCTGCTGGAGAACCAGATCTCACCCGGTCAGAAGGCCGTCGTCGACGCCCGGGACGGACAGCTCGCCGTCGACGTCACCGCCGGTGACCACGGCCGTGCCGCGGCCACCACGTCCCACCCGCGATGAACCGGAGGGCCGGCATGACCGAACCGGAGGAGACCCGGGAGGACACCGAGCGCAGCGAACCGATCGTCGCGCCACCGACGGCGAACCCGTCCCGGGTCAAGGTGCCGCCGGAGGGGCTGAAGCAGCAGACCGACGAGGGCGACCCGACGCCGTCCGGGCCGCCGGCCGAACAGGAGGCGTGATGGTACGCGAGAAGCGGCTGGATCCCGAGGTCGAGGTGATCTGGGACGACTTCCACGCCCAGGTCAACGTCCCCTCCGAGCAGCTGCGGCAGTGGCTGCTCACCCGGGGGTCGGGCGAGGAGGCGTTCGGCCCCGACCCGGACCTGAACCTGCCCGAGCCGGGGCGGCAGATCCTGCACGTGCTGAGCAAGCGGAAGGTCGACCTGACCCCGGAGGACATCGAGGTGATGCGGGAGGCCGTCGACCGCATCCAGTCCCTGGTCGAGTCGAAGCCGAAGCGGGGCAACGCCGACGACGAGTGGCGGCACTCCCTGCTCGACCTCGGGCACGACGTCCTCGTCGAACGCTGACCACGCGGACGGCACCCGGGGTTCCGCCCCGGGTGCCGTCTCCGTGCGCCCTACTCGGATTCCATGCTGGGCAGTTGCAGGCCGGCGGCGTCGGCCGCGTCCTGCCGGTCGCCGCGGGCCCGCTCCTCCCGGCTGAGCAGGGTGGCGTACTCGGTGATGTCGGCCGCGTCCGGCACCTCCGGCAGCCGGCGCAGGAACGTCTCGACGTCCTGGGACGCGGCGGTGTGCGCGGCGGCCGCCTGACGCAGCAGTTCCCGCTGGTCGACGGGCTGGGGATCGGTCATGGGGGACAGGTACCCACCGTCAGGCGGTTCGCACCCCGCCACCGGGTCCGGACCGGGACGGCGGGATGCCGAAGCCCGGGTGCCGCAGCAGCCAGGCCAGGTAGTCCGGGTGGGCGGCCAGCGAATCGGTGTACGCGGCCAGCGCCGTCTCCAGCACCGTCTCGGCGACCCGGGCGGCCGGGGCGTCCGGGTGCCAGCCGAGCAGCAGCCGCCAGCGCAGCGGCGTACCGGCCAGCCGCCGGGTGACCAGGCCGCTGACCGGGCGGAAGGTGGCCTGGCAGAGCGCCACCGCCTCGCCGGCGTCGACCAGGTCCAGACCGCCGCGCACGTCCGTCTCGTAGACCTTGCGGGGGGTGAAGCCGGCGCGGGCGCAGGCGGCGGCGAAGCAGTCGCCGAAGCAGCCGTCACCCGGCGCCGCGACCCACTGCTCCCGGCGCAGGTCCACCAGGCGCACCTCGTCCCGGTCGGCCATCGGGTGGGTCTGCGGCAGCAGCACCAGGACCGGTTCCACGGCGACCTCCCGCCAGCTCAGCCCGAACTCGGCCGAGGGGCGGGAGTCGCCGCAGACACCGGTGAGCGCGAAGTCGAGCCGACCGCCGGCCACCAGCTGGGACAGCTCGTCGACCGACCAGGAGGCGTACGTGGTGATCTGCACCTGCGGCTGCTCGGCGGCGAGCCGGTGCACCAGCCGCCCGAGGATGGGACTGTTCACCCCGCCGAACCGGTACCGGCCCAGCGCGTCGTCGGACCCGGCCAGCCGGGCGGCCTCGTCCTGCAGGCCCTTCATCGCCGGCAGCAGCACCCGGGCCCGGGCCAGCACCAGCTCGCCGAGCGCGGTCGGCCGCGCCCCGCGCCGGTCCCGTTCGAACAACGGCCCGCCCAGGGTCCGCTCGATCCGCTGGAGCTGGGCGGTCAGGGCCGGCTGGGCCAGGCCGAGCGTGGACGCCGCCTTGGTCACGCTCCCCGTCTCCGCGATCGCGCAGACCACCCGCAGGTGTCGCAGCTCCAGATTCATACGGTGACCGTAGGGCCACGCAGCGGTCGACGGAAGGCCCGGACGGCATCGGCCTTCCCCGATGCGTACCCCGGTCCGGGCCGCCGGCCACCGCCGGTGCGTGCCCGGGTCAGGACTTCGGTCGCCGCTCCAGGTCGGACAGTTGGGTCCGCCGGCCGGTCACCGCGTCACGCAGCTTGTCGACCACGCCCACCGCCGGCTCGACGATCTTGTTCCAGGGCGGCGTGGCCGGCGTGCCCGGGTGCGGCCGGGTCGGGGCCGCCTCCTCGGCGATCTGCCACCGGTTGCCCAGCCGGATCAGCTCCGCGTCGGTGGCCACCTCGCGCAGCGGGCCGACCAGCGCGGTGAGCCGGCTGACGTGCCGGCGGACCCGCTCGGCCACCTCGACCAGCGTCGGGTCGTCCGCGCCGGAGAGTCCCTTCAGGGCGGTCAGCAGCGCGGCGTCCGCCTCGATCTCCCGGTCGACCAGCTCGGCGCTCTCCGGCACCGCCGCCCGGACGGCGGGGAAGAGGTACTGCTCCTCCGCGGACAGGTGCCGGGACACCGCCGCGGTCAGCACGTCCAGCACCTCGCGTCGCCGCTGCGGCGTGAGGTCCGCGTCGGTGACCCGGTCGGCCAGCTCGCACAGCTGCCGGTGCTCCCGGTCCACGATGTCGGCCAGGCTCCGGCCGCCGGGACGGTAGGTGTCGTCGGCGGTGGGCGGCAGCGGGGGCAGGGGGACGGTCATTGGTGCCCTCCTCGACTGGTGGCCGGCGGAACCCGGCGGCCCGGCGGGCGGTGTGGGGACGCAGCGGCGGTACCCGGATGCTCGTGCGGCGAAACGCGGTGCTCCATCGACGGACGGCACCCCCACCCGCCCGGGCGACAACGGCACGAGCCGGACGGGGCACGCCACCGGACCCCCTGGGCTGGTATGAAGGGCCCATGACGAGCGACGCCGCTTCCGCCCGACCCGACCCCGTCGACGAGGTCGTCGACCTCTGCCGCGACCTGCTGCGGATCGACACCACCAACACCGGCGACAACGACACCAGCGTCGGCGAACGGCGCGCCGCGGAGTACGTCGCGGAGAAGCTGGCCGAGGTCGGCATCGACGCCGAGTTGCACGAGTCGGCGCCCGGCCGGGCCAACCTGGTCGCCCGCATCCCCGGCACCGACCCGGGCCGCGACGCGCTGCTGGTGCACGGCCACCTCGACGTGGTCCCCGCCGACCCCGACGAGTGGTCGGTCCACCCGTTCTCCGGGGAGATCCGCGACGGTTACCTGTGGGGTCGCGGCGCGATCGACATGAAGGACTTCGACGCGATGGTGCTCGCCGTGGTCCGCGGCTGGCAGCGCACCGGGGTCCGTCCGGAGCGCGACGTCGTGCTCGCCTTCACCGCCGACGAGGAGGCCGGCAGCGACTACGGCGCGCACTTCCTGGCCCAGCGGCACCGGGGCCTCTTCGACGGCTGCACCGAGGCGATCGGCGAGGTGGGCGGCTTCTCCTACTCGATCAACGAGTCGTCTCGGCTCTATCTGATCGAGACCGCCGAGAAGGGCATCGACTGGCTGCGGCTGCACGCCAAGGGCCGGCCCGGGCACGGGTCGTTCCTGCACGACGACAACGCGGTGACCGCGCTCGCCGAGGCGGTCGCCCGGATCGGCCGGCACCGCTTCCCGGTGACCGTGACCGACACCGTGCGGGCCTTCCTGGAGGAGGTCTCCGACGTGCTCGGCATCGAGATCGACCCGGACGACCCGGAGACCGCCATCGCCAAGCTCGGCCCGATCGCCAATATCATCGGCGCGACGATCCGCAGCACCGCCAACCCGACCCGGCTGGCCGCCGGCTACAAGGACAACGTGATCCCCGGCCGGGCCACCGCCACCATCGACTGCCGCAGCCTGCCCGGCCAGTCCGAGATGCTGGAGGCGCAGCTGCGCGAGCTGGTCGGCCCGGACATCGACATCGAGTACATCCAGCGTCAGCCGGCCCTGGAGACCACCTTCGACGGCGACCTGGTCGAGGCGATGTCGGCCGCGCTGCGCGCCGAGGACCCGGGCGCCCGCCCGGTTCCCTACATGCTCTCCGGCGGCACGGACGCCAAGGCGTTCTCCCAGCTCGGCATCCGCTGCTTCGGGTTCGCGCCGCTGCGGCTGCCCGCCGACCTCAATTTCTCCGGGCTCTTCCATGGCATCGACGAGCGGGTCCCGGTGGACGGGCTACAGTTCGGCGTGCGGGTTCTCGACCGGTTTCTCCGCAGTTGCTAACCGTGTCCACGGCGTCACCGCCGGCGCGGATCCTCCCCCATCGCGAAGGGACTGCCTCACATGACCGACCAGCACGGTGAGCTGGACGCCGCCCTCGAGCGGGTGATCGACACGGCCCGTGCCCACCTGGCCGCCGTTCGCGCCGCCCAGGGCCGGATCGACGACGACAACGTCTGGCAGGCGTACGTCGCCCTGAACAACGCCTCCTTCGCCTACGACGAGCAGCTGCTCGACGCCTTCGGCGAGGTGACCCCCTGGGATGTCGAGTCGATCGACCCCGACGAGGCCGACGAGCGCTTCGGCGGCGAGGGCGTCGAGGCGACCGACCCGCATCCGCGGGTCATCTCGGTGCGGCAGCGCCGCGACTACCGGGTGCCGAGCGTGGCCGCCCTGCTGCGGGTGGCCGAGGCGGCCCGCCGCGAGGGCACCCCGGAGGAGGACGAGCCGGCACCCGTCGAGGGGGTAGGCGAGGCCGTGCTCGAGCTGCTGCAGAGCGGCGACGGCTCGCTGAGCGCGCTCGACGTGCCGGAGCTGGAGCCGCTCGACGGGGTGGTCATGGTCAGCGAGGTCGGCACCCCGGTCGACCTGGAGTCGTTCGACGACGACGACCCGGTGGGCCCGTTCCAGCCCGCCGCCGACGACCGGCTGGTGGGCCGCCTCGACGAGCACCCGTTCCTGGAGCTGGACGAGGAGCACGACCACGCCCACTAGGCCGTGACGCCCCCGGGGCCCGACCGTGCGGTCCGGGCCCCGGGGGCGTCGGCGTCCACCCGGGTACGGCTCGCGCCGCGCTCAGTACGACAGACCCGGCTGCGGCTGGTTCACCAGGCGCCGGCGCAGCATGACCTGCCGCGTGCCGTCCCGGTACAGCCGCACCCGGGCCAACTCCCATCCGGAGAACTCCGCCTGGATCGCCAGCTGCGCCGCGGCGGTCAGCCGGTCGACGTTCGAGGGCAGCCGCAGCGGCGCGTATTCGTAGTCCATGCGATCCATGCTGCCCAGCCCGGGCGTGGTTCGCCACCCCCTGACCGTGATCCGCGTCCCGTCCCGCCGACCGGCCTCAGCCGTCGCGCTCCGGATAGCCCACCGGCACCGCCGAGACGTCGTCCAGCGCGGTGACGATCTCGTCCGGCAGCGTCACCCGCTCCACCTGGAGCGCGCCGAGGAGCTGCCCGACGGTGCGGGCGCCGAGGATCGGGGCGGTCACCCCGGGCCGGTCCCGGATCCAGGCCAGCGCCACCTCCAGCGGCGACACCCCCAGCCCACCCGCCGCGGTGGCCACCGCCTCCACGATGCTGGAGCAGCGCGGCTCCAGGTACGTCGCGACGAACCGCTCGAAGTGCGGCGAGGCGGCCCGCGAGTCCGCCGGCCGGCCGTGCCGGTACTTCCCGGTGAGCACCCCCCGACCCAACGGCGACCAGGGCAGCACACCCAGCCCCAACGCCTCGCAGGCCGGCAGCACCTCCCGCTCCACGCCCCGCTCCAGCAGCGAGTACTCCACCTGGGCGGCGACCACCGGGGCCCGGCCCGGCCAGGCCGCCTGCCAGGCGGCGGCCCGGGCGGTCTGCCAGCCGGCGAAGTTCGACACCCCCACGTACCGGGCGCGCCCGCTGGTCACCGCGTGGTCCAGGGCGGAGAGGGTCTCCTCCAGCGGGGTGTCCGGGTCGTAACCGTGCACCTGCCACAGGTCGACGTGGTCGGTGCCGAGGCGCCGCAGCGAGGCGTCCAGGGTGCGCAACAGGTGACCCCGCGAGCCGTCCCGCCGCCGCCCGCTGCCCGGCCGCAGCCCCGCCTTGGTGGCGATGAGCAGCTCGTCGCGGGGGACCAGGCCGCCCAGCAGCGAGCCGATCACCGACTCCGCGTCGCCGTCGGCGTACACGTCGGCGGTGTCCACGAGGTTGCCCCCGGCGTCCAGGTAACTCTTGAGTTGGGCGGCCGCGTCATCGGCGTCGGTGTCCCGGCCCCACGTCATGGTGCCGAGCGCGAGCCGCGAAACCGCCAGCCCGCTTCGGCCGAGCGGTCGCTGTTGCATGGGTGAACCTTATTTCGAACCCGGCGTCACGGATATCCTCGCCCGCAGTCAACTTCCTGCCCGACCTGCCGGTCGGGTGTGACGCGTTCGAGGTGAGCCGGTGGTCCGCCGCTGCACCCGCATTGCGTAACCTGATGCGACCTGTGGTGCGGACGGTGGGAGGACCAGTGCGACTCGGGCTCAGCCTCGGATACCAGACGGCGTGGAGCACGCCGGCCGACCACCTGGCTCTTGCCCAGGAGGCGGACCGGCTCGGCTACTCGGTGGTGTGGGCGGCGGAGGCCTACGGCTCCGACTCGCCCAGCATGCTGGCCTGGATGGCCGGCCAGACCGAACGCATCGACGTGGGCAGCGCGGTGATGCAGATCCCCGCCCGCACCCCGGCGATGACCGCGATGACCGCCGCCACCATCGACGCCCTTTCCGGCGGCCGGTTCCGGCTCGGCCTCGGGGTCTCCGGCCCGCAGGTCTCCGAGGGCTGGCACGGTGTCCGGTTCGCCAAGCCCCTCGCGCGCACCCGGGAGTACGTCGACATCGTCAAGCTGGCGATCGCCCGCAAGGAGGTCGCGTACGACGGCGAGCACTACACCCTGCCGCTGCCCGACGGCCCCGGCAAGGCCCTGCGGCTCGGGTTCCACCCGCCGCGCGAGCACATCCCGATCTACCTCGCCGCCGTCGGCCCCAAGAACCTCGAACTCGCCGGTGAGATCGCCGACGGCTGGCTGGCCGTCTTCTACGCCCCCGAGTTCGCCGACGAGCAGCTCGCCTCGGTGCGCGCCGGCCGGGCGAAGGCCGGCAAGGAACTGGCCGGCTTCGACGTGGTGCCGTCCGTTCCCGTCGTGGTCGGCGACGACATCGCCACCTGCGCCGAGCTGGTCCGCTGGTACGCCGCCCTCTACGTCGGCGGCATGGGCAGTCGGCAGCAGAACTTCTACAACCAGCTCGCCACCCGGATGGGCTACGGCGACGCCGCGCGCGAGGTGCAGGACCTCTACCTGGCCAAGCGGCAGCGCGACGCAGCCGCCGCGATCCCGATGGAGTTCATCGACCGCACCTCGCTGCTCGGACCGAAGGAGCGCATCGCCGAGCGGATGCGGGAGTACGCCGCCGCCGGCGTCACCACTCTCTCGGTGACCCTCTTCGTGGCGGACCGGGACAGCGGTGTGCAGACCCTGCGTACCGTCGCCGAGGCCCTGGACCTCTCCGGAGTCGGCGAGTGACCTGGGTCGAGGCCATCGTCCTGGGCATCGTCCAGGGGCTCACGGAATTCCTGCCCGTCTCCTCGTCGGGTCACCTGCGAATCACCTCGGCCATCTTCTTCGGCCGGGACGCGGGCGCGTCGTTCACCGCCGTCACCCAGCTCGGCACCGAGGCCGCCGTGCTGATCTACTTCTTCAAGGACATCTGGCGCATCGTCCGCACCTGGTTCCTCGGCCTGCGGGACCGCTCGGTCCGCAGCAGCCTGGACTACCGGATGGGCTGGTACGTCATCGTCGGCACCATCCCGATCGGTGTCCTCGGTCTGCTGTTCAAGGACACCATCCGCGAGGGCGCGCGGAACCTCTACCTGATCTCCTTCACGCTGATCTTCTTCGCGCTGGTGCTGGCCTTCGCCGAGTACTGGGGGCGACAGACCCGCACGCTGGAGAACTTCCGGATGCGCGACGGCATCATCATGGGCTTCGCCCAGGCGATGGCGCTGATCCCCGGCGTCTCCCGCTCCGGCGGCACGCTGACCTTCGGTCTGCTGCTCAACCTCACCCGGGAGACGGCGGCCCGGTACTCGTTCCTGCTGGCCATCCCCGCCGTGGTGCTGTCGGGTGTGTTCAGCCTCGGCGACGTCTTCCAGCCCGCCGAGCCGGGCACGGCGGCACCGAGCGTCGCGCAGATGGTCGTCGCCACCCTGATCGCCTTCGCCATCGGGTACGCGGCCATCGCCTGGCTGCTGCGGTACGTCGCCCACCACACCCTGTACCTCTTCGTGCTCTACCGGGTGGCGCTGGGCACCCTGGTCCTCTGCCTGCTCCTCACCGGCACGATCAGCGCCACCTGACCGGACCCCTCCGAGCCGTCCTCATGCCGCTGGCCGGCACCCCGTGATGCGGGGTGCCGGCCAGCGGCGTTACTGCTTCGATCAGCTGTTCCAGTGGGTGGCGACGAGGTCGGCGGCCTGCTGCTCCCACTGCGCGTACGCGTCCGGGTAGGCCGACACCTGCACGGTCTGGGCGGCCTCGGTCAGCGGCATGTCCTGCCACCCGTCGACCTGCTTCAGACCCTTCTCAAACGCCAGGGTCGCGTACTCGGGGTCGGTGATCTGCTCCGGCGTGCCCCAACCACTGGACGGGCGCTGCTGGAACAGGCCCAGCGAGTCGTGGTCGTTCTTGTCGCCGAGGTGGCCGAGGTTCTCCAGCTTCGACTCCTGCAGGCTGGTGGCGATCGAGATGACCGCGGCCCGCTCGGGCAGGCCGGCCTTCTTGGTGGCGGCGATGATCGCCTTGGCGTTCGACACCTGCTCGTCGTTCAGGTCGATCTTCGACTGCTTGCCCTGCACACCGTGCGGGATCAACTTGCCCGTGTCGGGCTTGTCGGCCTGCACCGCGACCGCGACGGGCTTGGCGCTGGTGACCGGGGTGTCGGCGTGGGCGGCGATCGGACCGGCGAACACACCACCGGTGAAAGCCAGACCAGCAATACCGAGAACGCTCTTACGGAAGATCGTGCTCATGAGGGGTAGCTCCATTCGGGGGTCGGCGCTCCCCGCCGGGGGGACGGGGGAACGCAAGCACCGTCAGGCGCTCATACACGCACAAGGGGGAAAGTCTTCGACCGGCTTGGGCTCGCGGGGCAGGGGGCCTCTTCGCGGCGCCGGGACCATGTGTAACGACCGACCGGCCACCTGCATTCCAGGGGCCGGGCCACGTCCACCAGGCCGATGTTCGGCGGTGGTACTCGGTCGTACGGTGGGTGTAACGACCGCGGCCCCGCCACGATTCCGGCCTGACGATGCCCCGGGTCACACCCGGAACCGGACACCCGGCGCACCGCCGAACATCCTTTCCCGATCCACCGGCGCACGGGCTGGGGCCGGGCGGGCGGCACGGACGCTACGAACTTGATTACATCAATGGGTCAGGCCCGGATTTTCGTCACCGTACAGAGGAAACCACCCATCCGGTCAGCGGCGACGGGAGACCGTCGTGCCCGGCGCGCTGCTCAGCCCCGAATCGCTATGAATCGGGCGCACGGGGGCGCACCGCCAGCCGGCGTACCCGCAGTCCTGCCCCCAGTGCCCCCGCTCCCATCCGCAGTCCACTGCGCCTCCACCGTCTCCAGTCCGCCACGCAAGATCGCGCTCGATTCTGAATCGAGTGGCATCGGACGCATTTCGACCCCACTACTTCCTGGATCGAGCACGATCTTGGCGTGGGGCGTGGGGCGTGGGGCGTGGGGCGTGGGGCGTCACACCCGCGTACCCGAGGAGAGAGGACCGGGCGCGGAGCCGGCACGGCCCGCGACCGCCCACCCCCTCCGGACCGGCAGGCCCTAGGGTGGTCAGCGTGGCAACCCTTCTGCTTCTGCGACACGGCCGGACCACCGCGAACGCCGACGGCGGGCTGGCCGGCCGCCAACCGGTCGAGCTGGACGACACCGGTCGCGCGCAGGCCTCGGCGGTCGGTGAGCGGCTGCGCGGGCTGCCCCTGGCCGCCGTGGTGACCAGCCCGCTGATCCGCTGCCGGCAGACCCTGGAGCTGGCCCTGCCGCAGGCCGAGCCGGTGGTGGAGGAGGGGCTGATCGAGTGCGGGTACGGCAGCTGGGAGGGGCAGCCGCTGAAGAAGCTCGCCAAGGAGCCGCTCTGGCCGGTGGTCCAGCAGCATCCCAGCGCGGCGGTCTTCCCGGACGGTGAGTCGATGGCCGGGATGGCGGCGCGGGCGGTGGCGGCGGTGCGTTCCTGGGACGCCCGGATCACCGCCGAGCACGGGCCCGAGGCGGTCTGGCTGGCGTGCAGCCACGGCGATGTGATCAAGGCCATCGTGGCGGACGCGCTCGGCGTACACCTGGATCTCTTCCAGCGGATCGTGGCGGACCCGGCGTCGGTGACGGCGATCCGCTACACGCCGATGCGACCGTTCCTGATGCGGCTCAACGACACCGGCGGTGACCTGGCCGCGCTGGTGCCGCCGCCGCGCAAGCGGCGCCGGCGGGCGAGCCGGGCGGCCGACTCGGACGCGGCGGTGGGTGGTGGCGCGGGGGCGGCCGGGTGAGCGGCGTCGCCACGCCCGGGACGGCGCGGCGCGGCCGCCGGTGTTTCGCCTTCGGCGGAACCGGCCTCGGTGCGGTGCGCGACTGTTCCACCCGCCGGATAGGGTCGTGGGTATGACCCACCAGGTGCACGCCTTCGAACCGCCGGAGCGGTTCGTCGCCGGGACCGTCGGCCCGCCGGGGGAGCGCACGTTCTTCCTTCAGGCGCGGGGCGGTGGCCGGCTGGTCAGCGTCGCGCTGGAGAAGGTCCAGGTGTCCCTGCTCGCCGAGAAGCTGGAGGAACTGCTCTCCGAGGCGCAGCGCCGGTTCGGCGTGGACCTGCCGGAGGCGGTGCCGGTCGTCGGCGACAACGACCCGCTGGACACCCCGGTCGACGAGGAGTTCCGGGTCGGGACGCTGGGCCTGGCCTTCGACGTGGACACCGCCACCGTGGTGATCGAGGCGATCGCCGTGGGTGAGGCGGAGGTCGAGGTCGAGCTCGGCGGCGCCGAGGACGACGAGGAAGACGACGAGGACACCGAGCCGGAGGAGCCGGACGAGGACCTCGACCGGCTGCGGGTGCGGCTGACCCCCGAGGCGACGCGCGAGTTCATCGAGCGCGCCCGCCGGGTGGTCAACGCGGGCCGCCCGCCCTGCCCGCTCTGCGGCCAGCCGCTGGATCCCGCCGGGCACCTCTGCCCGCGGCACAACGGTTACCACCGGTGACGTCGTCCGAACTCCAGCCCCGCCAGGACGGTGCCGAGACGCTGCGGCTGCTCACCGAGGGTGAGCTCGATCTGGAGGGGCGGCTGGTCGACGCCTCCAACACCACCCTGCGCGGCATCCTCACCCTGGACGGCATGACGGCCCGGTGCGTCTACAAGCCGGTGCGCGGAGAGCGGCCGCTGTGGGACTTCCCGGACGGCACGCTCGCCGGTCGGGAGGTCTCCGCGTACCTGGTCTCCCGGGCCACCGGGTGGGACCTGGTGCCGCCGACCGTGCTGCGGGACGGCCCGTTCGGGCCCGGCTCGTGCCAGCTCTGGATCGACGAGCCGGAGGAGGCGGAGCCGCTGGTCGGGTTCGTGCCGGCGGACGCGCTGCCGCCGCGCTGGTTCCCGGTCGCCGCGGCCCGCGACGACGACGGGTCGGCGTACGCCCTGGCGCACGCCGACGATCCGCGGCTGGCCCGGCTCGCGGTCCTCGACGCGGTGCTCAACAACGCCGACCGCAAGGGCGGCCACGTGCTGATCGGGCCGGACGACCGGATCTACGGCGTGGACCACGGCGTGTGTTTCCACGTCGAGGAGAAGCTGCGCACCGTGCTCTGGGGCTGGGCCGGCCGGGAGTTGCCGCCGGACGCGCTGGAGGCGCTGGACGCGCTGGCCGGGCAGGTCGCGGGTGGCCTCGGCGAGGAGCTGGCCGAGCACCTGACGATCGGTGAGGTCGCCGCGGTGGCCGAGCGGATCGACCGGCTGCGTCGGACCCGTCGCTTCCCGCAACCGCCCGAGGACTGGCCGGCGATGCCCTGGCCGCCCATCTGAGCCGCTGTCGTGTTGATCACCGCAGGGCCGGCTCCCGGCCGCCTGACGGATCGTTAGGCTGGCTTTCATGGAGTCTTGGGTGGGACACGAGGTGCCGCGGCTGCCGGGCGACGGCACGACACTGAACCTGTACGACTCGGCGCGCCAGGGCCCGCAGGCCAGCCGGCCCGACGGCACCGCCTCGATGTACGTCTGCGGGATCACCCCGTATGACGCCACCCACCTCGGTCACGCCGCCACCATGATCACTTTTGACCTGGTGCAGCGGATGTGGCGGGACGCGGGCCTGACCGTGCGGTACGTGCAGAACGTCACCGACATCGACGACCCGCTGCTGGAGCGCGCGGCCCGCGACGGCGAGGACTGGAAGGTCCTGGCCATGCGGGAGACCGCGCTGTTCCGGGAGGACATGGAGGCGCTGCGGATCATCCCGCCGGCGCACTACGTGGGGGCGGTCGAGTCCATCCCGGACATCGCCGAGAAGGTCCTCGTGCTGCTCAAGGACGGCGCCGCGTACCGCCTCGACGACGGCACCGGTGACGTCTACTTCGACGTCAGCGCCGCGCCCCGGTTCGGCTACGAGTCGAACCTGTCCCGGCAGGAGATGCTGGAGATCTTCCCGGAGCGCGGCGGCGACCCGGACCGGGCCGGCAAGCGGGACCCGCTGGACCCGCTGCTGTGGCGCGGCGCGCGCGAGGGCGAGCCGTCCTGGCCCGGTGGGGAGCTGGGCGCCGGCCGGCCGGGCTGGCACATCGAGTGCGCGGTCATCGCGCTGAACCTGCTGGGTGACCGGATCGACGTCCAGGGCGGCGGCAACGACCTGCTCTTCCCGCACCACGAGTGTTCCGCCGCGCACGCCGAGCGGCTGACCGGCGTCGCGCCCTTCGCCGACCACTACGTGCACGCCGGCATGATCGGCCTGGACGGCGAGAAGATGTCCAAGTCCAAGGGCAACCTGGTCTTCGTCTCCCGGCTGCGCGCCGACCAGGTGGACCCGATGGCGGTCCGGTTGGCCCTGATCAGCGGCCACTACCGCGCCGACCGCTCGTGGACCGACGAGTTGCTCACCGCCGCGCAGGAGCGGCTGGCCCGCTGGCGTCGCGCCGCCGCGGCCCCCGCCGGGCCGTCCGGGGCCGACCTGCTGGCCGGGGTACGCGCCTGCCTCGCCGACGACCTGGACACCCCGGGCGCCCTGGCGGTGGCCGACGCGTGGGTCGAGCAGACCCTCGCCGGCGTCGCCGACGACGCGTACGCCCCGGAGCTCTTCGCCGACACCGTCGACGCGCTCCTGGGCATCCGCCTGTAGGGCGGCTCAGCCGAGGACGAGGCCGGGGTCCGGGTCGGGGTCGGCCGCCGGGGCGGGGATCTGGTACTCCTCGGTCAGGGTGGTCATCGGGCCGGGCCAGGTGGCCTGCGCGACCTCGATCGGCTTGCGGTGCGCGTCGTACGCGACGTGCAGCAGGTGCAGCACCGGGGTATCGGGGCGGATCTGCAGGATCTCCGCCTCCTCCCGGCTGGGCTGCCGGGCGCTGATCGTGTCGGTGGCGGTGACGTACCGGCGGCCGGTGGCCTCCTCGGCCTCCTGGTAGAGCGGGCGGCCGAACGCCTCGGCGCGTTCCAGCGAGGTGCCGGCGGTGTCGGCGGGCAGGAACCAGGAGGCGCCGACCTCGACGGGTGAATCGTCGGTGCGGACCAGGTGCCGCCGGCAGAGCAGGTCGGTGCCGTCGGGCACCCCGAACGCGTCGGCGACCTCGGGCGGGGCGGGGGAGCGGCCGACGGAGACGAGCTGCTGCCGGTACCGGGCGGCCAGGTCGGTGTGGTAGCCGCGGAAGCCGCCGTACCGGCCGCGGGCGAGCCGGTTGAGCCGCCGCCGGGTGCCCCGGACGTACGTACCGGAGCCGGGTTTGGTGATCAGGATGCCCTCGACCCGCAGCTGGTCGACGGCGCGCTGCACGGTCTGTTTCGCGACGCCGAACATCTCGGCGATGGCCGGGATGGACGGCAGCCGCTCGCCGGGTGCCCAGTCGCCGCGGCGGACCTGGGCCTTGAGCTGCGCGGCGATCTGCCGGTGCGGGAACTCGGCCGCCCCCGGGTTGATCTGCATGCCCGCCTCCTCATGGCAGCTAGGTTCCTAGGATGCCCTAGCGGGTGTGACGGCGCCACCCCGGACACGCCGGTACCGGCCTTCAAGACGAGGAGACCCTCAGCAGGGCGGGCGGCGGCAGGTGTCGAGTCGGCCGGGGCGGGGGCCGAGGTCGCCCGTTCGCCACCGGTCGGCCCAGTTCTGCACCTCGCCGAAGAGCGGGCGCAGCGCCTCGCCCTTGGCGGTGGGGCGGTAGGTGACGTGACCGCCGCCGTCGTCGGAGCGATGGATCACGCCCTCGCGTTCGAGTTCGCCCAGCCGCTCGGTGAGCAGCCGGTCCGACAGGCCCGGTACGGCGCAGCGGATCTCGCCGAAGCGCAGGTCGGGGCGGGCCAGCAGCACCCGGAGCACGGACGCGGTCCAGCGCCGTCCCAGCATCTCCATGGCGTGCTGGACGTAGGGGCAGTAGCCGGCCGCGTCGGGCGTGACCTCGGACGTCACCGGGACAGCATACCTTGACTCACCTTTCGTAAGCGCTTACCTTTCGTAAGTGCCAGCGGGTCGGCCGCCGGCGATGTCGAAAGGGCTCACCCGTGTCCCACAACGGTTCTGATCACGACTCCGCGCCGGTCCGGATCCTGCGCGTCGACAGCAGCGGGCGGTACGGCGACTCACTCAGTCGTCGGCTCACCGGCCGGCTCACCGAGGCGCTCGGGCGGCGGCACCCCGACGCGGTGGTGGTGAACCGGGACGTCGCCCAGGGCGTGCCGTTCCTCACCGAGACCACCATCGCGGCGAGCTTCACCCCGCCGGCCGACCGGACCCCCGGCCAGGCGCAGGCGCTCTCCACCTCCGACCACCTGGTCGCCGAGCTGCTCAGCGCGGACTACCTGGTGATCGGCGTGCCGATCTACAACTTCTCGGTGCCCGCCACGCTCAAGGCGTACTTCGACCAGGTCGCCCGGGCCGGCGTCACGTTCAGCTACTCACCGGAGGGGCCGACGGGCCTGGTCACCCGGGTACGGACCGCCTACGTCGCGCTGACCAGCAACGGTGTGCGGCTCGGCTCCGAGGCCGATCACGCCTCGGCGTTCATCCGGCAGTTCCTCGGCTTCCTCGGCATCACCGACGTCCGCTTCGTCGACGGCAGCGGGCTGCTCTTCGGCGGCAACGGCCACGAGGAGCAGCTCATCGGCGCGGTCGACGGGCTCGTCCCGGTCGCCGCCTGAGCAGCTCCGCGACGGCGCCGGTGGGTCAGCCCCGCCGGCGCCGTCGTGCGGGCCGACTCACCAGGAGCCGGCGGTGGGGCCGGCCGAACCGCCCCGACGGCGCAGGTACTTCTCGAACTCCTGGGCGATCTCGTCACCGGTCAACGGGGTGATCCCGGCGTCACCGACCCGCTCCTCCAGCTCGCGCACGTACTCGCCCAGCTCGGCGTCCTGCTCGGCGGCGCTGCGCACCCGCTGCTCCCACTCGGCGGCCTCCTCGGCCAGGTCGGCCATCGGCACCGGCAGGTCGAGCACCTCCTCGACGCGGTGCAGCAGCGCGAGGGTCGCCTTGGGGCAGGGCGGGTTGTTGGCGTAGTGCGGCACGTGCACCCAGAACGACACCGCGTCGACCTCGGCCCGGGTGCAGGCGTCGTGCAGCACGCCCACGATGCCGGTCGGCCCGTCGTAGCGGGTGGGGGTGAGCTGGTAGCGCTGGGCGGCCTCCGCGTCCGACGCGCTGCCGCTGATCGGCAGCGGCCGGGTGTACGGCACGTCGGCCAGCAGCGCACCGAGCAGCACCACCCGCTCGACCTCCAGGCTGTGGCAGATCTCCAGGACCTGCTCGCAGAAGGTCCGCCAGCGCATGCTCGGCTCGATGCCGCGGATCAGCACCACGTCCCGTTCGGTGCCCTCCGGACTGGCCACCATGAACCGGGTGGTGGGCCACTCGACCCGGCGGGTCTCGCCGTCGGCCATGGTGATGGTGGGGCGGCTCACCTGGAAGTCGTAGAAGTCCTCCGGGTCCAGTTCGGTCACCTGCCGGGACTGCCAGACCTGCTCCAGGTGCTCCACGGCGGCGGTGGAGGCGTCCGCGGCGTCGTTCCAGCCCTCGAAGGCCGCGATGGCCACCGGGGACCGCAGCACCGGCAGCCCGTCGAACTCCGTCACGCCGTCACCTCACCCTGCTCGTCGGGGACGGCACCGGGCCGGGGCCCGGTCGTCCGCCCGCCGTGCACGGTGGCGTCCCTGATGTCCTTCACGTCCGTCAGCCTACGTGCCGGGACGGGATGCGGCCCGTCGGCCGCGCCGGTCACCGGCCCGACCCGCCAACCGAAACAGGCGAACCGGACACGGTGATCCGGCTGACAGTATGTGGGAAGGCAGGCGTGCGGTAACCAGCGCTCGGATGATCGCACTAACCTGACTCTGTGCGGACTTCGTTGCTGAATGTGCTGGCGGATCGGATCCTCGTGGCCGACGGGGCGATGGGGACGATGCTCCAGGCGGCCGACCTCACCCTCGACGACTTCGAGGGCCTCGAAGGCTGCAACGAGATCCTCAACGTCACCCGGCCCGACGTCGTCCGCGGCGTCCACGAGGCCTACCTCGCCGCCGGTGCCGACTGCGTGGAGACCAACACCTTCGGCGCCAACCTCGCCAACCTGGCCGAGTACGACATCCCGCACCGGATCCGCGAGCTCTCCGAGGCGGGTGCCCGGATCGCCCGGGAGGCCGCCGACGCGTACGGGACGGCGGAGCGGCCCCGGTTCGTGCTCGGCTCGATCGGCCCCGGCACCAAGCTGCCCACCCTCGGGCACGCCGCGTACGCGACGCTGCGCGACGCGTACCAGGAGAACGCCGCCGGGCTGATCGCCGGTGGGGCGGACGCCCTGATCGTGGAGACCTGCCAGGACCTGCTCCAGGTCAAGGCGGCGGTGGTCGGCTCGCAGCGGGCGATGGCCGAGACGGGCGTACGCGTCCCGCTGATCTGCCACGTCACGGTGGAGACCACCGGCACCATGCTGCTGGGCAGCGAGATCGGTGCCGCGCTGACCGCGATCGAGCCGCTCGGGGTGGACCTGATCGGGCTGAACTGCGCGACCGGCCCGGCCGAGATGAGCGAACACCTGCGCTACCTGTCGCAGCACGCCCGGGTGCCCCTGTCGGTGATGCCGAACGCCGGCCTGCCGCAGCTCACCGCCGACGGCGCGGTCTACCCGCTGACCCCGGTGGAGCTGGCCGACGCCCTGGAACGCTTCGTCACCGAGTACGGCCTGGCCCTGGTCGGCGGCTGCTGCGGCACCACCCCCGAACACATCCGGGTGGTGGCGGAACGGCTGCACGGTGTCCGCCCGGGCCCCCGGGAGCCCCGGCAGGAGCCGGGTGTCTCCTCGATCTACCACCACGTGCCGTTCGCCCAGGACGCCAGCGTGCTGATGGTGGGGGAGCGGACCAACGCCAACGGCTCGAAGGCGTTCCGTGAGGCGATGCTCGCCGGTGACTGGCAGGCCTGCGTCGAGATCGCCCGCAGTCAGGCGCGGGACGGCTCGCACCTGCTGGACCTCTGCGTCGACTACGTCGGCCGGGACGGCACGCAGGACATGCGCGAGCTGGCCGGCCGCTTCGCGACCGCCTCCACCCTGCCGATCATGCTCGACTCGACCGAGCCGCCGGTGGTCGAGGCCGGGTTGGAGATGCTCGGCGGGCGCTGCGTGGTCAACTCGGTCAACTTCGAGGACGGCGACGGCCCCGAGTCCCGCTACGCCCGGGTCATGCCGGTGGTCAAGGAGCACGGCGCCGCCGTGGTGGCCCTGCTGATCGACGAGGAGGGGCAGGCGCGGACGAAGGAGTGGAAGGTCCGGGTCGCCGGCCGGCTGATCGAGGACCTGACCACCCGCTGGGGTCTGCGCCGCGCCGACATCCTCATCGACGCGCTGACCTTCCCGATCGCCACCGGCCAGGAGGAGACCCGCCGGGACGGCATCGAGACCATCGAGGCGATCCGGGAGATCGCGGCCCGCTGGCCGGGGGTCAACTTCACCCTCGGCATCTCCAACATCTCGTTCGGCCTGAACCCGGCCGCCCGGCAGGTGCTCAACTCGGTCTTCCTGCACGAGTGCGTGCAGGCCGGGCTGACCTCGGCGATCGTGCACGCCAGCAAGATCCTGCCGATGTCGAAGATCCCCGACGAGCAGCGCGAGATCGCCCTCGACCTGGTCTACGACCGGCGCCGGGAGGGCTACGACCCGGTGCAGCGGTTCATCGAGGTCTTCGAAGGGGTGGACGCCGCGTCCGCGCGGGCCACCCGGGCCGAGGAGCTGGCCGCCCTGCCGCTGGACGAGCGGCTCAAGCGGCGGATCATCGACGGCGAGCGCAACGGCCTGGAGGCCGACCTGGACGCCGCGATGGCGGGCGGCCGGTCACCGCTGTCCATCATCAACGACCTGCTGCTGGACGGCATGAAGGTGGTCGGTGAGCTGTTCGGCTCGGGCCAGATGCAGCTGCCGTTCGTGCTCCAGTCCGCCGAGGTGATGAAGACCGCGGTGGCCTACCTGGAGCCGCACATGGAGAAGGCCGACGACGGCGGCAAGGGTCGCATCGTGCTCGCCACGGTCAAGGGCGACGTGCACGACATCGGCAAGAACCTGGTCGACATCATCCTGTCCAACAACGGCTACGAGGTCGTCAACATCGGCATCAAGCAGCCGATCAACGCCATCCTCGACGCCGCCGAGGAGCACCGGGCCGATGCGATCGGCATGTCCGGGCTGCTGGTCAAGAGCACGGTCATCATGAAGGACAACCTGGCCGAGATGGCGTCGCGCGGGGTCGCGGAGCGCTGGCCCGTCCTGCTGGGTGGGGCGGCGCTCACCCGGGCGTACGTCGAGGACGACCTGCGGTCGATGTTCCCCGGCCAGGTGCACTACGCCCGGGACGCGTTCGAGGGACTCTCTCTCATGGACCGGGTGATGACGGCCAAGCGCGGTGGCGCGCCGGTGATCGACCCCGAGCGGGAGGCGGCGCTGGCGGCGCGGCGGGCCCGGCGGGAGCGGCAGCGGGCCATGGTCAGCGAGGCGCTGCCCGAGCTGGACGACGCGTCGGTCCGCTCCGACGTCGCCGCCGACGTCGCGGTGCCCACCCCGCCGTTCCTCGGTACCCGGGTGATCAAGGGCGTGCCGCTGGCCGACTACGCGGCGCTGC
The DNA here is from genome assembly GCF_040499845.1 of Micromonospora sp. CCTCC AA 2012012. Classification (NCBI taxonomy): domain Bacteria; kingdom Bacillati; phylum Actinomycetota; class Actinomycetes; order Micromonosporales; family Micromonosporaceae; genus Micromonospora; species Micromonospora mangrovi. The sequence goes on from NZ_CP159342.1 coordinate 1,393,525, forward strand.
TCGACGAGCGGGCGACCTTCCTCGGCCAGTGGGGGCTGCGCGGTTCCCGCGGCGGCCAGGGCCCGTCGTACGAGGAGCTGGTGGAGGCCGAGGGTCGGCCCCGGCTGCGTTACTGGCTGGACCGGCTGATCGCCGACCAGGTCCTCGAAGCCGCCGTCGTCTACGGCTACTTCCCCGCGTACGCCGAGGGCAACGACCTGGTGGTGCTGGACGAGAACGGCAACGCCGAGCGGGCCCGGTTCTCCTTCCCGCGTCAGCGGCAGGAGCGTCGGCTCTGCCTGGCCGACTTCTTCCGCCCGAAGGGCGACGAGCTGGACGTGGTGGCGTTGCAGCTGGTCACCGTCGGGCAGCCGATCAGCGAGTACACGGCGAAGATGTTCGCCGCCAACTCCTACCGGGACTACCTGGAGGTGCACGGCCTCTCCGTGCAGCTCACCGAGGCCCTCGCCGAGTACTGGCACCGGCGGATCCGGTCGGAGCTGGTGCTGCCGGGTGGCCGTACGGTCGCCGACGACGACCCGGCGGACCTGGCCGGGCTGCTGCGCACCGACTACCGCGGCTGCCGGTACGCGTTCGGCTACCCGGCCTGCCCGGACCTGGAGGACCGGGCGAAGATCGTGGAGCTGCTGGGCGCGGAGCGGATCGGGGTGCGGCTGTCCGAGGAGTTCCAGCTGGAGCCGGAGCAGGCCACGGACGCGATCGTGGTCCACCACCCGGAGGCCAGCTACTTCAACGCCAAGTGATCACCGCAGGTGCCCTGACCTGCGGCGGGACACCCGGAACACCCCTGATTTGCAAGATCATGCCGTTTCGAGGCCGTCGGGGGTCTGCGGATCGTCGGCGAACGCGTGGTCGATCGCGCGGCGGGTGCGGTCCTCGCTGGCCGGTAGCAGGTGGGTGTTGATCCGGAGGGTGAAGCCGGGATCGGCGTGACCGAGGTACGCCGAGAGGGCCTTGACGCTTTCGCCGGCGTCGAGCAGCACCGAAGCGTAGGTGTGCCGGAGCACGTGCATGCCGTTGTGCCGGTTGTCGGGGACGCCCGTGGCGCGGATGGCGGGCTTCCAGACGCCCGAGTTGAAGCCCGTCCGGCTCAGAGCCGTACCGGCCGGGGTCGTCAGGTAGAGCGTCACGTTCCGCGGCTCGCCGGTCGAGGTGCCCCATGGAAGTGTGACGTCAACCGGCGGGTACCGCTTGGCGTGCTCGGCCAGCCGGCGTGACACCGAGTCCGGCAGTGGAACGTCGCGGACCTTACCGCCTTGGGTGGCGCGAAGATCAGGCGTCCTCGGACGAGCTTGACCTGACGCATCACGTGCAGGACCGGCCGCGCGGGGTCGATGTCGTCCGGGCTGACGCCGAAGATCTCACCCTGCCGCAGGCCGCAGCCGGCGCCTAGGTCGACGCTGATCCGGTAGCGGTCGGCCAGGGCGGCGCGGAAGCGGGCGCGTAGGTCGTTGGGCCAGGGGACCACCTTGGGTGCTTGGTACTTGGGTGGCCGGATCGTCTTGGCCGCGAACGGGTTGCTGACCACCTTCCGATCATCGACCGCGGCGTTGAAGATCATCGAGACGTCGTTCAAGGCGGCCCGCTTCGCAGGCCGCGCGCGCCGCCGAACCAGGCCCGGGCCGATGGCCCGCCGCCGCGCCTCTGGCCTTCGGCCGCCAGCGCGTCGGTGATAGCCCGCCGGCGGCGCGACATACGAAGAAGCCCCGAGCCGCCATGATCGATGGCAGTTCCGGGGCTTCACGTTGGTCGAGACACAAACAGTGCCTCCGGCGGGGCGCTCGGGCACTCCGGGATGATGGCACCATCCCGCCAACCTCCGTCCGGGCAGGCCCCACCTGCTCCACGGTGTGCGGACGAAGGCCGACGGGATGGAACTGGCGGAAACGCTATGCGCTCGGTGGGACGGGTGGCCGTAGCCGCTTAACCGATCCTGACGGTAGGTCTGGCTCGAAGGGGACCTCCAACCTTGAAACACCGGGAGGCTTTGGCTCGTCTCTGGAAACCAAGGTCTTCGGCAGCTTCTTAAGTGTTTTTAGCTTCCGGGTGCTCAACGTGCACTTTTCCTTCGTCTGATAAGCCTTGACAACCTCGGTCGGGTCATCCCTCCGTCGAAACCACGAGACTCGGGTGGGCAGGTCCCAGCTCTGCTTCACAAGAGATATGGCTTCCCCGGCTTCAAGCGGATATCTGACGCCAAGTCCATCGACGACGCCGAAAAAGGTGATCTCGTTGTCGATGTCGATGTGCTCCTTCTGGAAGCTGACTTGAACTGACGTATAGGGATCGACTACTAGTGGCAGTGGTGGCGGCTCAATCTGGCGAATGTGTATCGTGTCGCCATCTCTGGACTCGATGAGAACCGCTAGAACCTGCACGGGGCGTTCGCCGGTATTCAGAATTTTCATCGTTATCAGGATCTGCGCGTCCATAATGTCGCGACCCTGCGTGACTTTAATTGGCGTCCCGTGGGGGTTGTCATCGTCCGAATGTCGAAGCGGCGTATCGATCCGAGCCTCAAGATCCAGCTTTGCTTCAGGCTTTCTCTCACGTCCAGCCCACGAGCCCATGGCGGCAGCGGTCACGGCACTCAAGATCGCGGCCAATCCGATGGCATTATCGTTTCGGAGAGCTTCCATGCCGCCGGAGCCCTGCGGGAAGCCCCACAGGTTCCATGTAGACCAAGCTGCGCCTGCCACGATTACGGTCGACAAAAACACCATAATCCAACGTGCGAAGGTCTTCATCTGCTCCTACTCGAAGTGCACCCGCCAGTTCCGCCCGGCGGAGCCGGGCAGGTGCGCCTGCCCGGACACGGTCGTTCAGCCGCTGGATGCTTCACCTTTGACCGTGCAGCCATCAGTCACTCCCGGTGTGCACCAAGGCCGACGGGATGGCTAGCGGGCGTTGCGGGCGAGGGCCCTCGCTAGGAGCCCATCGTCACGAGAGTCATTCCAGGTAATGGCCTCGACGCCGTCGCCAGCGGGCGATATCGCTGCGTTGAAGGCCCGAGCGTCCTCGGAGAGGGGGGCGTTGGTCACGAGCAAGAAGCCGCCGTCGAAGCCCGACTCTCGGACGATCGCAGCTGCGTGCTGGATATCTCTTGCCCCCAGTGATCCCCGGCGGCGCAGCTTGACTTGGACGTTAACCTTCCCGGCGCCAACTTGGACGCGAGCGTCAACGCCGTTGTCACCGGCTCCGGGCCGGTGGGTGGGGTCAAGCACTGCTCCTGTCCGCCGTATCGCGTGGAGGACCGCGGCCTCGTAGGCCTCGTAGGCCTGTAGCGGCGACAGGCTTGAAGGGGCGATTGTCTCGACTGCCTCAGCAACTGCCGCAGCTACCTCCGGAGGCTGTTCCTGGGCTGCCCTCTCGACTGCGCGTGCCGCTCTTTGTCGGACAGCGGCAAGCTCGATGGTGTTGTCACCATGCCCGAAGCGACGCAGCGGTGTTCCCTGCACGCCGACCAGCAAGAGGACTGCGCCGATGAGGAGCAGGACGGCTGTTCCTGCTTGGTTGTCGGAAGAAAAGACTGCCCAGCCGCCGATGCCGGTGCCGGCGAGCCCGAAGATGCTGGCAACGACGCGAGCGCGGGTGGAGAGGACGTCAGAGGACTCCTCCTCGTGGTGTGGTGGCTCTCCAGTCGGGTTGGTCACGGCTGTCCATCCTATCGATGCGAGGCTAGGCGCCCAAGATCATGCCGTCTACAGGCCGTCTGAGGTGAACCAACGGCGACCAACGATGACGATCGACGGTAGACCCGAACGCAGGTCAGCGGCCGTTCGGTCCGGTTGACGTTGGTATGCCGAACGCCTTCCACATTGCAACGCCAAGTGACCGCCTTGCCCTTCCGGAGCTGCGCAAGCACGGTTTCGTCACCTCGCTAGGCCGTCGTCACGCCGTCGTGGTCGGTCGGGCGGTGCCTGAAGGGGGCGTCGATCGCCCGGCGGGTGCGGTCCTCGCTGGTGGGCAACAGGTGAATGTAGACCCGCAGCGTGAAGCCCGGGGTCGGCGTGGCCGAGGCGCAGGGACAGCGCCAGCGGATGTTGAATGAAGATCCGTAGGACCGGATCCTCAGGTCCAGTGGAGTCTGCCGTCCTCGACGATCTCGGTCCGCGACGGGTCGTCGAGCTGGTCGGCGACGTCGTCGAGCATTGCCGCCGTTCCGCCCCAGCCGGTCTCGAAGTACCCCTCGTCCGCATGCCACTCTGTGATGCGGCCGTGGCGCGGACCACCGCGCAGGTCCACCAGGAGCATGCCGCCGCCCAGGGACCAGCAGATCGGGACGGTGGCGGTGCAGAACCCGAACATCCGTTGCCCGGCCACGGTGGCATGCGCCCCGCCCGGACCGCAGCAGTCCCGGTTGGAGTACCGCGAGAGTTCGGCGAACCGTTCGCGCACGCCGACCACCGGTAGCGGCATGTAGAAGGTGGGGATCGGGGACCCGCCCCGGTAGTCGGCATCAGCGATGCCGTCCATCAGCCCCCACCACGCGAGCAGGTCTTCCGGCAGCGCACGTCCCATCACCTCCTCGGTACGGCGGACCTCTGCAGCGCCTGCCGGTGGGCGAATCGCTGCCGCAGTCACCGGCGCGTGGTGCGCCAGCCAGGTGGTGATACGCCGCCATGATTCGTCGACCCGCATGTTCACCCGGCGCACCCTACCCAGCCCGGACCGTCGGCAGGTACCGGTTCGACGCCCTGCAAATCGGCGGAAGCGGATGGCCGTGTCGACCAGAAGAAGACACCTCCGCGCCCTCCCCGGGACGAGCCGCGAGCCGACGAGCCGGTGGGTGACTAGCGGGGTGACGTCCGCGACGGATGCTGGCGCACGACCCCATCCCGGGGGACCGGCGTAGCAGCTAGGCCCATGAGGAGCCGCAGGTCATGGACCCGAGTTGGTTGCCTGGGGATCAAGGAGTCGGGGCTACTCACCGAGGCGCAGGCTTGACCTCAAGCACGGTTGAGCTACCAGTCTCGGCGTCATGCGATGACTCATCCATGCCATCACGGGTGCTCTACCTGCGCGCAGGCAGGCGGAGTGGAACCGCGCTGCCCGTATAACGGCGGCCGCTGACCCGACTGTGCCCCCGCTGGCGCGTTTCCTGCTGCTCGCACCTGAGCTGTACGGGTCGACTGCCGAACAACCCGGGCGGTGGGAGTAGGCAACAGGAGCCGGCGACAGCAACCAGCCGAGACGAGGACAGCCGCCAGCGGCTCGACGCGAACACGTGCCGAGGTCTCGGCGCGTCCTTTTCCCATTTGGTCTGCACCCGGCGATAGTTCAACGCCAGGTGACCGCCGCAGGCGCGCTGACCACAGCCGAGGAGGTGGTTCGGAGGTCGTGCGTATGGTCGCTCGGGTGACCACCGATGAAGGCCGCGCCCGCCTCGCCGAACAGCTTGTGGCGTTACCGGTCCACGAACTCGTGGACGTGTTGCGACGGGTCCTGCCGCACTACACCGAGGACGAGCCCGGCCTCCGAACGACGTTGGTCCTGGCAACGGCGACCACGGACGAGGACACCCCGGACGTGGCTGAACTCGCCCTCGTCGCCTGGCCGGACCGGAACCACCACGAGGGTGGTCTCGGAGCGGACCAGGGACTGTGGAACGAAGGGGACTGTGCGACGTGTGCGGTGACCCTGACCTCGAACGCGAAGCGCGGGCACTGCCCGGTCTGTGGCTCTGGGTGTGGCCTGACCTAAGCAGCCGGTCCGGGTCACTGCGGCCGGGCGGACCCGGTCTCCGGGGTCGACCGTCTCCGGCGGGACGCGCCGAGGGCGGTCAGGCCGACGCCCCAGATCAGCAGGACCGCGCACCACTGCGCCCAGGCCGCCGCGTCCATCCGGCCGGAGAGCAGGTGACGGACCGAGGCGTACGGGGTGAGGGCCTGGGCGGGCCGGAGCACGTCGACCGCACCGAGCACCGCCCAGCAGCCCAACGGCAGCACGATGGTGCCGAGGAACGCCAGGACGGTCGACCGCAGCAGCAGCCCCAGTCCGATGCCGACCAGCACGGCCACGACCTGCACCAGCACTCCGCCGAGCGCGATGGTGCCGGCGTGCCGCCACGGATCGGAGGCGGTGCCCGACGGGACGAGGGCCAGCGCGACGACGCAGGCGAGGGTGCCGAAGACACCGACGGCGGCGGCCACCAGGACTCCCGCCAGCAGGGTGGGGGTGAGTCGAGTCGTCCGGGGTGCGTGGCGCAGGTCGTGGGCCAGCAGAATGCCGATCAACGGCACGGCGACCGACATCAGGCTCTGCACCGGGTCGGCCATCGCGTCGAGGGTACGGTCGCCGGGCTGCCCTGCCGCGCTCAGCGCCACGGCGGCCGTCAGCCCCAGCAGCAGGGTGCCCGCGAGCAGCCACTTCCGGCGTCGCGTCCCGACGGCACGGCGGAGCGCGTCGAGGGTCGACTCGTCCGGCCCGATGTCCACGAGGTCCCGTCCCATGCGTCCTCCCTGACGTCAGGCTTCCGGTCGGGGCGGGGCGGCGCTGTCCCGTACGCCGGATCGTGCCCGAACCGTGCCCGGCGCGGCCGGCCGGTGCCGACGGCGGCCGGGACGGGTCGTGTCCCGGACGGCCGGCGGGCCGTTGAAGCAGCAGGGGCACGGGCCGCTCTCCACCGGTCGGTGCCGACAGTCACGGCTGTGAGGGAGTGGCCCGTGCGTGAGGCGGCGGCGAAGGTCCTCGACCGGCACCCGTTCACCCGGCTGCTGGTGACGTTGGTCGGTCTCATCGCGGTCGGCGGCATCCTGCTGACGGCCCTCTACGCCTGGCAGGAGCGCTCGGCGGCGGTCTTCGCGGCCGGGGCGCTCGTCGCGGGGGCGGCCGGCGCGGTCGGGGCGCTCGGCGGGTTCCTGTTCGGCCTGCCGCGCTTCTCCCCGGCGCGGGTGGTGGAGGCGGCGAAGGAGGTGGCCGCCCCGCAGGCGTTGTCGGCGACCAGTGTGCTGACGCCCGGAACGAACCTGGAACAGGTCTCCGACTGGCTCACCAAGCTGCTGCTGGGTGCCGGTCTCACGCAGCTCGGCCGCCTCGGGAGCGGCTTCGGTTCCCTGGCCGACACGCTCGCCCGCGCCCTGACCGGCGGCGACGCCGCCGGTCCGGCGCCGACCGCGCGCGTCCTGGCCGGCAGCCTCGTCCTGCTCTACCTGGTGGTCGGCTTCCTGTTCGGTTACGTGATGACCGCCCTGTGGTACTACCGGCGGCTCAAGGACCTGCTGGAGCCGGCCCCGCCCGACCGCGCCGCCGACGTGCCGTCGCCCGAGCCGGGTCGACCGGTCGTTCCGGCGCAGCCCGTCCCGTAGCGAGGGGGCAGCCGGGAGGATTCGTGCGGCGTACGGTCGCGGGATGGCCTTCGACGACGACGCGTGGGATCCGTGGCCGCCTGAGGTGGTCGCCGACCGGCTGGCCGGTGTGGACGTGCCGTGGTGCGTGGCCGGGGGCTGGGCCCTCGACCTGTTCCGTGGTGCGACGACCCGCAGCCACGGTGACCTGGAGATCGCCGTGCCGGCCGACCGGTTCGCCGAGGTGGCCGCGCGCTTTCCCGAGTGCGAGTTCCGGGTCGCCGGTGGCGGTCGGACGGTGCCGCTGTCGGCGGAGGCCCTGCGGGCGCACCACCAGACGTGGGCGTGGGAGCGGGACGCCGACGTGTGGCGCTTCGACGTGTTCCGCGAGCCGCACGACGGGGACACCTGGATCTGTCGGCGGGACGCGCGGCTGCGCCTGCCCTATGCGGAACTCATCCGGCGGGATCCGCAGGGTGTGCCGTACCTGCGGCCGGAGGTGGTGCTGTTGTTCAAGGCCAAGGCGCTGCGGGACAAGGACCGGGTCGACTTCGACGCCGTCCTGCCGCTGCTGTCGACCCCGCAGCGACGGTGGCTGGACGACGCGCTGGCGCTGGTGCACCCGGCCCACGAGTGGCGGCGTCAGCTGAGCTGAGTCCGGGGTGCGGGCCGGTCCTACCGTGACGGCATGACGACGATACTGACGGTGTTGGCGGTGCTGGCCGTCATCCTCGCGGCCGTCTTCGGTCACCTGGCGTTGCGGGACCGGCGGCGGCGCGGCACCGACGAGGACCGGGCCGCGGTGCGGGACGCCCACGCCACCCGGCACCGGGAGACGGCGCAGTGGCAGCACCCGGAGAGCGACGGCATCCGTCGCCCCCACCTGGGTGGCGGGGGATGACCGGGTCAGCGGGCGACGCCGGCACCGGCGTCGCCCAGCGCGTCCCGCCAGCGGCGCATCCGCCAGGCCGCCGCACCGTTGAGCAGCTGGTCGACCAGGCCCGGCCGGTCGGTCGGGGCCGGCTCCGGGTGCCGGGTCCGAAAATCGGTGTACGCCCGCTGCTGCTCGGCGGTGGGGGAGGGCGCCTGCGCGCCGCCCCGGCCGACGAGGTGGAAGGCCTGCCCGCCGACGGTGAGCAGCAACGTGCCGAACCGGGACAGCCGGCCGGTGACCTGGCCGGGCGCGACGGCGAAGAGTTCCCGGCCGGCGCGGTCCCGGGCGCGCAGCCGTCCCTCGTGCAGGGTCATCAGGATCGGCTCGCAGCGGGCGCCGTTCCACCTGCTGCGTCGCCAGTAGACGATGCTGGCGTGAACCGGTTCGTGAGGCACGGGCGCACTGTACCGGGAGGGTGCCACCGGCCGCTCGGCGGCGGAACCGCTGAACGACAACGGGCGGTGGTGCGTGCTCAGGGGTGGCATCACCCGTCGGTGGACGGGGTAAGGGTGCCAACCAGGAGCGAGGCCGGGGAGGGCACCGTGGGGGAGCGCGCGCGAGGTCGGCAGCCGGGGCTGCTCGCCGGTCTGCTGGTGGCGGCGATGGTGGCCGGCGGCTGCATGGTGGGTGGGGTGAGCAGCCAGGGCGAGCCCGCGCAGCCCCGGCCGCAGCAGCCCCGGCAGCCCGCCTCGCCGGGCGCGCAGACCACCCGGGCCGACGGCACGACCAGCGTCGCCGAGTTCAAGCAGGACTTCAACGACGCGCTGGGCGGCGCGCAGAGCTACTGGACCGCCCAGTTCCGGAAGTCCGGCAAGCGGTTCCAGCCGGTCCGCCGCGTGGTGCCGTACACCCGGGCGGGCGAGGTGTCCTGCGGTGGCCAGGGGCTGCCGCGCAACAACGCCGTCTACTGCTCGGCCGGCGACTTCATCGCCTACGACGTGAACTGGTCGGTGGCGGCGTTCCGGCAGGTCGGTGACGCGTTCCTGTTCTATCTGCTCGGCCACGAGTACGCCCACGGCGTGCAGGTGCGCCTCGGCATCCGCTACACCTACACCATCCAGCAGGAACTCCAGGCCGACTGCATGGCCGGGGCGTACCTCGGTGACTCGGTCCGGGACGGCAGCCTGCGGCTGGAGGACGGCGACCTGGAGGAGTTCCGGGAGGGGCTGCTGGCGGTGGGCGACGACCCGGACCAGCCGTGGTTCGCGGAGGGCTCGCACGGCAGCGCCGAGCAGCGCACCGACTCCTTCTTCCGGGGGTACGAGAAGTCCCTCGGCGCCTGCGGGCTGAACTGACGCGAGGATGCCGCAGGTCACGCCGGGGCGGGACGGGCGGTGCCGGGCCGCGCGGGGCTGAGAGGATCCCCGGGTACGCCCGCACGCCGAGGAGGCTCCGCTGAGCAGCACCCACCCCGCCGCCGTGCTCTTCGACATGGACGGCACGCTGGTCGACAGCGAGAAACTCTGGGACGTCGCGCTCGAGGAGCTGGCCGCCGAGTACGGTGGCACCCTCTCCGCCGCGGCCCGGCGCGCGATCGTCGGCACCAGCATGGCGGCCTCGATGCGGATCCTGCACGACGACCTCGGTCAGCCGGGCCGGGATCCCGAGGTGAGCGCCGCCTGGATCAACGCCCGCATCCTGGAGCTGTTCCGCACCGGCCTGAGCTGGCGGCCCGGTGCGTCCGCTTTGCTGCGGGCGGTACGCGCCGCCGGCATCCCGACCGCGCTGGTCACCTCCAGCGGGCGGGCGCTGGTGGAGATCGCGCTGGACACGCTGGGGCGGGACAGTTTCGACGTGGTGGTCTGCGGCGACGAGGTGGACGCGGCCAAGCCGCACCCGGAGCCGTACCTGACCGCCGCTCGGCTGCTGGGCGTGCCGATCGAGCGGTGTGTGGCGATCGAGGACTCGCCGACGGGGGTGACCAGCGCGCTCGCCGCCGGTGCGGCGGTGCTGGCCGTACCGCTGGACGTGCCGGTGCCAGCGGCGGACGGCGTACACCAGGTGACGAGCCTGACCGCGGCGGACCTGGAGCTGCTGGCCGCCCTGCTCGGCGAGCCGCCCCCCGGTCGGTGACCGGAGGGCGGCTCGCCCGGCTCACCCTCAGTCGTGGGCGATGGCGTTCAGCACGTTGATCCGGGCGGCCCGGACGGCGGGCAGCACCGCGGCGATCACGCCGATGATCGCGGCGAGCCCCAGGAAGAGCCCCATCTGGCCCCACGGCAGGACCAGGTCGGTGATGCCCTCGTCCTTGAGCGCCCGGACCACGGCGGCGCCGAGTCCGGTGCCGACCGTGACGCCGAGCAGCGCCCCGAAGATCGAGATCACCACCGCCTCGACGGTGATCATCCGCATGGTCTGCGCCCGGCGCAGCCCGATCGCCCGCAGCAGGCCCAGCTCCCGGGTCCGCTCCAGCACCGACAGGGCGAGGGTGTTGATGATGCCGAGCACGGCGATCACGATGGCCAGCGCCAGCAGGATCTGGATCATCCGCAGCGGGGTGTCGAGCTGGCTGGTCTGCTGCTTGATGAACGCGTCCCGGTCCGCCACCGACACCTCGGGGCTGTCGGCCAGCAACGACTTCACCTGCGGCTGCACGTCGTCGACCCGCGCGCCGGGCGCGAGCTGCACGAAGCCCTGGATGGGCTGCGGGATGGCGAAGTCCTTCGCCGCCTGCGCCGGCAGCATCACCGGGTTGGTGACCTGGGAGCTTTCGTAGATGCCGCTGACCGTGTAGGTCTTCGGCTCGCCGCGGGACAGCTGCACCGTCAGCTGGGAGCCGACCGACACGTTGCGGGACTTCGCGGTGTCGGAGCTGACCAGGATCTGGTCCGGGCCGAGCCGGCTGATGTCACCGGCGGTGGCCTTCGCGCCGAAGATCCGCTCCAGCGCGGCGACGTCGCTGGACGCCCCCACGAAGGTGCGGGTGCCGTTGACGGTGGCCATGTCGCCGTACTCGCCGTCGACGATCTGCACGCCCGGGATCGCCGCGGCCTTCTCCAGCACCGCCGGGTCGAAGCTCGGCGGGCGCGGCCCGCTCTGCGCCCCGGAGATCACCAGCTCGGCCTTGATGGTGTCGGCGGCGACCTTGCTGATGCTGCCCTTGGCCGAGTCGAGGATCACCGTCACGCCGGTGACCAGCGCGATGCCGACCATCAGCGCGGCCGCCGTGATGGCGGTGCGACGGGGGTTGCGGCCGGAGTTCAGCCGGCCCAGCCGGCCCGGCACCGACCAGGCGAAGATCGCCCCGAGCAGCGACACCACCGGCCGGCTGATCAGCGGGGTCAGCAGCGCCACCCCGATGAAGGCGAACAGCACGCCGGCGAGGATGGTGGCCAGGGTGTTGTCGCCGGCGTGGCCGTCCAGGCCGAGGAAGAGCAGCACCGCGCCGATCGCGGTCACCACCGCGCCGGCCACGGTGACCTTGGTCAGCGGCCGGTCCGGGGTGGCCACGTCCTGCATCGCGGCGATCGGCGGGATCCGGGACGCCCGCAGCGCCGGCAGCAGCGCCGCCACCACGGTGATCACCAGGCCGACGCCGAACGCCCCGATCACGGCCGCGGCCGGCACGCCCAGCGACGACAGCGCGAGGCCGCCCGCCAGCTTGCCGAAGAGGTACGCCAGCAGCGCGCCCACGCCGATGCCGGCGGCGAGCCCCAGCACCGACGCGATCAGGCCCACCATGACGGCCTCCAGCACCACCGAGCCGATGATCTGCCGGCCGCTGGCGCCGATGGCACGCATCAGGGCCAGCTCCCGGGTCCGCTGCGCCACGATGATCGAGAAGGTGTTGAGGATCAGGAAGGTGCCCACCAGCAGCGCCACCGCGGCGAAACCGAGCAGGATCTTGTTGAAGAAGGAGAGCCCCTCCTTCAGCCCGGCGGAGGCGTCGGCGGAGACCTGCTTGCCGGTCTTCACCTCGTAGTCGCCGCCGACCGCGCGGGCCACGTCGTCCCGCAGCGCGCTGTCGGTCACCCCGGCGGCGGCCTTGACGGTGATGTTGTTGAACACGTCCCGCTGGCCGAGCATCAGCTGCTGGGCGACCGGGGTGGTGAAGGCGACCTCGTTGACGCCGCCGACGGAGTCCCGGTCGCCGCTGTAGCCGAAGACACCGACCAGGGTGAACACCTTCTTCGGCGCCAGGGTCAGCACGCCGACCCGGTCACCGACCTTGACCTTCGCGGCCTTCGCCAGCGCCGCGTTCACCACGATCTCGTCGTCGGCGCGCGGCTCCCGACCCTCCCGCAGCTTCAGCAGGTCGCTCTCGCCCTGCCAGTTCTCGCCCAGCTGCGGCGGCCCGAACGAGGTGACCACCTTGCCGTCGCTGCCGATCAGCCGGGCGCCGTCGGTGGCGACCACACCGGTCGCCTCGGCCACCCCGGGGACCGCGCGGACCTTCTCCAGCGTGGCGGCCGGCACGGGCGCGGCGACCTGCTCGCCCTCGCTCTCGCCCACCGCGACCTTCGGCTTCGCCGCCACGTTCACGTCGACGCCCTGGTACGCGTCGGCGAAGACCGCGTCGAAGGACCGGCCGAGGGTGTCGGTGAGCACGAACGCGCCGGAGACGAACATGACGCCCAGCACCACGGCCAGGCCGGAGAGGAGCAGCCGGACCTTCCGGGCCAGCAGGCTCTTCAACGTCGCGCGGAACATCAGTTGCTCACCTCGGCCGGGGTGTCCAGCTTCTTCATCGTGTCCAGCACCGTCTCGGCGGTCGGCTCGATCAGCTCGGAGACGATCTGCCCGTCGGCGAGGAAGACCACCCGGTCGGCGTACGCGGCGGCGGTCGGGTCGTGGGTCACCATCACGATGGTCTGGCCGTGCTCGCGTACGGAGTTGCGTAGGAAGTTCAGCACCTCCGCGCCGGAGCGGGAGTCCAGGTTGCCGGTCGGCTCGTCGGCGAAGATCACCTCGGGGCGGGAGACCAGCGCCCGGGCGCAGGCGACCCGCTGCTGCTGGCCGCCGGAGAGCTGCGCCGGACGGTGCCCGAGCCGGTCCCGCAGACCGACCGTGTCGATCACCGTGTCGTACCAGGCCCGGTCGGGCTTGCGCCCGGCGATCGACAGCGGCAGCAGGATGTTCTCCTCCGCGGTCAGCGTGGGCAGCAGGTTGAACTGCTGGAAGATGAAGCCGACCTTGTCGCGGCGCAGCTTCGTCAGCCCGGCGTCGCCGAGCCCCGTCACGGTGGTGTCGCCGATCGCCACGGTGCCCTTGGTGACCGAGTCGAGGCCGGCCAGGCAGTGCATCAGCGTCGACTTGCCGGAGCCGGACGGCCCCATGATCGCCGTGAACCGGCCGCGTTCGAACTCCGCGCTGACTCCGCGCAGGGCGGCCACCTGGGCCTCACCGCTGCCGTACACCTTCCACACGTCGTTGGCCCGGGCCGCGGCCTGCGCCTGCTGGCCTACCGTCGCCGTCACGTCATCTACCTCTTCCGTCCGCTGCTGATCCGCACCGCCCCCGTGGTCGGTGCGGCAGATCCCATCCTCGGTGCCACCGGCGGTGAATCCGTCCGACCCCGGGCGTAGCCGGGCCGGAAATCTCACTGCGGGTCGCCCCCGATGCCGACTCAGGGTCGCCCCCGAGACGTCGCCCGAACGACCGGTTTTCCGGCGCGCGGGACGCCTGCGCCGTCGACGCTAGGACCTGACGTCGCGTCATGGTCAACCGCGCCGCGCCCCCGACGGTCACGGTAGGTGACGACGACAACATGCCCCGGCGGTGCTCACCCGCGCGGGCGGACCAGGCCCGTCTCGTACGCCAGCACGACCGCCTGCACCCGGTCGCGCAGGCCCAGCTTGGTCAGCACGTGCCCCACGTGCGTCTTGATCGTCGTCTCGCTGACCGACAGCGCTCGGGCGATCTCGGCGTTGGACAGCCCCCGGGCGACCTGCACCAGCACCTCCCGTTCCCGTTCGGTGAGCGTGCCGAGCGCCTTCGGCGGACCCGCCGACGGGTCCGGCAGGACGTCGGCGAAGCGGTCCAGCAGCCGCTTGAGGATGCGCGGCGCGACCACCGCCTCCCCGGCGGCGACCGTGCGGATCGCGGTCACCAGGTCCTCCGCCGGGACGTCCTTGGCCAGGAAACCGCTCGCCCCGGCCCGCAACGCGCCGACCACGTACTCGTCCAGGTCGAAGGTGGTGAGGATCAGCACCCGCACCGGCAGTCGGGCGTCGACGATCGCCCGGGTGGCGGCGACCCCGTCCATCCGCGGCATCCGGATGTCCATCAGCACCACGTCCGGCAGCAGTCGGCGGGACAGCTCGACCGCCTCCGCGCCGTCCCCGGCCTCCGCGACGATGTCCAGGTCCTCCTCGATGCCCAGCACCATCCGGAAGCCGGTCCGCAGCAGCGGCTGGTCGTCGGCGAGCAGGATCCGTACCGGCCGCTTCGGCGCCGTGCCCTCGGTCATCGTGTCCCCCGTCGTGCTGGTCGTCGTGCGCGTCCCCGGCCCTGGCCCGCCGCCCGGGCCCGCCGGTCCGCCCGGTCCCGGCCGGCGGGGCGCTCACGCCGGCACCGTCCCGAGCGGCTCCACCGGGATCCGGGCGGAGACCCGGAAGCCGCCGCCCGGCCGGGCGCCGGTCCGCAGGGACCCACCGTAGAGGGCCACCCGCTCCCGCATGCCGACCAGACCGTGCCCGACCCGGTCGGGTGCCGGGGCCGGGCCCCGCCCCGTGTCGTCCACCACCACCGTCACGTCTCCGTCGGCGAACCCGAGCCGCACCGACGCGGTCGCCGTCCCGGCGTGCTTGAGCGCGTTGGTCAGCGCCTCCTGCACGATCCGGTAGACGGTCAGCGCCACGCCCTGCTCCATCGGGCCGGGCGTGCCGTCGACCTGCAGGGCCACCGGCAGCCCCGCCTCGCGGACCTGCTCCACCAGCGATTCGATGCCGGCCAGGCCGGGCTGCGGCGCCAGGTCGGCGGCCGGCTCCGCCTCGGTACGCAGCACGTCCAGCAGTCGGCGCAGCTCCCGCAGGGTGGCCCGGCTGGTGTCCTCGATGGTGGCGATCGCCCCGTCCGCGGCGTCCGGGTCCCGCCGCAGCACCCGGCGGGCGCCGGTGGCCAGCACCCCCATCACGCTGACGTGGTGCGCCACCACGTCGTGCAGCTCCCGGGCGATGCGGCGGCGTTCGTCCGCCACCGCCTGCTCCGCGAGGGCCCGCTGGGTGCGCTCGGCCACCCGGGCCCGCTCGCGCAGCACCTGCGTCGACTGGCGGCGGGCGTGCACCGCCCGGCCCACCGCGTACGCCACCGTGGCGGTGAGCGCGTTGTTGAGCACCAGGTAGGCGGTGCCGATCTCCAGCGGGCCCTCCATCGGCGCCACCGCGTTGGTGACCGCCACCGGCACCCAGAGCAGCACGGTGGCCAGCACTGCCGGACGCGCCGACCGGTGCGCCGCCATCGTGTACGTCAGCACGACGAACGTCAGGCTCTGCGTGGTCGGCGCGTGCCCGAGCAGCGCCGGCACCGCGAGGGTGGCCACCGCGGCGCCCACCGCCGGCCACGGCGCGACCCGGCGCAGGGCCACCGGCGCCGCGCCGAGCGCACTCCAGCCCAACGCGGCCGGCAGCCGCGCGGGCCAGAACTCCCGCGGCGTGAGCAGGATGAACAGGACCTCCAGCAGCACCAGCCCGACCGCGAAGAGCCCGTCGGCGGCCAGCGGCCGGCGACGCGCCCACGCCTTCAGCCGGTCGGTCATGCGCACACGCTAACCGCCCGGGCGGCCGATCCCTCGTCGCCGGAGCCGAACCCGGCGTCCTCCCCGAGGAGGAGGGTCACTCGTCCGCGCCGGGGGCGGCCGGCCCGGACCGGGCGTCGCGCAGCGGGTCGGCGGGAGCGGCCACCGGGAAGGGCGGCGGGGTGCCGCCGAAGCTCGGGCAGAGCGCCTGGTGGTTGCACCAGTCGCAGAGCCGGCTCGGCCGGGGCCGGAAGTCCTGCCGCGCGGTGGCCTGCTCGATCGCCTGCCAGAGCGCCACCACCGTGCGCTCGAAGCGCAGCAGCTCCTCGGCGTCGGGGGTGTAGTCGCACACCTCGGCGTCCTTGAGGTAGAGCAGCCGCAGCACCCGCGGCACCACGCCCCGGGTCCGCCACAGCACCAGGGCGTAGAACTTCAGCTGGAACAGCGCCCGCGCCTCGAACGCCTCCCGGGGCGCCCCGCCGGTCTTGTAGTCGACCACCCGCAGCGCCCCGTCCGGGGCGACGTCGAGGCGGTCCAGGTAGCCCCGGATCAGCAGCTCGTCGTCGACCACGGCGGAGATCAACGCCTCCCGCTCGGCCGGTTCCAACCGGCGTGGGTCCTCCACCGCGAAGTAGCCCTCCAGCAGGGCGGTGGCCGAGCGGAGGAACTCGGCGGCGCCGACCGCGTCACCGTCGGCGAAGAGCCCCGCCAGCTCGGGCTGCTCGGTGACCAGCCGGTCCCACTGCGGGCTCACCAGGTCACCCGCCGACTCCGGCGTGCGGGCCGCCGCCGGCAGGTCGAACAGCCGCTCCAGCACGGCGTGCACCAGGGTGCCCCGGGCCTGCTCGACGCTCGGCCGCTCGGGCAGCCGGTCGATGCTGCGGAACCGGTAGAGCAGCGGACACGTCTTGAAATCCGCCGCCCGCGACGGCGACAGCGACGCCCGCACCGTGGGCGGCACCGCCGCCGGAACGAGGGTGTCCTGCGTGTCGATCACCGGTTCCGCCGTCATGCCCGGAAGGTTAGGGCACCGGTCCGACACCCGCTCCGTCGCCGCACCGGCACATGATCGCCGCCGCGTACCATCGGTGCGGTGCAGCAGCCGACCCGACCCGCGCGCCGCCGCCGCCTGACGGTCGGGCGGGTGTGCGGGGTGCCGCTGCACCTGGACGCCTCGATGCTGCTGCTCACCCTGGTGGTGACCGTCGCGTACGCCGTGCTGGCCCGCCGCCAGCTCGACCTCGGTCCGCTCGGCGGCTACCTGATCGGGCTCGGCTTCGTCGTCTCCCTGCTCGGCTCGGTGCTGCTGCATGAGCTGGGGCACGCCCTGACCGCCCGCCGGTACGGCATCGGTGTGCGCGGGATCACCCTGGAACTGCTCGGCGGCTACACCGAGCTAGACCGGGACGCCCCGAGCCCCCGGGTCGAGCTGCTGGTCTCCCTCGCCGGCCCGGCCGTGTCGGTGGTGCTCGGCGCGGCCGGTGTCGCCGCCACCCTCGCCCTGCCCGACGGCACCCTCGGCGACCAGCTCGCCTTCCAGCTCGCCGCGAGCAACGTGGTGGTCGCGATCTTCAACAGCCTGCCCGGACTGCCGCTGGACGGGGGCCGGGCGCTGCGCGCCGCGGTCTGGGCGCGGACCGGCGACCGGCACCGGGGCACCGAGGTGGCCGGCCAGGTCGGTCGCATCGTGGCCGTCGGCACCGTGGCCCTGGTGGTGGTGCTCACCCTGCGCCGGGCGCTCGTGCCGCTGGCCCTGCCGCTGCTGCTGCTCGTCGCGCTGACCCTCTGGCGCGGCGCCGGCCAGTCCATCCGGATGGCCCGGATCAGCCGGCGGCTGCCCCTGGTCGACCTGGCCCGGCTGGCCCGGCCCCTGCTGCCCGTACCCGCCGGCACGCCACTGGCCGAGGCGCAGCGGCGGCGCGCCGAAGGTGCCACCCCGGTGGCGGCGCTCGCCGTGGTCGACACGACCGGCCGGCCGGTCGCCCTGGTCGAGGAGGCCCGGGCCGACGCCGTACCCCTGCACCGGCGGCCGTGGCTCGCGGTGGACGAGGTCGCCCGCGCCCTGGACACGCTGCCCGCCCTGCCGGTCGACGCGGACGGCGAACGGGTGATGGAGACCGTGCGGACCCACCCGGGCGCACAGTACGTCGTGACGGCAGGCGAAGATGTCGTCGGCGTGCTGCACATCGCGGACCTCGCCCGGCTCCTGGAACCCGAACGGAAGATGAACACGTGACCGCAGATCCCTCCGCCGTCCCGGCCACCCCGGCGCTGACACCGGTGCACCGCGGGCCGTTCCGCCCCGGTGACCGCGTGCAGCTGACCGACCCCAAGGGGCGGATGCACACGGTGACGCTGGAGCCGGGCAAGGAGTTCCACACCCACCGCGGCATCCTGGCCCACGACACGCTGATCGGCCTGCCCGACGGCAGCGTGGTGACCACCAGCGGGGGCGGCACCGCGTTCCTGGCGCTGCGCCCGCTGCTGTCGGACTACGTGCTCTCCATGCCCCGCGGCGCCCAGGTGATCTATCCGAAGGACTCGGCGCAGATCGTCGCGATGGGCGACATCTTCCCCGGCGCGAAGGTCCTGGAGGCCGGCGCCGGCTCCGGCGCGCTGAGCTGCTCGCTGCTGCGCGCCGTCGGCACCGAGGGGGAGCTGCACTCGTTCGAGGTGCGCGACGACTTCGCCCAGATCGCCAGGCGCAACGTGGAGGCCTTCTTCAACGGCCCGCACCCCGCCTGGAACCTGCACGTCGGCGACGTCGCGCAGTGCCAGGAGACCGGCTTCGACCGGATCATCCTGGACATGCTCACCCCGTGGGAGACGCTCGACATGGTCGAGCGGGCGCTGGTGCCCGGCGGCGTCTTCATCGGCTACGTGGCCACCACCCCGCAGCTCTCCGAGCTGGTCGAGGCGCTGCGCGAGCGCGGCGGCTGGACCGAGCCCCGGGCCTGGGAGTCGCTGGTCCGCGACTGGCACGCCGAGGGCCTGGCCGTCCGCCCCGACCACCGCATGATCGCGCACACCGCGTTCCTGGTCTCGGCCCGTAAGCTCGCCCCCGGGGTCACCGCCCCGCCGCGGCGGCGCAAGCCCAGCAAGGGCGCCGAGGCGTACGCCGAGCGCAAGCAGGCGCTGCGCGAGGCCGCGGCGGCCCGGCAGGCGGCGGCCGACCGGGCGGCCGGTGCGGAGCCGACCGACCCGGGTCAGGAGCGGGACCAGCCGTGACGCGAACGGAGGCGGTGGCATGAGCCGGCCCGGGTTCGGCAACGGTGACCTGCCGGCGGTCTTCCCGGACTGGTCGCCCTACACCGACCTCGAATCCGCCGCGCGGGCCTACCTGCGCGACCCGGACGTGGCCCTGGAGGCGCTCGGCGGGGTGCTGCGCGGCGCCTCGGTGCTCGGTTTCACCCTGGAGCGCTTCGTCAACGAGGTCAACGGGGTGTGGCAGGAGGTCGTCGTCTGCGACGGCAGCCGCCTGGTGCTCTGGCACGGCGAGGACGTCCCGCCGGGGGAGGGCCCGCCCGGGTCGATGACCTCGTCGCTGCGGGTGGTGCCCGTCTCCACGGTCACCGAGGTCGGCTGCCGGCGGCGGCTCACCCGCGCCGACACCGGGGAGATCCGGGTCGACAGCATCGACGTCTATCTGCTGCTGACGTCGCTGGACGAGGCGCCGCCCGGCGACGAGATCGCCGGTACGCCGCGGCACGACGCGCTGCGCTTCGGCAAGACCATCGACGACGGCGGGGCCGGTCAGATCGCCCGCCTGGAGGAGTTCGCCCGGCTGGTCGCCTCGGTGGTCGGCCGCCCGGTGCTCTGAGTCGTACCGCTCGCCTGCCGGCCCCGTCCGGGCCGGCAGGCGGCGGGTCAGTCCTCCTCGGCCTCCGGGCCGGCCACCTCGACGCCGTCGCCGCGCACCACGTGGATGCACTCGCCCGGGCACTCCTTCGCCGAGTCGATCACCTCGAGGCGCAGGTGCTCGGGCACGTCGACCCGGCTGCCCGGGGCCAGCCGCAGCTCGCCGTCGGCGCCCTTGACGTACGCCAGGCCGTCGACGTCGAACTCGAAGACCTCCGGGGCGTACTGGACGCAGAGTCCGTCGCCCGTGCAGAGATCCTGATCCACCCAGACCTGAAGCTGGTCCGTCGCGACCTCCGCCACCGGTGCACCCCCCATGTTCTCCCGTCCCACACTCCGACGGTACCCGAACCGCCGTACCGGCCCGTCGACCAGGCCTTGGCGATCAAGCTTCGGTGACGAGCGCGTTGCATGGGACCGAATCGGGCTCATAGCGGCTAGTGTTAGCTCAGAACGTTCAAGCCCCCCGGGGAGGTGGGACGTGGCACGCAGCGACGACGCGGACTCGCGCGCCGCACGGTGGGAGAAGGAGGCCCACGATCTCTCCACGCAGGTCGCGTTCCTTCAAGAGGAACTCGCTCTGGTGCGGCGCAAGTTGACCGAAAGCCCCCGACACGTCCGGCAGCTCGAAGAGCGGCTGGCGGCCACCCAGGCGCAGTTGGCGCGGCTGACCGAGAACAACGAACGGCTCGTGAGCACCCTCAAGGAGGCTCGCGCGCAGATCGTGACGCTCAAGGAGGAGATCGACCGCCTCGCGCAACCGCCGAGCGGCTACGGCGTCTTCCTGGCGAAGCACGACGACGGCACGGTGGACGTGTTCACCGGCGGGCGTAAGCTCCGCGTCGCCGTCTCGCCCTCGCTGGAGGTCGACGAGCTGCGACGCGGCCAGGAGGTCCTGCTCAACGACGCGCTCAACATCGTCGACGCGTTCGGCTTCGAGCGGGTCGGTGAGGTCGTGATGCTCAAGGAGATCCTCGTGGGTCCCGACGGTGCCCCGGGTGACCGGGCCCTGGTGGTCTCGCACTCCGACGAGGAGCGGATCGTGCACCTGGCCGAGACCCTGATCGGTTCGCCGATCCGGGCCGGTGACTCGCTCATGATCGAGCCCCGCTCGGCGTACGCGTACGAGCGGATCCCGAAGAGCGAGGTCGAGGAGCTGGTCCTGGAGGAGGTGCCCGACGTCGACTACACCGACATCGGTGGCCTCCAGTCGCAGATCGAGCAGATCCGCGACGCGGTGGAACTGCCCTTCCTGCACGCCGACCTGTTCCGTGAGCACCAGCTCCGGCCGCCGAAGGGCATCCTGCTCTACGGCCCGCCGGGCTGCGGCAAGACGTTGATCGCCAAGGCGGTGGCCAACTCGCTGGCGAAGAAGATCGCCGAGCGGGAGGGCAAGGAGAGGCACACCAGCTTCTTCCTCAACATCAAGGGCCCCGAGCTGCTCAACAAGTACGTCGGCGAGACCGAGCGGCACATCCGGCTGATCTTCCAGCGGGCGCGGGAGAAGGCCGGCGAGGGCACCCCGGTGATCGTGTTCTTCGACGAGATGGACTCGATCTTCCGGACCCGCGGCTCCGGTGTCTCCTCCGACGTGGAGAACACCATCGTCCCGCAGCTGCTCAGCGAGATCGACGGTGTCGAGGGGCTGGAGAACGTCATCGTCATCGGCGCCTCCAACCGGGAAGACATGATCGACCCGGCGATCCTGCGCCCCGGCCGACTCGACGTGAAGATCAAGATCGAGCGACCGGACGCCGAGGCGGCCAAGGACATCTTCTCCAAGTACGTCCTCTCCGGGCTGCCCCTGCACCCGGACGACCTGGCCGAGCACGGCGGCGACCCGCTGGCCACCGTCGCGGCCATGATCGACGCGGTCGTCCTGCGGATGTACTCGGAGACCGAGGAGAACCGCTTCCTCGAGGTCACCTACGCCAACGGCGACAAGGAAGTCCTCTACTTCAAGGACTTCAACTCCGGCGCGATGATCCAGAACATCGTCGACCGGGGCAAGAAGATGGCCATCAAGGAGTTCCTCACCTCCGGGCGCAAGGGGCTGCGGCTGCAGCACCTGCTCGACGCCTGCGTCGACGAGTTCCGGGAGAACGAGGACCTGCCCAACACCACCAACCCCGACGACTGGGCCCGCATCTCCGGCAAGAAGGGCGAACGGATCGTCTACATCCGTACGCTCGTCTCCGGCGGCAAGGGCACCGAGGCCGGCCGGTCGATAGAGACCGCCAGCAACACCGGCCAGTACCTCTGATCCACGACGACAAGCGGCGGGCCACCTCCGGGTGGCCCGCCGCTTCGTCGTCGTCAGCCCGTCGGCTCAGGTCAGCAGCGACGGGAAGAACAGGGTCCCCATCCGGTACGCCAGCGGCACCAGCAGCACCACCAGCGGCCACAGCAGCCACGCCGGCAGGTGCCGCAGCACCAGCAGCCCCGGCACCAGCAGCGTGTGCGACCGGTACTGCACCACCTGGTTGCCCACCACCAGCGGCGCCACGAACATCGCCACCATGAAGACGGTCAGCCCGGCGTCCACCGCCGTCAGCCGGTCCCGCCGCGCGCCGACCACCGCCGCCGCCACGACCAGCAGCACCAGCGCCAACGCCACCCAGATGCTCAGCCGCACCGTCTCGTGCAGCCGCGCCACCAGGTGCGGATCCGGATCCACCACCCACACCCGCGCCGGACGGGCCACCTCCCACCGGAAGTTACCCACCGGGTTGTGCCCCCGGCCGCCCGAATAGTGCTCCTGGATCAGGAAGTAGCCGTTCCAGTGCCCGACGGTCACCTGGAGCACGGCGAACACCGCCAGCATCCCGGCCGCCGGCAGCGCGCACACCGCCGCCAGCACGCCCACCGCCCGGCCCGCCGTCAACCGCCGGCGGGCCACCAGCACCCCGACCGCGACCAGACCCACGACCGCCACCAGCCCACCGATCGGGTACGCCGCGGTCGCCAACGCCCCCGCCAGGCCCGCCGCCACCCACCGCCGCCGCGCCAGGAACAGCACGTACGCCATCGACGCCGCCACGGCCAGCGACATCGGGAAGTTGGCGTGGAAGTACACCGCACCCGGAATGAGCAGCACGAGCGCGAGGACCGCCAGCGTACGGGCCGGCGCACCGTCGCGCCCGGAGCCGGGCCCGGCGACCCCCTGCCCCTCCTCGGCGGGCAGCGCCTGCGACAGCGCCCACCACGCCAGGAGCACCAGCGACAGGGTGGCCAGCTCGGTCACCACGAAGCCGGCCCCGTCCAGGCTCAGCCCCGTCACCCGACGCAGCAGCGCCACCAGCCCGCTGTACAGCGGGAACCAGCCGGCGTTGCCGCACCACGAGTCCGCACCGTAGTTCGCCGCCAGCCGCGCGTTCACCCCGCAGCTGAACATCTCGTACCCCCGGTCGGCGATCCCCAGGTACTGGACCGAGTCGAACCGGGTGTGCACCGAGGCGTCCAGGTAGTGGTAGCCGCCCCGCGCGGCCGCCACCGCGTACATCAGGTTGCTGGCCAGGAACGCGACGAGCGGTGGGCCCCACCGCCACAGCAGGCGGCGGCCGGTCGGTCGGGGCGCGTCCGGCGGGCCCGCCTCCGGTGCCGGCGCCCGCACCGCTGTCCGCGTCGAATCCTCCACGACCACCCTCTCCTGGCAGAAAGACGCCCGCCCGAGGCCCTGGGCGGGCACCGGACGGCTTGGCGCAGACTACTCTCGACGGCAGGGGCGAGCGGATCGAAGGTGGCGGTGTGAGCGTACGACGGATCATGGGCACCGAGGTCGAGTACGGCATCTCCGTGCCCGGCCAGGCCGGAGCCAACCCGATGGTCACCTCCTCCCAGGTGGTCAACGCCTACGGGGCGCGGCCCGAACTCAACCGGGGCGGACGCGCCCGCTGGGACTACGAGGAGGAGTCGCCACTGCGCGACGCCCGCGGCTTCACCTACTCCGGGGCGGCGTACGACCCGGCCGAGGCGCTCGCCGACGAGGACCTGGGGCTCGCCAACGTCATACTCACCAACGGCGCCCGGCTCTACGTCGACCACGCGCACCCCGAATACTCCACGCCCGAGGTGACCAACCCCCTCGACATCGTGCGCTGGGACAAGGCGGGGGAGCGGGTGATGGCCGAGGCGGCCCGGCGCGCCGCCACGATCCCCGGCACCCACCCGATCCACCTGTACAAGAACAACACCGACAACAAGGGCGCCAGCTACGGCGCCCACGAGAACTACCTGATGCGGCGGCAGACGCCGTTCGCCGACATCGTGGCGTACCTGACGCCGTTCTTCGTCACCCGGCAGATCGTCTGCGGCGCCGGCCGGGTCGGCATCGGCCAGGACGGCGGCCAGAGCGGCTTCCAGATCTCCCAGCGTGCCGACTTCTTCGAGGTCGAGGTGGGGCTGGAGACCACCCTCAAGCGGCCCATCATCAACACCCGCGACGAGCCGCACGCCGACGCCGACAAGTACCGCCGGCTGCACGTCATCATCGGCGACGCGAACCTGTCGGAGATCTCCACCTACCTGAAGGTCGGCACCACCGCGCTGATCCTCACCATGATCGAGGAGAAGGCGCTCGGCGCCGACCTGGGCATCGCCGACCCGGTCAGCGAGCTGCGCGCGGTCAGCCACGACCCGTCGCTCAAGCACCTGATGCGGCTGCGCGACGGCCGGCGGCTGACCGCCCTGGACGTCCAGTGGGCCTACCTGGAGCGGGTGCGGTCCTTCGTGGACGACCGCTACGGCAGCGACGTCGACGCGCAGACCGCCGACGTGCTGAACCGTTGGGAGAGCGTGCTGGACCGGCTCGGCCGCGACGCGTTCGAGTGCGCCGACGAGCTGGACTGGGTGGCCAAGCTGCGGCTGCTGGAGGGCTACCGGGAGCGGGAGAAGCTCGGCTGGGGCTCGCACAAGCTCCAACTGGTCGACCTGCAGTACTCCGATGTCCGGCCGGAGAAGGGCCTGTATCACCGGCTGGTGTCGCGCGGCTCGATGAAGACCCTGCTGACCGACGAGCAGACCCGCACCGCGATGACCGAGCCGCCGGAGGACACCCGCGCCTACTTCCGCGGTCGCTGCCTCGCCCAGTACGCCTCCGAGGTGGTCGCCGCGAGCTGGGACTCCGTCATTTTCGACGTGGGCCGGGAATCGCTGGTCCGGGTGCCGATGATGGAGCCGGAGCGGGGCACCCGGGCGCACGTCGGCGCGCTCTTCGACCGGTGCGTCAGCGCCAAGGACCTGCTGGAGACCCTGACCGGCGGCTGACCCCTGCCATACGCGGGCCCGTCGCGCGCCGGAACCCGGCGCGCGACGGGCTTTTCGTCGCTCCCGCGAGGTAAGTTCATCGCAGGCGATCGTGGAGGAGGCACCGAGATGGCGACGCAAGAAGGCGGCCAGACCCAGTCCGGCAAGTCGACCCAGGGCGAGGAGATCGAGGACGTCACCGCGCAGGCCAACCCCGAGGTTGCCGAGCGGCACGCGGAGATCACCGAGGACGTCGACGACCTCCTCGACGAGATCGACTCCGTCCTCGAGGAGAACGCCGAGGAATTCGTGAGGGGCTATGTGCAGAAAGGGGGCCAATAGGGCATAGTCAGGCAAACCGGACATGCCCAGAGCGTTAGATGATCGAGACGGACATCGTCGTTGCCGAGACTGCGATGAGTGGAAGCCGCTCGATGAGTTCTGTGCGAACACCCGTCGGCCGGATGGTCGCGGCAGCTATTGCAAGCCTTGCTTCAACGTGCGCTCCAAGGCGAGCTACGCCAAGCGTCTGAAGGAGAAGCAGGGTCGGGAGGTTCGCGAGCTGCCGGTGGTTCCGGATGGTCACCGCCGCTGCCCGACATGTGGTGAGACGAAAGCGCTCGATGACTTTCCCCGTAACCGGTCGGGGAGAGGTGGCTACGGCCGATACTGCAAGCCTTGCCACAACGAGAAGGGCAAGGAGAGCAAGATCCGGTTGCACGGCGGGTCTCGGGAATACCATCTGCGCCGCCGCTACGGGGTGGGGGAGAAGGAGTTCCAGGAGCTCCTCGCCGAGCAGGGCGGCGTGTGCGCGATCTGCGGCGGTGAAGATCCGCAACATCTGGACCACGATCATCGCACCGGCTGGGTGCGCGGGATACTCTGCTTCAACTGCAACGGTGGTCTTGGCCAGTTCCGTGACAGTCCCGCGAGGCTGGCCAGGGCGATCACGTACCTGAGAGGAACCACGTGGCAGCGGGTTTTGATCCATCCGGGCGTCTTCCAGATGTGTTCACCAACGCGGGGACGTCCTCCTTCACAGCGTTCCTGAGCAAGGCGGCCCCCGAGATGCTGCCCGGCCGACGGCCGCTGCCGCCCGGCATGGCCGCCGACCTGGCGCCGCACGCGACCACCATCGTGGCCATCTCGGCCGCCGGTGGCGTGGTGATGGCCGGCGACCGGCGGGCCACGATGGGCAACCTGATCGCCCAGCGCGACATCGAGAAGGTGCACCCCGCCGACGCGTACTCGCTGGTGGGCATCGCGGGCACCGCCGGCATCGGCATCGAGCTGATGCGACTGTTCCAGGTGGAGCTGGAGCACTACGAGAAGATCGAGGGCGCGATGCTCTCCCTCGACGGCAAGGCCAACCGGCTGGCCTCGATGATCCGGGGCAACCTGGGCGCGGCGATGCAGGGCCTCGCGGTGATCCCGCTCTTCGCCGGGTTCGACCTGGCCGCGAGCGACCCGGCGCGGGCCGGTCGGATCTTCAGCTTCGACGTCACCGGCGGCCCCTACGAGGAGACCGGCTACGACGCGATCGGCTCCGGCTCGCTGTTCGCGAAGTCGGCGCTGAAGAAGCGGTTCCGGACCGGCCTGTCGATCGACGACGCGGTGCTGCTCGCGGTCGAGGCGCTCTACGACGCGGCCGACGACGACACGGCGACCGGCGGCCCGGACCTGACCCGGCGGATCTACCCGGTGGTGATGACCGCGACGGCCGAGGGCACGCACCGGCTCACCGACGCCGAGACGGCGGCGGTCGCCGAGGGCGTCGTGTCCCGCCGGATGGAGAACCCGGGCGGCTGATCCCGCTCCCGCACCACACTCAGCAGTCGCCCGCACAGCTTGAAGGAGAACCGCCGCCGTGGCCATGCAGTTCTACGCCTCGCCCGAGCAGATCATGCGCGACCGCTCCGAGCTGGCCCGCAAGGGCATCGCCCGGGGTCGCAGCGCCGTGGTGCTGAGCTACTCCGGTGGGGTGCTCTTCGTCGCGGAGAACCTCTCCAGCACCCTGCACAAGGTCAGTGAGATCTACGACCGGATCGGCTTCGCCGCCGTGGGCCGGTACAACGAGTTCGAGAACCTGCGCCGCGCCGGCGTGCGGATGGCCGACCTGAACGGCCTGAGCTACGACCGCCGCGACGTGAACGGGCTGGCCCTGGCGAACGCGTACGCGCAGACGCTGGGCGCGATCTTCACCGAGCAGTCGAAGCCGTTCGAGGTGGAGATCTGCGTGGCGGAGGTGGGTGCCACGCCGGAGGACGACGCGCTCTACCGGCTCACGTACGACGGCTCGGTGAACGACGAGCCGGGCCGGATGGCGATGGGCGGCCAGGCGGAGGCGATCTCCGGGGTGCTCAAGGCGGAGCACCGGCCGGACATGTCGATCGGTGAGGCGGTCCGGGTGGCGGTGCAGGCGCTCGGCAGCGTCGGCGGTGAGGGCGGGGCGGCCCGGTCGATCGCCGCCCACCAGCTGGAGGTGGCGGTCCTGGACCGGCGCCGGGTGGGGCGGACGTTCCGCCGGATCACCGGGGCGGCGTTGACCGCGCTGCTGGACGGTGACGCCGACGCGGACGGTGCGCCGGCTCCGGGGCGGGCGAAGACGCCGACCGTGCCGACGGAGGAGGCGCACAAGCCGACCACGTCGGCCGCCTCCGCCGACCTGGAGGGTCAGCAGACGGAGACGGAGCAGCCGGAGGCCTAGCCGAGGGGGGAGCCCGTCAGCGGCGCGGCGTGAGGGGCTCCCACCAGGCGCGGTGGGTGCGGTACCAGTCGACGGTGTCGGTCAGCCCGCGGTCGATGTCGACGGTGGGGGACCAGCCGAGTTCCCGCCGGCTGGTGCCGGTGTCGAGCGAGTAGCGCCGGTCGTGGCCCTTGCGGTCGGCGACCGGCCGGACCCGGTCCCAGCCGGCCCCGCAGGCGGCCAGCAGCCGGCCGGTGAGGTCCCGGTTGGTCAGTTCGGCGCCGCCACCGAGGTGGTAGACGCCGCCGGGACGTCCCCGGGACAGGGCCAGGGCGATGCCGTGGCAGTGGTCGTCGACGTGCAGCCAGTCCCGGATGTTGCCGCCGTCGCCGTAGAGCGGCACGTCGTGCCCGTCGAGCAGGTTCGTGACGAAGAGCGGCACGATCTTCTCCGGGTACTGCCAGGGCCCGTACGTGTTGGCGCCGCGGGTGACCACGACGTCGAGGCCGTGGGTGCGGTGCTGGGCGAGGGCGAGCAGGTCCGCGCCGGCCTTCGACGCCGAGTAGGGCGAGCTGGGGTCCAGCGGCGCGTGCTCGGTCCAGGAGCCGGTGTCGATGGAGCCGTAGACCTCGTCGGTGGAGACGTGCACGAAGCGGTGGGTGCCGTGCCGCCGGGCGGCGTCCAGCAGGTTCTGGGTGCCGACCACGTTGGTGGTGACGAAGGCGGCGGCACCGGTGATGGAGCGGTCCACGTGGGACTCGGCGGCGAGGTGGACGACGACGTCGTGGCCGGCGACGGTGGCGTCGACCAGCGGCGCGTCGCGGATGTCGCCGCGGACGACGCGCAGCCGGGGGTCGGCGCGGACGGGGTCCAGGCTGCCCTCGGTGCCGGCGTAGGTGAACGCGTCGAGCACGGTGACGGCGTCGACGTCGAGGTCGGGTTCGGCGCCGGTGAGCAGCCGCCGGACGTACGCCGAGCCGATGAAGCCGGCACCGCCGGTGACCAGGATCCGCACGGCTCGCACCGTACCGGCTCGCCGGTCGTGGCGGGGCGGGACGGGGCGGTGCGGGACGCCACCGGGTGACGTACGCCGATGAGACGCTGCCCATCGGGGGCCTCGGGCGGCTAATGTCACATCATGGAGCGGCGAATCTTCGGCCTCGAGACCGAGTACGGCGTCACCTGCACCTACCGCGGGCAGCGCCGGCTTTCCCCCGACGAGGTCGCGCGGTACCTGTTCCGGCGGGTGGTGTCGTGGGGCCGGTCGAGCAACGTGTTCCTGCGCAACGGTGCCCGCCTCTATCTGGATGTGGGTTCGCACCCCGAGTACGCGACCCCCGAGTGCGACTCGGTCACCGACCTGGTGGCCCACGACCGGGCCGGCGAGCGGATCCTGGAGGGTCTGCTGGTCGACGCGGAGAAGCGGCTGCACGACGAGGGCATCGCCGGTGAGATCTACCTGTTCAAGAACAACACCGACTCGGCCGGCAACTCGTACGGCTGCCACGAGAACTACCTGGTGTCCCGGCACGGCGAGTTCGGCCGGCTCGCGGACGTGCTGATCCCGTTCCTGGTGACCCGGCAGTTGATCTGCGGGGCGGGCAAGGTGCTGCAGACCCCGCGGGGCGCGGTCTACTGCCTGTCGCAGCGGGCCGAGCACATCTGGGAGGGGGTGTCGTCGGCGACCACCCGGAGCCGGCCGATCATCAACACCCGGGACGAGCCGCACGCGGACGCGGAGCGCTACCGCCGGCTGCACGTGATCGTCGGCGACTCGAACATGAACGAGGTCACCACGCTGCTGAAGGTCGGCACGGCCGACATCGTGCTGCGGATGATCGAGGCCGGGGTGGTGCTGCGGGACCTGACGCTGGAGAACCCGATCCGGGCGATCCGGGAGGTGTCGCACGACATCACCGGCCGGCGCAAGGTGCGGCTGACCTCAGGCAAGGAGGTCAGCGCGCTGGAGATCCAGCAGGAATACCTGGCCAAGGCGACCGAGTTCGTGGAGCGGCGGGGCGGCGACCAGACCGCGAAGCGGGTGGTGGAGCTCTGGGGTCGGGTGCTGCGGGCGGTGGAGACGGGCGACCTGGACCCGGTGGCCCGGGAGATCGACTGGGTGACGAAGCTGCGGTTGATCGAGCGGTACCAGCGCAAGCACGACCTGCCCTTGTCGCATCCGCGGGTGGCGCAGATGGACCTGGCGTACCACGACCTGCGGCGCGGGCGCGGCCTGTACGGGCTGCTGGAACGGCGCGGTGAGGTGGACCGGGTGGCGACCGACCCGGAGATCTTCGAGGCGAAGGAGACGCCGCCGCAGACGACCCGGGCGCGGCTGCGCGGTGAGTTCATCCGGCACGCGCAGGAGAAGCGGCGGGACTTCACCGTCGACTGGGTGCACCTGAAGCTGAACGACCAGGCGCAGCGCACGGTGCTGTGCAAGGACCCGTTCCGGGCGTACGACGAGCGGGTGGAGCGGCTGATCGCGAGCATGTGACGCGGTGGCGGCCGGTGCTGTGGGCACCGGCCGCACCCGCACCGGTACGCTGGCGACGCGATGAACACTTCCGAACCCTCCGACCGCGGTCGCGGCGCCGAGAAGCCGACCGGTGCCGAGAAGCTGAACTGGATGGACCGCCGCCGGGAGAAGATCCGCGTCGAGGTCGAGCGCAACCGCCGGGGCGAGTACACGGTGCCGACCTGGGTGCTGGCGGCGGCGCTGATCCTGATCGTGGGCGCCTGGCTGGCGCTCATCTTCCTCGTCGGCTGAGCGCTGCGGGCGCGGCACGCCCTTGGCCGGCACGCTCTTGGCCGGCACGCTCTCGGCCGGCACGCCCTCGGCCGGCACGCCCTCGGCCGGCACGCCCTCGGCCGGCACGGCGGGCGGATTGCGCACGATCGGAGTTGCCGCGCGGGCGACACCGCTGGAAAGGTCTCCGCATCGACTGGAATCGACGCCGCCGGTGGGCGGTGGTCGATACGAGCGGAGTGGAGAGTCATGGCGCACATCGACCTCGGTCTCGACGAGAAGACGCATCCCGGGATCAACGGGCCGATGTTGTACCGGCCGGAGACCGCGAAGCCGCTCAACGAGCTGGCCGAGGTGCTGCTGCGGACCCCGCATCCCACGCTGACCCCCGGCGAGCGGGAACTCATCGCCGCCTACGTCTCCGGTCTCAACGAGTGCGCGTTCTGCTGTTCGTCGCACTCGGCGTTCGCCGCCGCCCAGCTGCCGACCGGC
Organism: Micromonospora sp. CCTCC AA 2012012; assembly: GCF_040499845.1. Taxonomy (NCBI): domain Bacteria; kingdom Bacillati; phylum Actinomycetota; class Actinomycetes; order Micromonosporales; family Micromonosporaceae; genus Micromonospora; species Micromonospora mangrovi. The sequence continues at coordinate 1,424,449 of NZ_CP159342.1, forward strand.
ATGGAGCTGGTGGACCAGGTCCGCCGGGACGTGTCGACCGCGCCGGTGAGCGACAAGCTGCGCGCCCTGCTGCGGATCGCGGCGGCGGTGCAGCGCAGCGGCCGGGAGGTCACCGCCGACCTGGTCGGCGCGGCCCGGGCCGAGGGGGCGACCGACCTGGAGATCCACGACACGGTGCTGATCGCCGCCGCGTTCTGCATGTACAACCGGTACGTCGACGGGCTGGGCACGTGGGCGCCGCAGGACCCCGAGATGTACGCGCGTTCGGCCGAGCAGATCGTCGCGCACGGCTACCACGCCAGCTGAGCGCTCCCGTCGGCGCAGCCGGGTCGAGCACCGACGCCGACCCCGCGACGTGGCGGTGTCCGCGGCCGGACCGACTCGATCAGGGACCTGGCTCCGGATCCCGCCACGTCGCGGAGATGAACCGAGGGTCAGTGGGTGAGGGTGGCGGCGTACCGGCCGGCGGCGGCGGCCGCCAGGAAGTAGGCGTGGTCGGCGTCGAGGCCGCGTCCCATCGTCGACAGGCCGACCGGGCTGGCCCGCAGCGCCGCGTCGAGGCCGTCGGTCGGCACGGTGACGATCCGGTGCCGGTGGGCGAGGGGGGCCAGCGCCGTGTCCACCTCGGCGGCGAGGGCCGGGTCGAGGCCGTCCGGCACGACCAGCTCCGCCGGGGCGAGGGCGACCCGGCCGTACGCGGTGAGGCTGTGGTGGGAGACGCCGCGGTGCCGGGGGCGGGGGTCGGCGGCGGAGATCCGCAGCGAGCCGACCGGTCGGCCGCCCAGCGTGGCGACGGCGTTGACCGCCTCGCCGACGGCGACCCCGGAGAAGCCCCAGCGGGTGCCGGTGCCGAGGTTGCCGGGCCCCTGGGCGACGATCGCGACGTCGGCGTGGAGCACGTGCCGGGCGGCGAGCAGCCCGCTGTGCAGGGTGCTGGCCTCCAGGTCGCCGCCGAAGGCCTGGCCGACGCTGACCGTGCCGGCGAGCCGACCGGCGAGCCCGGCGAGGGTGCGGGAGAACCAGGCCGGCAGCGCACCGCCGTCGGTGAGCAGGTACGCCACCCGGGCGTCGGGGGCGTCGGCGTGGAGGCCGGCGAGGACGGCCGGCAGGGCGGAGTGCAGGTCGGCGGTGACCACCGGCATGCCGTCGAGGCTCTCGGCGGCGGCCAGCAGCTCGTGGTGCGGGGAGGCCTCCTCGTCGACGCCGAGCAGGATGGGTTGCAGCGGGGTGTAGCGGGCCTTCACCAGGTGGCCGGCGTCGCGGGTGTCGAGCGCCTGCGGCGGGTCCGGGGGCAGCCGGTCGGGGAGCGCGACGACCAGGGCGTAACCGCCGGTGCCGAGGCCCATCAGCAGGGCGCCGGCGTTGAGCAGCACCCGGTCGCCGGGCTCCGGGTCACCGACCAGGGCGGGATAGGCCAGGGCGCGTAGCCGGGTGCCGTCGGGCAGGTCGACGTCGAGTTCCGTCGCGCCGGCCCACCGTCGCCGTACCGCCGTGACCGTGCCGGATCGCCATCGCACCATGCCGGGCACGCTATCGGCGTCCGTGCCGGCGGTGGTGCCCGGGTCAGGTCTGGCGGGCCTCCTGGTCCACCGGCCGGTCGTCCTCGTCCTGGGTGCGTCGGGCCCGGCCGCCGGTGCCGGGCATCGACCGGGTGGGGTCGAGGAAGACGTACCCGATCTCGGGGTAGCGCTCGGTGAGGCGGCGTTCGGCCTCGTCGGCGGCGGCCTCGATGTCGGCGCCGGTGGCGTCGTCCAGGAAGTCGACCTTGGCGGCGACGAGGATGTCGTCCGGGCCGAGCTGCATGGTCAGCAGGGTGTCGATCCGGTCGACGGTCGGCAGCCCGGCCAGGTCGTGCTCGATCTCCCGGTGCAGCCGCTCGGGGACGGCCCGGCCGACCAGCAGCGAGATGTTGCTCTTGGCCAGGACGACGGCGACCACCAGCAGCAGCAGGCCGATCAGGATGGAGGCGATGCCGTCGTAGAGCTCGTCGCCGGTGAGCTGGGACAGGCCGAGGCCGACGCCGGCGATGAGCAGGCCGGTCAGCGCGGCGCTGTCCTCGAGGAAGACGGCCTTGACGGCGGTGTCGGCGGTCAGCCGCAGGAACCGGCGCGGGGTGGTCCGCCAGCGGCGGGACTCGCCGCGGACCTGCTTGACCGCCCGGGCCAGGGAGATCGACTCGATCGCGAAGGAGATGCCCAGCACGATGTACGACACCAGGTAGTTGCCGCTGTGTTCGTGCACGAGGATCGTGGTGACGCCGTGGGTGATGGCGAAGCCCGCCCCGGCCACGAAGGTGAACAGTGCGGCGAGGAACGCCCAGACGTAGCTCTCCTTGCCGTACCCGAAGGGGTGGCGGGTGTCGGCGGGCTTGGCGCCGCGGCGCAGCGCCAGGTAGAGCAGCACCTCGGTGGTGGTGTCGGCGACGGAGTGGGCGGCCTCGGAGAGCATCGCCGCGGAGCCGGAGATGAGCCCGGCGACCAGCTTGGCGACCGCGATGGCGAGGTTCGCCGCGCCGGCCACGACGACGGTGCCGACGCTCTCGGTCTTGACTTCCGCTTCCGACATGCGCTCACCATATGGCCGTGACCGGCGGGCCGCGCGGCGAGCGGGGCCCGGCCGTGCCGGTGTGGCGCAGCTCGCCCCGGGTGCGGACGTCAGGCGCGCCGCGCGGCGCGGGTGCACGCCCACGCGGCGCGGGCTGCTAGCGTTCACCCGTGTCGCGGACCCGCACCGAACGCCTGGTCAACCTGGTGATCTGCCTGCTGTCCACGCGACGGTTCCTGACCGCCGCGCAGATCGCCGCGACCGTGCCCGGTTACGAGCACGATCCGGACGACGCGAAGGACCACGAGGCCTTCCAGCGCAAGTTCGAACGCGACAAGGCCGAGCTGCGCGAGCTCGGGGTGCCGCTGGAGACCGGGACGGCGAGCGTCTTCGACGCCGAGCCGGGCTACCGGATCGCCCACCGGGAGTACGCGTTGCCCGACATCCCCCTCGAACCGGACGAGGCCGCCGCCGTGGGCATCGCCGCCCGGCTCTGGCAGCACGCCGGCCTGGCCGCCGCCGCCTCGTCCGGGCTGGCGAAGCTGCGTGCCGCCGGGGTCGACGTGGACCCGCAGGCCACCCTGGGGCTGGAGCCGATGGTGACGGTCGACCCGGCGTTCGCCCCGCTGACTGCCGCCGCCCGGGACCGGCGTGAGGTCAACTTCGACTACCGCGTGCCGGACCGCGACGCGCCGACCCGCCGGCGGCTCCAGCCGTGGGGCGTGGTCTGCTGGCGCGGCCGGTGGTATGTGGTCGGCCACGACCTGGACCGGGCGGCGACCCGCTGCTTCCGGCTGTCCCGGGTGGTCGGCACGGTCCGGGTGACCGGCCGACCGGGCGCGTACGAGCCACCCGTCGGCGTCGACCTGATCAGCCATGTCGCCCGCTGGTCGGGGCCGGTGGAGCGGTCCGGGCGGGCCACCGTCCTGGTGGCTGCGGGGCGCGCGGCCGGGCTGCGCCGCTGGGCGGTGGAGACGACGTCGGGCCCGGAGGACGACCGGCTCGTCCTGCCCTACGCCGACGCCGACTACCTGGCCGGTCAGCTCGTGGGCTACGGCCCGGACGTGCGGGTGGTGGAGCCGCCGGAGGTGCGGGACGCGGTGATCCAGCGGTTGAAGGAGATCGCCGCCCGGCACGACGACCTCGCGGTGGCCGGGGGTGCCCGGTGACCCGCCCGGCGGCCCGGGGCGGTCGCGCGTCGGCGGACCGGTTGGCCCGGCTGCTCAACCTGGTGCCCTACCTGCTGGCCCGCCCCGGCATCGAGATCGCCGAGGCGGCCGTCGACCTGGGCGTGACCGAGCGGCAGTTGCGCGAGGACCTGGAGCTGCTCTGGGTGTGCGGGTTGCCCGGTTACGGCCCGGGTGACCTGATCGACATGGCGTTCGACGGCGACCGGGTGACCATCACCTACGACGCGGGCATCGACCGGCCGCTGCGGCTCACCCCGGACGAGGCGCTGGCGCTGGTGGTGGCGCTGCGGATGCTCGCCGAGACGCCCGGGGTGGCGAACCGGGAGGCCGTCGAGCGGGCCCTCGCCAAGATCGAGGACGCGGCGGGTGACCTGGTGGGCGCCCCGGTGGCGGTGCGCCTGCCCGGGGACACCGAGCGGGTGCGTCAGCTGCGCGCGGCCGTGGAGCGTGGCCGGGCCCTGCGGATCACCTACTACACGGCCGCCCGCGACGAGACGACCGACCGGACCATCGACCCGATGCGGATGCTGATGGTCGGCGGCCGGGCGTACGTGGAGGCGTGGTGCCGCCGCGCGGAGGGGATGCGGCTGTTCCGGGCCGACCGGATCGACGCGGTCACCGAGCTGGACGAGCCGGCGGCGGTGCCGCCGCAGGCCCGGCCGCACGACCTCTCCGACGGGGTGTTCCGCCCGTCGGCGGAACTGCCGCTGATCACGCTGCGGATCGGTCGGGGGGAGCGGTGGATCACCGAGTACTACCCCTGTGAGCGGGTCGAGGCCGACGGCGAGCAGTGGCTGGTGTCGCTGCGGGTGACCGACCTGGGCTGGGCCCGCCGGTTCGTGCTCGGGCTGGGGTCGGAGGTCACCGTGGTGGCCCCGGTCGAGCTGGCCGAGCAGGTGCGGGCCCAGGCCGTCGCCGCGCTGGAGGCGTACGCGACGCCGGTGGCCCCCGCCGACCCGGCGCTGCCGGCGGGCTCCCGGTAGGCTCTCGGCCGTGGTGACGTGGATCGTGGTCGCGGTGGTGCTGTTCGCGCTCGTCGTGCTGGGCCTGGCGGTCCGGCCGGTGCTGGCGCGGTTGCCCCGGCTGCGCCGGGCGGCGGTGGCGTTGCAGCGCCGTCAGGCCGAGGCGGAGGCGTTGCGGTCCACCGCCGAGGCGCTCCAGGAGCGGGCCGAGGCGTTGCAGGCGCAGGCCGCCACCACCCAGCAGCGGGTCGCCTTGATCAAGGCCAAGCGGGGCGGTTGATCGATCCCGATCGGTCCGACGCGCGGTAGCTGCGCGTTCGGTGGCCGTTACGCGCACGAACGCGCTGCGGCAGAGTGTTGACGGGACACTCGGGGTTGGTCGAGACTTCACCGGCCGGGCCGCACGAGCAGGCCCGGCGGGGTGGCAACGGCTCCGGGCGCACGTACGATGGGCTGCGACCACCCCCTCACCGACACAGAGCGACTGGAGCTTCCCATGGGTGCCCTCAAGCCGTGGCACATCGCCGTACTCGTGGTCGTGCTGATCCTGCTGTTCGGCGCGAAGCGGCTCCCCGACGCGGCCCGCTCGCTGGGCCGCTCGCTGCGGATCATCAAGGCCGAGACGAAGAGCCTGCACGACGACGACCGTGACCTGGCCGAGAAGGCCGACGCGCAGGCCGGCTACCAGCCGCTGCCGCCGTACGCCGGTCAGCAGCCGCAGCAGGGTTACGCGCCGCAGCAGCCTCCGCAGCAGCAGTACGCCCAGCCGCAGCAGCAGTACGCTCAGCCGCAGCAGCCGGTCGCCCCGCCGGTGGACCCGGTGCAGCGCGTCCGCGAGAACTGACGCGAAGGGCCCAGCACCGTGGCCTTCGCGCTGAAGAAGCGCGGCCCGAGCACCTTCGAGCGGGCCGCCGACGGCTCGATGACGCTCATGGAACACATCCGTGAGCTGCGTACCCGCCTGTTCCGCGCCTCCCTGGCGGTCGTGGCCGGTCTGATGGCCGGTTTCTGGCTGGCCGACCCGGCCTTCCTGGTGTTGAAGCGGCCGTACTGCCGGCTGCCCGGCACGACGGATGCGTTGGGGCACTGTCAGGACCTGCTGGCCCTGGCACCGACGACCGGTTTCGTCCTGAAGCTGAAGCTGGCGCTCTGGCTCGGCCTGATCATCGGTGGCCCGATCTGGCTCTACCAGCTCTGGGCGTTCGTCGCCCCGGGTCTGCACCGGCACGAACGCAAGTGGGCGTACGCCTTCGTGTCGATCGCCGCACCGCTGTTCGCGGCCGGCGCGATGTTGGCCTACTTCGTGGTCGACAAGGGCCTCGGGTTCCTGATGGACTCCGGGGTAGGCGGGCTGTCCAAGCAGTTCGAGGTCACCGCCTACATCGGCTTCGTCACCAACATGATCCTGCTGTTCGGTGTGGCGTTCGAGTTCCCGTTGATCCTGCTCATGCTCAACTTCGCGGGGGTGGCCAGCGGGAAGCGCCTGCTGAGCTGGTGGCGGGCAGTGATCTTCATTTCGTTCGCGTTCGCCGCGATCGCCACCCCCGACCCGGGGCCGTTCGGCATGACGCTGCTGGCCGCCGCGCTCTCCCTGCTCTACTTCGTCGCGGTAGGGGTGGCCTTGCTCAACGACAAGCGACGCGGCCGGGGCCGGGAGATCTATTCGGACTTCAGCGACGACGAGGTGTCGCCGCTGGACCTGACCCCCGAGCCGGTCGAGGCCGGTGCGCGGGTGGAGACGGTGGCGCCGATCGGGGTGCCGGAGCCGGTCGCCGCGCCCGCGCCGATCGAGCGCCGCTACGACGACATGACCTGACCGGTCGTCCGAGACGGAAGAACGCCGCCCCCCCCCCGGGGCGGCGTTCTTCGTTCCCGGTCGGGTGAGGGCCGACCGGTTCACGGCAGGGGCGGCATGAGCCCGGTCCGGTAGGCGGCGGCGACGGCCTGCGCCCGGTCGCGCAGGCCGAGCTTCATCAGCACCCGGCCCAGGTGGGTCTTCACGGTCGCCTCGCCGATGTGCAGCCGCCCGGCGATCTCGGTGTTCGACAGTCCGTGCGCCACCTGCACCAGCACCTCCCGCTCGCGGTCGGTGAGTCGGGCCAGGTCGGCGCTGCCCGGCCCGGCGGGCGCGCCGAGGGTGGCGAAGTCGGTCAGCAGTGACCGGGCGACCGCCGGGTCGAGCCACGCCTCGCCCGCCGCCACCGCGCGGACCGCCATGGTCAGCTCGGCGGGGGCGGCGTCCTTGAGCACGAACCCGGAGGCGCCGGCTCGCAGGGCGGCCCGGACCGCGTCGTCCACGTGGTAGGTGGTCAGGATCAGCACCCGGACGACGGGACCGGGTCCGCTGTCGTCGGCGGTGATCACCCGGGTGGCCGCCACCCCGTCGGTGCCGGGCATCCGGACGTCCATCAGCAGCACGTCGGGGCGGACCGCGCGGGCCAGCTCGACGGCGGCGGCGCCGTCGGCGCACTCGCCGACCACCGTGATGTCCGGTTCGGCGGCGAGCAGCATGGCGATGCCGGAGCGGACCAGCGGCTGGTCGTCGGCGAGCACGACCCGGATCACGGGGTCGCCCCCACCGGGACGGGCGTGGCCAGGGGCAGCCGGGCGACGACCTGGAAACCGCCGTCGGGCAGTGCAGCGGTGGTCAGCTCACCCCCGACGACGGTGAGCCGTTCCCGCAGGCCGAGCAGGCCGTGCCCGGTGGAGAGGGCGGCGGCCGGCTCCGGGGCGGCGCCCTCCGGGCCGGCGTCGCGGACCTCGACGGTCAGCTCGTCGCCCCAGCGCAGCAGCACCGTGGCCCGGGCCTCGCCACCGGCGTGGCGGGAGACGTTGGTCAGCGCCTCCTGCACCGTCCGGTACGCGGCCAACCCGACGCTCGGGTCCACCGGGCGGGGCGTACCGGAGACGGTCAGCGTGACGCGCAGGCCGCCGGCGCGCATCCGGTCCACCAAATCGGCGACGTCGGCGGCACCGGGGTGGGTGGGCGTGGCGTCGGCCGGCCCGGCGGCGTGGGCGCCCAGCGCGGTGAGCATCCGGCGCAGCTCCTCGACGGCCTGCTGGCCGGCCCGCACGATGTGGTCCAGCGCCTCGGCGGCCCGTGACGGGTCGGTCGGCAGCACCCGCCGGGCCCCGCCGGCCTGGAGCACCATCACCGTCACCGAGTGCGCCACGATGTCGTGCAGTTCCCGGGAGACGCGGGCCCGTTCGGCGGCGACGGCCCGGGTCGCCGCCTCCGCCCGGCGGCGTTCCGCCGTGGCGAGCCGCCGCCGGCTGGCGCCCGCCCACCGGCCCACCGCCCAGACCCCGGTGACGACGACGGCGTACGTCAGGGCCAGGCCGACGAAGACGGCCGTCCGCCGGCCGGGGTCGGTCTGTCCGGCGAGCCACGCCTCGTTCGCGGCGATCACCAGGTACGGGGCGAGGGCGGGCGCGATCAACCATGACCACCGGGCCGGCGCGTACGCCCCGACCGCGTAGAGCGCGGCGAGCGCGCCCAGCACCGGCTGGTAGCCGGACACGAGGGCGGCGCCGACGACCGCGTGCACCCACACCAGGGCGAAGACGAGCGCGGGCGCCCTGCGGCGCCACAGCAGGGCCACCGGCCCGAGCAGGGCGTACCCGAGCAGGAGCAGCAGCCCCGACGAGGCGGCGCCGGCGTGCGCGAGGTCGCTGCCGGCGGTGGAGAAGAGGGCGAGGTCGAGCAGCCAGACCGCCGCCGCGACGAGCACGTCGGCGCGGGCCGGGCGGCCGGGCCGGGCCCGGGTCGGCGCGGTCACGGTGCTCATCGCGGGCCGTGCGGCTCGCAGAAGCAGAACAGGATGCAGAGCCCGTCGGTCAACGCCCCGACGGACTCGAAGCGGTGGTCGGCGCGGCGGGGCTCCCGCTGGGCTCGTTCCAGCTCCCCGGCCCGGATGAGCAGGTCGGGCTCGACCGCCCAGAGTTCCGCGGTGATGATCCGCTGCTCCTTCAGCGCCGCCCAGCAGCCGCCGTCGGTGGCCTCGATCGCGGCGGCGAGCGCGGACGCGTCGGCGCGTCCGATCTGGGCGCTGTAGACCGACGTGCGGCCGAGCTTGGCGGTGGCGGCGAGGGGTGCCCGGTCGCCGACGGCGAACCGGCCCCACTTCCACACCGGTGGCGTCTCCACCGGCAGCCGTTCCGCCAGGTCGGTCGGGAAGATCAGCACCTCCAGGTCGAGCGCGGGGTCGAAGAGCCGCTCCGGCGGATCGGGCACCAGCACCAGGTCCCCGTCGACCAGCACCCCGGCGGCGACGTGGCCGGCGGCGCGGTCCGGCGCGGCGCGGTCCTGAATGGACACCCGGATGTCGGCGCGGATCGCGGTCTCGATGCACATGGTTCGCCTCCGGCAAGTGACGGTGCCCGCAGGCTAGCCGCCATCGATCGACCCGACAGTCAGGTAACCGGCTCGGCGGGTCCCCCCGGACGGCGGATCCGGGCCGCCGCGTACGCCCCGGGGTGGACCTTCGGGGTCGGCTCCCGGGTGGACGACCGCAGCCCGGGACTACCCGACTCTGGGGTCACCGCCGTCGCGGCGGTACGGGACCCGAGTCCCGCCGTTTCGTCTCCGGAGGATCCGATGACATCCCTGCTCACCCGCCGGCTGGCGGCGGCCGGCGTGGCCCTGGTGGCGCTGACCGGCCTGCTCGCCGTGCAGCCGGTCCCGGCCGGCGCGGCCGACAAGCCGCAATGGACCAGTGACCAGCCCGAGGACGGCTCGAACACCGCCGCCGAGGTGATGGCGGCGCAGGAGCCGCTGGTGGACCTCGCCACCCGGATCACCGCGCTCGACCCGGACGGCAAGGGGCTCGGCGGGATCCGGCTGCGGGTCGCCGACCGGGCGGTCGACCTGTGGTGGAAGGGCGACGTGCCGCCCGAGGTGAAGGAGGAGATCAACCGGGCGGTCGACGCCGGGATCGGCGTGGAGCTGGGCGAGTCGGCGTACACCCAGCGGGAGCTGGTCGACGTGACGGAGGCGCTGCCGGACCGGTGGAAGGAGTTCCCCGGCATGGTCGACGTCAGCCCGGCGGTGGACGGCAGCGGCCTGCTGGTCGGGGTGGCGAAGGACGTCGACACCAAGGGCTGGGACTTCGGGGTGCCGGCGACCGTGGTGCCGAGCGAGCAGGTCCAGCAGACGAGCCGGCAGAACGACAACGCACCCTGGTGGGGCGGTGCGGCGCTGCGTACCCCGTCGGGGTCGTGCAGCACCGGCTTCGCCGTGGTGCGCCGCACCCTGTGGTGGGAGTCCAGCCGGGGCATCCTCACCGCCGAGCACTGCGCGCCCGGCGGCGGCGTGGCGATCACCGACCCGACGGGAGAGCTGGTCGGCAGGGCCGAGCCGGCACCGGCCCGCCGGCTGTCGGACTCGCTCTACGTGCCCACCCGGTCGGGCAACCGGATCTATGACGGCGGCGTCGGGGTCGGGGAGTTCTCCAAGCCGGTGGTCGGCGCGGTCGGCAACTTCCCCGGCCAGTTCGTCTGCACCTCGGGCGCCTTCACCGGGGTGCACTGCAACATCGTGACCACCCGGATCAACGCGCTCTTCCTGCTCTCCGGTGGGTCGTTCGTCAGCAGCGGCGCCCTCGGCACCCAGATCGACGGGCGGGCCGCCGCGGGATCGGGCGACAGCGGGGGGCCGGTCTTCACGCTGACCGGCGGGTTCAGCCAGACCCGGGCCGCCGGGCTGATCGTGGGTGGGATCGCCCCGGTGGGCTGCGGTCAGTTCGGCAGCGGCTGCTTCAACCAGGTCGCCTTCGTCGACATCGGCTTCGTGCTGCTGGCCACGGAGTCGAGCATCCTCACCTCGTGACACCCGTCGCGGGCCGGCCGTCCGGGTCGGCCCGCGACCGCGTCCGTCGGGCGGGCCTCAGGCCACCCGGCGGACGCTGCCGTCCGGCGCGGCGGGCACCGCGTCCGGGTGCAGGATCGCGGCGATCGCCGCGACGCCGTCGACCAGCCGGGGACCGGCCCGCACGATCAGCGCGTCCGCGTCGAGGGCCCACACCTGCGCGCCGGGGAAGTGCGGGACCACCGTGGCGGCCTGCTCCGCCGCCCCGTCGAGGCCGAAGCCGCACGGGGCGACCAGCACGACCTGCGGCGCGGCGGCCCGCAGCGCTTCCCAGGTGGTCGGCGCGGACCGGGCGCCCGGGTGGCCGGCCACCGGTTCGCCGCCGGCGGCCTCGACCAGGTCGGGGATCCAGTGCCCGCCGCCGAACGGCGGGTCCACCCACTCCACCACCGCGACCCGGGCGCGGGGCCGCCCGGCGACCGCCGCCGACACCGCGGCCAGCCGGGCCCGCAGCCCGTCCACCAGGGCCGCCGCCCGCGCCGGCACGCCGGCCGCCGCGCCGACCGCGAGGATCGTGCCCAGAACCTCCTCCAGGGTGTACGGATCCAGCGACAGCACCTCGGCGCGGCAGCCCAGGTGCGTCACCGCCTCGTCGACCCGGTCGGCGGGGAGCGCGCAGACCCGGCACAGGTCCTGGGTGAGGATGAGGTCCGGGTCGAGGCCCGCGAGCGCCCCGGCGTGCAGCGTGTAGAGGTCCGCGCCGGCCGCGAGCTGCCCCTTGACGTACGCGTCGATCTCGCCGGGGCTCATGCCCCGGGTGTCCCGCCCGCCGACGACGACGGTCGGGCCGGCCCGGTCGGCGACCGGCACCTGGCACTCGAAGGTGACGCCGACCAGCTCGTCGCCGAGGCCGAGGGCGTAGACGATCTCCGTGGCGGAGGGCAGCAGGGACACCAGACGCATGCCGCCATCCTTCCCGCTCCCGCCGCGGGGACGACGACCGGGCCGGTGCGCCGATCGGAGGAGCGCCACCCGCCGCCGACGGCAGGTAAGGCTTACCTTATTCTCTGGGCGTCGACGGGGCGTCTCGTCGATGCCCACACCCGAGCCCCTCAACCGGAGAGCCCATGAGCCGCCGTACCGCTGTCGTCGCCGTCGCCCTCTGCGCCGCGGCCGCCCTCACCGCCTGCGGTGACGACTCCGCCAAGGCCGAGGCGGTGGCGGTCACCGCCACCGACAGCAGCTGCGCGGTCGCCAAGACCAGCTTCACGCCCGGCGAGGCGACCTTCGCGGTCACCAACAAGGGCAAGCAGACCACCGAGGTGTACGTCTACGGCCGGCAGGGCGACGCGTACACCCAGGTGATCGCCGAGGTGGAGAACGTGGCACCCGGACTGACCCGGAACGTGACCGCGAGCCTCGCCAACGGCACGTACGAGGTGGCCTGCAAGCCGGGGCAGACCGGCGACGGCATCCGGACCCGGATCACCGTCTCCGGCGGCTCGGCCCCCGCCGAGGAGCCGGAGGCCGCGTACGACCGGGAGGTCGAGGTGGCGGTCACCGCGACCGGCGTGACCGGCGCCGACGGCCTGATCGCCGAGTCCGGCGACAAGATCGAGTTCAAGCTGGAGAACAAGGCGGGAGCGGCCCGTTCGCTGGAGATCGTCGACCCGTCCGGCAAGGTCGTCGCCGAGATCGAGGCCAAGCCGAACGCCACCGCCGAGAAGATCGTGCCGCTGAAGACCCCCGGCGCGTGGACCCTGAAGATCGAGGGCGACGGCACGGCCGACGTCGTCAAGCCGCTCCGCGTCGCCTGAGGGGTGAGCACGGGCCCCTTCTCCCCGCCGCCGCCGCAGGAGGGGCCCATGCTGGAACCGGTGAGGCGGGCCACGTCGGCGGCGCGGCGGGCGAGCGGCGGCGACACCGGGGTCTAGCGTTCGCCCCGGCACCCGACCAGCTCGACGTCATCACCTTCGGAGGAGACCGCCATGCGCGCCACCGTGATCCACGGCCCGAACGACATCCGGGTCGAGGAGGTGCCGGACGCCACCGTCCGGACCCCCACCGACGCCGTCGTACGGGTGGTGCTCGCCTGCATCTGCGGCAGCGACCTGTGGGCGTACCGGGGGGTGGCGAAGCGGCAGCCCGGCCAGCGGATCGGCCACGAGTTCCTCGGCGTGGTCGAGGCGGTCGGCGCCGAGGTCGGCTCGGTCGCGGTGGGCGACCTGGTGGTGGCGCCCTTCGTCTGGTCCGACGGGGTCTGCGACTTCTGCCGGGAAGGCCTCCAGACGTCCTGCCCGCACGGCGGGTTCTGGGGCGAGCCCGGCTCCGACGGCGGCCAGGGCGAGGCCGTCCGCGTCCCGTACGCCGACGGCACGCTGGTGCGGCTGCCCGCCGAGGCGGCCGGCGACGAGCGGCTGCTGACCGCCCTGCTCGCCCTCTCCGACGTCATGGCCACCGGTCACCACGCCGCGCTGGCCGCCCGGGTGCGTCCCGGTGCCACCGTCGCCGTGGTCGGTGACGGCGCGGTCGGCCTCTGCGGGGTGCTCGCCGCGAAGCGGCTCGGCGCCGAGCAGATCATCGCGCTGGGCCGGCACACCGCCCGCACCGACATCGCCCGCTCCTTCGGCGCGACCGACGTGGTGGCCGAGCGCGGCGAGGCGGCGATCGCGGCGGTGCGGGAGCTGACCGGCGGCCAGGGCGCGCACGCCGTGCTGGAGGCCGTCGGCACCGAGGAGTCGATGCGGACGGCGATCTCCATCGCCCGCGACGGCGGGGCGGTCGGCTACGTCGGGGTGCCGCACGGCGGCAGCGCGGGTGTCGACATCGGCCAGATGTTCGGCCGCAACATCGCCGTCGGCGGTGGCGTCGCGCCGGCCCGCGCGTACATCCCGGAGCTGCTGGCCGACGTCCTCGCCGGCACCATCGACCCGTCGCCGGTCTTCGACCGCAGCGTGACCCTGGACCAGGTGCCGGACGGCTACCGGGCGATGGACGAGCGCACCGCCCTGAAGGTCCGCATCACCTTCTGACGGGTGGTTCCCGGCTCCCGAAGGCGGGGCTCGGGCTCACGGCTTCAGTGCTCGCGCACCAGCTCCTCCAGCCCGTCCAGCGACTCCTCCATGCCGACCTCGGGGGCGATCGCGACGAGCCGTTCGTAGAAGGAGCGGCTGATCGGAAGATCGTCCTCATGGATCGACGAACACAACGTGTCGAAGGCCAGGCCCTCCTCGCCGACGTGGACGAACTCCCGGACGAGCTCGATGACGTCGGGTGAGGCGATGGGCGAGTCCGCGAGCAGGCGCAGCAGTTCCGCCTTCACCTCGCTGATGTACATCGGTGCCTCCCGGCCTGCCGTGGCCGTCGCCGCAGGCCACGATGATCATATCGGTGTGGCGGGCGGCACCGGGGCGGCCGGTCCGGTGGATCCGGAAAACAGTGCACTGAGGATGCATCCACCCGGTGAGGTGCGGGCGAAGCAATGGTCGTGACGACAGTCACGGATTCTTCGCCCCGACGAAAGGTCCACCGATGAAGATCACCCGACTCGCCGCCCGCCTGGCCGTGGGGGCCATGGCCACCGCCGTGGCCACCGCCGCCGTCGCCGTCCCGGCGCAGGCCTCCGGCACCGGCAGCCGGTCGCTCGCCGCGGTGCTGACGAAGGACACCAGCGGCTTCGACCGCAACTCGCGGGACTTCGACGTGCTCACCGCCGCCGTGCTGGCCGTGCTGGAGGCCAAGCCGAACTCCCCGGTGAAGGTCCTCACCGACGGCTCGGTCGCGCTGACCGCGTTCATCCCCACCGACGGCGCGTTCCGGGAGCTGGTCCGCGACATCACCCACGCCCGTACGCTGCCCAGCGAGCAGGCCGCCTTCACCGCCGTCGCCGGCCTCGGCATCGACACCGTGGAGAACGTGCTGCTCTACCACGTGGTGCCGGGTGCCACGATCGACCGGAAGGCGGCGCTGAAGGCCGACGGGGCGGACCTCACCACCGCCCTCGGCAGCACCGTCGAGGTGGACGTGCGGCACTGCTGGTACGGCCGGCAGGTCCGCCTGATCGACGCCGACACCAACGACCGCAACGCCCGCGTGGTGGTCTTCGACATCAACAAGGGCAACAAGCAGATCGCGCACGCCGTCGACCGGGTGCTCCGCCCGATCGACCTGCCCTGATCCGACCGACGGCACGGACGGCACCCGGGTTTCCGGGTGCCGTCCGCGTCCGTACGGGGACTCAGGTGACCCGGGGCGCCTCGCGCGGCAGGCGCTCGTACGAGCGGCGTTCGGCGATGTCCCGCAGCCGGTCCATGGCGTCCCAGACGTCGACGAAGCGGGTGTACAGCGGGGCCGGCCCGAGCCGCAGCCGGTCCGGGGTGCGGTAGTCACCGACGACCCGTCCCTGCTCGGCCAGCGCCCGGCTGATCCGCAGCGCCTCCGGGTGGTGCAGCGAGACGTGGCTGCCCCGGCGGGCCGGGTCGCGGGGCGAGGCGAGCGTGAAGCCGTACGGGGTCAGCCACGCGTCGGCGAGGGAGACCATCAGCTCGGTGAGGCGGACGCCCTTCTCGCGTACCCGCTCGATGCCGGCGTCGGCCAGGACGTCCAGCGCCGGGTCGAGGGCGGCCATGCCGAGGACGGGTGGCGTGCCGACCTGGAACCGGTCGAGGTCCGGTGCGGGATCGTAGTCGGCGCCCATCCGGAACTGGTCCCGCTGGCCGAACCAGCCCTGGATCGGCTGGCGCAGCCGGGACTGGAGTTCCCGGCGTACGTAGAGGAAGGCCGGCGCGCCCGGTCCGCCGTTGAGGTACTTGTAGGTGCAGCCGACGGCGAGGTCCGCGCCGGAGGCGGTCAGCTCGACCGGCACCGACCCGACCGCGTGCGACAGGTCCCACAGCACGTACGCGCCGACCCGCCGGGCGGCGTCGTTGACCGCCGCCATGTCCAGCAGCGCCCCGGACCGGTAGGAGACCGCGGAGAGCACCACCAGCGCCACGTCCTCGCTCAGCGCCGCCCGCAGGTCCGCCGGGTCCAGCCCCTGGTCGAGGTCGCTGGGCAGCACCCGGAGGGTGAGCCCCCGGGCCTCGGCCAGCCCCTGGAGGATGTACCGGTCGGTGGGGAAGTCCCCGCCGTCGACCAGCACGGTCCGCCGGTCCCCGGCGGCGTCGAGCGCGGCGGCGGCGAGCTTGTAGAGGTTCACCGAGGTCGAGTCGGAGACGGCCACCTCACCGGGGCGGGCCCCGAGCGCGTGGGTGGCGAGCCGGTCCCCGATCCGCCGGGACCACTCGATCCAGGTCGGCCAGCCGCGCACCAGTTGCTCACCCCAGCCCTCGCGGACCAGCCGGGCCAGGTGGTCCGGGGTGGCCGCCGGCAGCCGGCCCAGCGAGTTGCCGTCGAGGTAGATGAGGTCGTCGTCGACGAAGACGAACCGGTCGCGCAGGTCGGCGAGCGGGTCGGCGGCGTCCATCTCCTTGCACAGATAGCGGGGGATCTCGTCGGGCACGCGGGCACTCCAATCACCGGGTCACGGCCGGGCGGGCGGCCGGGACCAGCCTAGGTGGGCGTGATCGCGCGCCGGTCGGCCGGACCCGGTGATCTCCCCTGGTGGGCGGCGCGGCCGTCGGCGTACGGTGCTCGCCGTGACCGCGCACGATCATGTCCCGACCGGCCCCGTCGCCGTGCTCGCCAACCCGACCGCCGGGCGGGGGCGGCACCGGGGACTGCTGCCCGAGCTGCTGGCGCGCCTGGGCACCGCGGGTCACCCCGTTCGGCTGCTGGAGGCCCGTACGCCGGACGAGGCGGAGGCGGCCTGCCACGCGGCGGTCGCCGACGGCGCCGGCGCGCTGGTCGCCGTGGGCGGCGACGGCACCATCCACCGGGCGTTGCAGGCGGTCGCCGGGACGGACGTGCCGTTCGGTCCGGTGCCCGCCGGCACCGGCAACGACTTCGCCGTCGACACCGGCTTCCCGGCCGACCCCCTGGCCGCCGCCGAGGTGATCGCCGCCGCGCTGCGCGAGGGTCGTCGGCACCCGGTCGACCTGGCCCGGCTGACCGCCGCCGACGGTGGCCCCGACCGCTGGTACGGGGCGGTCCTGGCGGCCGGCTTCGACGCGATCGTCAACGAGCGGGCCAACCGGATGCGCCGGCCGCGCGGCCCGCGCCGCTACGACCTGGCGATCCTGGTGGAGCTGGCCCGGCTGCGCCCGCGCCGCTACCGGTTGCGCCTCGACGGCGTGCCGCACGAGGTCGACGCCGTGCTGGTCGCGGTGGGCAACTGCGCCAGCTACGGCGGCGGGATGCGGATCTGCCCCGACGCCGACCCCACCGACGGGCTGCTGGACGTGGTGGTCGGCGGGCGGTTCGACCGGCGCACCCTGATGCGGGTGAAGCCGCAGATCTATCGGGGCACCCACGTCACGCACCCGCTGGTGCGCAGCTACCGGGCGCGGACGGTGGAGCTGTGGGCCGAGGGCATCACCAGCTACGCCGACGGGGAGCGGGCGCTGGAGCTGCCGGTACGGATCACCGCCGAGCCGCAGGCGGTGCGGCTGCTGCGCTGAGCTGCCCGTCCGGCCCCTCGGCCACCGGCCCGGCCGGCTCACCGGGCTCGTCCGTCCGGGGCGCGGCGGCCCGTACGGCGCCGACGCTGGCCACGATCACCAGGCCGATCGCCAGCAGCTCCACCGCCCGCAGGTCCTGGTGCAGCACCAGCCAGCCGGCGAGCGTCGCGAGCGCCGGGCCGAGACTCATCAGCACCGCGAAGGTCGAGGTCGGCAGCCGGCGCAGCGCCAGCAGCTCCAGGGTGTACGGCAGCACCGACGCGAGCAGCGCCAGCCCGGCGCCGAGCGCCAGCGTGCCCGGGTGCCACAGCCGCGTCCCCGCGTCCAGCAGGCCGAACGGCAGCGTGATCACGGCCGCCACCGCGAGGGCGAGGGCCAGCCCGTCCGCGCGGGGGAAGCGGCCCCCGACCCGGGCCGAGCAGACGATGTACGCCGCCCAGAGCGCCCCGGCGGTCAGCGCGAGGCCGGCGCCCACCGGGTTCAGCCGGTCGAAGCCCCCCTGACCGAGCAGGGCCACCCCGGCCAGTGCCAGGCCGGCCCAGCACCAGGCGGTCCAGCGGTGCGCGGTCAACACCGACAGGGTGAGCGGTCCCAGCACCTCCAGGGTGACGGCCGGGCCCAGCGGAATGCGGTCGATGGCCTGGTAGAAGACCGAGTTCATGCCGGCCAGGGCCAGCCCGAACGCGACGACGGAGAGCCAGGCGGCCCGGTCGTGCCCGCGCAGCCGGGGCCGGCACGCCAGCAGCATCAGCAGCGCGCCCAGGGTCAGCCGCAGCGTCACCGTGCCGGCCACCCCGGCCCGGGGGAAGAGCAGTGCGGCGACCGCCGAGCCGAAGTGCACCGACAGCGCGCCGCCCAGCACCAGCCCGACCGCACCGAGCCGGCCGCCGCAGCGGCGGGGAGCGCGTACGGGGATCGGTGCGGTGCTGGTCATGGCCCTGACGCTAGCCCGTGGCCCGGGACGCGCCGCACCGGCGGTGGCGGGTGGTTCAGGCCGCCCCGGCGGCGCGGGAGGGGTGGACGCCGACCAGGCGGTCCAGCCACTCGGCGAGCAGCGCCCGCTCGGCGGGGGACAGGTCGGCGGCCACCTCCGGCAGCGCGGCGCGCAGCGCCACCGCGTGGCGTACCGGTCGGTCGGGTGGGCGCAGGGTGCGGGCGGCGGGACTGTCTGCGCAGACGGCGGTGAGCAGGGCCTCCCGGACGGCGGTGGAGAGGGCGGGGTCGCCTCCCGCGATCAGGGTCAGGGTGACGCCGCAGTTCGCCGCGTGCACCATCTCGGCCGCCCGGTCCACGTCGACCCGGAGCCGGCCCGCCTCGGCCACCCGGTGGACGAGCTGACGGAGGATGTCGGCGGCCACCCGGGCGGCGGTGGGACGCTCCCCGGGACGCGGGTCGCCGTACATCAGGGTGTGGCAGGCGGGCTGCGCGACGCCGAACGCGACCAGCGTGTCCCAGCCGTGCCGCAGGTCGTCGACCGGATCGGCGGCCTCCGGGGCGGCCTGGTCGTGCAGCCAGGTGGCGAAGCGGAAGCTGGCCGCCGCGTCCAGCAGCCCGCGCAGGTCGCCGAACTGCCGGTAGAGGGTCGGCGCCTGCACCCCGGCGGCACGGCTGACCGCCCGGGTGGTGACCGCGTCCCGGCCGCCCTCGGCGAGCAGCGCGGCGGCGGCGCGGACGATCCGGTCCCGGGGCGACATCTCGATCATGACTGCGACGATAAGCCGGACCGGTTAGCGCCGCTACGTGACGCGCTCACCGGCCGGTGTTAGCGGCGGAAACCGCAGCTCAGGACGACAGGGCCAGATCCAGTACGGCGCCGAGCCCGCTGGCCCGACCCGGCTCAGCGGCGGGCAGCACCAGCACCGCGCACCCGGCCGCCGCCGCGCCCGCGTCGGCCGGCGTGTCACCCACCATCAGCGTGTGCTCCGGGTCGACGCCGAGCAGGCCGCAGGCGCGCAGGAAGATCCCCGGGTCGGGCTTGCAGCGCCCCACCTCGTACGACAGCGCGTACGCGTCGACCAGGTCGGCCAGCCCCCAGGCGGCGAACAGCGGCCGGATGTCGAAGCCGATGTTGCTGACCACCGCCACCTTCACCCCGCCCTGCCGCAGCGCCTTGAGCACCGCCTCGGTGTCCGGGTACGGCACCCAGCCGTCGGGGATCAGCAGCCGCTCGTAGAGGGCGTCGGCGAAGCCGTCGATGCCGGCGTCCACCGTCTCGGCCAGACCCGTGTAGGCCGCCCGGTGGGCGTGCTCGTAGAGATCACGGTCGGCCCACAGCTCGGCCAGCCGGGGCGGCACCCGGGCCGGCAGCGGCCCACCGGCCCGCCCGGCGGTGAGCAGCCGGTCGGCCAGCGAGGTGGCCTTCACCCGGTCCAGTTCCACCCCGCACGCCGCGGCGGCCTGGAGCACCCACTCGCGGGGCTCCTCCACCTGGGCGAGGGTGCCGTGGAAGTCGAAGAGCACCGCCTCCACGGGCCGACGGGACGGGCTCGGGCGGACGGCGTCGTCGGCGCCGCTCGAGGTGTGGGGCGGTTCGGCATGGTCCGGCACGTCGTGCACCCTACCGATCCCCTCCGACCTTCCTGCCGGATGGCCTTACCCGGTGGTCGTCGGACCCAGCGATTAATCTTGAGACATGTCGAGCCCCGCCGAGCGGTACGCCGCGGCACGCCGCCGGGCCGCGCAGGCCTCCGCCTTCCCGGCCCTGGACGAATTCGCCCGCGATCTCGGGTTCGACCTGGACGACTTCCAGCGGGAGGCGTGCGAGTCCCTGGAGCGGGGCAGCGGCGTGCTGGTCTGCGCCCCGACCGGCGCCGGCAAGACCGTGGTCGGCGAGTTCGCCGTACATCTGGCCCTGCGGGGCGCGCCGGGGCAGCCGGCGGCGGCCGACGCTGCGCCCGGGCCCACGACCCGGCGCAAGTGTTTCTACACCACGCCGATCAAGGCGCTCTCCAACCAGAAGTACCACGACCTCGTCGACCGGTACGGTGCCGAGCAGGTCGGCCTGCTCACCGGCGACAACGCGATCAACGGCGACGCGCCCGTGGTGGTGATGACCACCGAGGTGCTGCGCAACATGCTCTACGCCGGCTCCAGCACGTTGCAGGGCCTGGCCTACGTGGTGATGGACGAGGTGCACTATCTCGCCGACCGGTTCCGGGGCGGCGTCTGGGAAGAGGTGATCATCCACCTGCCCGCCTCGGTCACCCTGGTCTCCCTCTCGGCGACGGTCTCCAACGCCGAGGAGTTCGCCGACTGGCTGGTCACCGTCCGGGGCGAGACCGCGGTGGTGGTCAGCGAGCACCGGCCGGTGCCGCTGTGGCAGCACATGCTGGTCGGCAAGCGGATGTTCGACCTGTTCCACGACGCCGACGCCGCCCGCAAGCACGACGTCCACCCCGAGCTGCTGCGCTACACCCGGGACACGGTGCGTCGGCTGGAGCTGGGGGAGGGGCGCAGCGCCGGCCCCGGCGCCGGACGACGCGGCCCCCGCTGGCGCGGCCCGCTGCGCCCGGACATCGTCGAGCGGCTCGACCGGGAGAACCTGCTCCCGGCGATCCTGTTCATCTTCAGCCGCGCCGGCTGCCAGGCGGCGGTGCAGCAGTGCCTCGCCGCCGGCCTGCGCCTCACCTCCGCCGAGGAACGCGCGGAGATCCGCGAGGTGGTCGAGTCGAGGATCACCGCCATCCCCGGCGAGGACCTCACCGTGCTCGGCTACTGGGAGTGGCTCGACGGCCTGGAGCGCGGCCTCGCCGCCCACCACGCGGGCATGCTGCCGGCCTTCAAGGAGGTCGTCGAGGAGCTCTTCGTGCGCGGCCTGGTCAAGGCGGTCTTCGCCACCGAGACCCTGGCGCTCGGCATCAACATGCCGGCCCGCTGCGTGGTGCTGGAACGCCTGGTCAAGTTCAACGGGGAGGCGCACGTCGACCTGACCCCGGGGGAGTACACCCAGCTCACCGGGCGGGCCGGCCGGCGCGGCATCGACGTCGAGGGGCACGCCGTCGTGGTCTGGTCGCCGGAGACCGACCCCCGGCACGTGGCCGGCCTGGCCTCCACCCGCACCTATCCGCTGCGGTCCAGCTTCCGGCCGTCGTACAACATGGCGGTCAACCTGGTCGGCACGGTCGGCGCGGAGCCGGCCCGGGCGCTGCTGGAGTCCTCGTTCGCGCAGTTCCAGGCGGACCGGTCGGTGGTCGGCCTGGCCCGGCAGGTGCAGCGCAACACCGAGACGATCGAGGCGTACGGCGCGGAGGCGGCCTGCCACCAGGGCGACTTCGACGAGTACTTCGCGCTGCGGGTGGCCATCGCCGACCGGGAACGCGCGATCGCCCGGCAGGGGCAGACCCAGCGCAAGGCCGCCGCGGTGGCCTCCCTGGAGCGACTGCGGATCGGTGACGTGATCCGGGTGCCGTCGGGGCGGCGGGCCGGTCTCGCGGTGGTGCTCGACCCGGCCACCGGGGGCTTCGGTGAGCCCCGGCCGCTGGTGCTCACCCAGGACCGGTGGGCCGGGCGGGTCACCCCCGGCGACTTCACCACCCCGGCCGAGGTGCTGGCCCGGATCCGGGTGCCGAAGCACTTCAACCACCGCTCCCCGGCCGCCCGGAGGGACCTCGCCGCCGAGGTCAGCGGCACCGGGCTGGACCGGCACGGCGGGCGACGCGGCGGCCGGTCCCGACAGGCCGCCGGGGAGGACCACCGGCTCAGCCAGCTCCGCTCCGAGCTGCGCCGGCACCCCTGCCACGCCTGCGCCGAGCGGGAGGAGCACGCCCGCTGGGCGGAGCGCCGGCGTCGGCTGGAACGCGACACCGAGGAGCTGCGGGAGCGGGTGGCCGGCCGCACCGGCTCCCTGGCCCGGACCTTCGACCGGATCGTCGCGCTGCTCACCGCCCGGGGCTACCTCTCCGCCGACGGCGAGGTCACCGACGCCGGCCGGATGCTCGGCCGGATCTGGACCGAGGCGGACCTGCTGGTCGCCGAGTGCCTGCGCCGGGGGGTCTGGGACGGGCTCTCCCCGGCCGAGCTGGCCGCCGCCGTCTCCGTGGTGGTCTTCGAGGCCCGCCGGGACGTCGACGAGCGGGCGTCGCTGCCGCGCGGCCCGGTCTCCGAGGCGGTCGAGGCGACCCTCAAGCTCTGGGGGGAGATCGAGGCGGACGAGGCGGCCCGGGGCCTCACCGTCACCCGCGAGCCGGACCTCGGCTTCGCCTGGCCGATCTATCGCTGGGCGAAGGGCGAGACCCTGGCGAAGGTGCTCGCGAGCGGACACCAGATCGACGGGGAGATGCCGGCCGGGGACTTCGTCCGCTGGTCCCGGCAGGTCGTCGACCTGCTCGGTCAGCTCGCCGACTCCGGCGGCGCCTCGGCCGAGCTGCGCGCCACCGCGCGGCAGGCCATCGGGACCGTCAACCGGGGTGTGCTGGCCTACCACGCCACCGCCTGATCATCACTTTCGGTCACCTACCGCCGAGAATCGACGCATCGGAACGTCACCGCCACGGCACCCCCCGGATTTCCCGGGGGGTGCCGTCGTGCCTGTTCAGGGCCTCCACGATCATGGCGAGGGCGCACTTGTTACGCGCCGGTAGCTCTTTGGGGGAAAGGCCGTCATGGCGGAAATCAATCACTTTGAGTACGGGTGGATCACGCCCGCGCTCAGCTACGCGCTCTCGGTGCTCGGCTCGGCCCTCGGGCTGGTCTGCGCCGGCCGGATCCGGACCGCCACCACCGGCGGGCAGCGGGCCCGGTGGGGGCTGCTCGCCGCCTGGGCGCTCGGCGGCACGGCCATCTGGGCGATGCACTTCATGGCGATGCTCGGCTTCGCCGTCCAGGGCACCCGGATCCGCTACGACGTGCCGATCACCGCGGCCAGCACGGCGATCGCCGTCGCGGCCGTCGGCATCGGCCTGGCCATCGTCGGCACCGGCCGGCTCTCGGTGGTCCGGCTCCTCGCCGGTGGGCTCTTCACCGGCCTCGGCGTGGCCGCCATGCACTACACCGGCATGGCCGCGATGCGGCTGGACGGCACCCTCGCCTACGACCCCACCCGGGTGGCCCTGTCGGTGCTCATCGCGGTGGTCGCCGCGACGGTGGCGCTCTGGCTGTCGATGACCGTCCGGCGCGGCCTCGCCATCGCCGCCTCCGCGCTGGTCATGGGCATCGCCGTCAACGGGATGCACTTCACCGGCATGAGCGCGCTGTCGGTGCACGTGCACGACCGGCAGGGCGAGCTGGCCGGCACCGAGGTCAGCGGCCTGCTGGTGCCGATCGTGCTGGCCGTGGTCTTCGGTGTGGTCGGGCTGGTCTACGCGCTGCTCGCCGCGCCGACCGAGGACGACCTGGCCGGGGCGGCGTACCTCGACGCGCGGCGGAGCCCGGAGCACAGCCGTCCGACGCCGGAGCCGACGCCGGACCCGGTGGGCCTGCGCGGGCGGACCACCCTCGGCTCGCCGGGCACGCCCTTCCCGTCCCGGCGCGACACGTCGTCCCGCTGACGGCCGCGTCGCCGCGGCGCCGGCCCGACCGGGTCGGACGGTGCTGAACTCAGAGTCGCCGGCCCGACCGGGTCGGCCTGTTCTGAACTCAGAGTCGCCGGCCCGACCGGGTCGGCCGACTCCCACTCAGTCCCGGGTGGCGAGGGCGTCGACGAGGCGGCGGCAGGAGCCGGCCAGGTTCCACTGCTCGGCCAGCTCCAGCAACCGGTCCGGGTCCGCCGGCGCCGTCGGCAGCGCGGTGGGCAGCGGCGGCAGCGGCACGTCGGTGGCGACCCGGACCACCTTCGGCGCGACGGCCAGATAGTCCCGGGCCGCGTCCAGCTTGGCCCGCAGCCCGGGGGCGAACCCGGACGTCGGGTCGTCGAGCGCGTCGAGGATGCCGGCGAGGCCGCCGTACCGGTCGATCAGCCGGGCGGCGGTCTTCTCGCCCACCCCGGGCACCCCGGGCAGCCCGTCGCTCGGGTCGCCGCGCAGCGCCGCGAAGTCGGCGTACCGGTCGGCGGGGACGCCGTACCGGGCCCGGACCGCGGCGTCGTCGCAGTCGTCCAGCTTCGCCACGCCCCGGCCGACGTAGAGCAGCCGCACCCGGCGGGTGTCGTCGATCAGCTGGAACAGGTCGCGGTCGCCGGAGACCACCTCGACCGGGCCGGGCTGGGTCACCGAGAGCGTGCCGAGCACGTCGTCGGCCTCGTAGCCGGTGGCGCCGACGGCGGTGACGCCGATCGCGGCGAGGACCTCCAGGATCATCGGCACCTGGGGGGAGAGCGTGTCGGGCACCACCTCGCCGCCCTCCGGCGCGACCCGGTGCGCCTTGTACGACGGCAGCAGCTCCACCCGCCAGGCCGGCCGCCAGTCGTGGTCGAGCGCGCAGACCATCCGGTCCGGCCGACGGGTGCGGACGAGCTGGGCCAGCATGTCGAGGAAGCCGCGGACGGCGTTGACGGGCTGGCCCGCCGCCGTCCGCGCGGCCGACTCGGGAATGCCGAAGTAGGCCCGGAAATAGAGGCTGGGGGCGTCGATCAGCAGGATCGGGGGTTGCTCTGCCACGCCGACAGCCTGGCACAGCGGTACGACGTCGTGGGGGACCGGCACGGCCCGGTCCAGGCTGGTGGCGGGGCGGCGGTCCCCCGTCCGGCGGGTGACCCGGGCAGACTGCGGGGATGACGTTCGTACCCGGGTTGGTCCTCGCCCGGCGCTTCCACGACGAGGTGCTGGCCCCGCTGCTGGCCCGGCGCCGGCCCGGGCTGCGGTACGCGGCCGGCCTGCTCGACGGCGGCTCGGAGCTGCTCGGCCTGGACACCGCGCGTTCCACCGACCACGACTGGGGTCCCCGGGCGCTGCTCCTGGTCGACGACCCGGCCGAGGTGGCCCCGCTGCTCAGGCTGCTGGACGCGGAGCTGCCGGCCCGGTTCCTCGACTGGCCGACCCGGTTCCGGGGTGGGCCGGAGGTCCGCCTCGGTGTCGCCGACCCGGCCGGTGAGCGGCACGGGGTGCAGGTGGCCGAGCTGGGCGGTTGGCTGCGCGACCGGCTCGGCTTCGACCCGCGTGGCGGGGTGGGGACGGCGGACTGGCTGGCCACGCCCACCCAGCGGCTGGCCGAGCTGACCGGGGGCGCGGTCTTCCACGACGGTCTCGGCGGGGCGCTGCACACCGTCCGGGCCCGCCTGGCCTGGTATCCGGACGACGTGTGGCGGCACGTGCTGGCCGCCGCGTGGGCCCGCGTCGCGCAGGCCGAGCACCTGGTCGGACGTTGCGCGGAGGTGGGTGACGAGCTGGGCAGCCGGGTGGTCGCCGCCGGGGTCGCCCGGGACCTGATGCGGCTGGGGCTGCTGCTGCACCGCCGCTGGCCCCCGTACGCCAAGTGGCTCGGCACGGTCTTCGCCGGCCTGCCCGCGGCCGGGCCGGTGGTCGCGGCGCTGGTCGACGCCCTCGGCCCCGCCGGCTGGGCGGACCGGCAGGCCGGCCTGGTCCGGGCCCTGGAGACGGTCGCCGGCTGGACCAACGACACCGGCCTGGCCGAGGCGGTCGACCCGACGGCCCGCCCCTTCCACCAGCGGCCCTTCCTGGTGCTCGACGCCGGCCGGTTCGCCGCCGCGCTGCGGGCCGGGATCACCGACCCGGTGCTGCGGGCCCGGCCGCCGCTCGGGGCGGTCGACCAGTACGTCGACAGCGTCGACGTGCTCACCCACCCCGAGCGGGTCCGTCGGGTGGCCGGGGCCCTGCCGCCCGGGTGAGGGCGGTCCGCGGGGTCGGTCAGCCGACCGGCGCGGGCACCGGGGGCGGCCCGTCGACCCGCAGGTCGGTGAGGTCGCGCAGGCGCCGCACGGGGGACAGCAGCAGGGCCAGCGGGGCGAGCGCCGCCGCGCCGGCGAAGAGCAGCAGGGTGACCCGGGTGCCGACGACCCCGGCGAGGGCACCGGCGACCAGGCCGCCGACCGGGATCGCGCCCCAGGAGACGAACCGGACGGTGGCCATCACCCGGGAGAGCAGCTCGGGCGGGCTGGCGGTCTGCCGGTAGGTGCGGGTGGTGACGCTCAGCACCACCACCCCGCCGGCGAAGGCCACGTTGCCGGCGGCGAACGCCAGGTAGGCCGGCCAGCCCACCCCGAGCGGGACGACGGCCGCGCCGAGGACGGCGACCGCGCAGGCGACCAGCAGCGAGCGTGCGGTGCCCCACCGGCCGGTGATCCACGGCGTCAGCGCCGCGCCGAGCACGGAACCGACGCCCTCGACCGCGAGCAGCACGCCGACCAGGGCGGCCGGGGCGTGCAGCTCCCGGACCAGGTGGAGCGGATAGACGGCGAGCTGCGCCCCGCAGACGACGTTGACCGCCGTGGCGGCCCACATCGTCGGGCCCAGCACCGGATGGCGGGTGACGTAGCGCCAGCCCTCCCCGATCAGCTCCCGGACCGGGGGCCACCGGTCGGGGGCGTCGACCCGGCGGGCGGGCAGCGAGCGCAGCAGCGCCGCCGAGACGAGGTAGCCGGCCGCGTCGACCAGCACCGTCGGGACCGCGCCGAGGGCCTGCGCCGCCAGCCCGCCCAGGGACGGCCCGCTGAGCTGGGTGGCGGCATGCGTGGCGGAGGTGAGGCTGTTGCGGGCGTGCAGCTGCTCGCGGGCGACGATCTCCGGGAGGAAAGTGGCGTTGGCGACGTCGAAGAGCACGGTGGCGAAGCCCACCACCAGCGCCACGACCACGAGCTGGGCGACGCTCAACCAACCCCACCACCAGGCCAGCGGAACGGACGCGATCGCCCCGGCGCGGGCCAGGTCGGCGCCGACCTGCGCGCCGCGCAGCGGCAGCCGCTGCACGATCACCCCGGCGGGCAGCCCGATCACCAGCCAGGCGGCGAAGCTCGCCGCGGTGATCAGGCCCATCTCGAAGGCGCTCGCGTCGAGCACGGTCAGTGCGGTCAGCGGCAGCGCCACGGCGCCGACCGCCGACCCGACCGAGCTGGTCGTGCCGGCGGCCCACCATCGCCAGAACACCCCGGCTCCCTGAACGACGGCCATGCCGCCCACCCCCGTACGCGCGAGCCAGTGAGTTCCAATCTGGAACGGACTATAGTCGGCGGGACGGGTCGAGCGGGAGGTGGGACGTGCGACGGGCCGACCTCGGCGACGCGGACTGTGGCATCGCGCAGGCACTCGGCGTGCTCGGCGACTGGTGGACCGTGCTGATCGTCCGCGAGGTCGCCGGAGGCACCACCCGGTTCGACGCCCTCCAGCGGGAGCTGGGCGTGAGCCGGCGCGCCCTGACCGAGCGGCTCGGCGCGCTGGTGGCGAACGGGGTGCTGCGCCGTGAGCCGTACTCGCGGCATCCGCCGCGCCACGACTACCTGCTCACCGCGAAGGGCGAGGGGCTGCTGCCGGTGCTGGTCGCGCTCCAGGACTGGGGCACCCGGCACGTGCTGGGCCAGGGTGACCTCACCGCCACCGCCGAACCCGGCTCCGCCGAGGCGCGCCGGGTGCACGGTCTCGTCGGGCGCCGGCTCCCCCCGGTGCTGCTGCCCCGGCACGACGGCGGCGCGGAGCCACCGGCCGGGACCGGCCGATGGACCGTGCTGTACCTCTTCCCGGGGGCGTTCGCCCCCGCCGCCCAGGGCCTCCCACCGGGCTGGGCGGACATTCCCGGCGCCGTCGGGTGCACGCTGGAATCCCGGACGTACGCCGACCGGCACGCCCGCTTCAGGGACGCCGGTGCGGAGGTACGCGGGGTGAGCACCCAGCGCCCCGACCAGCTCGCCGCCTTCGCCGCGCACGCCCGACTGCCCTACCCGCTCCTGTCCGACCAGGACGGCCGGCTCGCCGCCGGGCTGCTCCTGCCGACCTTCCGGGCCGGCGGGGTGGACCGGTTCAAGCGGCTCACCCTGCTGGTGGACCCGGAGACGGTGATCCGGGAGGTGCAGTTCCCGGTCACCGACCCGGCCGGCTCGGTGGACGAGATGCTCGACCTGGTCCGGCGCCGGTCCCGCCCTCAGGCGGGCGCGACGAAGTAGAAGCGCCGGTAGCCCAGCAGCATCCCCTCGTCGGTCAGCGTGAACACGTCGACGAAGTCCAGGTCGGTCCGGCTCGACGAGCCGGTGTAGCGGCCCGTCACCGCCACCCCGTCGCCGTCCGCGATGACCTTGAAGATCTGGTGCCGGGTCGGCGGGCCGGCGACCTGGGCGTGGATCCGGAGCACCTCGGCCCGGCCCCGGCCCTGCGCCAGGTCCGGCCGCCGCACCTGCACGTGCTCGTCGAGCAGCGAGGCGTAGCCGTCGATGTCGCCCGTGTCGAGATAGTGGTACGACAGTCGCACGTGGTCGACTCCGGCCGCGGTGGCGACAGCGCTGCGCGTCCGTGAACCCCGGTGGCTGATCATCCGGCGGTCTCCTCTGCCTGGTTCCCCGTTGTCCACACTGGGTGGCTGTGCAGACAACTGTCGACCGACCAGGCAACTCCGGCCTATCACGGCGCTTTCCCCGTTGGTCGCCTGCCATTCACCGCCCGAACGGCAGCCGCCTCGGACCGGGTGCCGGCCGGGCTGCGACGCTCCACTTGACCATCCCGGAACGGGATTGCGCAACCTACGGACGGGTCGACAAGGTTGGTCGCGCGCGGCTGGACAACGGGCACCCCGATGAAGTGAAGTTGTTTTCAGAAACGCCATTCCTGAATAGCTGTCGGCCCTGGAGACTCATGCCCGACTTGACCCTCGCCCGCCCGGTCGCACCGCCCGGAATCGTCTTCCGGGTCCTGGGCCCCCTGCAGGTGGAAGGGGCCACCGGGACGGTTCGGATCCCGCCGGGACGCCAGGAGATCATTCTCGCCTGCCTGCTGATGGAGGCGGGACGGGTGGTCGGCACCGACCGGCTGCTCGACCTGATCTGGCACGAGGAACCACCGGACACCGCCCGTACCCAGATCCAGATCTGCGTGTCCCGGTTGCGCAAGAGCTTCGTCGCGGCGGGCGTCGCCGCGTCCGTGGTGTCCCGTGCTCCCGGCTACCTGCTGCGTACCGACGACGACGCGGTCGACCTGCACGTGTTCAACCGGCAGGTGATGGCCTCCCGGGTGCTGGTCAAGGAGGGCCGGGTCGCCGAGGCGGCGGAGACCCTGCGGGCCGCCGTGGCGCTGTGGCGGGGGCCGTGCCTCAGCGGCATCCCCAGCGAGGCGCTGCGTACCCGGGGGGTGCGGCTGGACGAGGACCGGCTGACCGCCGTCGAGACCTATCTGGAGCTGGAGCTGAGCCTCGGGCGCAGCCACGAGCTGGTCGGCGAGATCAGCCGGCTGGTGCACGAGCATCCGCTGCGGGAGCGGCTGCGCGGGCAGCTGATGCTGGCCCTGCACCGCTCCGGCCGGCAGGCCGAGGCGCTGGACGTCTACCGGGCGGGCCGGCAGCTGCTCGCCGACGAGCTGGGTCTGGAGCCGGGGGAGGAGCTGCGCCAGCTGGAGGCCGCCATCCTCGCCGGGGATCCGGCGCTGCACGCCGCCGGCCCGGCGCCGCACCGACCGGAGGCCGCCCGCCCGGCGCCGGCCGTCGCGCCGGCACCGGCGTACGGCGAGGAGAAGCCGCACCAGCTCCCGGCCGACACGGCGGACTTCGTCGCCAGCGAGCCGGTGCTGCGGACGGTGGAGGCCGCGCTGCTCGGCGGCGACGGGCAGCGGGCGCTCGGTCTGGTGGTGATCGCCGGCAAGCCCGGCATCGGCAAGAGCGCGATGGCCACCCACGTCGCGCACCGGCTGGGCGGCAGCCGCTTCCCCGACGGTCAGCTCTACTGCGACCTGCGGGGCGCCGGCACCGAGCCGGTCAGCGCGCGGGACGCCCTCGGCCGGTTCCTGCGGGCGCTCGGCATCCCCGGCCCGGTGATCCCCGACGGCACCGACGAACGCGCCGAGATGTACCGGACCCTGCTGGCCTCGCGCCGGATGCTGGTGGTCCTCGACGACGCGGCGAACGAGCGCCAGATCAGCCCGCTGCTGCCGGGCAGCAGCAGCTGCGCCGTCGTGGTCACCAGCCGCTCCCGGCTGACCGCGCTGCCCGGCGCGCAGCGGGTCGAGCTGGACGTGCTGGACCAGGCGCAGGCCTTGGAGCTGCTGGGCCGGGTGATCGGCGTGGAGCGGGTCGCCCGGGAACCGGAGGCGGCGGGCGCGCTGGTGCGTACGGTGGGGGGACTGCCGCTGGCGCTGCGGATCGTGGCCGCCCGGCTGGCCGCCCGCCCGCACTGGACGCTGGCGTCGATGGTGCACCGGCTGGCCAACGAGCGGCACCGCCTCGACGAGCTGGCGCACGGCGAGATGACGATGCGGGCCAGCCTCTCGCTCACCCACGACGGGCTCAACCGCGCCGACCGGCGGCTGCTGCGCCTGTTCAGCCTGGCGGAGGGGCCGACGGTGCCGGGCTGGATCGCCGGCGCGCTGCTCGACGACCACCGCCCGTTCCCGTCCGACCTGGTCGAGCCGCTGGTCGACGTGCAGATGCTGGACGCGGTGGCGGTGGAGCGCACCGGCGAGTTCCGCTACCGGTTCCACGAGGTGATCCGGCTGTTCGCCCGCGAGCAGCTCACCCTGCACGACAGCCCCGCCGTCCAGCTCGCCGCGACCGAGCGGATGGTCGGCGGCTGGCTGGCGATCGCCGAGCAGGCCCACGCCCGGATCTACGGCGGCGACTACACCGTGCTGCGCGGCGACGGACCGCGCTGGCAGCCGCCGGCCTCCTACGTGGAGAGCCTGCTGGCCGAGCCGATGGAGTGGCTGGACAGCGAACATCCCAGCCTCTGCCTCGCCGTCGAGCAGGCCGCCCAGGCCGGGCTGCACGAACTCTGCTGGGACCTGGCCACCACGCTGGTGACCCTCTTCGAGGCGCGCGGCTATTTCGACCACTGGGAGCGGACCCACCGGCGGGCGCTGGAGGCGACCCGCGCGGCCGACAACCGCCGCGGCACCGCGGCCGTGCTCAGCTCGCTGGGCACCATGCACCTGAGCCGGCAGCAGCCGGAGGAGGCGCGGCGGGCGCTCGGCGCGGCGCTGGAGATCTTCGACGACCTGGGCGACCCGCACGGGCTGGCCCTGTGCCGCCGCGACCTCGCCCTGCTCGACCGGCAGATCGGCGAGGACGACCGGGCCCTGCTCCTCTACGAGCAGGCCGCGCGGGACTTCGAACGGGTCGACGACGTGGTCGGCCGGGCGACCGTGCTGACCCAGAGCGCGTACATCTGGATGCGGCGGGGGCACACCGCCGTCGCGCACGACCAGCTCGAGGAGGCGCTGACCATCTTTCGCTCGGTGGGGTACGCCCACGGCGAGGCGCACGCCCTCCGCCGGGCCGGTCAGGTGCTGCTGCGACGCGGCGAGCACGTCCAGGCGGAACGGACGTTGACCGGCGTGCTGGAGATGGTGCGCCGGGGTCGCGACATCATCGGCGAGGGGCACCTGCTGCGCAACCTCGGTGAGGTGCACGAGGCCAGCGGACGTTACGAGCAGGCCCGGGACGCCTTCGCGCAGGCCCTCTCGGTGCGGGAACAGATCATGGACCACGGCGGCGCGGCGGTGGTCCGTCTGGACCTGGCCCGGGTGCTGTCCCGCTGCGGTGAGACCACCGCCGCCGGCGCGCTGCTGGAGCAGGCGGCGGCGAGCTTCCGGTCCCGGGGGATGCGGCACGAACTGCGGGAGGCGGAGCGGCTGTCGGAGGAGCTGGCCACCCGACGTCCGTCCGCCTCCTGACCCGCTGCGGGGTCAGTCCCAGGGGTTGTTGCTGCTCGGGCTGGGGGTCGGGGTCGGGCTGATGGTCACCGTGACCGACGCGTCCGGGGCCGGGGCGTCCGCGGCCTGCGCCGCCGTGGCGCCGAGGGCGACCAGACCGGCGGTGGCGGCGGCGAGAGCGAACATCTTGACAGCGGTGCTGCGGCCCATTGTCGACTCCTTGTCGGCGTTTCCCTGCGGTGTTGGGCTGAACGCTAACGACGGGCGGAATCTCGGCCTTATCCCAGCATGTATCTCGGCGCTATCACCATTGTCGACGGCCGGTGATAGCGCGGCCGTGCGGCGCCGCCGGAGATTTAGCGACGCACCGCCGGAGGGCGGGAGAACTGTTCTGAACTGCGGTTATCCGATGCTTGGCCGGGTGATGCCCGGCCGATAGCGGAGTCCGGACGATAGCGGTGACGAGGAAATCCCGGCGACGGGATCGACGGCGGACACGAGCCGCCCGCGCTGAATTTCCCCGCGCCGTGACACCGGAGAAGTGGAGACCGCAACATGAGCATCGACGTACGGAGCGGCGAGGACGTGCCGCGGTTCGGCCTACTGGTCCGCCAGCACCGGACCCGCATCGGATTGACCCAGCGGGAACTGGCGGACTTCTCCACGGTCAGCGTCCGGGCGATCCGGGACCTGGAGCAGGGGCGGGCGCGCCGGCCGCGGCAGGACACCGTACGACTGATCGCCGACGGCCTGCGGCTCGGGCTGCGGGCCCGCGCGGACCTGGAGTCCGCGGCCAACGAGGGCCGGACCAGCTGGGCGGTGAAGGCCGGCTACGAGGCCGACCCGCCGGCCCCGCCCTTCGCCACCGACGTGCAGCTCGGCCGGGAGGCCGAGACCGGCGTCATCCTCGACGAGCTGACCGGCGGCGCGGAACGGCTGCTGACCATCGTCGGCATCGACGGCGTCGGTCGGACCCGGCTCGCCCTAGAGGTCGCCACCCGGCTGCACACCGCCGAGCGGACCCCGGTGCTCTGGTGCCCGGTGACCACCGTCGGCCCGCGCCCCGGCGGCGACCGGCTCGCCGCCCTGGTCCGCGCCGCCGTCGACCAGCTCCTCGACAGCGGCGACGGCGGGACGGACGACGTCGCCGCGTTCGTGGAGACCGTCGCCGACCGTCCGCCGCTGCTGGTGCTGGACGGGGTGACCGGGACCGGCGTACGTGGGGACCGCCTCGCCGAGCTGCTGCGCGACTGCCCCG
Source organism: Micromonospora sp. CCTCC AA 2012012 (assembly GCF_040499845.1). Taxonomy (NCBI): domain Bacteria; kingdom Bacillati; phylum Actinomycetota; class Actinomycetes; order Micromonosporales; family Micromonosporaceae; genus Micromonospora; species Micromonospora mangrovi. The sequence goes on from NZ_CP159342.1 coordinate 1,457,435, forward strand.
GCCTGCGGATCCTGGTCACCGCCGCGCAGCCGCTGCGGGTGCCGGGGGAGCGGACCTTCCTGCTCACCCCGCTGGCCGTCCCGGAGGCGGGTGAACCGGTCGACCCGCAGTCGCCGGCCGTGCGGCTCTTCGTCGAGCGGGCCCGCCGGGCCCGCCCCGACTTCCATCTCACCGCGGCCGACGCCGGCCTCGTCGGCGACATCTGCCGCCGGCTCGACGGGGTGCCGCAGGCGCTGCACGCGGCGGCGTCCTGGCTCGTCGTGTACGACATCCCGACGCTGCACCGGTGCCTGCACGACGACCCGGCGGGGCTGCTGCACCACCTCGCCGGCGCCGAGGGCGGCGGCGGCCTGCGGGAGGCGCTGGCGCGCCGGCTGGCCGACCTGCCCACCGCCGCGCGGGACCTGCTGGCCGCGCTCTGCGTCCGGGGCGACGACTTCGGCCTGCCCGAGGTGATGACGCTGACCGGCGGCAGCCTGCCCGACAGCGGCCGGGCCGTCCGCGACCTGGTGCTGCACGGTCTGGTCCGGCCCAGCTACGCGGCCGGGCAGTCCCGGTTCCGGATCCTGCACCTGGTCCGGGCCGCCCAGCTCTGCGCCCTGGCCGCCCGGGTCTGACCACCCCCGCAACTGCTGCGTGGGTGCCGGAACAACTGCCGCTCGGCGCGTACGGGCGCCGGTTGAATGACTGCACACCGAGCAGGAAGCGGTCCGGCGGAGAGCCCGTCGGACCGCCGGACGACGGTACGAGGAGGGACGACCTTTGTCGGCGAATGTCGAGCACACGAGGAACACCAGGACGGCCGTCATCGCCGGCCTCGGCGCGTACGTGCCGGAGCAGGTGGTGAAGAACGACGAGATCGCCGCGCGGCTCGGCGTCACCACGGACTGGATCCGGGACCGGACCGGCATCGAGCAGCGGTTCGTCCTCGAACCCACGGGGGCCACCTCCGACCTGGCCGTGGAGGCCGGTCGGCGGGCCCTCGACTCCTGCGGGAACCCGGAGATCGATTTCCTGATCCTGGCGACCTGCACCCCGGACCACCCCTTCCCGGCCACCGCGCCGGCGGTCGCCGCCCGGCTGGGCCTGAAGGGCATCGCCGCCTTCGACCTCAACGCGGCCTGCTCCGGGTTCGTCTACGCGCTGTCGGTCAGCGCCGGCATGCTCGCCTCCGGGGCGTACCGCACCGGGCTGGTGATCGGCGCCGACGCGATCTCCACCATCCTCGACAACGACGACCAGATCACCGCGCCGATCTTCGGTGACGGCGCCGGTGCCGTGGTCGTCCGGGCCGGCGGCACCGACGAGCCGGGCAGTGTCACCGCGCACGTCCTAGGCAGCGACGGCGACCTGCTGGACATCATGAAGACGCCGGCCGGCGGCTCCCGGCAGCGCTCCGCCGGCGTCGGCACCGACGTCGCGCAGAGCTACTTCACGATGGCCGGCCGATCCGTCTACAAGCACGCCATCAACCGGATGACGCTGGCCTCGACGTCGGTGCTGGAGCGGATGGGCTGGGGCGTCGACGACGTCGACTGGCTCGTCGCCCATCAGGCCAACCGGCGCATCCTCACCGCCACCGCCGAGGCGATCGGCATCCCGGCCGAGAAGGCGGTGATCAACGTGGACAAGGTGGCCAACACCTCCGCCGCGTCCATCCCGCTGGCCTTCGTCGACGCGGTGGAGTCCGGCGCGTTCACCGCCGGCGACAAGGTGCTCCTGGCCGCGTTCGGCGGGGGCGCCACCTGGGCCGCCGCGGCCCTGACCTGGCCCGACCTGACGCTCGCGGCCCCGCACGTCACCCGCTGACCGTTCCACCCGCCGCGACCGCACCACCGCACCACCGATCACACAGGCGAGGCACTCACCCGAGGGCCCGACGATGGGAGACACCGTGCTGAACACCCTGGAGAAGGTCAACGAGATCGTCCTGGAACAGGTGCCGGACCTGGAGGTCCGCATCGGCCCGGCACACCGGCTCAGCCAGGACCTGGGCATCGACTCGCTCACCTTCGTCGACATCCTGGTGAAGGTCGAGAAGAGCTTCGACATCGAGATCACCGACGACGAGCTGGCCGCCGTCCAGAGCGTCCAGGACATCCTGGACCTCATCGAGCGGAAGCAGTGACCCGTACCCCGGTCCGTCCCACCGCCGTCCGTCATCACGTCGTCGGCCCACCGCGCACACGTACCTGAAGGGTGCCGCGGTGGGTCGGTGACGCCTGTCCCACCGCTCCGCCTTCCGTGTGCACAGATGGGGGTCCACCATGTCCGATCCGTCGACCGACACCCGCCCGCTCAACGCGGCACAGCTCGGTGTCTGGTACGCCCAGCGGATCGACCCGGGCAATCCGGTCCACAACATGGGCGGCTACCTGGAGATCCTCGGCCCGCTCGACGGGGGAGCGCTCATCGCCACGGTGCGCGCCCTGGTCGCCGAGGACGAGACGCTGCGGCTGCGCTTCACCGAGGTCGACGGCGTCCCCGTGCAGTACGTCGGGCCGGCGCCGGACTTCGCCCCCCGGGTGCGGGACCTCAGCGGCGAGGCGGACCCGCTCGGGGTGGCGCTGGCGTGCATGCGCGACGACATGGAGACCGCACCGGACCTGGAACACGACCGGCTGTTCCATCACGAGATCTTCCGGCTCGGGCCGGAGCACCATCTCTGGTACAACCGGGCCCACCACCTGATCCACGACGGCTACACCTCCACCGTGGTGCGCCGCCGGGGCGCCGAGCTGTACACCGCCCTGGTGGCGGGCCGCCCGGCCGCCGGGGCGCCGCTCGGCTCGTTCACCGCCATGCTCGACGAGCAGGCCCGGTACGCGGGCTCCCGCGCCCAGCAGCGGGACGGCGCGTACTGGCGGAAGCTGATGGCCGACGTGACCTACCCGCCGCCGCCCGTCGCGGCGGGGAAGGCCGCCAACCGGGTCACCCGGCAGGTGTCCCGGCTGGACGCCGCAGGGCTGGCCGGGCTGCGCCGCTTCGCCGAGCGGGCCGGGGTCACCTGGCAGCAGGCCCTGATCGCCGCCGCCGTCCTGCACCGGCAGGTGTGGACCGGCGACAGCGACGTGCTGCTCAGCCTGCCGGTGCCGGGCCGACTGGATCCGCGTTCGGTCGGCGCGCCCGGCATGATGGCGAACGTCCTGCCGCTGCGCTGCCGGATCGACCCGGCGGAGTCGGTCGAGGACCTCGCCGGTCGGGTCGCCCGGCAGACCCTGCGTGCCCAGTGGCACCAGCGCTACGACTCCGCCGACCTGCGGCGGGACCTGGACTGGCCGACCGACGGCCGGCGCGAGTTCGGCCCGGTGGTGAACCTCGTCGCCGGTGACGAGCACGACGACTTCGCCGGGCTGCCGGCCCGGCACCACCTGATCTCCACCGGCGGCACGGTCGAGGATCTCGCCCTCACCGTCACCCACCATCCCGACGGCGGCCTGCGGATCGACGTCAGTGTCGACACCGCCCACCGGGACGCGGTGGACCTCGACGCCTACCAGCGCACCCTGCACCAGGTCCTCGCGGCGATGACCGGCCGGCCGGGCCGACCGGTGGGGGAGCTGGACCTGCTCGACCCGACCGAACGCCACCGGGTGCTGCACGACTGGAACGCCACCGCCGTGGAGGTGCCGGACGAGTCGTTGGCGGGGTTGTTCGCCGCGCGGGTGGCGGTGGACCCGGAGGCGGTGGCGCTGGTGTGTGACGGCGTCGCGGTGTCGTACGGGGAGTTGGGGGCGCGGGCGAACCGGTTGGCGGCGCATCTGCGGTCGCTCGGGGTGCGGCGGGGCGACATGGTGGGGGTGTTGCTGGAGCGGGGGATCGACTTCGCGGTCGCGTTGTTGGCGACGGTGAAGGTCGGTGCGGGGTATTCGGTGCTGGACCCGGAGTTCCCCGACGAGCGGCTGGGCTGGGTGCTCACCGAGACCGGCGCGGCGGTGGTCGTCACCCGCGCCGCCCTGGCCGCGCGGCTCGACGCCGCCGGTCGGCACGTCGTCCGGGTCGACACCGACGCCGCCGCGGTCGCCGCGCTGCCGGACGCCGATCCGGGCGTACGGGTCGATCCGGGTGACGTGGCGTGCGTGATGTTCACGTCCGGGTCCACCGGGGTGCCGAAGGGGGTGGTGTCGTCGCACCGGGCCCTGGTGGGTTCGGTGGCGGGGCAGTCGTACGCGCAGTTCGGGCCGGGTGAGGTGTTCCTCCAGTGCTCCCCGGTGTCCTGGGACGCGTTCTCGTTGGAGTTCTGGGGGGCGCTGCTGTTCGGCGGGACCTGCGTGCTCCAGCCCGGTCAACGGCCCGAACCGGCGCTGATCGCGGCCCTCGTGGCCGAGCACGGGGTGACGATGCTGCAACTGTCGTCGGGGCTGTTCAACCTGCTGGTCGACGAGTACCCGGAGGCGTTCGACGGGGTGCGGGTCGCGTTCACCGGTGGTGAGCCGGCGTCGGGGCCGCACGTGGCGCGGATCCTCACCCGCTGCCCCGACCTGCGGGTCGCCAACGGCTACGGCCCGGCCGAGTCGATGGGCTTCACCACCACCTACGACGTGCCCGCCGACATCGGTGGGGTGAGCGTGCCGGTGGGTCGGGCGGTGGCCAACAAGCGGGCGTACCTCCTCGATGCGCGCATGCGCCCGGTCCCCGTCGGCGTGGTCGGGGAGGTGTACCTGGCCGGGGTAGGTCTGGCGCACGGGTATCTGAACCGGCCCGGTCTGACCGCGCAGCGGTTCGTGGCAGATCCGTTCGGTGGTCCGGGGGAGCGGTTGTACCGGACGGGGGACCTGGCCCGTTGGACGTCCGACGGGGTCCTGGACTTCGTGGGGCGGGTCGACGGGCAGGTCAAGGTGCGCGGGTTCCGGGTGGAGCCCGGCGAGATCGAGACCGTGCTGCTCGGCCACCCGCAGGTCGCCCAGGCCGCGGTGATCGCCGCACCGGACCCGACCGGCACGCTGCGGCTGATCGCCTACCTGGTCCCCGACACCACCGGGACCGTCGACGGTGGACAGGTGCGGGGGTGGCTGCGGGAGCGGCTGCCGGAGCACATGGTCCCCACCGCCGTGCTGGTCCTCGACCGGATGCCGCTGACCGCCAACGGCAAACTCGACCGCCGCGCCCTGCCCGCCCCCGACTTCGGCACCACCACCGCCACGGGTGGCGGACGCGCACCCCGGGACGCCCGCGAGGAGATCCTCGCCGGCCTCTACGCCGAGGTGCTGGGCGTGTCGACGGTCAGCGTCGACGACAACTTCTTCGACCTGGGCGGGCACTCGCTGCTCGCCGCGCGGCTGGCCGCCCGGGCCCGCGCCGTCCTCGGCGTGGAACTGACCATCCGGGACATCTTCCAGGCCCCCACCATCGCCGCGCTCACCGACCACCTGGCCGACACCGGCCGCGCCCGACCGCGCCCCGCCGTCACCGCCGGGCCGCGCGGGGAGCGCATCCCGCTGTCGTACGCGCAGCGCCGGCTCTGGCTGATCGACTCCCTCCAGGGACAGGGCAGCAGCTACCATGTACCGCTCGCCGTCCGGCTCACCGGCGATCTCGACGTCGACGCCCTCGGGCGGGCGCTGACCGACCTGGTGGACCGGCACGAGGTGCTGCGCACCGTCATCGCCGCCGTCGACGGCGAGCCCTACCAGCGGATCCTCGACCCGGCACCGGTCGCCGTGGCCCGCCGACGGGCCACCCCGGACACCCTCGACCGGCTGCTGGCCGAGGCGGCCACCGAGGGCTTCGACCTCGCCGCCGCGCCGCCGCTCCGGGTCACCCTCTTCGACCTCGCCGACGACGACCACGTGCTGCTGATCCTGCTGCACCACATCGCCACCGACGGGCAGTCGCTCCGCCCGCTCTTCGCCGACCTGACCACCGCGTACGCGGCCCGGCGCGCCGGCCACGCCCCCGACTGGCCGCCGCTGCCCGTCCAGTACGCCGACTACGCCCGCTGGCAGCGCGACATGCTCGGCGACCCCGCCGACCCGACCAGCGTGCACGCCACCGAACTCGACCACTGGCGTACCGCGCTCGCCGGGCTGCCCGAGGAGATCGCGCTGCCCCGGGACCGGCCCCGGCCGGCGGAGGCCGACCACTCCGGCGGCGCCGTGGCCGTCCGGATCGACCCGGAGCTGACCCGCCGCATCCGGGAACTGGCCCGGGAACAGCGCTGCACCCCGTTCATGGTGCTCCAGGCCGCGCTCGCACTGACCCTCACCCGGTACGGCGCCGGCACCGACGTACCCCTCGGCACGCCCGTCGCGGGCCGCTCCGACCCGGCGCTGGACGACCTGGTCGGGTTCTTCGTCAACACCGTCGTGCTGCGCACCGACACCTCCGGGAACCCGTCCTTCGCCGAGCTGCTGGCCCGGGTACGCGCCGCCGACCTGGACGCCCTCGCCCACCAGGAACTCCCCTTCGACCTGCTCCTGGAGGCGCTCAACCCGGTCCGCTCGCTCGCCCGGCACCCGCTGTTCCAGGTCTGCCTGGCCCTCGACAGCGCCGCCGACGCGGAGCTGCGGCTGCCCGGGCTGCGCTGCGGCCGGGGCGGCGTGGTCGACACCGGCACCGCCAAGTTCGACCTGGAGTTCCTGCTCCGCGACGAGGGGGACGCCGGTATCGGCGGCGCCCTGCTCTACCGCGCCGCCCTCTTCGACCCGGCCACCGTGCAACGCCTCGTCGCCGCCCTGCTGCGGGTGCTCGGCCAGGTGCTCGCCGACCCGGCCCGACCCGTCGACGCGGTCGAGGTCCTCGACCCGGCCGAACGCGCCGCGGTCCTGCACGACTGGAACGCCACCGCCGTGGACGTCCCCGACGAGTCGTTGGCCGGGTTGTTCGCCGCGCGGGTGGCGGCCGATCCGGACGCGGTTGCCCTGGTGAGTGACGGGGTGGCGGTGTCCTACGGGGAGTTGGACGGGCGCGCCAACCGGTTGGCCGTGCACCTGCGGTCGCTGGGGGTGCGGCGCGGGAACATGGTGGGCGTCCTGCTGGAGCGAGGGGTCGACTTCGCGGTCGCGTTGCTGGCGACGGTGAAACTCGGTGCCGGCTATTCGGTGCTGGACCCCGAGTTCCCCGACGAGCGCCTGGCGTGGGTGCTGACGGAGACCCGCGCCTCCGCGCTGGTGACCCGCGCCCCGCTCGCCTCCCGCGTCGCCGCCACCTGCCCGGTCGTCCGGGTGGACACGGACGCCGCCGCGATCGCCGCGCTGCCAGCCACCGATCCGGGTGTCCACGTCGATCCGGGTGACGTGGCGTGCGTGATGTTCACGTCGGGGTCCACCGGGGTGCCGAAGGGGGTGGTGTCGTCGCACCGGGCCCTGGTGGGTTCGGTGGCGGGGCAGTCGTACGCGCAGTTCGGGCCGGGTGAGGTGTTCCTGCAGTGCTCGCCGGTGTCGTGGGACGCGTTCTCGTTGGAGTTCTGGGGTGCGCTGCTGTTCGGCGGGACCTGCGTGCTGCAACCCGGTCAACGGCCCGAACCCGGCCTGATCACGGAGCTGGTCCGCGCGCACCGCGTGTCGATGCTCCAGTTGTCGTCGGGACTGTTCAACCTGCTGGTCGACGAGTACCCGGAGGCGTTCGACGGAGTCCGGGTCGCGTTCACCGGCGGTGAGGCCGCCTCCGCCGCCCACGTGGCACGGATCCTCACCCGGTGTCCCCAGCTGCGGGTCGCCAACGGCTACGGCCCGGCCGAGTCGATGGGCTTCACCACCACCCACGACGTGCCGGCCGACATCAGCGGTGCCTCGGTGCCCGTCGGCCGGGCGGTGGCGAACAAGCGGGCGTACCTGCTGGACGACCGGCTGCGGCCGGTGCCGGTGGGTGTGGTGGGTGAGGTCTACCTGGCCGGAGTGGGTCTGGCGCACGGGTATCTGAACCGGCCCGGTCTGACCGCGCAGCGGTTCGTCGCGGATCCGTTCGGTGGTCCGGGGGAGCGGCTGTACCGGACCGGGGACCTGGCCCGCTGGACGTCCGACGGGGTCCTCGACTTCGTGGGGCGGGTCGACGGGCAGGTCAAGGTGCGCGGGTTCCGGGTGGAGCCCGGCGAGATCGAGACCGTGCTGCTCGGCCACCCGCAGGTCGCCCAGGCCGCGGTGGTCGCCGCACCCGACCCGACCGGCACCCTGCGGCTGATCGCCTACCTGGTCCCCGACGCCGACGTGACCGTCGACGGTGGGCAGGTGCGGGGGTGGCTGCGGGAGCGGCTGCCCGAGCACATGGTCCCCACCGCCGTGCTGGTCCTCGACCGGATGCCGCTGACCGCCAACGGCAAACTCGACCGGCGCGCCCTGCCCGAGCCGGAGTTCACCCCCACCGCCGGCACCGGCCGGCCCGCCCGCGACGCCCGCGACGAAATCCTCTGCGGCCTCTACGCGGAAATACTCGGGGTGCCGACGGTGAGCATCGACGACAATTTCTTCGACCTCGGCGGGCATTCGCTGCTCGCCGCCCGGCTGGCCGCCCGGGCCCGCGCCGTCCTCGGCGTGGAACTGAGCATCCGGGACATCTTCCAGGCCCCCAGCATCGCCGTCCTCACCGAGCGGCTGCCCGCCGCCAAGCCGGCCCGTACCCGGCCGGTGCTGCGGCGACGCACCGAGGCGGGGGCGCCACTGCCCACCGGACAGCCCGGCCCGTGAGGCGGGGAAACCTGCCCCGCGTACTGCCGCTCCGGCCGGAAAACCGTCGATAGCCTCCAATGAACGGGGTGTCAGATCCGTGGCCGGGTCGGCCGTCGGCTCCCCTTTCCCCCTTTTTTCTGATCCGACCTGACGCGCGTCGAAGAATGGAGCGCACCGTGGACTCTGCCCGACCGTTCGACCCCACCGGCGCAATGCCGGCCCCCGACGACGTGGTCTGGGTGCTGCCCGGCGGCGACGGGACCGCCCCGCACCGCACCTCGCTGCTGGTGCTGCCGCACTCCGGCGGCAACGCCCACGCGTACGCGCCGTGGCGGGCCCTGCTGCCCGACGACGTACGCCTGCTCATCGGCCAGTACCCCGGCCGGGGCGCCCGGTTCAGCGAGCCGCTGCCCGAGCGGATGGCCGACCTGGTCGACCCGATCCTGGCCAGCCTGCCCGCCGACACCGACGACCTGGTGGTGCTCGGGCACAGCATGGGCTCGCTGGTGGCGTACGAGGTCACCCGCGCCCTGACCGACGCCGGCCGCGCGCCGCGCGCCCTGGTCGTCTCCGCCTGCCGGGCGCCGTTCCTGGCCAACCCCAGCCCGGTGCACCCGGAGGCGCTGGACGACGACGCGCTGGTCGCCGCCATCAAGGCGCGCGGCGGCACCGACGACGGCATCCTCGACGAGCCGGAACTGCGGGAGCTGGTGCTGCCCTCGATCCGGGCCGACTTCGCCCTCGACGACGCCTACCGCTCGGCCGTGGCCGCGCCGCTGGCCTGCCCGGTCACCGTCGTCGGCGGCAGCACCGACCCGGTGGTGCCGGCCGAGGCGCTCGACCGCTGGGCCGAGGTCACCGCCGGCCCCGTCGCCACCCACGTCCTGCCGGGCGGCCACTTCTATTTCCAGCAGCAGCTCGAGGAGTTCCTGTCCCTCGTCACCGGGGTCCTCGACGGCGACACCGTCCGGCCCGAATTCGCCTGACCCACCCGACCCTCCAGGAGGACCCTGATGTCACCCACCGCCCAGGCGGTCCCCGCCGCCGCCCTCGACGTGCGGTACGAGCCCGGCAAGCCGGCCGTCCTCGTCGTCCCGCCGGTCGACGACCTCGACGCGGGCGTCGCGTGGGTCACCGCGCACCGCGCGGCGATCCGCGCCGAGCTGCTCCGCTCCGGCAGCCTGATGATCCGTGGCCTGCCGGTGACCGACACCGCCGACTTCGCCCGGGTCCGGGACGTGCTGATGCCGCAGCGCACCGGCTACCGGGAGAAGGCCACCCCGCGCACCGACTTCGGCGAGGGCGTCTTCTCCTCCACCGACCTGCCGGCCGCCCAGCCGATCCGGCTGCACAACGAGAACAGCTACACCCTGGACTTCCCCGGCACCCTCCTCTTCGGCTGCGTCACCGCCCCGGAGACCGGCGGCGCCACCACCGTCGGCGACATGCGCGAGGCGCTGCGGCAGATCCCCGCCGAGCTGCGCGAGCGGTTCGCCACGTACGGCTGGCTGCTGGTCCGTAACTTCTCCGAGCTGGCCGGGCTGCCCTGGCACAAGAGCTTCGGCACCGAGGACCCGGCCGGGGTGGAGGAGTACTGCCGGGAGAACGTGATCGGCCACGAGTGGCTGCCCGACGGGGAGCTGCGCACCCGGCAGCGCCGCTCGGCGATCGTCACCCACCCGCTGACCGGCGAGGAGTCCTGGTTCAACCACTACGCCTTCTGGAACCGGCACACCCTCGACCCGGACGTGCGCGAGGTGCTCCAGGAGACGTACGGCGAGGACGGGCTGCCGTTCGACACGTACCTGGGGGACGGGTCGGCACTGACCGCCGACGAGGTCGCCGCGATCAACGCGGTCTACGACCGGGTGACGGTCCGGGAGACCTGGCAGGAGGGGGACCTGCTGATGGTCGACAACATCTCCTGCGCGCACGGGCGGGAGGCGTTCACCGGCGCCCGCAAGATCCTGGTGGCGATGGGCGACCCGGTGGCGCTCGCCGACTGCGCCCCGCGGACCGCCCCGGCGGCCACGCCGTACGGGAAGTGAGCCGGCCATGACCAGCGTCCTCGTCGACCCCACGCTCACCGTCCCGCCGGCCGCCGCCCGGGACCTGCTCGACCGGCTGGCCGACGCGCCCGCCGACCGGATCGCCGTGGTCAGCGGCGACACCCGGCTCACCTTCGCCGAGCTGCGCGAGCGGGCCGGCCGGATCGCCCGCCGGCTCGCCGCGCACGGCGTCGGACCGGAGACCGTGGTGGCGCTCTGCCTGCCCCGCGGCGTCGACCTGGTCGCTGCGCTGTTCGGCACGCTGACCGCCGGGGCGGCGTACCTGCCGGTGGACCCGCGGCTGCCCGTCGAGCGGCGTCGCTACCTGGTCGACGACGCCCGCGCCGACCTGGTGGTCGTCGCCGACGCGACGACCGGGCCGCTGGTGGAGGACGTACCCCAGGTGCCGGTGGCGGCGCTGGCCGCGCCGGACGGCACCCCGGCCGGCGGGTACCGGCCGGTGCCGGTCACCCCCGACACCCTCGCGTACGTCATCTACACCTCCGGCTCCACCGGCCGGCCGAAGGGCGTCGAGGTCAGCCGGGGCGCGGTCGCCGCGTTCCTGGCCGAGCTGGAGTCCACCGGCATCGTCCGCGGGGACGCGGGCACGGTCGGCTGGAACGCCTCGCCCTCCTTCGACGCCTCCGTCCAGCAGTGGGTACGGATGTGCCGCGGCGACACCGTCGTGCTGCTGGACGAGCAGACCCGCACCGACCCGGCGCTGCTCGGCGCGCTGGTCGAGCAGGCCGCGCTGACCGACCTGGACATCACCCCGTCGCACGCCGACCCGCTGCTGGAACACCTCGCCGCGTCACCCCGGGGCGCCGAGGGACGGCCGCTGACCCTGCTCGTCGGCGGCGAGGCGATCAGCCCGTCGCTGTGGGAGCGGCTCGCCGCCCTGGTGGAGTCGGGCGTGCTCCGCGCGGTCAACGTCTACGGCCCCACCGAGTGCACCGTGGACGCCACCGCCGGCTGGATCACCGCCGACCGGGCCCCGCACATCGGCACCGTCCTGCCCGGCCTGGGCCTGCGGCTGCTCGACGACGCGCTGCGCCCGGTCGCCGCCGGGGAGGCGGGTGAGCTCTACCTGGCCGGTACGCGCGTCGCCCGGGGCTACCGCCGCCGCCCCGGCCTGACCGCCGAACGCTTCGTCGCCGACCCGGAGTCCGCCGACGGGGCGCGGATGTACCGCACCGGCGACCGCTGCCGGCAGCTGCCCGACGGCCGGCTGGAGTTCCTCGGCCGGGTCGACGGCCAGGTGAAGGTGCGCGGCCACCGGATCGAACTGGGCGAGATCGAGGCCCTCCTGGCGGGCCACCCGGCGGTCGCCGAGACGGCCGTGGTGGTCCGCGAGGACCAGGGCGAGCCGATGCTCGTGGCCTACTACCGGGCGACCGGACCGGTGGAGCCGGCCGAGCTGCGGGACCGGGCGGCGGAGAGCCTGCCGGCGTACATGGTGCCCGCCGCGTTCGTCGCGCTGGAGCGCTTCCCGCTGACCAACAGCGGCAAGCTCGACCGGGCGGCGCTGCCCGCCCCCACCGTCGCCCCGACGCCGGCCACGCCGGCGGGGGAGCGGCCGACCGGCCGGGTCGAGGAGTTGATCGCCACGGTCTGGTCGCAGGTGCTCGGCGCGCCGTCGATCAGCGCCGACGACAACTTCTTCAAGCTGGGCGGCCACTCGCTGCTGGCGATCAAGCTGGTCTCCCGGGTCCGCGCCGAGCTGGGGCTGAGCCTGCCCGTCAGGACGGTGTACGAGAACCCGAAGCTGCGGGACCTCGCCCGGGCCATCGAGGCCCGACTGACGTCGGCCTGACCTGCCCGTACCGCCGGCGTGCGGGCCGCCCCGACGGCGGCCCGCACGCCGACCCGCACCCCGATTTCGTGGATTCCACGGCGCCGACCGACGGTCAGTCGTGGTCGAGCAGGAGGAGTTTCCGTGATCCCGCTGTCGTACGCGCAACGCCGGTTGTGGTTCCTGAACCGGCTGGAGGGGCCCTCGTCGACGTACAACGCGCCGGTGGTGCTGGCCCTGGCCGGGGTGCCGGACCTGGCGGCGCTGGGCGGGGCCCTCGCCGACGTGGTGGCGCGGCACGAGGTGCTGCGGACGGTCTTCCCGTCGGTGGACGGCGAGCCGGTGCAGCACGTCCTGCCCGGGACCGCTGTAGAGGTGTCGGTGCGGGACTGCGTGCCCGACCAGGTGGACGAGCTGGTGGCCGAGTTCACCGCCGGCACCTTCGACATCGCCGTGCAGCCGCCGCTGCGGGCCCGGCTGCTGGTCACCGGGCCGGACCGGTCGGTGCTGGTGCTGCTGCTGCACCACGTCGCCACCGACGGCGCGTCCACCGGGCCGCTGCTGCGGGACCTCTCCGAGGCGTACGCGGCCCGGCGGGCCGGGGCGGCGCCGCAGTGGGAGCCGCTGCCGGTGCAGTACGCCGACTACACGCTCTGGCAGCGGGAGCTGCTGGGGGAGGAGTCCGACCCGGAGAGCGTGCTGAGCACCCAGCTCGCCTGGTGGCGGGAAGCCCTCGCCGACCTGCCGCCGGTGCTGGACCTGCCGCTGGACCGGCCGCGCGCCGTCGAGGCCACCCGGCGCGGCGGCACCGTCACCGGCTGGCTCGACGCCGGCACCCACCGCCGCCTCGCCGACCTGGGCCGCACCCGTCGGGCCAGCATGTTCATGACGCTCCAGGCGGGGCTGGCGGCCACCCTCACCCGGCTCGGCGCCGGGACGGACGTGCCGATCGGTGCGCCGGTCGCCGGCCGGCCCGACGAGGCGCTGCACGACCTGGTGGGCTTCTTCGTCAACACGGTGGTGCTGCGGACCGACGTCTCCGGGGATCCGGCCTTCGCCGACCTGGTGGAGCGGGTGCGGGACGCCGACCTCGCCGCGTACGCCCACGAGGAGGTGCCGTTCGACCTCGTGGTGGAGCGGCTGAACCCCGACCGGTCGCTGGGCCACCACCCGTTCTTCCAGGTGATGCTGACCGTCGACACCGCGCCACCGGCCGGGCTGCGCCTCGGTGACCTGGCCGCCACCGTCCGGCCGGCCACCCTCGACTCCGCGAAGTTCGACCTGACCGTCTTCTGCACCGAGGTCCGCGACGACGACGGCGCGCCCGCCGGGGTGGAGGTGTGGTTCCAGTACGCGACCGACCTCTTCGACGAGGCCACCGCGCGGCTGCTGCTGGAGGTGTACCTGCGGCTGCTGCGGGCCGTCGCCGCCGACCCGGCCACCCCGATCGACGCCCTCGACGTGCTCACCGCCGCCGAGCACAGCGGCCTGGCCGAGCGCCGCGCCCGGCTGGTGGCCGCCCCGACCGTCGACGCGGCGGCTCCGACCGGCGACGGACCGCTCAGCGCGCGGGAGGAGATCCTCGCCGGCCTCTTCGCCGCCGCGCTCGGCACCGACCGGATCGGCCGGCACGACAACTTCTTCCGCTCCGGCGGGCACTCCCTGCTCGCCACCAAGCTGGTCAACCGGGTGCGGGCGGTGCTCGGCGTGGAGGTGGGCCTGCGGGACTTCTTCGTCGACCCGACCGTCGCCGGGCTGGACCGCCGGATCGGCGAGCTGACCGGGCTCGGGGTGCGTCCGCCGCTCACCCCGGCCCGCCGACCGGACCTGGTGCCGCTGTCGTACGCCCAGCGGCGGCTGTGGTTCCTCACCGAGATGGACGGGTCCCACCGGATCTACAACATCCCGGTGGTGCTGCGACTGGACCGGCCTCTCGACCCGGCGGCACTGACCGCCGCCGCGCGGGACGTGACCGACCGGCACGAGGTGCTGCGGACCGTCTACGCCGCCGTCGACGGCGAACCGTTCCAGGTGGTCCTGGACGAGGCGACGCCGACCGTGACGGTGCGGGACGTGCCGGCCGCCGAGCTGTCCCGGGCGGTCGACGCGGCCACCGGGCACGTCTTCGACCTGGCCGGGGAGATCCCGTTCCGGGTGTGGCTGCTGCGGGTGGACGACGGCTCCCAGGTGCTGGTGGTGCTGGTGCACCACATCGCCGGGGACGGCTGGTCCACCGGCCCGCTGCTGCGCGACCTCGGCACCGCCTACCAGGCCCGGCTGGCCGGCACCGCCCCCGACTGGGCGCCGCTGCCGGTGCAGTACGCCGACTACACGCTCTGGCAGCGCGAGTCCCTCGGCGAGCCCGACGACCCGGCCAGCCCGCTGGGCCGGCAGCTCGCCCACTGGCGGACGACCCTCGACGGCGCACCGGAGGTGCTGGAACTCCCGGTCGACCGGCCCCGCCCGGCGGTCGCCAGCCACCGGGGCGACCTGGTGCCCTTCGCGCTGGACGCCCGGACGCACGAGGCGGTGCTGCGGGTGGCCCGGGACACCGGGGCGACGGTGTTCATGGTGCTCCAGGCGGCCCTCGCCGCGTTGCTGTCCCGACTCGGTGCGGGCACCGACATTCCGATCGGGACGGTCATCGCCGGTCGGGGGGACGAGGCCCTGGACGACCTGGTCGGGTTCTTCGTCAACACCCTCGTGCTGCGTACCGACGTCTCCGGTGACCCGACCTTCGCCGAGTTGGTGACCCGGGTCCGGGACGCGGACCTGGCCGCGTACGACCACCAGGACCTGCCCTTCGAACGGCTGGTGGAGGAGCTGAACCCGACCCGCTCCACCGCCCACCACCCGTTGATCCAGGTCACCCTGGTGCTCCAGAACACCGGCGGGGCACAGCCCACCCGCAACGCGCTGGCCGGCGTCGACGTGCCCTTCGACACCGGCACCGCGAAGTTCGACCTGACCCTGGCGGTCCGCGAGGAGCACGACGGCACCACCCCGCGCGGCATCCGCGGCGTCCTGGAGTACGCCACCGACCTCTTCGACCCGGCCAGCGCCGACCTGATCGCCGACCGGCTCGGCCGGCTGCTGCGGGCCGTCACCGCCGACCCCGACACCACCGTCGGCGATGTCGACCTCTTCACCCCCGCCGAGCAGCGGCGGAACACCGGCGGGCATCCGCAGGCCCCGGCGGCCGGGATCGCCGACCTCGTCGCCGCCCACGCCGCCACCACCCCGACCGCCGTCGCCGTGGTCGCCGGGCAGCGGCGGATGACGTACGCCGAACTGGACGCCGACGCGAACCGCCTGGCCCGGCAGCTGGCCGCGGCCGGCGTGCGCCGGGGCGACGTGGTGGGGGTGCTGCTGCCGCCCGGCCCGGCACTGCCGGTGGCCGCGCTCGCCGCGCTGCGGGCCGGCGCCGCGTACCTGCCGCTCGACCCGGCGCTGCCGGACGGGCCGCTGGCGGCCCGGGCCGCCACCGTCACCCTCGCCGCCCTGCTCACCGAGACCGCGCACTCCGGCCGGCTGGTCGGGCTGCCCCGCACCGTGCTGGTCGACGCCGACGGCTGGCGTGACCGGCCCGCCGACCCGCCGGCCGTACCGGGCCACCCCGGCGACGCGGCGGTGGTGCTGGTGGACGACACCGGGCGTACGCCCCGGGCGGTGCTGCACCCGCACCGGGCGCTCGTCGACGCCGTGGCCCGGCTGGGCACCGCCGCCGACCAGGTGTGGCTGCCGTGGGCGCCGCCGTCGACCGGCGACTTCGTGGCGCCGTTCTGGGCCGCGCTGACCACCGGGGCCCGCTGCGTGCTGCCGGACCGACTCCCACCGACCCCCGACGCGCTGGCCGCCCTCGTCGCCAGGCACGGCGTCACCGCCGTCGCGCTGCCCGCCGCGCTCCTCGCGCTCCTCGCCGACGAGCACCCCACCGTCCTGACCGGACTGCGTCACCTGGTCACCGGCGGCGAGCCGCCGTCCGTCGCGCACCTGGCCGAGCTGCGCCGCCGGCATCCCGGGCTGCGGCTGGTGCACGCGTACGGGGGCGCGGAGGCGGGGCCGTGGGCGCTCAGCCACCCGGTCGACGCCCCGCCCACCGGGCCGGCCGTGCCGGTCGCCGGGGACGGCCACCGCTGCCACGTCCTCGACGAGCGGCTGCGGCCGGTGCCCACCGGCGTCCCCGGCGAGCTGTACCTGTGCGGCCCCGGCCTGGCCGAGGGCTGGCCGAACCGGCCCGGCGCCACCGCCGCCCGGTTCGTCGCCGACCCGTGCGACCCGACCGGCGGGCGGATGCTGCGCACCGGAGAGCGGGCGAGCTGGGCCGCCGACGGCACGCTGCGGCTGCACGGGCCCGTCGACCGGCCGACCCTCGGGGGCGTACCCGTGGAACCGGAGCGGGTGGCGGCGACGCTCACCGCGCACCCGGCGGTCCGGCGGGCCGCGGTGGTCGTGCGGGACGGCACCCAGCTGGTCGGGTACGTGGTTCCGGCACCCGGCGCGGCGCCCGCCGTCGCCGAGCTGCGTCGGCACGCCGCGCGGACCCTGCCGGAGCACCTGGTGCCGGCGGAGCTGGTGGTGCTGGCGACGCTGCCGCTCACCCCGGACGGCCGGCTCGACCGCGCCGCCCTGCCCGCCCCGGCGGACCCGACCGCCACCACCCGCGACCCGCGCGAGGCGCGACTGCGCGAACTCTTCGCCGAGGTGCTCGACGGGCGGCCGGTCGACGTGCACGACAACTTCTTCCGGATCGGCGGGCACTCGCTGCTCGCCGTGCGGCTGGTGAACCGGATCCGCGCCGCGCTGTCGGTGGAGGTCACCATCCGGGACGTGTTCCAGGCCCCGTCGGTGGCCGCGCTCGCCGAGCGCCTCGCCGCCGCCACGAGCGCCGCGCCGGCCCGACCCACCCTGCGCCGCCGCGCCGGCGCCGGCACCCGGTAACACCGCCGCGAGGCGGGACCATCCTGCCTCGCCGACTGCCGCTGCCCCGGCGGCGCGCTGACTAACCTGAGGTCAGCGCGTCGCCGGGGCAGTTGTCATCCGGCGACCACCCCGCCACCGCCCGCCGACGGCCCGGCGCCCCGGCACCAGCACCGTCCACAAGGGACGGTTTTGGTACCCACCCGAACCCCGCAGGAGGAAGTTCGATGCCATCGATCGACCACGCCGGGTCAGCGACCGACCCCCGGTCGGACCGGGACGGCCACCGGCCCAGCGCGATCCTCGACGGCGAGCCGCTCGCCGGGCCGGTCGTCCCGGTGGTGGCGGCGTTCGCCGCGCGGGTCGTCGCCGCCCCGGAGCACCCCGCCCTCACCGCCGGGTCGACGAGTCTCAGCTACGCCGCGCTCGACGCCGCTGTCGCGGAACGGGCCGCCCGGCTGACCGCCGAGGGCGCCGGCCCGGGCCGGCTGGTGACGGTCTGCCGGCCGCGCGGGGTGGACGCGATCGTGGCGATCCTGGCGGTGCTGCGCACCGGGGCCGCGTACCTGCCGCTCGATCCGGGGGCGCCGGTCGCCCGCAACGAGGCGATCCTCGCCGACGCCGGGGCCGGCGCGCCGCCCGCCCTGGCCGAGGTGGTCGACCGGGGCGAGGTGGTGCTGACCGCCGCGACCGTGCCGGTCGACACCGCGTACGTCATCTACACCTCCGGCTCCACCGGCACCCCCAACGGCGTGCTGGTCGGCCGGGCCGCCCTCGCGCACTTCGTGGCCGGGGCCACCCGCCGCTACGGCGTCGGCGCCGACGACCGGGTCCTCCAGTTCGCCCCGCTGCACTTCGACGCCAGCGTCGAGGAGATCTTCGTGACGCTCTGCGCGGGCGGCACGCTGGTGCTGCGCGGCGACGACATGCTCGACGTGCCGGCGCTGCTGGCCGGCTGCGCCCGGTACGGCATCACCGTGCTGGACCTGCCCACCGCCTACTGGCACGAGCTGGCGTACGCGCTCTCCACCGGGGTGGTCACGCTGCCGCCGACGCTGCGCACCGTGGTCATCGGCGGGGAGGCGGCGCTGCCCGAGCGGGTGGCCCGCTGGTGCTCGGCCGTCGGTGCCACCGTCCGGCTGCTCAACACGTACGGGCCGACCGAGGCCACGGTCGTGGCCACCGTCGCCGACCTGTCCACCCACGACGGTGGGGAGGTGCCGATCGGGCTGCCGCTGCCCGGGGTGCGGGCCGCCATCGTCGACGGTGAGCTGTGGCTGCTCGGCGGGGGACTCGCCGACGGCTACCTGGGTCGTGCCGAGCTGACCGCCCGCCGGTTCACCACCCTCGACGGGGCACCGGCGTACCGCACCGGCGACCGGGTGCGGGTCCGTCCCGACGGGCAGCTCGGCTACCTCGGCCGGTTCGACGACGAAGTCAAGATCAACGGGCACCGGATCGACCCGGCGGCGGTGGAGTCGGTGCTGCTGGGCCACCCGGAGGTGCGCGAGACCGCCGTCGTCGCCCAGGAACTCGCCGACGGGGTCAAGCGGCTCGTCGCGTACGTCGTCGGCCCGGTCACCGCCGAGGACGTCCGGGCGTACCTGTCGCAGCGGCTGCCCGCCGCGGCCGTGCCCGGCGTGGTCAGCCCGGTACGCGCGCTGCCGCGCAGCAGCACCGGCAAGATCGACCGGTCGTTGCTGCGCACCATGTCCCCGACCCGGGCCGCCACCACGGCCGAGCCGGAGCTGCCCGACTACCGCCCCGAGCCCGGCGAGGAGCTGATCCCGCTCTCCTACGCGCAGCGCCGGCTCTGGTTCCTCAACCGCCTCGAAGGACCGTCGGCCACCTACAACGTGCCGGTGGTGCTCGACCTGGCCGGCGTGCCGGACCGGACGGCGCTGGCCGCCGCCGTCGCCGACGTGGTGCAGCGGCACGAGGTGCTGCGCACCGTCTGTCCCTCCGTCGACGGCGAACCCGTGCAGCGGGTCCTCGCCACCGCCGGGGACGGCCTCTCCGTGGTGGAGTGCCCGGCCGACCAGGTCGACGCCCGGGTGGCCGAGTTCGCCGCCGGCACCTTCGACATCGCGGTCCAGCCACCGCTGCGGGTCCGTCTCGTCGTGGCCGGCCCGGACCGCTCGGTGCTGGTGCTGCTGCTGCACCACGTCGCCACCGACGGCTGGTCGATGGCGCCGCTGCTGCGCGACCTGGCCACCGCCTACCAGGCCCGGCTCGGCGGCGCGGCCCCCGACTGGGAGCCGCTGCCCGTCCAGTACGCCGACTACACCCTCTGGCAGCAGGAGCTGCTCGGCGACGTCGACGACCCGGCGAGCCTGCTCGCTCGGCAGCTCGCCTGGTGGCGGGACACCCTCGCCGACGCCCCGGCCGTGCTCGACCTGCCGCTGGACCGGCCCCGCCCCACCGAACCCAGCCACCGGGGTACCTCGATCCGGGCACTGCTCGACGCCGACACCCACCGGCGGCTGCGCCGGCTCGGCGACCAGCGGCAGGCCAGCCCGTTCATGCTCTTCCACGCCGCGCTCGCGGCCACCCTCACCCGGCTCGGCGCCGGCACCGACGTGCCGATCGGCACGCCCGTCGCCGGCCGCTCCGACGAGGCGCTGCACGACCTGGTGGGCTTCTTCGTCAACACCGTCGTGCTGCGGACCGACCTGTCGGACGACCCGGCCTTCGCCGACCTGGTGGAGCGGGTGCGGGACGCCGACCTGGCCGCGTACGCCCACGAGGAGGTGCCGTTCGACCTGGTGGTGGAGCGGCTCAACCCGGCCCGGTCGCTGGGGCACCACCCGTTCTTCCAGGTGATGCTGACCGTCGACACCGCCGTGCCGGACGAGCTGCGGATCTTCGACCTGGACGGGCGGATCGCCCCCGCCGGCCTGGACACCGCCAAGTTCGACCTCAGCGTCTCCTGCGTCGCCGCCCCCGACGGCGGGGACGTCGAGATCTGGCTCCAGTACGCGGCCGACCTCTTCGACGAGGAAACCGCGCAGCTGCTGCTGGAGGTGTACCTGCGGCTGCTGCGGGCCGTCGCCGCCGACCCGGCCCGCCCGGTCGGCGCCCTGGACGTGCTCAGCGACGCCGAACGGGAGAGCCTCGACGGGCGGCGCGCCGCCGCCCGTACCCGGACCGGCGCCGCCGTCGCGGTGACCGGCGGGCGCGCCGGCTCGCCCCGGACCGAGATCCTGCGCGGGCTCTTCGCCGAGGTGCTGAGCCTCCCCGCGGTGGCCGCCGCCGACGACTTCTTCGCCCTCGGCGGGCACTCCATGCTCGCCGTCCGGCTGGTCAACCGGATCCGCTCGGTGCTCGGCGCCGAGGTCGGCATCCGGGACCTCTTCCTCGCCCCCACCCCCGCCGCGCTGGACCGGCGGATCGGTGAGCTGACCGCCGCCGCCCGACCCGCCCTCGTACCGGCCGCCACCGCCGAACGGGTGCCGCTCTCCTACGCGCAGCGCCGGCTGTGGTTCCTCAACGAACTCGGCGGGCCGAGCGCCGTCTACAACCTGCCCGTCGCGCTGCGGCTGGACCGGCACCTCGACCCGGCCGTGCTGGCCGGGGCGCTCGCCGACGTGGCCGACCGGCACGAGGTGCTGCGCACCGTCCACCGGGTGGTCGACGGCGAGCCCTGCCAGGTCGTCCTGGCGGGCGTACGCCCCGAACTGACCGTGCGGGACGTCCCCGCCGACGGTCTCGGCGCGGCGGTCGACGCGGCGGCCGGGCACGTCTTCGACCTGGCCGGGGAGATCCCGTTCCGGGGGTGGCTGCTGCGGGTGGACGACGGCTCCCAGGTGCTGGTGGTGCTGGTGCACCACATCGCCGGGGACGGCTGGTCCACCGGCCCGCTCCTGCGCGACCTGGCGATCGCGTACGCCGCCCGCGACGCGGGCCACGCTCCCGACTGGGCGCCGCTGCCCGTGCAGTACGCCGACTACACCCTCTGGCAGCAGGACCTGCTCGGCGACCCGGCCGACCCGGCCAGCCTGTTGGCCCGGCAGCTCGACTTCTGGCGGACCGCCCTGGCCGGCGCGCCGCAGGTGCTGGAGCTGCCCGCCGACCGGCCCCGCCCCGCCGAGGCCACCCACCGGGGCGACCTGGTGCCCTTCACGCTGGACGCCCGGACGCACGAGGCGGTGCTGCGGGTGGCCCGGGACACCGGGGCGACGGTGTTCATGGTGCTCCAGGCGGCCCTGGCGGCGTTGCTGTCCCGACTCGGTGCGGGCACCGACATCCCGATCGGGACCGTCATCGCCGGTCGCGGTGACGAGGCCCTGGACGACCTGGTCGGGTTCTTCGTCAACACCCTGGTGCTGCGTACCGACGTCTCCGGCGACCCGACGTTCGCCGACCTGGTGGCGCGGGTGCGGGACGCCGACCTGGCCGCGTACGACCATCAGGACCTGCCCTTCGAGCGGCTGGTGGAGGAGCTGAACCCGACCCGCTCCACCGCCCACCACCCGCTCGTGCAGGTCATGCTGGTGCTCCAGAACGCCACCGGCGGCGACACCGAGCCCGACACGGTGCTGGCCGGCGAGGAGCTGTCCTTCCGGGCCGGGGTGGCGAAGTTCGACCTGACCCTCGCCGTGCAGGAACAGCACGACCCGACCGGCGCGCCCGTCGGCATCGTCGGCGCCGTCGAGTACGCCACCGACCTCTTCGACCCGCCCACCGTCACCCGGCTCGCCGCCACCCTCGCCCGGCTGCTCGCCGCCGTCACCGCCCACCCCGACACCCCGGTCCGCGACGTCGACCTGCTCACCGCCGACGAGCGGCACGAGGTGCTGCACACCTTCAACGACACCACCGGACCCGCGCCGGACCTGCGGGTCACCGAGGTCTTCGCCCGGCAGGTCGCCGCCCACCCCGACCGGGACGCGCTGGTCTGCGGCGCCGAACGGATGACGTACGCCCAGCTCGACGCGGCCGCCAACCGGCTCGCCCGGCACCTGGTCGACCTCGGCGTCCGGCGCGGCGACACCGTCGGCGTCCTGCTGGACCGCGGCCTCACCATGGCCGTCGCCGTGCTCGCCGCCCTCCAGTCCGGCGCCGCGTACGCCCTGCTCGACCCCGAGTTCCCGGACGCCCGGCTGGCCGACCTCATCGGCGACGCGGCGGTCGCCGCGCTGGTCAGCGACGGCACGCTGGTCGACCGGCTCGGCGCCGCCCGACCCGCCCGCACCGTGCTGCTCGACGAGGCCGCCGCCGGCCTGGACCGGCTGCCCGCCGGACCCCTCGACCTGCCCGGCGACCCCGGCGACCCGGCCTGCGTCATGTTCACCTCCGGCTCCACCGGCCGACCCAAGGGGGCGCTGTCGGCCCACCGGGCCATCGTCGGCACCCTCACCGGGCAGCACTTCGTCGACTTCGGACCGGACCAGGTGTGGGTGCAGGCGGCGCCGGTCTCCTGGGACGCGTTCGCGCTGGAGTTCTGGGGGGCGCTGCTGAACGGGGCCACCTGCGTGCTCCAGCCCGGCCAGCGCCCCGAACCGGCCCGGATCGCCGAGCTGGTCACCGCGCACCAGGTCACCACCCTCTGGCTCTCGGCCGGCCTGTTCAACCTGATGCTCGACGAGCACCCCGACACCCTCGCCGCCGTCCGGCAGGTGGTCACCGGCGGCGAGGCGCCGTCGGTGGAACACCTGGCCCGGGCCCGCCGCCGCTTCCCCGAGCTGCGCCTGGTGCACGGGTACGGCCCGGTGGAGAGCATGATCTTCACGAACTGCCACCCGGTCGACGCCCCGCCCCGGACCGCCCCCGTCCCGGTCGGCGCCCCGCTGGCCAACCGCCGCTGCTACGTCCTCGACGACCGGTTGCGGCCGGTCCCGGTCGGCGTCACCGGGGAGCTGTACGTCGCCGGCACCGGCCTGGCCGACGGCTACCTGCACCGGGCCGGGCTGACCGCCGCCGCGTTCGTCGCCGACCCGTTCGGCCCCACCGGCGCCCGGATGTACCGCACCGGTGACCTCGCCCGGTGGACCCGCGCCGGCACCGTGGAGATCGTCGGCCGCGCCGACGACCAGGTGAAGATCCGCGGCTTCCGGATCGAGCCGGGGGAGGTCGCCGCCGTGCTGGCCCGCCGGCCCGGCGTCGGCGGGGTCACCGTCGTCGTCCGTGAGGACCGGCCGGGGGACAAGCGGCTGGTGGCGTACCTGACGCCGGCCGACCCGGACGACCACCTCGACGTGGTCGAGCTGCGCCGCGACGCCGCCGCCGCGCTCCCCGCGCACCTGGTGCCGGCCGCGTTCGTGGTGCTGGACCGGCTGCCGCTGACCGCCAACGGCAAGGTCGACCGGGCCGCGCTGCCCGCCCCCGAGTACGGCCCGACCAGCGCGTACCGGGCCCCGCGCACCCCGGCCGAACAGCTGATGTGCGACCTGTTCGGCGCGGTGCTCGGCGTGCCGAAGGTCGGGGTGGACGACGACTTCTTCGCCCTCGGCGGGCACTCCCTGCTCGCCGCCAAGCTGGTCAACCGGATCCGCGCGGTCCAGGGGACCCAGGTCGGCGTCCGGGACCTGTTCCAGGCGCCCACCCCGGCCGGGCTGACCCGCCGGGTCGGCGAGCTGGGCGGCGGCACCGTCCGGCCCGCGCTGACGCCGACCGCGCCGACCGGCCGGGTGCCGCTGTCGTACGCCCAGCACCGGCTCTGGTTCCTCGGCGAGCTGGACGGGCCCGGCGCGGTCTACAACATCCCGGTCGCGCTGCGGCTGGACCGGGACCTCGACCCGGACGTGCTGGCCGCCGCGCTGGCCGACGTCGCCGGCCGGCACGACGTGCTGCGCACCGTCTACCGGGCGGTCGACGGCGAGCCGTACCAGGTGGTCCTCGCCGACGGTCGGCCGGAGCTGACGGTGCGCGACCTGCCCGCCGACGAGCTGACCCCGGCGATCGAGGCCGCCGCCGGGCACGTGTTCGACCTGGCCGCCGAGGTCCCGCTGCGGGCCTGGCTGCTGCGGCCGGCGGGCGAGCGTCAGGTGCTGGTGGTGCTGGTGCACCACATCGCCGGTGACGGCTGGTCGATGGGGCCGCTGCTGCGTGACCTGTCGACCGCGTACCGGGCGCGGGCGGCGGGCCGGGCACCGCAGTGGACGCCGCTGCCCGTCCAGTACGTCGACTACACCCTCTGGCAGCGCCGGCTGCTCGGCGACGCCGCCGACCCGACCAGCCTGCTCGCCCGGCAGCTCGACTTCTGGCGTACCGCCCTGGCCGGCGCGCCGCAGGTGCTGGAGCTGCCCGCCGACCGGCCCCGGCCGGCGGTGGCCAGCCATCGGGGCGACGTGGTGCCGTTCGGCCTCGACGCGGAGACCCACGCCGCCGTGCTGCGGCTCGCCCGCGGCAGCGGCGCGACCCTGTTCATGGTGCTCCAGGCCGCCTTCGCGGTGCTGCTGTCCCGGCTCGGCGCCGGCCCCGACATCCCGATCGGCACCGTGGTGGCGGGCCGGGGCGACGAGGCCCTCGACGACCTGGTCGGGTTCTTCGTCAACACCCTGGTGCTGCGCACCGACGTGTCGGGCGACCCCACCTTCGCCGACCTGGTGGCCCGGGTGCGGGACGCCGACCTGGCCGCGTACGACCACCAGGACCTGCCCTTCGAACGCCTGGTCGAGGAGCTGAACCCGGCCCGCTCCACCGCCCACCACCCGCTGTTCCAGGTGATGCTGCTGGTGCGCAACACCGCCGAGGTGGACCCGACCGGCTCGCCGTTCGCCGGCACCGAGGTCCCCTTCGACCTCGGCACGGTCAAGTTCGACCTGACCCTCTCGGTCGGCGAACGGCAGGACGACGCGGGTGCCCCAACCGGCCTGGACGGGGTGCTGGAGTACGCCGCCGACCTGTTCGACCCGGGCACCGCCGCGCTGCTGGCCGACCGGCTGGCCCGGCTGCTCACCGCCGTCGCCACCGACCCGGACCAGCGGGTCGGCGACGTGGACCTGCTCGGCGCCGACGAGCGGCGGCGGTTGCTGGTCGACTACAACGACACGACCGTGCCGGCGACCCGGGGTGGGGTGCACGAGGCGTTCCAGGAGCAGGCCCGGCTCACCCCGGACGCGATCGCGGTCACCTTCGGCGACCGGCGACTGAGCTACGCCGAGCTGAACCGGCGGGCCAACGCGCTGGCCCGGCGACTCGTCGCGGCGGGCGTCAGGCCACAGTCGACGGTCGGGGTGCTGATGCGGCGCGGCGCCGACCTGATCGTGGCGAGCCTCGCGGTGCTCAAGTGCGGGGCCGCGTACGTCCCCGTCGGCACCACCCTGCCGCCCGCCCGGGTCCGGATGGTCATGGCGGACTCGGCGGCCACCGTCCTGCTCGTCGACGCCGACGCGGCGGCCCACCCGGCGCTGCCCGACGAGCGGGCGCACGGCACCCGGGTCGTACCCTTCGACGGGCCGGCCGGCGACCGCGACGACGACCTGGACCTGCCGCTGGACGACCGGTCCCTGATGTACGTCATGTTCACCTCCGGCTCCACCGGCCGGCCCAAGGGCGTCGGCGTCACCCACCGCAACGTGCGGGAACTCGTCGCCGACCGGTGCTGGAACGCCGAGCACCACCGCCGGATGCTGGTGCACTCGAACTACGGCTTCGACTCCTCCACCTATGAGATCTGGGTGCCGCTGCTCACCGGCGGGGAACTGGTGATCGCCGAGGGGGAGGGCGCCGACCTCGGCGAGCTGGCCCGGACCATCACCCGCCACGACGTGACCGCCGCCTACTTCACCATGGGCCTGTTCCACGTCATGGCCGACGAGGGCCTGGACACCCTGGCCCGGCTGAAGGAGGTGTGGACCGGCGGCGACGTCGCCTCCCCGGCGGCGGTACGCCGGGTGCTGGAGCACTGCCCCGACACGGTGCTGGTGCACAGCTACGGGCCCACCGAGGTCACCTTCGCCTCGCACCACCAACGGTTCGACACCGACCGCCGGGAGTTCACCGGCGTCCACCTGGGCCGGCCGCTGGACAACACGCGGACGTACGTGCTCGACGAGCGGCTGCACCCGGTGCCGCTGGGTGCCACCGGCGAGCTGTACCTGGCCGGCGACCAGGTCGCCCGCGGCTACCTGGGCCGGCCGGCGCTGACCGCCGAACGGTTCGTCGCCGACCCGTTCGACCCGGCCGGCGGCCGGATGTACCGCACCGGTGACCTGGTCGCCTGGACCGGCCGGGGTGAGCTGCGCTTCGTCGGCCGGGCCGACGGGCAGGTCAAGATCCGGGGCTTCCGGATCGAACCGGTCGAGGTGGAGGCGACCGTCGCCGCTCATCCCGGCGTCGGCCAGGTCGCCGTGGTCGTCCGCGAGGACCGGCCCGCGGACAAGCGCCTCGTGGCGTACGTGGTGCCGGCCGACGGCGCGACGGTGGACGAGGCGGCGCTGCGGGCGGACGCCGCCCGGACCCTGCCCGGCTACATGGTGCCCTCGGCGGTGGTGCTGCTCGACCGGTTGCCGGTCACCGTCAACGGCAAGCTGGACCGTCGGGCCCTGCCCGCCCCCGCGCACGCCGGACCCGGCGGCCGGGCCCCGCGCACCCCGGACGAGCAGCGGATGTGCCAGCTCTTCGCCGACGTCCTCGGCGTCGACACGGTGGGCGTCGACGACAACTTCTTCGACCTCGGCGGCCACTCCCTGCTGGCCACCCGCCTGGTCAGCCGGATCCGCACCACCTTCGGCCGGGACCTCGGGGTCCGCGACCTGTTCCAGCACCCGACCGTCGCCGGGCTGCTCGGCGAGCCCACCGGTGGCGACGCGCTGGGCGTGCTGCTGCCGCTGCACCCCGAGGGCACCCGCCGGCCGCTGTTCTGCGTCCACCCCGGCGCCGGGATGAGCTGGTCGTACGCGGGCCTCGCCGCGCACCTCGGCCCCGACCAGCCGCTCTACGGCCTGCAGACCCGCGCGTTGAGCACCCCCGGCTACCGGGCGACCGGCGTCGCGGAGCTGGCCGACGAATACCTGACCGAGATCCGGCGGGTGCAGCCGCACGGGCCGTACCGGCTGCTCGGCTGGTCCTTCGGCGGGGTGGTGGCGCACGCCATGGCCGTCGCCCTGCAACGGGCCGGGGAGCAGGTGGAGCTGCTGGCCATGATGGACGCCTACCCGGTGTCGGCGGAGGACGCCGCCCGGCCCCGCGACGACCGGGAGACCATGCGGATGCTGGTCGGCGACGACGACGGCGAGGCCGACGACCTGCCGCCCGGCTTCCTCGACCGGTACGACCCGCACGCCGTCGTCGAGGTGCTGCGCCGCCGGGACCCGGTGCTCGCCGGCTTCACCGCCGACGAGGTGCACGCATTGGTCCTGGCCGCGGTCAACCACGCCGAGATCATGGCGGCGTACCGGCCGGAGGTCTTCGCCGGTGACCTGCTCTTCTTCTCCGCCGGTCGGGCCGACTCCGCCGGCGTCACCTCGCCGAAACTGTGGGAGGAGCACATCGCCGGCGCGGTGGAATGCCACGACATCGACACCACTCATCTGCGGATGACCGAAAGGGAACCCCTCGCGGAAATCGGCGGCATCCTCGCCGGAAAGCTCGCCGACACCGCGTGAGAAACACGTCCGGAAACATCGAGAGAGGAAACTGACATGGCGAATCCGTTCGACGACGCCGACGGCACCTTCCTGGTCCTGACCAACGACGAGGGACAGCACTCCCTGTGGCCCGTCTTCGCGGCGGTGCCGGGTGGCTGGCAGACCGCCTTCGGGCCCGCCGGCCGGCAGGAGTGCCTCGACCACATCGAGGGCGCCTGGACCGACATCCGCCCGAGGAGCCTGGTCGCCCAGTACGCGTGAGCCCAGCTCAGGACGGCCCCCCGCGACACCGCGGGGGGCCGTCGTCGTGTGTGGACAGGGTCGCCCGGCGGCTTTCGACTGCCCGCCTTCCTGCCTCTGCAACTACCGTTCGGCGCCTCCGACCGCCCCTAGATTCGTCCTTGTGCAAAACGGAACCGCCGGATGCGTCGACCGCATCCGGAACGGGCGTCCCCCTGTCTGTTCGGAGAGCCTCGATGGCGCTGTCGCAAGGCACAGGCACAGTCCTGTTGGCCGGTACCGTCTCTGATTCCCACACCTGGAACCTGGTGTTTCTCGAACTGTTTCTCCAGGAGCAGGGCCGGCGCGTGGTGAACCTCGGCCCGTGCGTACCGGAGGAGCTGCTGGTGCGGCACTGCCGCACCGACGCCCCCGACCTGGTGGTGATCAGCAGCGTCAACGGCCACGGCTGGACCGACGGCCTCGCCGCGATCACCCGGCTGCGGGCGGAGCCCGACCTGGCCGGCCTGCCGGTGGTCATCGGCGGCAAACTCGGCCTCGACGGGCGCGACGACGCCGACGGGGTGGCGCGGCTGCGCGACGCCGGCTTCGACGCCGTCTTCGACGACGGCGACCTGGTCGCCTTCGAACGGTTCCTGACCGCGCTGACGGTGGCACCGTCGGCCGCTGCGGGGCGGCCGGCATGACCGCGCCGACCGGGCGGCCGGCGAGCCCCTTCGGCCGGTTCGTCGCCGACGCCGCCGCCGCCGGGCGGCTGGTCGTGCAGCCCCGGATGGGCTTCAGCGACCTGCGCCGGATGCGCGCCGGGCTGGAACGGACCAGGTTCGCCGCGGCCACCACGGTCGGCACCGTCACCATCGACAGCTACACCCGGGTCGGCGCCCACGCCGCCGCCCACCGGGCCCTCACCGAGGGCGTCCCGCTCAACGGCTACCCGATCGTGGCGTATCCGGTGGCGACCACCCGCGCGCTGCTGGACGGGGTGCACGACGACTCCTTCCCGGTGCAGGTGCGCCACGGGTCGTCCCGGCCGGAACCGATCATCCGGGCGCTGGTCGCCGCCGGCCTGCACGCCACCGAGGGCGGCCCGGTCTCCTACTGCCTGCCGTACGGGCGCACCCCGCTGGGCGAGTCGGTCCGCAACTGGGCGCACGCCTGCGAGCTGCTGGCCGAGCTGGCCCCGGGCACCGCACACCTGGAGAGCTTCGGTGGCTGCCTGCTCGGCCAGCTCTGCCCACCCGGGCTGCTGGTCGCGATCAGCCTCCTGGAGGGGATCTTCTTCGCCCGGCACGGGATCACCAGCGTCTCGCTGAGCTACGCCCAGCAGACCGACCCCGGCCAGGACCTGGAGGCCGTCCGCGCGCTGCGCCGGCTGGCCGCCGAGTTCCTGCCGGCGCAGGTGGACCGGCACGTCGTGCTCTACACCTACATGGGCGCCTTCCCCACCTCGCCGCGCGGCGCGCGCCGACTGCTGGCGGCCTCCGCCGAAATGGCGGTCCGCGCCGGGGCGGAACGGCTGATCGTCAAGACGGTCGCCGAGGCGCACCGGATCCCTACCGTGGAGGAGAACGTCCGGGCCCTGGAGACGGCCGCCGCGACGGCGGGCGTCACCGAGCCGTACGCGGGCGAGCCCGTCGACACCGGCGTGTACGCGGAGGCGCGGGCCCTCGTCGAGGCGGTGCTCGACCTGCACGACGACCCGGGCGAGGCGCTGCACGCGGCGTTCCGCCGGGGCCACCTCGACGTGCCGTACTGCCTGCATCCGGACAACGCCGGCCGGTCCCGAAGCTGGATCGACGACGCCGGCCGGCTGCGCTGGTCGGCGGTGGGCCGGATGCCCATCCCCACGCCCCCGCCGGGCCCCGACCGACCGGCGATGACTTCGACGCGACTGCTGTCCGCCCTGCACACCGTGGCGCGCAGGTACGACCAATGAGACCGGGAGGCGAGATGCACCAGACCGACCACCAGCCGGCGGTGACCGGGGCCGGACCCCGACCTGGACCGCTCGGCGAGCACCTGGTCGCTCCGGCGACCCGGGCCGCCATGGCGGTGCAGCAGGAGGCGCTGTACGCGGCGCGGGAGTTCCTGCGCGGCCGTGGCTTCACCGAACTCCTGCCGCCGCTGATCGGCCCGGTGACCGACCCGGGCGGGCGGGGCGCCAAGGCCCTCGACGTCGACTACTACGGCCACCCGTACAAGCTGATGACCAGCGCGATCCTCTACAAGCAGGCGTCGCTGCGCGGCTTCGGCAAGCTCTTCTACATCGCCCCGAACGTGCGGGTCGAGCCGCCGGAGACCGCCGGCACCGGCCGGCACCTGGTGGAGT
Organism: Micromonospora sp. CCTCC AA 2012012; assembly: GCF_040499845.1. NCBI lineage: Bacteria > Bacillati > Actinomycetota > Actinomycetes > Micromonosporales > Micromonosporaceae > Micromonospora > Micromonospora mangrovi. The sequence goes on from NZ_CP159342.1 coordinate 1,487,899, forward strand.
TCCACCAGATCGACGTGGAGTGCGCCGGGGCCACCCGGGACGACGCCATGGAGATCGCCGCCGGGCTGCTCACCCACGTCGTGCGGCACGTGCTGGACGCCGTGCCGGACGTCCTCGGCGGGCTGGGCCGCGACCCGCTGGCCTTCACCGAGCTGCTCACCGGCAAGTTCGACACCTGCACCCACGCCGAGGCGGTCGACCGGCTGCGCGGCGGCGGCCACCCGCAGAGCGCCGACGCCGAGATCGACTGGGTGGGGGAGGAGACCCTGTCCCGGGAGGCGGACCGGCCGTTCTTCGTCACCGACTACCCGAAGGGCTCGCGCGGCTTCTACGACCGGGAGGACCCGGCCCGCCCCGGCGTGCTGCGCAACTTCGACCTGATTGCGCACGGCGGCTACGGCGAGCTGGTCAGCGGCAGCGAACGCGAGTCCGACTACGCCACCATCGTCACCCGGATGCGGGAGAGCGGCGAGAACCCGGCCAAGTACGACTGGTACCTGAAGCTGGCCCGCGACGGCATCCCGGCCAGCGCCGGGTTCGGCATGGGGGTGCAGCGGCTGGTCCGCTTCCTCACCGGCCTGGACGCGTTGTGGCAGGTCAGCGCGTACCCGAAGCTGCCCGGGGTGGTGGCCCCGTGACCGGCGTGCACGCCCCGGGCTATCCCGAGGCGGCGGTCCGCGACCGGGCCCGGCAGGGCACCGCCGCGGTCTTCCCCCCGGTCGACGGCTACGGCCGGCAGCTCTACGGGGCCGCCGACGCCCCCGCCGGTGACCCGTCGGTCGCCGACGACCTGGACGCCGCCCGCCTCGTCCCCCCGATCTTCATGCCGCAGCGGCTGGAGAAGCTGATCGACCTCGGCCGCGAACCCACCTACGACGACGTGGAGCTGGCCACCACCATCGGCGGGTTCCGCTCGCCGCTGCCGGTCTACGTCTCGGCGTTCGGTTCGACCCGGATCGCCCAGGGCGACGCCGGGCTGGCCGCCAGCCGACAGGCCGGCCGCCTCGGCATCCCGATGGTGATCGGCGAGAACCTGGTGCCGGTCGGCGGCTACCGCCGCGCCGCCGGTGCCGAGTCGCCGATCCTGGCCCGCCTGCGGGCGTACGCCGCGCAGTGCCCGCCCGACCTCGGTGGGGTGGTGGTGCAGCAGAGCACCGAGGACGCCGACTCGGAGGTGTGGAACCTGGTCTACAGCGACCCGTCCGTGCGTGACCTCGTGGACTCCGGCCGGCTGGCGTTCGAGCTGAAGACCGGCCAGGGCGCCAAGCCCGGCCTCGGCGGGATGACCGTGGTCGACGCCGCCGACGCCCGGCGCCTGGCCGACCGGTTCGCCGTCCGGGACGTGCTCGGCGCGGACGCCTGGCTGCGCTGCGCCACCCCCGGCACCTTCACCGAGGAGATCCTGCGCCAGCAGGTGCGCTTCATGCGCAACAACTTCCCGCGTGCCCGGGTGTGGGTGAAGTTCCACCCCGGTCGGGACGTCGCGCACGCCGCCGCCACCGCCTGGCGGGCCGGCGCGGACGCGGTCACCGTCGACGGCGCGCAGGCCGGCACCGGTTGGGCGCCCCGGGCGTTCCTCGGCCAGGTCGGGCTGCCGCTCGGCGAGTGCCTGCGCCGCATCGGCCGCCCCGACGGGTGTCTGCTGGCGTCGGGCCGGATCTGGGAGGGCGGTCGGGCCGTCCGCGCCCTCGCGGCCGGCGCCACCGCCGTCGGGCTGGGCCGTGCCGCGCTGCTGGCCGTCGACACCGACGCCGACGCCGGCCTGGTCCGGCTGGTCGAGGCCCTGGCGCTGGAGGCCCGCCTGCTGATCAGCGCGCTCGGCCGCTACACCGCCGACGCGCTCACCCCCGACGACCTGTGGTGGCCCGGCGCCGACGCCGTGGCCGTACCGGAGAACCACCCCGCACCGATCGGAGGCCGGGCATGACCGCGCTGCTGGACGTCGGGTGCCACCTGCCCGACCTGAGCGTCGACGTCGGTGACGTCTGCGCCGCCGTCGACGCCGATCCCCGGCTGCTGTGGACCTTCCGCCGCTTCTACGGCCTGGAGTCGGTGCGCCGCGCCCCCGACCAGGATCTGCGCGACCTGATGAGCGCGGCGGTGGCGGGCCTGACGGCGCTGCGCGGCAACGAGCACCGGGTCCGCTACGTGATCCTCGCCCGCACCGTCACCACCGCCAGCCGCGCCGGGGAGACGCCGGTGGAGGACGTCTGCGCCGCGCTCGGCCTGCCGAACGCGGTGGCGTTCACCCTCACCCAGCACGCCTGCGCCACCGGGCTGCTCGCCGTGGACCTGGCCGGGCAGCTCCTCGCCGGGGACGGCGACCCGGACGCGCTGGCGCTGGTGCTCACCGGGGAGAAGGTCTTCAACCCGATCCTGGAGATCATTCCGGAGAGCACCGTGATGGGGGAGTCCACCGCCGCCTGCCTGGTCTCCACGACCGGCGAGCGGGACCGGCTGCTCGGCTACGCCACCCGCACCCTCGGCGCGTACGCCGAGCAGTTCCCGCCGTACCCGCTGGACCCGCGGTTCCTCAAGGACCACAACGAGGTGCTCGCCGAGGTGATCCGGGACGCCACCCGGGCCGCCGGGGTGGGCGTCGACGACCTGGCGCTGATCCTGCCGCACAACGTCAACCGGCTCTCCTGGTCCTGGACGTGCCGCCTGCTGGAGGTGCCGCTGGACCGGGTTCTCCTGGACAACGTCCCGGTCACCGGGCACTGCTTCACCGCCGACCCGTTCATCAACTACGTGCACGCCCGCGACTCCGGGCGGCTGCGCCCGGGCGACCTCTATCTGATGGCGTCCGTCGGGCTCGGCGCGACCTTCTCCGCCGCCGTCCTGCGTCACTGACCCCGCCCCGACCCACCGGGTCGACCAGAAAGGGAAGAACTGATGTCACCCCCGAGCTTCCTCGCCGGCGTCAAGAGCGCCTGCACCGGCGACGCCACCACCCCGTTCGTGCTGCTCGGCAACTTCGAGGTCGAGGACGAGTGGGCCCGGGACGAGGTGGGCCTGCCGAGCGTCGGCGGTCGCGCCTCCACCGCGATCGTCAACCGGATGGACGAGTTCGCCGTGCTGCTCGCCGGTGCGGACGACCACGTCGTGCTGAAGTCCGCCCCCGATCCCGACTACCTGGCCTGGCTCGACGCCCTGGGCGTGCCGCTGCCGCGGATCCTGGTCACCGACACCGCCGACCCGGCCGCCACGGTCACCGTGGACGCGCTGCGCTCGCCGCGGCTGCTGACCGCGCTGCGGGCGCTCGCCGACCAGGGCGCGCACCTGCTGCCGCACGGCATGTCCACGCTGGAGGCCCAGCTCTGCGAGCGGACCGGGCTCACCCCGGCGCTGCCGGCGGTGCCGCTGGTCAAGGCGGTCAACAGCAAGATCTACAGCCGGCGGGTCGCCGCCGGACTGGGGCTGCCGCAGGCCGTCGGTTGGGAGTGCGAGACCGTCGCCGAGTTCGCCGCCGCGGCGGCCGAGGCCGCCCGGTCCGTCGCCGCCGGGCGCCGGGTGGGGGTCAAGGACGCGTACGGGGTCTCCGGCAAGGGCATCGTCGTGGTCGACGACCCGCGCCGGCTCGACCAGCTCGTCCGGATGGTCACCCGCCGGGCCGAGAAGACCGGCGACCAGCGGATCGCCCTGGTCATCGAGGAGTGGGCGGACAAGGCCCTCGACCTGAACTACCACTTCACCGTCGGCCGGGACGGCGCCGTCCGGTTCGACTTCGTCAAGGAGGCGCTGACCGAGCACGGGGTGCACAAGGGACACCGCATCCCGGCCCGGATCTCCGCCGCGCACACCGCCCAGCTCGTCGACACCGCCGACCGGCTCGGCGCCCGGCTCGCCGCCGACGGCTTTCACGGCGTGGTCGGCGTGGACGCCATCACCACCACCGACGGCGGCCTGCTGCCGGTGCTGGAGATCAACGCCCGGAACAACATGTCGACCTACCAGACCGCGCTCCAGGAACGCTTCATGGGCCCCGGCAGCGTCGCCCTGGCCCGCCAGTACGACCTGACCCTCACCGGCCCGGTCAGCTTCGCCGCCCTGGCCGACCAGCTCGGTGACCTGCTCTTCGACGCCGGGCGCGGCACCGGCCTGCTGGTGAACAACTTCGCCACCGTCAACGCCGCGGCACCCCCGCCCGACGACCCCCGCCCGTACGCCGGGCGCCTCTACGGCCTGCTACTGGCCACCGGTGAGCAGGAGCTGGCCGACCTCGACCGCGCCATCGTGGCGACCGTCCGGAAGGAGACCGTCCATGTCTGAGTCGACCGAGGTGGGCGGCGTTCCGGTCACCGAGCTGGTGGAGCGCTTCGGCACCCCGCTGTACGTCTACGACGGCGGCACGATCGCCGCCCAGTACCGGGGCCTGCGCGACCGGCTGCACCCGGCGGTGGAGATGTTCTACTCGCTGAAGGCCAACCCGAACATCAGCGTCTGCGCCCTGCTGCACTCGCTGGGCGCCCGCGCCGAGGTCTCCTCGCTGACCGAGCTGGTCACCGCGCAGCGCGCCGGCGTACCGGCCGACCAGATCATGTTCCTCGGCCCCGGCAAGAGCCACTACGAGATCACCGCCTGCCTCAAGGAGGAGATCACCCTCATCTGCGAGTCCCTCGGCGAGCTGGCGCTCATCGACGAGCTGGCCGAGGGCCTGGCCACCACCGCCCGGGTGGTGCTGCGGGTCAACCCGAGCTTCGCGGTGAAGGGCAGCGGCCTCACCATGGGCGGCAAGCCCCGCCAGTTCGGCATCGACGAGGCGACCCTGTGGGACAGCCCCGACCTCGCCGACCGGCACCGCAACGTCCGGCTCTGCGGCTTCCAGGCGTACATGGGCACCCGGTTCCTCACCGAGGACATGATCGTCGAGAACACCACCCGGATCCTGGAGCTGGCCGAGCGGCTCGGCGACCGACTGGGCGTGCCGCTGGACGTGGTCGACGTCGGCGGTGGCCTCGGGGTGGCGTACTTCCCGGGCGAGCGGGACCTGGACGTGGCCGTCCTGGCCGACCAGCTCAACCCGGTCTTCGCCGGCTTCCACGAGCGGCACCCGGACACCCGCCTGGTGATGGAGCTGGGCCGCTACCTGGTCGGCCACAGCGGCACCTACGCCGTCCAGGTCCGCTACGTCAAGGAGTCGATGGGCGAGCGGTTCGCCGTCGCCGACGGCGGCACCAACCACCACATGGCCGCGGTGGGCATCGGCTCCTTCGTCAAGCGCAACTTCCCGATGCGGCTGCTCAACCGGGACAGCGCCGCCGCGCCGGCGAAGTGGAACGTCACCGGCCCGCTCTGCACCCCCAACGACACCATCGGCAAGGGCGTCGAACTCCCCGCCGACCTGCGCCCCGGCGACGTCGTCGGGGTCGAGCGCTCCGGCGCGTACGGGCCGACCGCCTCGCCGGTGCACTTCCTCAGCCACGGCTACCCGGCCGAGGTGCTGGTCCACGAGGGCCAGCCGCGCCTGATCCGGACCCGCGACGACGTCGACAGCATGCTCGCCGCCCAGATCCTGCACGACTTCCGCTGACCGTTCACCCATCCGAGAGGCAGGACCTTCCCATGACCGTCACCGCCCACGACACCGGCCGCCAGCAGATCGTCTCCGCGATCGTCACCGCCCTCGAGGAGGTGCTGGGCCAGGAGCTCACCGACGTCACCGAGCAGACCCGGCTCTTCGACGACCTGAGCCTCGACTCGACCAGCGTGCTCGGCCTGCTGATGGCCCTGGAGGACGCGCTGGACATGCAGGTCGACCCGGAGGGGCTGGAGCAGTCCCACCTGGAGACCGTCGGCTCGCTCGCCGCCTTCATCGCCGAGAGCCGCTGACCGTGCCGGTCCTGCGGCGGCTCGGGGAGCCCACCGGTCCGGCCGCGCCAGGTGACGCGGCCGGACCGGCCCTCGAACGCATCGTCCCGTTCACCTTCACCGACCCGGCGCCCCCGCCGGACCCGGCCGACATGACGCCCTTCATCGACCACATGGAGTCGCTCTACGGCCGGTTCACCGACCTGTCCTGGCTGACCGGCGGCACCGTGGTCAGCTACCACGACATGGTCCGCGCCGTGGTCCGGGAACTCGGGCCGGCGCTCACCGACGTCGACCTGGTGATCACGGTCGACGCCAGCCCGGACTGCCGGCACCAGAGCTTCCCTGGTGCGCTGCTGGCCGAGCTGCTGCCCGGCGAACCGCTCATGATGGGCATCTCCGAGCAGGGCGTGGCCGGCCCGTTCACCGCGCTGCGGGTGGCCCACCACCAGCTGCGTACCGGCGGTGCCCGGCGGGCCCTGGTCCTGGTCATGGAGCAGTCCACACTGCCCCCGGACGACGCCGCGGTCCGCCCGACCCGGGACGTCGCGGTGGCGCTGCTGCTCGGCGGGTCCGGCGGGGTCGCCGTCGACGCGCCGACCCTGACGGTGACCCGGACCGACGCCGTCGCCGGGCCGGCGGTCGACGCGGACCTGCTCGTCGCCGGCGCGCACGTCGACGACCTGCCGGCCGGGGTGCCGGTGCGGCGGGCCGAACCCGGACACCCCTGCGCGGGGGTGTGGCTCGCCCTGGCGGAGCTGCTCGCCACCGCACCGGCGGGCGGCCGGGTGCTGGTCGTCGACCGGGACCCGGTGCTGCCGTACCGGTGCGCGGTCACGCTCACCGTGCCGGCCACCGGCCAGCCCGGCGCGTCGGCGCACACCGCCGCGCGCGGCCGGCCCACCGTCGCCCGCCCCGGCGGCCACCACCCCACCCCCGCGTCGCCGGGCGCCGAGGGCGGGGGCCGACCCCGTCGTACGAGGGAGCTGGTCCGATGACCGTCACCGTGGAGGCGCCGGCCCGCACGGTCGACCCGCGGCGGCACCGGCTGCTGGCGTACACCGACGGGCCGGTCGCGGCGCTCACCGCGCTGCACGCCGCGACGAGCCCCGACCTGCTGCCGGTCGGGGCCGGCGGGCACAGCCTGCTGCCGGCCGCGGTGGACGCCCGCTGTGACCGGCACGCCACCCCCGCCGGGCCCCGCGAGTGCCACGGCGAGACCCACCCGGTGCTGGACCGGATCGTGGTCGGCGCCGACGAGCTGGTCGCCCGCCGGGTCACCGGCGGCGGGCCCGACCCGGCCACCGGGCCGGCCTGGACGACGGGGATCGCCTGGATCCGGTTGGGCCTCGCCGAGCGGCTGCTCACCGCGGCCGTCACGCACCTGCGCGGCCGGGCCGTCGGCGGCGTGACCACCCTCAACCTGCCGATGGTGCGGGCGATGGTCGCCGACACCGCCGCCGGGATCGCCGAGGCCCGGGCGCTGCTGGACACCGTCGACGACGGGACCGGGCTGCGCCGGGCGCACCTGGCTCTGGACGAGGCGGGCCGGTGCTGCCTGCACCTGTTCGGCGCGTCCGGGTTCCTGGCCGGCGGGCCGGGCGGCGAGGTGCGCGTCTCGGAGCTGCTCGCCGACACCTATCCGCCCCCGACCGAGCTGGAGGCGCCATGACCACCGAGTTCCTCACCGAGCTGCGCGCGCTGGCCCGCACGTACGCCGAACCGCTGCGCGCCACCGCCGTGGCGCTCGACCGCGACCCCGGTCTGTTCCGGACCGTGCTCGACGGCGCGCTGCCGTGGCGGCAGCTCGTCGGCCTGCCCGCCGAGCACAACCCCGACCCGGTACGCGTCCAGGGCCGACCCGTCCTGTTGGACACCTGCGTCGAGCAGGTGGTGGTGCTGGAGGAGTTGGCCAGGGCCGACGCCGGTGCCGTGCTGGCCCTGCCGGGCCCGTCGATGTCCGGCTTCGTCATCGCCGAACTCGCCGACGACGCGCAGCGCGAGCGCTACTGGTCGACCGTCGCCGCCGGTCCCACCTGGACGTTCTTCGGCATGACGGAGCCGACGCACGGCTCCGACCCGGGCAGCATGGGCACCACCCTGCGACCCGACGGCGACGGCCTGCGCCTCACCGGCACGAAGCGGTACGTCGGCAACGCCGCCCGCGCCCGGATCGGTGTCGTCTTCGCCCGCCGCAACGCCGGCCCGCTCGGCGTGGTGGCGGTGCTCGTCGACACCGACCGGCCCGGCTTCGTCGCCGAGCCGCTGCCCACCCTCGGGCTGCGCGGGCTGCAACTGAGTGAGATCCGGATGACCGACGTGCCGGTCGACGCCGCCGACGTGCTCGGCCGGCACCGCTCCGCCACCCGGCAGGGCATGTGGGCGGCCACCCGCACCTTCAACCGCTACCGCCCGGTGGTGTCCTGCTTCGCCCTCGGCGTCGCCCAGGCCGCGTACGACCTCGTGGTCACCGAGCGTCGCCGGTACCGGGCCGACGAGCGGCACCTGCTCGCCGACTGGGCGCAGCGGCTCGTCGGCACCCGCGCCCTGGTGCTGGCCGCCGCCCGGGCCGCCGACCGGGACCCGGGCGACGGCACCCTCGCCTCGGCCGCGAAGATCCGGGCCACCCGGCTCGCCGAGGAGATCACCACCACCGCGGTACGGCTGCTCGGGCCGGGCGCGCGCTGGGAGCACCCGCTGCTGGACAAGCTGGTCCGCGACGCGCGGGCCTTCGAGTTCATGGAGGGCACCGGCAACATCCAGCGGCTCACCCTGGCCCAGGGCTATCTGCAGGGACGGCTCGGCGATGCCCGGGCGGCGTGAACCGGCGCGGGTCGGCAGCCGGGCCGGCCCGGGGGTGCTGGGGGATCCCGGCCCGTGGCCCGGGTTCGGGCCGACCGCCGACCCGGGACCGCCACCGGGGGCCGACATCTGGCACATCGTGCTCGACGTCGACCCGGAGACCGCCGGTCCGGTCGCCGCGCTGCTCGACGCCGACGAGCGGCGTCGGGCGCACAGCCTGCGCGACGAGCGGGCCGCGCAGCGGTTCGTGGTGGCGCACGGTGCGGTCCGGACGGTGCTCGGCCGCTACCTCGGCACCGCCGGCTACGCGCTGCGCTGGGCGCGCGGTCCCAACGGCAAGCCCTGCTTCGACGGGGCGTGGCGGGACTGGCAGTGGAGCCTGAGCCGCTCCGGCGGGCACGCCCTGCTCGCGGTCTGCCTGACCGACCCGGTCGGGGTGGACCTGGAGGAGATCCGCGCCGGCACCCCGGCGTTGGCGCTGGCCACCCGCTTCCTCCCGGCCGACGAGGCGGCCGCGGTGGCCGGGCAAGCCGACCCGGTCAGCCGCAGCGCCGCGTACCACCGGTTGCTGTCCCGGAAGGAGGCGTGCGTGAAGGCCAGCGGCGGGCGGTTCCTGGAGGGGCTGCGGCTGCGGGTGCTGGTGCCCGGCGGCGTCGAGGGGGCCGGCGCCTTCGCCGGACAGCGCTGGACGCTGCGCGACCTGCCCGCGCCGCCCGGTTTCGTCGCCACCCTGGCCACCACGGGCGACCGGGCCGGGCGGCTGCGGATGTTCGAGTGGGACTGGCGGCCGTACCGGGGTGGTGAAGGTGCCGGTGGGCTGCCCGGTCAACCGCCGGGGGAGCGCCCCTGGGCCACCTACCGTTCGGCACAGGGCAGTCCGGTGCCGCCCAGCGAGCCGAGGGGGAGCCGATGAGGCGCAACCCGCACCACACCGGCCGGCGGTGCGAGCCGGCCGGTGGGGTCGGGCGGGTCCGGGCCCGCCCGACCCGCCGTACCCCGGTCCCGGACCACCCGTCCGGGTGCGGGCCGGGGGAGGGGACCGACCCGGCGTACGGCGGGGTGCGGGTCCGGTTCACCCCGTCGGACGTACCCGTGCTGACCTGCTTCCCGGCGGACCGGGCGGCGGCGCTGCGCGGGGCCGCCGAGGCGCTGGCCCGACTGGGCCGGGCCGACCTCGGCGGCTGCGTCGAGGTGAGCCCGGCCGGCCCGCCCGACCCACGGTCGGCGGCCGTCGAGCACCTCGCCGCCGCGCGCGCGGTCGAGAACGCCCTGCGCGGCGGCTGCGGCACCGTGCGGCTGCCACCGCGCTGGCCGCGACCGACCAGCACCTGACCGACCAGCACGCGACGACACCACCCGGGACCCGGCCAGGGTCTCCCACGACAGTGAGGCATCTCGATGACAACTGCTGACACGGCCGAGGCCACCCGGGCCGACACCCGGGCGGCGATCCAGTGGCGCAAGGTCATGATCCTGACCGCCAGCCAGGGGCTCTCGCTGACCGGGGACTACGTCCTCCTGGTGGCGCTCGGGTGGACCGCCGTGCAACTGGGCGGCGCGGGCGCGATCACCACCCTGATGCTCGCCGGCACCATCCCGCGCGCCCTCACGCTGATCTTCTCCGGCGCCGTCACCGACATCTTCGGCCCCCGGTTCGTGCTGCTGCGGACCACGTCCGCCCGGGTGCTGCTGCTCGCCACCGGCGCGGCGGTCACGCTGACCACGCACTGGTTCTGGCCGCTGGTGCTGATCGCCGCCGTCGAGGGGGTGCTGCTGGGGCTCGCCAGCCCGTCCAGCAGCACCCTGATGCCCCGCCTGGCCGACGGCGACCAGCTGGCCCGGGCCAACTCGCTCTCGGCCATGATCACCCGCGTCGCCCCGATCGTCGGCTCGCCGATCGGCGCCTGGATGATCGCCACCGGTGAACTCTGGGAGGCGATGGCCGCCGTCGCGGTCACCTGCGCGGTCTCGCTGGTCGGCGTCCTCGTGGTGACCCGGGGCATGCCCGGCGGCAGCCGCACCCCCGGGGAGAACATGCTCCGCCGCTCCGGCGACGGCCTGCGCCTGCTGCGCGCGTACGCCCGGCTGCGCTGGCTCTTCGTCTGCGCCTTCCTGCTCGACCTGGCCTTCGGTTGGCCGATCGACGTGGCCCTGCCGCTGCTGGTCGCCGGCCGGGGCTGGGGGGTCGGCTCGGTGGCCGTGGTGGTGGTCGCGTTCAGCGGCGGCGCGCTCGTCGCCGGCGCCACCGGCGCCCTGCTCGCCCACCGCATTCCCCTGGTGGTCCGCCTGGTCGTCACCGGTGTCGGCATCGGCGCCGGCATCCTGGCGATGGCGCTGATGCCCTCGGTGACCGCGCTGGCCGCGGTCGGTGCCGGGGTCGGCCTGATGGCCGGTCTCAACGGGCCCGCCATCGTCACCGTCTACCAGCAGGCGTCGCCCCGGGCCCGGCTCGGCACCGCGATGTCGATGCTCACCCTGGCCAGCATCGGCACCACCCCGGTCTCCATCGTGGCCTTCGGCGGGCTCTCCGCCGCGATCGGCGTCCGCGCCACCTGGCTGGTCTGCGGGGTCGTCGCCCTGGCCGCCCCGGTGGCCGCGTTGCTGGCCCTGCGTCAGCCGCAGCCCGGTGCCGAGCCCGAGCAGCCGACCGCCGAGCAGCCGACCGCCGAGCAGCCGACGGACGAGCCCGAGCAGCCGACTGCCGAGCAGCCGACTGCCGGAGCGGAGCAGCCCGACGGGCAGCCCGTCGCGGCGGAGACCCGGGCGGCGGACACCGACGGCCGCGCCGGGACCGGGTTCCCGGCCGAGCCGACCCTGGCCGGCGCGGGCCGTTCCGCCTGAGGTTTCCGCCGCCGTGCCGACCGGTCACGACCCGCCCCGCGTCGCCGCCCGCACCGGGTGACTGCGCGGGGCGGTGGGCGCGACGACCCGGCGGGTGACGCGGGCAGCCGATGCTGCCCGCGTCGCCCGGGCTCGGCCCGCTGGTCCCGTCAGGCCCCCTCGGGGCCCTGTCGGCGCAGGTCGTCCACCGCGGCCATGGCCTGCCGCAGTTGGGTCAGCCAGTCGTCGGTGTGCCGGCCGACGAGCCGGACGCACCAGGCGAGCGCGTCGGAGCGGGAGCGGGCGACACCCGCGTCGACGAGGGTGTCGAGGATCTGCCGCTCGGGCTGCCGGAGTCGGGTCATCACCGGTGCGGCGAGGTGGGAGAAGAGCTGTTCGGTGTCGCCGCAGCGGATTCCCCAGCTCACCTTGCGCTGGTAGCGGTGCTCGACCTGTCGGGCGACGCGGATGCGGTCGTCGCGGGTGTCCTCCCGGAACTGGTGGATCCGCCCGGCCCGGGCGGCGGTGCGGTCGGCGTCGGTGGCGTCGTCCGCCAGGTGGGGCTCGGTGAGCCGTCCCCAGATGACGATCTCGTCGCGGTCGATCACGACCTGCGGTGGCCCGGTGAACCATCCGCCCGGCGTGGCGCCGGTGATCCAGCCGGCGGCGTCGTCGGCGGGGGGCGGGTCCTGTCGGGTGCCGTGCGGTGCGGTACGAGGGGACATGGCAACCTCCTGTTCGAGGATTACATGATTACACCATTACCTCGAAGCAGGGAGCGTCTTCGCTCAGCGCGAAATCCCGACGGCTCAGACCCGGGCGGTGTCCCGCCGGAACAACCTGATCGCGCCGGCCATGAAGATCATCGTCCAGGCCGCCACGGCGAGCGCCGCGACGCCGACCGGTCCACCCGTGAGCGGTGCCCGGGCGAGCACCCCGACCCCGTAGGCGGGCGTCCAGGCGGCCACCACCTGAACGGCGTGCGGCAGCAGGTCCAGCGGCAGGAACAGGCCACCGCCGAGAGCGAGCAGCGCCAGCAGCGGGCCGAGGATCTGCATGACGTTCTCGGCCGGCAACAGGAACCCGACGAAGAGCCCGAAGGCGGCGAACACCAGCGAGCACAACCAGGCCGCGAGACCCGACTCCAGCCAGGTGAGCAGCGGCATCCGCACCCCGACCGCGGCGCCCAGGGCGTACTCGACCAGGACCGCGACCAACCCGAGCACCATCGCCGTCGCCACCTTCACCGCGACGTACGCGGCCGGCCGCAGCGGCGTGAGCCGCAGCTGCCGGCTCCAGCCCTGCCCGCGCTCGACCGCCACCGCCGCACCGCAGGCGGTGGTGGCCACCATCGCGCCGTAGACCGCCATGCCGATCATGATGACGGCGAACGTCCTCGCGCCGGCCGGCTTGTCCCGCCAGGGCAGGCCGAACGCCAGGAAGAACAGCGCCGGCATGGCGACGACGAACACCAGGGTCCGTCGGTTACGCAGGATCCGCCGGATCTCGATCGCGAGGATCGTACGGTTGACGCCGACCGTCGCCGGTGCGCTCATCGCCCCGCCTCCTGTTCGTCGAGGTCGGAGGTGAGCGCCAGGAACGCCTCCTCCATGCTGGTGGAGGTGACCTCCAGGTCCCGCGCCGGGGTGTGGTGCAGCAGATGCCGCGCGGCGGCGTCGGAGTCCTCGGTACGGATCCACACGGTCACCCCGCGGGCCTCCACCGAGCGGACCCCGGGCAGCCGCTGCAGCTCCGCCAGCAGGTCGGCAGTGGCATTCGGCCAGGTGACCCGCACCAGCCGGCCGAGGGCCAGCCGGCGTATCTCGGACGCCTCGCCGTCGGCGACCACCCGGCCCCGCCGCATGAGCACCACCCGGTCGGCGTAGGCGTCGGCCTCCTCGAGCTGGTGGGTCGAGAAGAGCACGGTGCGCCCACCCGCCCCGTCACGGCGGATCGCCGACCAGAAGTCACGCCGCCCGGACACGTCCATCCCGGCCGTCGGTTCGTCCAGCACCAGCAGTTGCGGATCCGGCAGCACGGCCAGGGCGAACCGGAGACGCTGCTGCTGCCCGCCCGAGCAGCGGCCGACCCGACGCCGGGCGATGCCGGTGAGGTCGGCGCGCTCCATCACCTCCGCGATCGCTGACCGGCTGTGCCGGCCGTACAGGGAGCCGACGTAGCGGACGGTCTCCTCGACGGTCAGGTCCTTGAGCAGCCCCCCGGTCTGGAGCACGGCCGCGACGTCGCCGGCGGCGACCGCGTCGGCGGGCGGGCGCCCGAACACCCGGACCGTGCCGCGGTCGGGTCGGGCCAGGCCCAGCAGCAGGTCCAGGGTGGTGGTCTTGCCCGCCCCGTTGGGCCCGAGCAGGGCCACCACCTCGCCCGGCTCGGCCCGCAGGTGCAGGCCGTCGACGGCGACGACCGCGCCGAACCGCTTGGCCAGTCCGGTCAGTTCGATCGCGGGCGGGGTGCTCATCGGGCCCCCGCCAGGCGGTTGCGGCCGAGCCGGTACCCGGCCTGGAAGCGGCTGACCGCTCCCACGTCGGTCAGGATCTCGGCGATGTACCGGCGGCAGGTGCGCAGCGAGATGCCCAGCGACCGGGAGATCGCCTCGTCCTTGCCGCCGTCGGCGAGCTGACGCATGATCTGCCGCTTGAGTTCGGCGTCGGTGGTCCGACAGGTCGGGTCCGCCAACAGCTCCGGCGCCCCCGGCCAGGCCAGGTCGAACATCGCCTGGACCAGTTCGGCCAGCCCGTTCTGGCTGAGGATCAGCGCGTGCGGCTCCGGGTCGGCGGGCCGGGGGACGACGGCCACCGTCGAGCCGTCCAGGACGACGGCGTCCGGGCCCTCCGGCAGGGACGCCGCCGTGAGCCGGGCGTCGACGGTGTGCAGCCAGGGCATCCGGTCCGGGTCCGCGGCCCGGGCGTTGACCAGCACCCGCAGCGACGGTACGGACGGCAGCCGGTTGAGGCCGGTGAACATTCCCGTCGTGGAGTGGATCCAGATGGTGGCCTCCTGGGCCTTCCGGAGCCGGTCGAGGAGCACGCCGGTGGTGGTCCCGGCGCCGCGTACGGTGTCGAAGCCGGGCAGCGAGTCGACCTCCGCCACCTCCCGGGAGAGCGCCCGGTAGGCGGACAACAGGGCCTGTCGCCAGCGTTTCGCGTCCCCGGCCAGCGCGAGCTGCTGCTCGGTGGCGCGGAACTCCGGCCCTGGCACGATCTCGGTGTTGACGGTCACGTGGTGCCTCCCCCATCCGGCCGGTGCGGCCGTGCCCCGCCTGCGCAGCGGATCGGGTGGAATCCGCCGGCACCCAGCATGCGGGCTCCTGCCGGACCGGACATCGGTACGACGCACGCATATTCTCGGTCGGGGCGCGGCGGTCACGCGGCACCGTCGAGCAGGACCAACAGGATCGCGGCGAGACGCCCCTCGCGCGCGGCGCCGACGCCCAGGCGGTTCTGGGTCATGTGCAGGTGGGAGCCGAGGATCTGCCGGGCCCGGGCGGCCCCGAGCCGGTCGGTCCACTCCTTCGCCGCGACGCCGAGCCGGGCCGTCCAGGGTGTCCACCGGGACGTGGCGCCGTCGGCGAGGTCCCGCAGGGCCGGTGCGAGATGCGCGAGAATCCGGGCCTGTTCCGGGGCGTCGGGGAAGTCGCTGCCCAGCCACTGCGCCCACCCGTCCCGGACGCCACGCAGCAGCGCGAGCCGGTCGCCCGGCCAGGCGGAGAGCGTCGCGGCCATGGCCTCCAACCCGTCCGCGGCGATCCGGGAGCCGCCCGCACGGTCCCGGCACGCCCGCAGGCACACCACGCTGGACGCGTGGAACAGGGCTTCGCTGGCGGCGATCAGCGCGGTGCCGCCGTAGCGGTCGACCTCCGGCTCGTACCGGGCGGGATGCGCGCCGGGCGGCAGCAGCGAGGTCAGCGGCAGCGGGGTGCCGGCCTCACCCCGGTCCGCGATCGGCGCGGCCGACCGCTGGTAGTCCTCGACGGTCAGGCGCGATCCGGCCGGCAGGGCCACGTTGACGGCCGCCGTCCGTCGGGCCAGCGCCGCCTGGACGGCGGCGGCGTCCGGGCCGGCGTCGGCCAACCGCAAACGTACGTGTGGTCCACCCTGCCAGTAGCGGATGAAGAACCACGGCCGGGGCCGGTCCGCGTGCTGCCCGAACTCGGCCACGGTGGGTCCGACGACCTCGACGACCGCCGCCTCGACCGCCCGGGGATCGAGACTGTCCACGTGCAGGTGCCAGCTCTGCCAGTCGGTCATGAGCGCAGGTCCAGCATCGGTTCGGTGAAGCGGGACGTGCCGCAGACCGTCATGAACACGGGCACCTCCCGCCGGTCCAGACCGGCCAGCGGCTGGACGTGGTGCTCGTCGAAGGAGCGGGCCGGACGGGCGACCAGCCCGTGCGCGGCGGCGGCCAGGCAGAGGCCGTGGGTCGCCCATCCGCACCACAGTTGCAGCAGGCTCCAGGCGGCCGGACCCAGGTCGTCGAGGAGCGCGTCCACGTCGGTGGAGAAGATCCACACCAGGGAGGCGTGCCGGAACCCGGAGTCGGTGTCGGCGGACGGTGGACGGCCGAACCCGGGCTGCATCCGGCGCAGCAGGTGCGGGTCGAGGCGGTGCGGTTCGGGTCTGCCGGACACCACCCGGTAGGCGCCCGTGGGGCGGTCGCCGACGCGCTGGAGCGCCACCGTGACGCGTACCCGGGCGGCGACCTCACGCAGCGGACCACCCGGCGGCGGCACGGCGAGCCACGCCAGCATGGCCCGCAGCGCGTCCTCACCGACCGGGGCGGGGGTCAGGGCGAACCCGTACGTGCCGGCCGGGACCCGGCCGGCGCTGCGCCGCCAGAACAGGTCGGCCCAGCTCAGGTCGGCCGCGGGTGGCTCGACCGGCAGCCCGCGCGCCGGGGCCGGGGGCGTCGGCGGCAGGGCCGAGCGGTGCGCGGCGACGGCCACCGCCTCGTCCAGCGAACCCCCGGTCGGGCTGAGCAGCCGGTCGCCGGGACCGGCGGCGCCGCCCGCGCTGGGCAGCGGTGTGCCGGGGTCGGGTGACTCCACCCCGTCCAGCTCCACCACCAGCGGCGGCGACCAGACGCCCGGCCCGGTGGCGGCGACCGCCGCGGCGGCCCCGGTCACCGACGCGCCGTCCAGGCGCAGCGTCGCCGCGACCCCGAACAGGTCCGCGGCGACGGCCAGAGCGCGCAGATAGACGCCGAGTTCGACCTCGCCGATCGCGCAACGGAGCCGACCGTACGGGTCGGGTAGGTCGGTGTAGCGGGCGGCCAGCAGGACGGTCGCCGGCCCGTCGGTGGGCCCGGCCGCCGCGGTGTCCACCAGCGCGTGGCGGTACACGTCGAGATAGCGCAACCGCCCGTGCCGGCTGACGAAGGCGTGCACCGGGAAGCGGGCGCGCCCGGACGGCACCGTCCGGTGGTCGTTGTACTGGTTGGACGGTTCCCGCCGCTGGAGCCCGAAGGCGGTCAGCAGCAGGTGCCCCAGCCGCTGCCCCGGGTCGGTGACCGGGGGGCACGGGTCGGGATAGGCCGTGCCGGCGAGCCGGTCATGGGTGCCGGTGGGCAGCAGCCACCCGGTGTCCGTACGGGCCGCGGGGGGCGGGAGCAGGCTGGTGGTGGTGGCCGCGTCGTCCACCAGGCGCTGCTGCCCCAGATAGCGTTTGCCCGGCCCCTGCTGAAAGGCGAAGCGGCGTACGTCGAGGGTCATCGGTCCTCCGGGTCAGGGGAACGGGTGCGGGTCCAGGGGCCGGTCGTCGGCCTCCGGCCCGAGCGCGGCGCGCAGCCGGGGCAGGCCGGAGAGTCGCTGGTGAGCCTGGCCGAAGCACATCGGCACGATCCCCGGTACGACGCACTTGGCCACGGTGAGCCCGGCGGCGGTGTGGTCGGGGGTGGACTGGTCGACGACGAGGATGTCGCCGAGCCCGGCGGCGGCGAACCGGCCGGCGACGAACTCGAGCGCGCCGGTGACGTCGCCGCCGGCCGCCCGGCTCAGCTGCTGCGGCCAGTCGGGGAAGGCGTCCGTCAGGGTGCCGACCGGGCCCCCCAGGACGGTCTCCACCCGGGGCAGCAGTTGCGGGAACGTGTACCGCCGCCAGTGGTGGGCGATCTCCTCGACCAGCCACGGGTCGCCGACCATGGGTTCCACCTCGGCCGGGTCCCACGCCAGCCCCGCGGCGACCAGCTGGCACAGCTCCCACAGCGCGGACCGGGCGGCGGTCACCGGATCGGGGTGGCAGCCGGCCGTGCTGAAGCTGGCCGGCAACGCCCGGTCCCGGTGGACCGCCAACGCCCACACCACCGGGACGTCGATGTCCGCGGTGGCCGCCAGCAGGTGCACGTCGTAGCCCCGGGCGCGGGCCAGGCGCAGCATCATCCGGCAGTCCGGATCGGTCAGCGAGTCCGGGTCGACCGCCGGCAGCGGCCGTCGCCGGTGCCAGGCCAACAGGAAGGCGTCCCGTTCGGCCAGTTCGAGCAGCGAGTGCAGGGCGGCCTCGGGCAGGTTGTTGCCCAACGCGCTGCCGCTGGACGACTCCAGGAAGTACGGTCGGGGGTCGGATCCGCGCAGGCCGTAACCGTAGCGGTAGAACCCGACCTCGGCCGGGACCAGCCGGGGCGCCGAGCCGTCCAGCGGGCGGCCCCAGACCCAGTCCAGCGGGGCGTCCTCGTGGTAGGGGCGGATCCGGCAGGTGGGCGCGGTGAGTTGCCGCTCGGTGTAACCCCCCAGCCGGGCCGGATCGATGGCCAGGTCACCGAGTTCCCGCCGGGTGCGCTGCGGCACGACCGGCGCGGCGTGCGGGTAACCGCCGAGGCGTTCGTACGCCTCCAGCACGGCGATCGCCTCGGCCTCGC
The DNA here is from genome assembly GCF_040499845.1 of Micromonospora sp. CCTCC AA 2012012. Classification (NCBI taxonomy): domain Bacteria; kingdom Bacillati; phylum Actinomycetota; class Actinomycetes; order Micromonosporales; family Micromonosporaceae; genus Micromonospora; species Micromonospora mangrovi. The sequence continues at coordinate 1,506,199 of NZ_CP159342.1, forward strand.
GGAACCGGACCGCCCGCCCGGCGCCGGCCGGGGTGCCGGCCAGCAGCTCCGCCTCGACCAGCGGGAAGGCGCCGGCCGCGTTGCGGGCCACCCGGACCAGCGGACCGAACCGGCCGTCACCGAGGGCGGCCCGCATCCGGTCCGGGTCGAGCCCGAACGGGGCACCCGACCGGGTCGGCACCGGGTCGGGTGACGGGTGCGGGTGGCGGACCAGGGGCGCGGGTGGCGTGTCCGGCCCGGTCAGCAGCGGCCGGTAGGGCCCGCCGCACAGCCGGCAGCGGAAAGTGCGCGCCACCCGGTGGCGGGTCACCGTGCCGGCGGCGGAGACGGCGATCAGTTCGCCCGGGCCGACCGGTGCGTGTGGCCGGCGGCCGGTCAGCACCGCGCCGACGACCTCGGCCAACCAGGGCGGGAAGGACGCCGCGCCGCCGGCCGCCCCGGGCGGGTCGGCCTGTCCGGGGGTACGGCCCTCCCGGGCCGACCGGTCGCGTTCGGGTCGCTTGGCGGTCTCCCACCGGCGGTACTCGCTGTGCGCCTGCACGCAGCCGGGGCAGGCGGCGTCGTCCCCACCGGTCGGCGGCCCGATCAGCACCTCCGCCGCGGTCACCCGCACCGAGAGCAGGCAGCGGCCCTGGGCGGCGGCGGCCGTCCGCGCGGCCCTCTCCCACCCGAGGTCCAGGCCGCCCGTGGCGGCGACCAGGTGGCCGGGCAGCGCGGCGGCCCAGGTCGACCAGTCCCAGGAGGCCGGTGCCTCCGGGCCGAGCCGGGCCGTTCCGGCCGGCGTCACGGTCATCGCAGCACCACCGGGCCGGAGACCAGCGGCGCGTCGCCGACGACCGGGTCCGGCGCGTCGGGTTCGCCGGCGATCCGCTCGCCACGCGCGGCCAGCAGGGCGTCGAGCTGGTCGGTCAGCCGGCGCAGACGGTCACCGGCGGTCTGCGCGAGACGGTGGGTGCCGACGCGGTCGGCGGCCAGCAGGGCGTGCACCTCCGGCGTGGCCTGGGCCTGCGCCACGGCCGCCGACAGCGCCGCCCAGGCGGCCAGCTCCAACGTCTCGCCCCACTCGGCGGCCCGGACCGTCCCGTCCGCGCTGGTCACCTCGACGAGCACCCAGTCCAGGCCGGGCAGCGGGTGACTGCGGACCCGCACGGCCCGCTCGTAGTGCTCGTCGAGCAGGCTCCACAGGGTGCGGGCGGCGGCCGGCAGGTCCTCCCAGCTGGTCGCCGTGCCGGTGGAGGTGGCCAGCAGGGCGGCGCCGAGCAGCCGCAGGGCGCCGTCGGCCCGCCAGTGGCCGAGGGTCGGCCCGGCCGCGGCGATGCCGGTGGCGGCCGGACCGACGGCCGCGCGGGCGGCCGCCAGGCAGACCGACAGGACAGCCTGGGCGCGGTCGTCACCCCAGCCGGCCACCCGGCCCCGCCCGGCCACCAGCTCCGCGGTGGCCAGCGACATCGGCATCTGGGCCAGGTCGAGGTCCCGGTCCCGGCGGTACGGCCCGGTCCAGCGGGCGAGGAGCGGGCCGAGCCGGTCGAGCATCGCCTCGGGGGTGTCCCCGGCGGCCGGGACGGGCGACCGGGGCAGGCGCTGCACCTGCACGTCGTGGCCGTGCACCAGGCTCGGCGCGGGTTCGGCGGGCAGCGTGCCGGTCAGCGCGCCGAGCACGGCGTGCGTCGCCAGCGACCCGGCCAGCACGGCGCTCAGCGGGCGGGGCGCCGCGCCGTCCGGCTCGGCGGCGGCCCAGTCGCCGGCCCGGCGGGCCAGCGCGACGAACTCCGCCAGGCCGCCGGTCTCCGGCGACCCGACCAGGGCGATCCGCCGCCCCGCGTGCACCGGCACGACCCGGGTCCCGGCCGGCAGGGACGCCGCGGCGGCCACCAGGTCGAGCGGCCGGTCGGCGTCGTCGACCAGCACGACCAGGTCCGCCCCGGGCGGCACGGTCGCGGTGGCGGCCGCGCCGTACCCGGTGATGGTTCTCCTCGCCACCGCCGCGGCCGGGCCGTCGCCGAGCACCGGGACCACCGTGGCGCGCAGCCGGGCGAAGACCCGGTACGGGTCGGCGCAGTGCGCCTCCAGATAGCTCAGCACCTCGGCGTACCGGTCCGCCTCGCCGGGCGCGGGCGGGGCGCCCGCCCGGTCCAGGTCGAGCAGCATGTCCCGGTCCAGCAGGGTGTCCAGGATCCGCTGGACGGCCGGGCGGGCGGATTCGCCCAGCGCGGTGGCCAGTTCGTCCACGTCGGTGCCGCGGGTCAGCAGGTCCAGCTGGCTGTCGAGCGCCAGATAGAGCCCCGCCGGGGCGGTGAGCAGGAACGATCGGCCCGCCCGGGTCCAGTAGATGCCCTGCGGCACCGGCGCGAAGTGGGTGCCGGGACGCAGTTTCACCCTCATCGGTCCACCTCGTGGGCCAGGTCCAGTTCGAGCGTCCACTCCGTGGCACGGGCCCCCGACCGGACGCCGGGCAGCGCCTCCTCGAGATAGCCGGGCAGCCGCCGTTCCAGCGACTGGGGCAGGACCCGCACCATCAGCGCGCTGGCCAGGTCGACGTACTGCGGCTTCTCCCGCCGGCGGGCGGTCAGGTAGCGGCTCAGCCGGGCGGTCGCCCCGCCGGGCGCGTCGGCGTCGTCCGGCACGGCGGCCGATCCGGTCCACAACGGCGTCTTCAGCACCACCTCGTCTGGTACGCCGTGGGCGGCCCGCCACGCGGTGAGCGCCACCAGGTGGCCGGCCGGGTCGGTCGGGTCCGCGGTGGCGGGCAGGTCCGCGCCCGGATACCAGCGTCGGCGTTGCAGCACCACGTCACCGGCGCGCAGGCGGGGGTAGGCGACGGTGGGCTGCCCCGCCGGGTCGCCGTCGCGGCCCCGTACCGCCTCGGCGTGCCGGACCGCCACCGGGTCCACCGCCACCCGACCGGTGTCGTGCAGCCACACGGCCAGGGTCAGCGGGGCCGGCTGAAGCTCGATCCACTTCATACCGAGCCCCATGACCAGCACGGTGACACCGTCCGGGTCGAGCACCGACAACTGGTCGGTGGCCGGGTCGTGGGCCAGCCGCAGCCCCAGCCAGGCTGCCGGGTCGAGGGTGTCGTCGAGCACCCGGACCCGATGGTTGATGTTGGAGCGGTGCAGGCCCCGGTCCTCGCGGACGGCGACGCCGGGGCGCGCGTACCGCTGCCGGATCCGGTCGCGCAGCCGCTGGGTGGCGTCGCTGCCCATCTCCTCCTGGAGGCCGAGGAAACGGCTCACCACCTGGCCGTGGCCGGTGTAGCAGGCGTTGACCACCAGCAGGCCGCGGTGCGGCTGCACGATCATCGAGTACGACGCCGCCGCCGGCCGGTAGCGCTCGGGCAGTCCGTCGGCCAGCCCCGCCAGCCACCGCGGCGCCAGGACCACCTCGGGCGCGTCACCGGCGGCCTCGATCGCCGCGGTGACCTGCCGCAGCGCCGCGGCGCGCTGGTCGAGCAGCGCCACCAGCGACCCGTCCGCCGGTCCGAACCGTTCCGCCGCGGACCGGTCGCCGCCGCTCGCGCCGGCCGCACCGAGCACACCTTCCCGGCGGCGGACCAGCTCGACCAGCTCCTCCGCGTGGTCGACGAGGTTCACCCGGGCACCGGCGCCGAACCGGTCGACGAAGGCCCGTACCAGCAGCGCGCGGATCTCGTGGTGTCGATCGAACATGGCGTGGAAGCCGGTGACCGTCCGGAGGTCGGCCAGCGCCGACTCGTAGCCGGCGGGGGAGACCGTCCCGGGTGGCAGCAGGTAGTCCTCGTTGACGTGCAGCCGGGCCGGGAACGCGCTGCGCTCGTTGAGGCGGCCCTCGACGGCCCGGATCCGGGACAGCGCGGCGATCCGTTCCCCGACCGACCCGCGCCGCGCGAGCTTCAGGGCCTCGCCGAGGGCGGCGACCTCCTCGGCGGCCGTCGGATCCCGGTCGAGCAGCAGACCCAGCGCCGCCGGGACGGGGTCGACCGCCTGCTCGTCGAGCACCGGGGCGGCCACCAGGATCTGGGCCTCGACGGCGGCCGCGACCAGCCGGGCGGCCTCGCTCACCGGGACCCGGAGCCGGGCGGCCAGTTCGGTGGCCAGCGTGCCGCTCGGCACCGGCCCCAGCTGGGTGAGCCGCAGCAGCGCCGCCACCTGGTCGGTCAGCGCGGCGGCGAGCGCCCGCCGTCGGCCCGCCGCCCAGTGGTGGAACCGTACGTGCTTGTCGACCCGGAGGGTGGGGTTGCGCTGCACGACGGCCGGGACGCCATCGGCGCCGGGTGCGGAGACGATGCCGGTGACGAGACTGGACAGCAGCGCGCGGTCGGGCGTCAGCACCGACCGCGTCCGCTGCCGGTCGAACCGTGCCCGGTCCATCGGTTCGCCCTCCGGCGACCACCGTGCGAAGCCGACCGCGGTCAGCCGGGACAGCGGGCTGACCCGTAGCACCGCGCGGGCGTAGTGCTGGAGGATGCCGCGCTCGGACTTGCGGTCCCGGGCCGACGGCTCGCCCGGGGCGCGCCGATAGCGTTGCACGGCGTCCAGCACCTGCGGGGAGTTCAGCGCCAGCGACAGCTGGAACGGCTCGCCGCCGATCGCGTCGGCCAGGGCGCGGCGCTCCTCGGCGAGCAGGGTGTCGTACGCGGCCTTGAGGGTGTTGCGGGCCAACAGGGACCGTTCGGTGGCGCGCCACCACGCGGCGACCGCGGGTGGCGGGGCGGCCTCCGGCCAGAGCGCGGCGAGCTGCTCCGGCTGCGGGTCGCGGCCGTTGTGGACGGCCCGCTTGAGCTGGAGCAGCCGGTGCCGTCGCGCGCCGGTCGCCGCCGCGGTCAGCTCGTACAGCTCGGCGCAGGCCGGCTCGCGCCACTGGTGCTGCTCGCGGCCGGCGAGATAGAGCGCCTGGAGGGCGATCCGCAGGGTCGGGCCGCCCAGCCGGCGCCCGGGGGTCGGGTTGAGGCGCAGCAACGCGGTGTCGGCCAGGTCCCAGCCGGTGGTCACGTCGGCGTCGGTGGGGTGCAGCAGATCGGTCACGACTGGCCCTTCAGTTCGCGGGCGAACCGGTGCAACCGCTGCGTCGCCGTCTCACCGGTGATCTGGTCGGTGGCCTCGCTCAGCCCGTAGCACAGGTAGTAGCGCTGCAGCGGGGTGATGCCGAAGCAGGTCAGCGACCAGTAGAGGACGTTGAGCACGACCCGGTGCGCGACGTGCCGGTAGGACGGGTCCGCGACCAGGCCGGTCTGCAGGATCTCGCCGATGAAGTCGCTGCGGACCGGGGTGCCGAGGGGGAGCGGGGTCGGTCCGATCGCCTCCTGGATGGCCCGGTCGGTGACCGAGCCGGCGCAGGTCAGCCCTTCGGCGACCCCCCAGGCGTACAGGAAGGCGGCTTCCCAGGCGCGCAGCGCGGGGCTCGGCTCGCCGGTGAGCGCGGTCCGGAAGACGTCCTCGTCGTGCGGATAGCGCTGGGCGTAGCGGGCCCGCAGGTCGGTGTGGTTGCCGGTGGCGGAGGAGACCCCCTCCACGTGCGAGCGGTACGGCAGCACCCCGGCGCTGATCCCCCGCGGATGGGTACGGGCGAGCATGGCCAGCACGGCCGCCAGGTGCGGCAGGATCTCGTCGTCCCGCAGGGCGGCGCTGGCCAGCATCGGCTCCAGGAACCGGCCGAGGATCTGGTCGGCGGCCAGGGCGAGGGCGGGCGCGTTGGCGGGGCGCGGCTGGTGCGGGACGACCTCGACGTGGCCGTGCGGGTGCACCGGTGACAGCTCCTGCCGGACGTTCTCCCAGCGCGCCAGGTCCGACGCCCGGCGCAGGTAGCTCGCCTCGTCGGGGGTGGGTGTGGGGCGGGCCGCGGCGAGGGCGCCGGCCTCGGCGGCGAGCGTCGTCAGGTCGGCCTCGCGGTCGGCGTACGGCCGGGCCGTGACCAGCAGGTGGGAGCCGTGCAGCCAGCCCCGTCGTACGTGCACCACGGGAAGCTGCTGCGAGGACTTCAGTCGCCGGATCGGTTCGGCGAGTTCCCGCAGCAGCTCCCGCGGCTGTGCACTGTGATCCGTGATGCGGACGGCCGTACCTGGGCCGAGATTCAACATGGTGACTCCAGGGAATACGCGGCGTGCTCGTCCGGAATGAGTTCCGGAAAAGGCACCCGCCGAATGGCCGGTAAATGGGTTGGTCACCGATGGAGCGAGGCGGTCAGATCAGAGGTCGGCCGCCCGGGTCGTGCCTGTTACGGGTAATTCGTTCAGCAGCAGGACGACGAGGTCGACGCGGAGCCCGAGGCGTTCAGCGGGTCCTCGCTGAGGATCTCCTCGCCGTCCGGGGTGTCGGCGATGATGATGATGACGGAGGCGCCCATGTCGGGCAGCGCCACGGCGTCGGTGGCGTCCAGGACGGCGAGCTCGCTGACGTCGAACGAGCCGAAGTCGAGGGTAGCGTTCATTGTCTTTCTCCTTCGTTGATTGACTGCGATCGGTGTTTCCGGTGGTGACCTGAAAACACGATGAGCCCTCACTGAGTCGTCGCACAAGATTTTCCGGCGGCATCAACATGCCGATTTGCCGGGCGTTCGGCAACAAGCTGCCAGGGCGTTGCGGAAGCATTGGCAGACCTCTCCGGAGGGCCCATGGTGGGGGCACACGGAAGAAGGGAGTCAACGTGATCAGCGCGGAGGGACTGTCCCGCACATACACGTCACGAGCCGGAAAAGTCGACGCGGTGCACGAGGTGAACCTGACCGTCGACGCCGGCCAGGTGGTCGGCTTCCTCGGGCCCAACGGCGCCGGCAAGACCACCACGGTCCGGATGCTCACCACCCTGCTGGACCCGACCGCGGGCCGGGCCACCGTCGCCGGCTTCGACGTCGTACGGCAGCGCGCCGAGGTCCGGCGGCGGATCGGCTACGTGAGCCAGGCCAGCTCCTTCGTCCCGCAGCGCATCGGCGACGAGCTGCGGACCCAGGCCCGCCTGCACGGTCTGAGCGCCCGCCAGGCCGCGGCGCGGACCGCCGAGCTGGCTGAGCGGTTCGACCTCACCGGCGTGCTCGACCGGTCGGCGCTGCGCGTCTCCGGTGGGCAGCGCCGCCGCTTCGACCTGGCGCTCGGCCTGGTGCACCGGCCCGAGGTGCTCTTCCTCGACGAGCCGACCGCCGGCCTGGACCCGCACAGCCGTGCCGAGTTGTGGCAGCTGCTGCGCGAGCTGCGCGCCACGCAGGGCACCAGCGTCTTCCTGACCACGCACTACCTGGACGAGGCGGACGCGCTGTGTGACCGCGTCGTGGTGATCAACGCGGGGCGCATCGTCGCCGACGACACCAGCGACGCCCTCAAGGAGCAGCTCGGCGGGGACGTCGTGGTGCTCGAGACCGACCAGCTCGGCGCCGCCTCGGCCGTCGTCGCCGCGGAGCTGCCCGGCTGCGCGGTCGACACCGCCCCCGGTCGGGTGCGGTTCCAGATCGACCACGCCCAGCGCCGCCTGCCCGGGCTGCTGCGCGAGCTGGACCGGGCCGGGGTGGCGCTCACCTCGGTGTCGGTCAAGCGGCCCACCCTCGACGACGTCTTCCTGCGGCTCACCGGGCACGTCACGGGCAGCCCGCTGCGGACGGAGGTGGCAGCCTGATGAGCACCGCCTGGGTGGTCTTCCAACGGTCCATGCGCTACACCGTCAGCAACCCCGCGTGGGTCGTCACCGGGCTGCTCCAGCCCGTGCTCTACCTGGTCCTGTTCGGTCCGCTGCTCAGTGGGCTCAACGACGTGCAGGGCTACGGCGGCGGCAACTCCTGGCGCTTCTTCGTGCCCGGCCTGCTGGTGCAGCAGTGCGTCTTCGCCGCGGTGTTCGTCGGCTTCGGCGTGCTCGCCGAGGCCCGCTCCGGGGTGCTGGACCGGATGCGCGTGAGTGGGGCGAGTCAGCTCGGTCTGCTGCTCGGCCGGATCAGCCGGGACGTGCTGGTGGTGCTCGGGCAGGCCGCGGTCCTGGTGCTCGGCGCGGTCGCGTTCGGCCTGCGGGCCCCGGCCGGCGGGATCCTGCTCACCTTCGTCCTGCTGGCGGTCTTCGCCGTGGCGATGTCCGCGCTGTCCTACGCGCTGGCGCTGCGGGTCCGCTCCGAGGGCGCGTACGGCCAGGTCGTCAACGCGTTCACTTTGCCGTCGCTGCTGCTGTCCGGGGTCCTGCTGCCGCTCACCCTGGCCCCGGCCTGGCTGGCCGCGGTCGCCCGGGTCAACCCCCTGTCGCACGTGGTCGACGCGGCCCGCGGTCTCTTCGCCGGTCAGACCACCGGCCGGCCGGTCCTGGTCGGGTCGTCGGTGGCGCTCACCGCGGCGGTGCTGGCGCTCTGGTTCGGCGTCCGCTCGGTACGGGGCATCTCGAAATGAGCCTCACCCTGGCCGCGCCCGCCCTCGCCCGGCACCGGCTCGCCAACGGCCTGCGGGTGGTGGCGCTGGACGAGCCACGGCTGAGCGCGGTCGGCATCGCGGTGGTCTACGACGTCGGCTACCGCACCGAGACGCGGCCGGGGTTCGCCCATCTCTTCGAGCACCTGATGTTCCAGGGCGGCGGCGGGCCGGGCCGGGCCACGTTCGCGCGGCAGGTGCAGGCGTCCGGCGGTGTCTTCAACGGCACCACCCACCGTGACCACACCAGCTACTTCCAGGCCCTGCCCGGTGCGGCGCTGGAGGAGGGGCTGCGCCTGGAAGCCGACCGGATGCGGGCGCTGAACGTCACCGCCGCCGACGTAGCCAACCAGGTGGCGGTGGTGACCGAGGAGATCCGCCGCAACGTGCTCAGCCGCCCGTACGGCGGTTTCCCGACCTTCCACCTCCCGCCGGTGCTGTTCACCCGGCAGGCCAACACCCACGACGGGTACGGCGACGTGGCCGCGCTGGCCTACGCCACCGTCGCGGAGTGCGAGGCCTTCCACCGGCGCTACTACCACCCGGGCAACGCCGTGCTGGCGATCGGCGGCCAGATCCCGACGGAGCACGCCTTCGCCCTGGCCGAGCGGCACTTCGGGACCATCCCGGCGGGCGTCGCGCCGGCGCCGCTCGACCTCACCGAGCAGCCACCTCAGCAGGTCCGCCGCACCGAGCGGCCCGACCCGCTCGCCCCGGCCCCCGCGCTCGCCCTCGGTTGGCAGGTGCCTGCCCCCTCGTCGCGGGAGTACCTGGCGACCCTGGTGGTCGCCGGGATCCTCGGCGGTGGACCGGCCGGTCGGCTCTCCCGCGCCGCCGTCCGCGACTACGGGCCGGCCACCCGGGTCACCGCGCACCTCGGCCTGACCGGCGGGCCGTTCGAGAGCCGCGACCCCGACGCCCTGGTCGTGTCGGCCGTGTTCGGGCCGCGGACCCCCGCCGAGGCGGTCGAGGAGACCGTCCTCGGCGAGCTGTCCGCGCTGGCCCAGGACGGCCCGACCGAGGCGGAGCTGCTGCGGGCGGCCGCCCGGCTGCGGGCCGACTGGTACCGCGACATCGACCCGATCGGCGCCCGGACCCGGCGGGTGGCCACCTTCGAACTGCTGCACGACAGCGCCGAACTGGCCCTGTCCGCGCTGGCCGAGCTGACCACGATCAGTGCAGCCGAGGTCCGCGCGGCCGCCGCCGAGCTGGCCGGCCGTCGCCACGCCGCCGTGCACCTCGTTCCCTCCGGAGGCGGAAGGTGACCACCGTGAACCCGTCCCTCGACGACCGGGAGGTCACCGACCTCACCCTCGCCGGCGGCCTGCGCGTGCTGGTCGCCCGCCGCCCGGCCGTGCCGCTGGTCCAGGTGCGGCTCGCGGTGCCCTTCGGTGCCGCCCCCGGCGACGACACCCACGTCGCCGTCGCCGAACTGCTGGCGGCCAGCCTGCTGTCCGGTACCGCGGGACGGGACCGGGCCGCGATCGACGACGACCTGGCCGCCGCCGGCGCGGCGCTGACCGCGTCGGTCCGACCGCAGCGGCTGAGGGTCTCCGGCCACGGGCTCGCCGAGGACCTCGACACCCTCGCCGAGGTGCTGGCCGACTGCCTGACCGGGGCGGCGTACCGACCGGACGCCGTGGAGTTCGAGCGGGCCCGGCTGCTGCAACGGGTCCGGCTGGCCGGCACGCTGCCGGAGTGGGTCGCCCGGGCGGCTCTGCTGCGGCACTGCTTCGGCGATCATCCGGCCGCCGTCGAGACCCCCGACGCCGAGCAGGTCGCCGCGGTCACCGCCGAGCAGGTCGCCGCGCTGCACGCGACCCGGCTCGTGCCGGCCGGGTCGGTGCTCGTCCTGGTCGGCGACGTCGACCCGGACGCCGCGGTCGCCCTCTTCGCCGACCGACTGGCCGGCTGGACCGCACCGCATCCCGCCGTCGCGCTCGGGCCGCCACCGATGCCCACCGGCGGCGCCGTGCTGCCCCGCCTCCGGCCCGGTGCCCAGCAGGCCGACGTCCGCCTGGCCGCGCCCTCGCTCGCCCGGATCGACCCCGGCTTCACCGCCCTGCGCCTGGCCGACCACGTGTACGGCGGCTATTTCAGCTCCCGCCTGGTGCACCGGCTGCGCGAGGAGCGCGGCTACGTCTACACCGCGTCGTCGGGCATCGAGGAGCAGGCCGGGCAGGCGCTCAGCGTCATCCAGTTCGGCTGCGCCCCGGAGCACGCCTGGTCGGCGGTCGACGAGGCCCGGACGCTGCTGGCGCGGATCAGCGACGGCGTACCCCCCACCGCCGCGGAGATCGAGGCGGCCCGCGGCCACCTGGCTGGCATCACCGCCATCTCCGAGTCCACCCAGATCGGCCTCGTCGAGGCGCTCTGCGGTGTCGCCGTCGCCGGGCTGGACCCCGGTTGGCTGACCCGTTTCCCCACCGCGCTGCACGAGACGTCGGACGACGAGGTCCGCGCCGCCGCCCAGCGTTACCTGCGGCCCGAGGCGTACACCGGGGTGCTGCTGGGCCCCGAGAAGGTGATGTCCCGATGAAGGTGAAACTCCGCCCCGGCACCCAGTTCGTGCCGGCGCCGCGCGGGGTGCGCTGCACCCGCGCCGACGACTCCTTCCTGCTCACCGGCCCGCCCGCGCTCTTCCCGCTGATCGACGGCTGCCTCGGCGACCTCTACGACGGGACGACCGTCGAGGAGCTGCTGGCCACCGTGGCGGCGCCCGCCCGGCCGGCGCTGGACCGGGTGGTCGCGGTGCTGCTGGAGCGCGACGCCCTCTTCACCGTCGACCCGACGGTCGCCCCGCCACCGGACCGGGAGACCGCCGCCCGGTACGCCGACGTGCTGGCCTATCTGGAGGAGCACTGCGCCCAGCCGTACGCCGCCTTCGCGACCCTGCGACAGACCACGGTGACGGTGCTCGGGGACGGACCGGCGGCGAGCAGCGCCCGCAGCGGGCTCGCCGCCGCCGGCATCGGCACCGGCGGCGCGGACGCGGACCTGGTCGTCGCCGTCGACGTGGCACCGCCGGCCGGTGTGCCGGTGCTGCCGGTGCGGGCCCGGCCCGACGGGGTACTGGTCGGCCCGGTGCTGCCCGACCGGGGCGCGCTGCCCCGGCTGACCGCCGCGATGGACCGGGCGCAGCAGTGGCAACGCACCCTGGCCAGCGGTGCGGCGCCGCTGCCGGTCGGCGCGGTCCTGGCCGGCTCGCTCGCCGCGCGTCGGGTGCTCGACCACCTGCTGGGGCGGGCGGCGCGGACCCTGACCGTGGTGCACGGGCCGGCCGCGGACACCGTCGAGGTCCCGCTGGCCAGCGAGTCGCCCGTGGACCTGACCGAGCCGTGGCGCGGCTGGGCCGTACCGCTGCCCGAGCCGGCCCCGGTGCCGCCGCTGCGCCGGGTCGCCCGGCAACCGGTGGACGGCTCCCCGGCGGTGCACGGCTGGGGCGTCACCACGGCCGCCGCCGAGGCCGACGCCCTGCTGGCCCTGGCCCGGGCCCGCTGCGGGACGGGCCTCGACGCCGGGCGGGTGGCCGCCGCCGGGTTCGACGAGCCGCGCCGACTGCTCGACGGCGGACTGCGCCTGATCGGCGCCGACCTGCTCCGGCGGGAGCCCGGCACGCCGGCCGGCACCGATGGGCTCAGCCCCGCCGCGCGGGCCGTCGCGGCGGCGCTGCGCGACTACCACGAGCGGCCGGTCACGCTGCGGCTGCGCCGCCTCCCCGCCGGGGACTGGGTGCTGGCCGGCGCGTACGACCGGGCCGGCGGCCTGCTCGCGGCCGAGTGGGCGCCGGGTGCCGCCGCCGCGCTGTACGCCACGCTGATGGCCGCGCTGGCCACGGTGGACGCCGGTGCCGCCGCCGGGCCGGTCGTCCTGCCCGGGACGTGGACCATCGCGCAGAGCGGCGACGAGGCCGTCAGCGCCGCGCTCACGCACCTGCACACCCTCCTCGGCGGCCGCCGGCTCGCCGGTGACCCGCTGGTATCCGACCCGGTCATCGGCGACCTGCCGCTGGCGTACGGACCGATGTGGCTGGAGTGACCATGACCGACGCGACCGAGACCCTCCGCTTCGCGCTGCGTCAGGGCCCCCTGCGCGGCATCCTGCACGACCCGATCGTCATCGACGAGTCGGTGCCGACGACGGCGTTGATCCCGCCCGCGGCGGCGCGTGGCGAGTCCGGCCGGCCGTTGCCGCTGGGCACGACGGCTGCGCTCGCGGCGACGACCTACCCGGCCGGACGCCTCCCGGCCGGGCCGGCCTGCTGGCAGCGGCTGGGCGCCGTGCTGCTCGCCGCGTTCGGCCTGCAGCGGCGGGAACCCTCCAATCCGGCCAACGACCATCGGGTGACGGCGTCGGTACGCAGCAAGTTCCCCGTGCACGTGTTCGTCGTGCCGCCCGCCGGCCCGGCCGCCTACCTGGACGTCTACCGGCACGCGCTGGTCGACGTGGGCGGGGTGCCCGTCCCGCCGCCGCTGCGGCCCGATCCGGGCGAGGTGACCGTGGTGCTGGCCGCCCGGCACACCGACCTCCCGGCGCCGTACGGCGCGCTGCGCTGCGCGCTGACCGACCTGGAGACCGGGATCAACCTGCGGAGCCTGCTGGTGGCCGCCGAGCTGGCCGGGCTCGGGGCGGTGGTGGCGAGCGACGGCCCGACGGTCACGGCCGCCGCCGACCTGGCCGCCGCCACCGGACCGGGCAGTTGGGCGGCGCCGGTCACCGTGGTGCTGCGCGGTGCGGGAGCGCTGCCGGAGCCCGTCGACCTGCCCGCCACCACGGTCCCCGACGACCGGCTGCCGGCCGCGTCGGCCGACCGTACCCTGGCCGACCTGGTGCCGATCGTCCGGCACCGCGTGGCGCGGGCCGCGGCCACCGGCCCGGCCGTGTCCGCCGGAGCCGGCGCGCCCGGCATCCCCGACCTGCCGGCAGGGACCGGGCCGAGCTGGGAGCAGGTGCTGTGGCGTCGCTCCGCGGGTCGGGTCCGGGCACCGTTGACCGGCTTCTCCGCCCGGCCGGCGCGCGCGGACCGCGCGTTCCTCGACGACCTGCTGGGCTGGGCGGCCGTGCCCGCCCCGACCGACCGGCTCCGCGCGGTCGGCGAGCGGGTCGGCCTCGGTGTCGTGCTGCACCACGTCGCCGACCTGCCGACCGGCTGGTACACGATCGACGGCACCACCGCGCGACCCGGGACGCTCGACGACCGGCTGCCGGCCCGCATCGAGCAGAGCTTCGGCTACCCGCTCTCCACCGCCAACGACTGCGGCGTACGGCACGCGCTGGCGATCTGCGTGCTCACCGTGGACCTGCGCGCGCTCGTCACCGACCTGGGCGACGACGCCTGGGGGCTGCTGCAGGTGTGGTGCGGGTGGGTGGCGCACGGCTTCAGCATGGCCGCCGCCGCGCACGGGCTCTTCGCCCGACCCGCCCGGTCCTTCGACGAGCACCATCTCGGCGCGCTGCTGGACCTCCCGGCCGGGCAGGCGCCGGTGCTGATGACGGTGTGCGGCCGGTCCGCGTACGCCGAACCCCTGCTCGACCTGCGCGCCTGAGCACGGGGGAGCGCACCGGAAAAGATACGTGCAACGTACCCATGCCAGCCGATCGGCGGGCGTGGGAGGGTTCCGTCTGCAGGACCGCACCGGCCACGACGGCGGACCCGGGATCCGCCACCGGAGGCCGCGGGACCTGCGACGTAGCACGCCGGGGACATCACCGGGCTCCGCCCGTGGAAGGAACGACGATGATCACCACTGGGAACAACCGCCGCAACCGGATCCGCCTCATGATCGCCACCGTTCTGGCAGCGGCCGCCGCCACCCTGGGCCTCGCCCTCGCCGGACCGGCAGCGGTCACCGCCAGTGCCGACTCCGGCACCGGCTGCTGCATCCACCAGCCGTAGCGGTATCCACCGGGGTCCATCCATCGGCGGGCGGCCTGCCGTTCGGTGGATGGACCCCGGTCTCGGCCGATCATTACGATCGGCCGCAATGGTCACCCGGACAGCATCACTACACGGGCGTGAGAACGCGCTTCACCAGGTGAAAGACCTTCTGGGCGATGCGCGCGCAGGCAACGGCGGCAGCATCTTCGTGCACGGCGAGAGCGGTGTCGGCCGGTCCCGTCTGCTCGCCGAGGCCGGCCGGATCGGCCAGTCCGCCGGCATGGTGGTCCTGCGGGGTCGCTGCGGCGGCCTGGCACCCGCGACGCCGTTCCGCCCGCTCACCGAGGCGCTGCTCGCCTTCACCCGCACCGCCGGCACCCTCACCGAGGCGCTCGGCCCGTACCGGCTCCTGCTCGGCCCGCTCATCCCCGAGTGGCGTGACCTCGGGTCGACCCCCGCCGACCAGTCGTTGATCGTGCTCGCCGAGGGCGTGCTGCGGCTGCTCAGCCTGGCCGGTCGACAGAGCGGCTGCCTGCTCGTCCTCGACGACCTGCACAACGCCGACACCGAGACCCTGGCGATCGTCGAGTATCTCACCGACAACCTGGCCGACCAGCCGGTCGCGCTGATCGCCGCCACCCGGGACCGGGACTGCGCGGCGATGGACCTGGCCCGCACCGCCGACCGGCACCGCGTCGCGAGTCTGCTCGGACTACCCCGCCTCACCCGTGACGAGCTGCGTCAGACCGTCGCCGACTGGCTGGACGGCCAGCCCACGCGGTTGCCGGACGACGTGCTGGAGCCGCTGTGGCGCACCAGCGCCGGCAACCCGGCGCTGGCCGAGGAACTGCTCACCGAGATGATCGACAGCGGTTGGCTGAGCGACACCCCGCAGGGGTGGCGGCTGACCGGTCCACCGCGGGCGTACGTCCCCGGCTCCGTCGCCCGCCGCCTGGCCCGCCGACTGGAGGCCTGCGAGCCGCCCGAGCGCGAGCTGCTGCTCTCCGCCGCGATCTTCGGGGAGCGGTTCCCGTTCACCGCGCTGCACCGCATCACCGGTCTCGACGAGCCGGACCTCGTCCGTGAACTGCACCGTGGGGTCGCCGCCGACCTGGTCCGCCCGGACGGCCCGGACTGGTACGTGTTCCGGCATCCCCTGATCGCCGAAGCCCTGCTCGACACCTGCTCCTCGGCACGCCGGACGCAGCTGGCGACCCGGGCGGTCGAGACCGTCGAGGCACTCCACCCCGACCTCCCCGGCATCTTCTGCCAGCTCGCGGCCACGCTCCGGCTACGGGCGGGAGATCCCGTCGGCGCCGGCCGGCACCTGGCCGAGGCGGCCCGCCGGGCCCTGGCCGACGGTGCCGCCGCGTCGGCCGTCGACCTGTTGGAGCAGGCCGAGCCGCTGGTCACCGCCGACCCCGCGCTGCACGCCGACGTCCAGGAGTCCCGGGTGCAGGCCCTGGTCGAGGCCGGCCAGATCGACCGTTCCCTGCAGATGATCGCCGAGCTGGACGGTGTCGGCGGTGGATGGAACCCGGCCCGGCTGGCCGCCCTGCACACCCATCTGGCCTGGGCCGCGGTCGTCGCCGCCCGGGCCGCCGACGGCATGGATCAGATCGCCGCCGCCCGGCGCCTGCTCGGCGACGGCGCGTCACCGCAGCAGAGCGCCGCCATCGACGTCGTCTCCGCGCACCTGGTCTTCGAACTGCCCGGCCCCGGTCAGTTCCAGCTGGCCGAGCAGATGGCCCGGCAGGCCGCCGCCGTCGCCGAGCAGCACGACATGCCGGTGGTGGCCTGCCAGGCGTGGCAGCTGCTCGGCATGCTGACCCGCCGCCGGGACGTCGACGAGGCGACCCTCTATCTGGAGCGGTCCCGTCAACTGGCCGTGAAGCACGGGCTGCGCATCTGGGAGATCCACGCCCTGGTCCGGCTGGGCAACGACGACGCGGCCCGCGACGGCAACCTGCGTCGACTCCGCCACGTGGCCCGGGACGCCTGGACGGCCGGCGCGGTCACGGCGGCGTACCAGGCGGAGTCCAGCATCGCCCTCCAGGTCGCCCTCCAGGGCGGGTTCGCCGAGGCGACCGAGATCATCGACCGGGCGCTCCCGGCCACCACCCGCCTCCAGCTGGGGGAGACCGCCGGACACCTGTGGCAGACCCGGGCGGTCGTCGCGGCCCACCAGGGCCACCGGCGCGAGATGGAACGCGTCATCGGCGAGCTGCGTCGGCAGCAGCAGGACGCCCACTGGGCCGACGCGAAGGTGTTCGGGCTGGCCCGGGCGTTCTGCTCCCTGCTGGAGGAGAACCGTCCCCGGGCGCTGGCCGAGCTGGCCAGCACCCTCCAGGCCGACGGCGGCAACCCGGCGCTCTCCCCGATCAGCGGTCGGGTCGGGCTGCACCCGCTGCTGCGCGCGCTGGCCGGGGAGAACGACGCCGGGGCGTACGAGAACGGCGCGGACGGGGTGCAGCGGCTGCGGTGGAACTGGCAGTTCGTGGAGGCGACCCGGGCGGTGCTGGCCGGTCGGGCGGGGGAGCGGGAGGTCGCCGAGGCCGCTGCGGCCTCGGCCCTGCAGGCGGCCGAGCGCTACCCGTTGGCCCGGCACCTGATCCTCCGGTTGATCGCCGAGCCGGCGCTCGCGGACGGCTGGGGCGATCCGGTGTCCTGGCTGCGCGAGGCCGAGGCGTTCTTCCACGACGCCGGGGCGGAGCGGGTGGCGGGCGCGTGCCGGGCGCTGCTGCGGCGCGCCGGGGTCGCGACGGGACAGCGCCGCGAGGGGGTCGACAACATCCCGCGGTCGCTGCGGGAGTTGGGCGTCACCGTGCGCGAATACCAGATCCTCGACATGATCACCGCGCGACTGGGCAACCGCGAGATCGCCGAACGGCTGCACCTGTCCCCGCGCACCGTGGAGAAGCACGTCGCGAGTCTGATGGCCAAGGCCGGCCACGCCGACCGGGCGGCCCTGCGGGACCTCGTCCTCGACCTGCGGGCGTCCTGACCTGACCTCGTGGTGCCGGCCGGCACGCCGTCCGCGTCGGGACCGCCAGGCGCTACGCTTCCGGCCATGCACGTGACCGACGACGGTGAGCGGCTCGCCGCGTCACTTCTCCGTCGGCTGGACGCGCTGACCTTCCGGGACGCCACGACCGGCGAGGTGGACGCGCTGATCATCGACTCGGTGGTCGACTGGGCCCGTGCCGCGGGCTGGCGGGTCTATCGACGGGCATCCAGCGTCGTGCCGCTGCCCCCACCGCTGTCCGGGCGGTACTCCGTGCTCGACGTCGCCTGTGCCCGACCGGCCGGTCCGCCCGTCGTCGTCGAGGTGGACCACACCGACCGGCGTCGCACCGTGGAGAAGTTGCTGGCGGAGGGGGCGGCGGGGCGCATCCCCGTCTGGGTGCGCTGGGGTCCGGGTCCGTTCGCCCCGCCCCCCTCGCCGGTCCGTCTGGTCACCTGCGTGGTGAGCCGGCGACCGGGCCCGGCGGGCCAGGGGCGCCGCTATTCCCGGGTACCGGCCGACGACCGGCCGCCACCGGCACACTCCGCCGCGACGATCGGCGGTGCGGACCAGGTGACGCTGCCGATCGCGGTGGATCACGTTCCGCCACGCTGAACGCCGGTACGGCAACGCGCCGCAGTCGGCCGGTGCCGCCGCGAGGCGGTCACGTAATCAGCGGCGGCGGGCCCACCACCACCGCAGCAGGTACACCGCGCCGCTCGTCGCGAAGAGCACGGCGACGGCGACCAGCCACCGGCCGAGGAACGGCTGCTGGTCCTGCCCGGTCGCGGCGAGGTACGTGTCCCGTCCCTGCCGCAGGACGTCCGGCAGGTACACCAGGAACAGCAGCGCCGCGGCCAGCGCCGGCACCCGCAGGTGGTTCAGCGGGGACGGCCCCGTCCGGGGGCTGCCGACCGCCGCCCGCAGCGCCCGATCCACCGCGGCGTAGAGCGGGAACAGGACGACATCGTGGACCACCGCCGCGCCGACGAACCAGAGCAGCATCCGGCCGGCGGTCGGCTCCCCGGCGAGCCGCAGCGCCACCCAGCCGGTGACCGTGAAACAGCCGACGAGCAGCAGCAGGTGCCGCGGTGCCGCCCCGTACGCCGCGCGGAAGCGGGCCGCCCGGTCAGTCATCGGTCCGGAAGTCGATCTCGGCGACCCACTTGGTGCAGTGCACCCCGGGCAGGGCGGGGACGATGATCCGCGCCGGATAGCCGTGGTCGGGGGTCAGCTCCACCCCGTTGACGGCCAGCGCGAGCAGCGCGTCGGGGTCGCGTACCTGGTTGGCCTGGAGGGTGGCCTGGGCGAAGAGGCCGCCGCGCTGCAACGAGCGGACGTGGGCGGAGCGCGGCCGGTCGGCGCCGACGAGCGCGGCGAGGTCCCGCAGCCGTACCCCGGTCCAGGTCTGGAGCGTCGACCAGCCCTCCACGCAGGCGATCGGCAGCCGCGCCGTGTGCGGGGTCATCGCCAGCAGCGCCGCCCGGTCCAGGGTGACCCGCCGCTCGCCAGCGCGCAGCGTCAGCCGCCAGTCCGGGCCGGTGTCGGCGGCCGTGATGCCGGCGGCGACCGCCGTACGGTTCACCGGGAACCCGGTCGGGCCGGTGCCCGGCTGTCGACCGCGCGGCAGCAGCAGCGCGGTACGCCGCCACGGCCCGTCCAGGCTCTGCCCGACGGTGAGCGCCCCGAGCAGCAGCGACAGGCCGCCCACCAGGGCGAGCGCGTCGCGTCGGCTCACCGTGGCCGGTCCGGGGGCCGGGGCGACCAGCCCGTCCGGGTCCGGTGGTTCGGGGTGGGTGGCGGCACGCGGGACGGTCAGTTCCCCGCGCAGTGGCCGGGACCGCACCGCGGCCCGCGTCCGCCCCCACCGCAGCGCCACGTGGACGACCAGCGCGGCGACGAAGACCCACCCGCCGAAGTAGTGCGCGGTGTAGAAGTCGAACCCGAACAGGTAGGCGTACTGGATGTTCAGCAGGCCGGTGGCCAGCTCGAAGAGGATCCCGCCGACCAGCAGGAGCAGCGAGAGCCGTTCCAGCACCTGCGCCACCGAGCGGGCCGGCGGCCACCCGAACAGCTTCGGCACGACCGACCAGAGCTTGCCCAGCACCACCGGGACCAGCACGATCCCGAGGGTCACGTGCAGGCCCTGGGTGACCCGGAACAGCCAGGACGGGCGGGTCGGCCAGTCGACCGGGGGCAGCCGCAGCCAGCCGACGTCGCGCGGGAACGCCTGGCCGAACCGCGGGCCGTAGGCGAGGTGGTCGAGCAGCCCGGTCAGGAAGACGACCGGCAGGCCGACCAGCAGGACCAGCCCGAGGACGGCGGTGAGCCAGGGACCGCGCAGCGGGCTGCGCCACCGCCGCGGCACGCCCCGCACGCCGGGTGGGGGATGCGCCGCCAGCAGCGCCCAGCCGCGCGCCGGGAAGCCGTACGCCGGTCGGTCCGGCGGGGTGGCCGGGTGGTCCCCGCCGGGGGGCGTGCTGTCGGCGCTCACCGGTCCTCCTCGTCACGGTCGGTGGGGTGCCGGGAGCCGGCGTCCGGCCGGCACGACACCCACACCGGCAGGCTATGGGCGGGATCGGCCACGGGGCCGCGTTCCGCGGCTTACGGAAGCCTTACCGGGGCGACCGATGTTGCGAGGTCCTTACGGGTACGCCGACCCGGCCCGCCACCGCCGCCCGCCGACCTACCCTGACCGGCATGCGGATACTGGTCACCGGCGCGGCCGGGTTCATCGGATCGCACGTCGCCGACCTGCTCGTGGCCGAGGGGCACGAGGTCGTCGCCCTCGACGCGCTGCTGCCCCAGGCACACGGGGGAGAGCTGCCCGAGTGGTCGCGGCGGCACGACCCGGTGCACGGCGACGTCCGCGACCCGGAGCTGCTCGACCGGCTCCTGCCCGGGGTGGACGCGGTGTGCCACCAGGCCGCGATGGTCGGGCACGGGCTCGATCCGTCGGACGCGCCGGAGTACGCCGGCCACAACGACTACGGCACGGCGGTGCTGCTGGCCGCCATGCACCGGGCCGGCGTGGCCCGGCTGGTGCTGGCCAGTTCGATGGTCGTCTACGGCGAGGGCCGCTACGAGTGCGCCCGGCACGGCACCGTCCGCCCCGCCCCGCGCCGCCCCGACGACCTGGCCGCCGGCCGCTACGACCCGACGTGTCCGCACTGCGCCAGCACCCTCACCCCGGCGCTGGTGCCCGAGGACGCCCCGCTGGAGCCGCGCAGCACGTACGCGGCCACGAAGCTGGCCCAGGAGCACCTGGCCGGCGCCTGGGCGCGGCAGACCGGCGGCGCGGTCTGGGCGTTGCGCTACCACAACGTCTACGGCCCGCGGATGCCCCGCGACACCCCGTACGCGGGGGTGGCGTCGCTGTTCCGGTCGGCGCTGGCAGCCGGGCGGCCACCGCGGGTGCTGGAGGACGGCCGGCAGCGGCGCGACTTCGTGCACGTCACCGACGTGGCGCGGGCCAACCTGCTGGCGCTGACGGCGTCACCGCCGGAGCCCCTGGCGCCGGTCAACGTCTGCTCCGGCGAGCCGCACACCGTCGGGGAGCTGGCCACCGCCCTGGCCGCCGCGATGGCCGGGCCGGCGCCACTGGTGGTCGCCGGGGCCCGCGCCGCCGACGTGCGGCACGTGGTGGCCGACCCGCGCCGGGCGACGGAGCTGCTCGGCTACACCGCCCGGGTCGGCTTCGCCGACGGCGTCGCCGCCTTCGCCACCGACCCGCTGCGCGAGCCGGCCGCCGTCACCGTCTGACCGCTACGCCCCGGCCCGTCCCAGACGACCACGTGGACCACGCAGGCCCGGTCGTCGCGGACCTTGGGTGATGGTGGCGAACCCGAGACGTCCTCGGACGACCGGAAGCGGAAGTCGCCGCCGGGTGACGCGGCGGCCCGCGCCCGGCCGGCGGCTGGGCAGGAGTTTTCCGGGCCGGAGTCCGGGGTAGCGCGGTGGGTGGTGGCCCACCGGCCTCCGCCGCACCCTTCGGAGGTTCACCGTGTCGACACCCCTGGCCGTGCAGGCCGCCGGACCCGGCTTCCTCAACCCCGAGTGGCTGATCTCCACCTTCGGCCTGATCGGCATCCTCGGCATCGTCTTCGCCGAGTCCGGCCTGCTCATCGGCCTCTTCCTGCCCGGTGACTCGCTGCTGTTCACCGCCGGGCTGCTGGTCGCCGACGGCCGCTACCTGCACCAGCCGCTCTGGCTGGTGTGCGCGCTGGCGGCCGTGGCCGCGATCGTCGGCGACCAGGTGGGTTACCTGTTCGGCAAGCGGGTGGGCCCGAGCCTGTTCCGGCGGCCCAACTCGCGCTTCTTCAAGCAGGAGAACGTGCGCCGGGCCAACGACTTCTTCGCCCGGTACGGGGCCCGGTCGGTGGTCCTGGCCCGGTTCGTGCCGATCGTCCGGACCTTCACGCCGGTCATCGCCGGGGTGAGTCGGATGCGCTACCGGTCGTTCCTGACCTACAACGTCCTCGGCGGGACCCTCTGGGCCGTCGGCGTCACCGTGCTGGGGTACTTCCTCGGGCAGATCGCCGTGATCAAGTCGAACATCGAGTTCATCCTGCCCGGCATCGTGCTGGTCTCGGTGGTGCCGATCGGCATCCAGCTGCTCCGCTCCCGGCGGCGCCACCACCGGACCGCGGACGCCTCGCCGGAGTCCCCGGAGCCGGTGGCCGGTCACTGACCCGCGCGCCGACGCGACCGCGGACAGCCACAGCTCAAGGCTTAAATTCGAGACTTTTCACAAGACGCGAATTAAGGCGGCGACAGGCCGCCGAATCATTGACATCTCTCACTGCCGGATGAACCCTCCACGCAGGACGGTGGCACGCCGCGACAGACGCCGTCCTCCCGCACCCCACCATGAGGGAGAGGTTCATGTCACCGGTACCACGGAACACGGCGCCACCCCGCCGCCGGGCCGCCCGACTGCTCGCCGCGGCGGTCGTCCTGCTCGGCGCCGCCGTCCTGGTCGTCCCGCCCACGGCGGCCGGCGCCGCCGGCACCCTGCTCTCCCAGGGCAGACCGACCACCGCCTCGTCGGTGGAGAACGCCGGCACCCCGGCCGGCAACGCCACCGACGGCAGCGCCACCACCCGCTGGTCGAGCGCCTTCGCCGACCCCCAGTGGCTCCAGGTGGACCTCGGCGCCACCGCCACCATCGACCACGTGACGCTCAGCTGGGAGGCGGCGTACGCGCGGGCGTACCAGATCCAGACCTCGCCCGACGGCGTCACCTGGACCACCGTGTTCAGCACCGCCGCCGGTGACGGCGGCACCGACGACCTCACCGTCGCCGGTACCGGCCGCTACCTGCGGATGTACGGGACGCAGCGGGCCACCGCCTACGGCTACTCGCTCTGGGAGTTCCAGGTCTTCGGCACGACCGGCGGCACGGGCTGCGACACCGCCACCAACGCGGCCCAGGGCCGGCCCGCCACCGCCTCCAGCACCGAGAACGCCGGCACCCCGGCCGGCGCCGCCGTCGACGGGAGCCTCACCACCCGCTGGTCCAGCGCCGCCGCCGACCCGCAGTGGCTGCGCGTCGACCTCGGCAGCAGCCGGACCATCTGCCGGGTCACCCTGAGCTGGGAGGCGGCGTACGCGCGGGCGTACCAGATCCAGACCTCGACCGACGGGACCAGCTGGACCACTCTCGCCGCCACCACCAGCGGCGACGGCGGCACCGACGACCTCACCGTCGCGGGCACCGGCCGCTACCTGCGGATGTACGGGACGCAGCGGGCCACCGCCTACGGCTACTCGCTCTGGGAGCTCGCCGTGTACACCACCGGCGGCGGCACCATCCCCGGCGGCGGGTCGCTCGGCCCGAACGTGCTCACCTTCGACCCGTCGATGTCCAGCGCCAGCATCCAGGGCCAGCTCGACACCGTCTTCCGCACCCAGGAGTCGAACCAGTTCGGCACCCAGCGGTACGCGCTGATGTTCAAACCCGGCGACTACAGCGGGATCAACGCCCAGATCGGCTTCTACACCTCGATCATGGGGCTCGGCCGGAACCCCGACGACGTACGCATCCACGGCGACGTCACGGTCGACGCCGGCTGGTTCAACGGCAACGCCACCCAGAACTTCTGGCGCTCGGCGACCAACATGCAGATCTTCCCCTCCGCCGGCTTCACCCGCTGGGCGGTCTCCCAGGCCGCGCCGTTCCGCCGGATGGACATCCAGGGCGACCTGAACCTCGCCCCGGCCGGCTACGGCTGGGCCAGCGGCGGCTACCTCGCCGACAGCCGGGTCACCGGCCGCGTCCAGCCGTACTCCCAGCAGCAGTGGTACGCCCGCGACAGCAACGTCGGCGGCTACCAGAACGCCGTCTGGAACATGGTCAACTCCGGCGTCGTCGGGGCACCCGCCACCAGCTTCCCCAACCCGCCCTACACCACCCTCGCGCAGACCCCGGTCAGCCGCGACGTGCCCTACCTCTGGCTCGACGCCGCCGGCGCCTACCAGGTCTTCGTGCCGTCGACCAGGACGAACGCCGTCGGCGCCTCCTGGCTGGGCGGCGCCACCCCCGGGACCTCGATCCCGCTGAGCCAGTTCTACGTCGCCCACCCGGGCGACTCCGCCGCCACCATCAACGCCGCCCTCGCCCAGGGGCTGAATCTGCTCTTCACCCCCGGCGTCTACCCGCTCACCGGGACGATCACCGTCAACCGGCCGGACACCGTGGTCCTCGGCATCGGCTTCCCGACCCTGATCCCGCAGAACGGCGCCGCCGCGATGTCCGTCGCCGACGTGGACGGGGTCCGGCTGGCCGGCCTGCTCTTCGACGCCGGTCCGACCAACTCGCCGGTGCTGCTCCAGGTCGGCCCCACCGGCACCGGCGCCGGCCACGCCGCCGACCCCACCTCGATCCAGGACGTCTTCTTCCGGATCGGCGGCGCCGGGGCCGGCAAGGCCACCACCAGCCTGGTCGTCAACTCCGCCAACGTCCTGATCGACCACATCTGGGCCTGGCGGGCCGACCACGGCACCGGCGTCGGCTGGACCGTCAACACCGCCGACACCGGCCTGATCGTCAACGGCGACAACGTCACCGCCCTCGGCCTCTTCGTCGAGCACTACCAGAAGCACGACGTGATCTGGAACGGCGCCAACGGCCGGGTGGTCTTCTTCCAGAACGAGATGCCGTACGACCCGCCCAACGCGGCCGCCTGGACGAACGGCTCACGGGTCGGCTACGCCGCGTTCAAGGTCGCCGACCCGGTCACCTCGTTCGAGGGCTGGGGGATGGGCAGCTACTGCTACTTCAACGTCGACCCGACGATCGCCGCGTACCACGCCTTCGAGGCGCCGACCGCGCCCGGCGTGCGCTTCCACGACCTGCTCACCGTCTCGCTCGGCGGCAACGGCGCGATCACCCACGTCATCAACGACACCGGGGCCACCGCCCAGGGCACCGACACCGTGCCGGTGAACCTGGTCAGCTACCCCTGACCCCGCCCCGGGCGGCGGTGGGCGTACGCCTGCCGCCGCCCGACGGGTCGCCGGGCCGGGGACCCGCGTGGTCGCCGGGGTCGGACGGCGACCCGGGCGTAGGCTGAGCTGCGTGGATCAAGAAGAACGGATCGCCCTGTTCCTCGACTACGAGAACCTGGCCCTGGGTGCCCGCGACCATCACGGCGGCATGCCGTTCGACTTCCGCCCGGTCGCCGACGCCCTCGCCGAGCGGGGCCGGGTCGTGGTGCGCCGCGCGTACGCCGACTGGTCGTACTTCGACGAGGATCGCCGGATGCTCACCCGGTCGCACGTCGAACTGATCGAGATCCCGCAGCGGATGGGCGCCTCCCGCAAGAACGCCGCCGACATCAAGATGGCCGTCGACGCCATCGAGCTGGCTTTCGAGCGCGACTACATCTCCACCTTCGTCATCTGCACCGGCGACAGTGACTTCACCCCGCTGGTGCACAAGCTGCGGGAGCTGAACAAGCGGGTCATCGGCGTCGGGGTGGAGAACTCCACGTCGGCGCTGCTCCCGCCGGCCTGCGACGAGTTTCTCTACTACGACCGCCTCGAGGGCGTCGAGATCCCGGCGCCGGCGGCCCGGCGCGGCCGGGGCGGCCGACCCGCCGCCCCGCAGGTGGAGCAGGAGCCCGAGGCTCCGCCGACGGCGGAGGAGGAGCCCGGCCGCGACGTCGACACCCTCGCCGTCCTGGTGGCGCAGACCGTCGCCGGCCTCCAGGGCAGCTCCAGCGGCGAGGTGACCGCCTCCGGGCTGAAGCGCACCCTGCTGCGCAAGGACCCCACCTTCAGCGAGTCCGACTACGGCTTCCGCACCTTCGGTGAACTGCTGCGTTACCTCGCCGGGCGCGACGTGGTCGAGCTGGCGGAGGGGCCCGCGAAGGGCGACCCGGAGGTGTCGCTGCCCGAACGCGGCGACCAGGAGGTGGCGTTCGCGCTGCTGCACTCCGTCGTGGCCGACCTGGCCGGGGAGACCGGTTCGGTGGCGCTGTCCGGGCTGAAGAACCAGCTCCGTCGGGCCCGCCCGGACTTCAGCGAGAAGAAGCTCGGCTACCGCAGCTTCCTCCAGTTCTGCAAGGCCGCCGCCACCAGCGGCGCGGTGGACCTGCGGTGGAGCGCCGACGCCGAGGACTACCTGCTCACCCCCAAGGCGGCCTGACCGCGGGGTCCCTCCACCGTCCCGCCGGCCGGGGCGGAGATTCAAAATCATCGTCGCGTGGGCTACGGTGATGACGATCCACGGCCGCGGGAGCCAGCGTGCCGGCGGAGAGCCAGGGCAGCTCTCCGCACCCGTCGACGTCCTCCGGGAAGACGTCGCGATTCCCCACCACAGCTGGCAATTCCCGAGAGGAACCGCGAAATGCGGAGAAGTCTCGTCGGCGCGGTCACGTCCGTGCTCGCCGCCGCAACGGTCGTCGTGGCCGTCCCACTCGCCCTCAGTCCCTCCACCCCGGCCGCCGCCGCGTCGGCCGATCCGTACTCCTGGCGCAACGTCCGGATCGACGGTGGCGGCTTCGTCCCCGGCATCGTGTTCAACCCCACCGAGAAGAACCTCATCTACGCCCGGACCGACATCGGTGGCGCGTACCGCTGGGAGCAGGCCTCCCAGTCGTGGACGCCGCTGCTGGACTGGGTGGGCGCGGACAAGTGGGGCTGGAACGGGGTGGTCAGCCTGGCCACCGACCCGGTCCAGACCAACCGGGTGTACGTCGCGGCCGGCATGTACACCAACGGCTGGGACCCGAACAACGGGGCGGTCCTGCGCTCCGCCGACAAGGGCGCCACCTGGCAGGCCACCGAGCTGCCGTTCCACCTCGGCGGCAACATGCCCGGCCGGGGGATGGGTGAGCGGCTGGTCGTCGACCCGAACCGCAACAGCGTGCTCTATCTCGGCGCGCCCAGCGGCAACGGGCTGTGGCGCAGCACCGACTCCGGCGTCACCTGGGCCAAGGTGAGCAGCTTCCCGAACGTGGGCAACTATCCGTCCACCGGCGCCGACAACCAGGGCGTCGTCTGGGTCAGCTTCGACAAGAGCACCGGCACCGCCGGCACCGCCACGAAGACCATCTACGTCGGCGTGGCCGACAAGGCCAACCCGGTCTACCGCTCCACCGACGCGGGCGCCACCTGGCAGGCGATCCCCGGCGCGCCGACCGGCTTCATCCCGCACAAGGGCGTCGTCGACCCGGTCGGCGGCTACCTCTACCTCGCCACCAGCGACACCGGCGGCCCGTACGACGGCGGCAAGGGCGACGTGTGGAAGCTCAGCCGGGCCACCGGGACGTGGACGCGGATCAGCCCGGTCCCGTCGACCAGCACCGACGACACCTTCGGCTACTCCGGCCTGACCATCGACCGGCAGCACCCGAACACGCTGATCGTGGGCACCCAGGTCTCCTGGTGGCCGGACGCGGTCTTCTGGCGCAGCACCGACGGCGGCGCCACCTGGAGCCGGATCTGGGACTGGGCCGGCTATCCCCAGCGCAGCTTCCGCTACAAGCTGGACGCCTCCTCGGTGCCCTGGCTGACCTTCGGCAACACCAACCCCGCCCCGCCGGACACCTCGCCCAAGCTGGGCTGGATGAACGAGTCGATCGAGATCGACCCGTTCGACTCGAACCGGATGATGTACGGCACCGGCGCGACCATCTACGGCACCACCGACCTCACCAAGTGGGACACCGGCGGCCAGTTCACCATCACCCCGATGGTCAAGGGGCTGGAGGAGACCGCCGTGCTCGACCTGATCAGCCCGCCGTCCGGCGCGCCGCTGCTCAGCGCGCTCGGTGACATCTCGGGTTTCAAGCACGACGACCTGAACGCGGTGCCCGGCTGGACGTACACCAATCCGAACTGGGGGCCGCACGACCTGGACTACGCGGAGACGAAGTCGAACGTGATCGTCCGCGCGGGCAGCTTCAAGGACGCCGACCGGCCGGGTGACAGCCACGTCGCGTTCTCCACCGACGGCGGTGGCACCTGGTTCCAGGGCAGCGAGCCGGCCGGCCTCACCGACGGCGGAACGGTCGCCGCGGCGGCCGACGGCAGCCGCTTCCTCTGGGCCCCGGGCGACTCCGGCGCCGCGGTCGTCCACACGGTCGGCTTCGGCACCTCCTGGACCGCCGCCACCGGCATCCCGGCGAACGCGCAGATCGCCGCCGACCGGGTCAACCCGAACCGGTTCTACGGCTTCAGCGGCGGCAAGGTCTACGCCAGCACCAACGGCGGAGCGAGCTTCGCCGCGACGGCCGCCACCGGGCTGCCGTCGTCCGGCCGGTTCAAGGCCGTCCCCGGCCAGGAGGGCGAACTCTGGGTGACCGGTTCCGGCGGGTTGTGGCGCTCCACGGACGGCGGCGCCAGCTTCACGAAGCTGGCCGCGGTCGCCTCGGCCGGCAACGTCGGCTTCGGCAAGGCCGCGCCGGGTCAGACCCACCCGGCGGTCTTCGTCGTCGGCACCGTCGACGGCATCCACGGGGTGTTCCGGTCGGACAACGCCGGCGGCAGCTGGGTGCGGATCAACGACGACCAGCACCAGTACGGCAACGCCGGGGACGCCCTGACCGGTGACCCTCGGGTGTACGGGCGGGTCTACCTCGGCACCAACGGCCGGGGCATCCTGGTGGCCGACCGGCTCGGCGGCACCCCCACCCCGACGCCCACCTCGGCCAGCCCGTCGCCCACCTCCCCGCGCCCGACCCCGACCTCGCCGAGCCCGACGCCCACCGCACCCAGCCCGACGCCCACCTCGCCGAGCCCGACCCCGCCGCCGTCCAGCGGCTGCGCGGCGACGTACGCGGTGACCAACTCCTGGGCCGGCGGGTTCCAGGCCGAGGTGACGGTCCGCAACACCGGCACCGCACCGATCGCCGGCTGGACCCTCGGCTGGACGTTCCCCAACGGGCAGAAGATCACCCAGCTCTGGAACGGCGCGTACACCCAGAGCGGGGCGACGGTCTCGGTGAAGGACCTCGGCTGGAACGGCAACCTCGGGGTCGGCGGCACCACCGGTGTCGGCTTCCTCGGCAGTTGGAGCGGGGCCAACACCGCTCCCGCCACCATCAGCTGCACCAGCCGCTGAGCAAGGGCGGACCCGGGGACGCCCCCGGGTCCGCCCCGGCACGGGCCCAGAGTTTGCGGAGATGCCGGGCCGGGCAATGAGGGCACCGACGTACCCCTCGGAAGGACGGCTCTCGTGGAAGTTACCGGTATTCTCACCGCCATCGTCATCGGCCTGATCATCGGTGCTCTGGGCCGGCTCGTCGTTCCCGGCAAGCAGAACATCCCGATCTGGCTGACCCTGGTCATCGGCGTGGTCGCCGCCATCCTCGGCACCCTCGTGGCCAGCGCCCTCGGAGTGGCCGAGACCCCCGGCATCGACTGGATCGAGCTGATCCTCCAGGTGGTCTTCGCCGCCATCGGTGTCGCCATCGCCGCCGGCGCCTACGGTCGCCGCCGGGTGCACTGACCCACCTCGCACCGCGCCGGTCAGCCCCGACGAGGGCTGACCGGCGCCCTGCTGTCCGGATCCGGGTACGTCACCCCTGCACCCCGGACCACCCGAACGGACCTCGGCGGTGGTGGCCGCCGGCCGTTATGATCATCGGGATCCGTGGAGCGCCGGGAAGTCTGGTCGGCACCGTACCCGTCGTGCCGTCCCGGAGGTTCCCGTGCTGCTGCTCTCCTTCGCCCTCGTCCTGCTGGCCGCGGTGCTCGTGTCGGCGCTGGCCAACCGCACGATCCTCTCCACGGCGGCGCTGTTCCTGGTGGCCGGGTTCCTGCTCGGCGAGGGCACCACCGGCGTGCTGCACCTGAGCGCCGACTCCCCGATCGTGGCGCAGCTGGCCGAACTCGCCCTCTTCGCGGTGCTCTTCACCGACGGCATGCGGGTCGGCTGGGCCGACCTGCGCAGCGCGTGGCGGTTGCCGGGCCGGGCGCTCGGCTGGGGCCTGCCGCTGACCCTGCTGGCCACCGCCCTGCTGGCCCACTACGTGGCCGGAATGGACTGGCCGGAGTCCCTGCTGATCGGGGCGATCCTCGCGCCGACCGACCCGGTCTTCGCCGCCGCCCTGGTCGGCAACGACAAGGTACCCGCTCGACTGCGGCACCTGCTCAACGTCGAGTCCGGCGTCAACGACGGTCTGGCGCTGCCGTTCGTGGTCGTGCTGCTGGCGGTCGCCGCCGGCTCGGACGACCTGCACCTGGGCGAGCTGGCCACCGAGCTGGCGGTGGGCCTGCTGATCGGCGTGCTGGTGCCGCTGGCGGCGATCGCGTTGGCGCGGAGTCGCTGGTTCGCCGCCTCGGCGGCGTACGCGCCGTTGAACGGGGTGGCGATCGGGCTGCTGGTGCTGGCGCTGGGCAAGGTGACCCACGGCAACCTGTTCCTCGCCGCGTTCACCGCCGGCATCACCGTGGCCACCTTCGGGCCGCGCACGCGGGCCGCGTTCGAGCACCTCGGGGAGAACGTCGCGGAGCTGTTGAAGCTCGCCGCGCTGCTGGTCTTCGGTGCCCTGATCTCGCCCGCCTTCCTCGGGGAGATCTCCTGGACCGGCTGGGTGTTCGCGGTGCTGGCGATCGTCGTGGCCCGCCCGGTCGCGTTGTGGATCTCCTTCCTGCGTTCCGGCCTGGGCATGCGGGAGCAGGCTGCCGCAATGTGGTTCGGGCCGAAGGGCTTCGCCTCGGTGGTCTACGGCCTGCTGGTGCTGGAAGCCGGCATCGCCGCCGCGGACGACGTGTTCCACCTGGTGGCGCTGACCATCGTCATCTCGATCCTGGCGCACTCCTCGACCGACGTCCTCGTCGCGCGGGCGTTCGACGAGGCCCGCGAGACACCGGCCTGGCACGGCGCGCTGCACCGGATCAGGCGGGCGGCCCGACCGGCGGCCGTCCCGCGCCAGCGGGCCGACCGGCCGGCGGAGGACGGTCGACCCGCCGACGGCACGGCCACGCCCGGCGGTGACCGCACGGATGATCAGGCCAGCGCGAAGTAGCGCAGCCACAGGTACGGCACGGCGAGTCCGACGGTGACCAGGGTGACCACCAGGCCGTACCGGGTGAACTGCCAGAAGGTGATCCGCTGGCCGGCGCGTTCGGCGAGGCCGAGCACGACCACGTTCGCGGACGCGCCGACGGCGGTGGCGTTGCCGCCGAGGTCGGCGCCGAGCGCGAGAGCCCACCAGAGCACCCGGGACTGGCCGGTGTCACCCTGGGCGTGGACCAGGTCGGCGACGACCGGGCTCATGCTGGCGACGTAGGGGATGTTGTCCACGACCGCGGAGAGGGCGGCCGAGCCCCAGAGCAGCACCATGGTCGCGGGCAGCAGCCGACCGGCGGTGGCGTCGATCGCCGCCCGGGAGAGCTCCTCGACGACGCCGGTGTTGACCAGGGCGCCGACCATGACGAACAGGCCGGCGAAGAAGACCAGGGTCGGCCATTCGACGTCCCGGCTGATCTCACCGGCGTCGAGGCGGGACAGGGCCAGCAGCAGCAGGCCGCCGAGCAGCGCGACCACCGCCGGCTCCAGGTGCAGGGTGGTGTGCAGGACGAACGCGGCGGTGACCGCCCCGAGCACCGCGAGTCCGAGCACCAGCAGCCGCCGGTCCCGGATCGCGTCGCCCTCGTGCAGCGCGGCGATCTGCGCCGCGCGTTCGGGGTCGTAGCGGAACGCCGTCCGGAACAGCACCCGGCACAGGCCGAGGAACACGATCAGCAGCAGCGCGATGAACGGGGCGAGGTGCACCAGGAAGTCGTTGTAGCTCAGCCCGCCCCGACTGCCGATGATGATGTTGGGCGGGTCGCCGACCAGGGTGGCGGTGCCACCGATGTTCGACGCCATCGCCTCCGCGATCAGGAAGGGCACCGCCGGTACGCCGAGGCGTTCGCAGACCAGGAACGTCACCGGGGCGACGAGCAGGACGGTGGTCACGTTGTCCAGCGCCGCCGAGGCCACCGCCGTGATGACCACGAGGATCACCATCACCCGGAACGGTCGGCCGCGCGCCCGCTTCGACGCCCACACCGCCACGTACTCGAAGGCACCGGTGCGCTTGAGTACGGCGACGATGAGCATCATGCCGACCAGCAGGAAGATGACGTTCCAGTCGATGCCGGCCGCTTCGGAGAAGAACGCGTGCGCGGTGTCGGTGGCGCCGATCAGGAACATCACCGCCGCCCCGCCCAGCGCGGCGGCGACCCGGTGGACCTTCTCCGAGGCGATCAGCACGTACGCGACGGTGAAGACCGCGACCGCCGCCCAGGCGACCGGGGTCACGGGGTCCCCAGCATCCGGTCGAGCAGCGCGTCCAGGGTGATCCCGCCGATCATCGGCCCACGGTGATCGGCCACCGCCACCAGCGGGCTGCGGCGCTGCGCCATCACCGCCGCGACCTCCAGGACGGTGGCCTGCGGTTCCACCACCGGCGGCTCGGTGTGCTCCCGCGGCAGCAGGTCGGCCACGGTCCGGCCCTCGACCCCGCGCAGGAACATGTCGGCCGACGACTCGTCGATCATCCGCGCCAGCGTCGGATCCTCCCGGCAGTAGCCGGGGATGACCAGCCGCAGCACCTGCGTGCCCGGCAGCACGGTGACCGGGCGGCCGGCGCCGTCCAGCACGATCAGGCCGGGCAGGTTGTGGCCGGCGAGCAGGCGGGCCGCGTCCAGCACGGGCGTGTCGACGGTGATGGTGGGAAAGGGCACCGCCAGGTCTCTGGCTCGCACGTCGGCTCCTGCGGCTGGTCGGGACACGACTCGTCACACGCCGACCAGGCTTCCCGGCACACCGGTGGTCACCCTATCGGTTTCTAGAATCGCCGCATGCCGGAGATCGTCCAACTGCTCGCCTCGCCGGTGCACCGCTACGTGGGGCGTCCGGCGGACGGTCCGGCGCCGGCACCGCCCGGCGAGCTGGTCGACGAGGTACGCCTCCGGGCCGGCCTCGGCATCGTCGGTGACCGGTACTTCGGCCGGCCGGCGCACCGCGCGGCGAGCGTGACCCTGATCGCGCGGGAGTCCCTGCCGGCCGGGGTCGACCTGGTGCAGGTCCGGCGCAACATCCTGACCACCGGCATCGCCGTGGACGACCTGGTCGGCGCCGTGCTGGTCCTCGACACCGGCGACGGTCCGGTCAGTCTGCGGGTGAACCGTCCGGCGAACCCGTGCGCCTGGATGGACGCCACGATCGGTCCCGGTGCGTGGCGGGCGTTGCGCCGTCGGGGTGGGGTGCGCTGCACGCCGCTCACGGACGGCACGCTGCGGGTCGGCCCGGTCACGGTGACCGTCGTACGCTGAGCGTCCCGACCGGACGCCACCGGTGTGGCCCCGGACCGCGCCGGGATTTCGGCTCAGTCGCTTCGGCCGGGCTCCAGCGCGACCCAGGTGCCGCCCGGCAGGTCCAGGACCAGCCGGTACGGCAGCCGCTCCGGCACGGGATCGGCCAACCGCCAGGCGCAGCCCGTCACCGCCAGGCTCACCGTCAGCTCGGTGGGTGAGGTGCGGGCAGCGCGGCCCACCCAGTGTTCGCCGCCCGTGAGCAGCCTCGCCAGCAGGTCCCTCGGCGGCTCGGCCACCGTCACGGCCTCGGTCTCCTCGTCCTCGCCGAGCAGGACGACCCCCGCCTTGAGCGCGAGCAGCCGGGCGAGCATCCGCACCGGACCGGTCGGGTCGGTCGTCTCGAGGTGGACGTAGCAGTCGTCGTGACCGCTGAAATAGAGCGTCGCCCCGGGGACATCGGGCACCATCGCCGTCGTCTGGTCGTGGCTGTTGACGGCGAGCGCCACCTCGTCCGCCTGGCCGGGGGAGAGCGGGCCGGGCGCGTCCAGGATCTCGATGTCATGGCAGCTCCACCCGGCGAACAGACGATCCATCTCCGTCCAGGGCAGCACCAGCAGATCGTCGGACCAGTGGCGCGACGCCGACCAGCGGATGTCGTACGCGGTCGCGGTCACTCCCTGCGCGCGGGCGATCCGGGCCAACGGCCACTGCGCCCAGTCCTCGTCGAGGAAGCTGTTCGTGCCCACGTTCAGTACGACGGCGTACTCCTGCCCGAGGGCGGCCAGGACGTCGGCCAGTTCGGCGGCGCTGGCGGCGGCCGCCCGGATCGTGTGCAGGCCGCCCGCGCTGACCAGGCTGAACGCCACGGGAAAGGGCTCCTGCCCGAGGCCCTGCGCGTTGACGTGGAACGCCGCCCACCGGTCCACCCGCACCGGACGTCCATCCTGGTCGGTCATCGCCGCAGCCTGTCAGCCCTCCGGCCGGCGTACGGCGGCGGGTGGGCGTGCCCGCCACGGGAGTGTGACGCGGGACGCGGCCTCCCGGTTTGACGATCAAACCGGTGGACGCGTAACTTTCTCTCTGCCAGCGCGGAACGGACGAACGGGGCGAAAGCCCTGAGAGGCCGGAGCGCGACAGGAACCTGGGACTGCATGGTGAACACCATCGGTCCCCGGACCGGGCGGTGCCCCCGGATCCGCCGCGAGGCGGATTTGGCGCGGCGGAACCGACCGGGTAAGGTTCTCGGTCGGCAGGGAAACGGACGAGCCCGCGGGAGACCGCAGAGCGGCCGTCCTGCCGAATCCTCGAAGTGACCGGCGAGATCCGGTTCCATTTGGGGTGCCCGGTAATGGGATGAAAGCGTGACGGACCGGGAAACACCGGTTTGACGCGGCGGAAACCCCCGGGTAACGTAGTAAAAGTGCCTGGCGCGAGAGCGGCGGGCGCGAGATGAACGAAATGCCCCGGACGGGGTCCTCCTGGTGGGGGTTCCGGCGGTGTGTGGTTGTTCTTTGAGAACTCAACAGGGTGCTTGATAAGCCAGTGCCAATTGTTTTATACCCCGCACTGGTCGGTCTCTTCGGAGGTCTGGCTGGTGGGGATTCCTTTGGCAACATTTTGTTGCCGGGATGACTGTTTCAACAGGTTTTTGTTGGAGAGTTTGATCCTGGCTCAGGACGAACGCTGGCGGCGTGCTTAACACATGCAAGTCGAGCGGAAAGGCCCTTCGGGGTACTCGAGCGGCGAACGGGTGAGTAACACGTGAGTAACCTGCCCCAGGCTTTGGGATAACCCTCGGAAACGGGGGCTAATACCGGATATGACCTTATGCCGCATGGCGTTTGGTGGAAAGTTTTTCGGCCTGGGATGGGCTCGCGGCCTATCAGCTTGTTGGTGGGGTGATGGCCTACCAAGGCGACGACGGGTAGCCGGCCTGAGAGGGCGACCGGCCACACTGGGACTGAGACACGGCCCAGACTCCTACGGGAGGCAGCAGTGGGGAATATTGCACAATGGGCGGAAGCCTGATGCAGCGACGCCGCGTGAGGGATGACGGCCTTCGGGTTGTAAACCTCTTTCAGCAGGGACGAAGCGTAAGTGACGGTACTGCAGAAGAAGCGCCGGCCAACTACGTGCCAGCAGCCGCGGTAAGACGTAGGGCGCGAGCGTTGTCCGGATTTATTGGGCGTAAAGAGCTCGTAGGCGGCTTGTCGCGTCGACCGTGAAAACTTGGGGCTCAACCCCAAGCCTGCGGTCGATACGGGCAGGCTAGAGTTCGGTAGGGGAGACTGGAATTCCTGGTGTAGCGGTGAAATGCGCAGATATCAGGAGGAACACCGGTGGCGAAGGCGGGTCTCTGGGCCGATACTGACGCTGAGGAGCGAAAGCGTGGGGAGCGAACAGGATTAGATACCCTGGTAGTCCACGCTGTAAACGTTGGGCGCTAGGTGTGGGGGGCCTCTCCGGTTCCCTGTGCCGCAGCTAACG
Source organism: Micromonospora sp. CCTCC AA 2012012 (assembly GCF_040499845.1). Classification (NCBI taxonomy): domain Bacteria; kingdom Bacillati; phylum Actinomycetota; class Actinomycetes; order Micromonosporales; family Micromonosporaceae; genus Micromonospora; species Micromonospora mangrovi. The sequence goes on from NZ_CP159342.1 coordinate 1,541,674, forward strand.
CATTAAGCGCCCCGCCTGGGGAGTACGGCCGCAAGGCTAAAACTCAAAGGAATTGACGGGGGCCCGCACAAGCGGCGGAGCATGCGGATTAATTCGATGCAACGCGAAGAACCTTACCTGGGTTTGACATGGCCGCAAAACCTCCAGAGATGGGGGGTCCTTCGGGGGCGGTCACAGGTGGTGCATGGCTGTCGTCAGCTCGTGTCGTGAGATGTTGGGTTAAGTCCCGCAACGAGCGCAACCCTCGTTCGATGTTGCCAGCGCGTTATGGCGGGGACTCATCGAAGACTGCCGGGGTCAACTCGGAGGAAGGTGGGGATGACGTCAAGTCATCATGCCCCTTATGTCCAGGGCTTCACGCATGCTACAATGGCCGGTACAATGGGCTGCGATACCGTGAGGTGGAGCGAATCCCAAAAAGCCGGTCTCAGTTCGGATCGGGGTCTGCAACTCGACCCCGTGAAGTCGGAGTCGCTAGTAATCGCAGATCAGCAACGCTGCGGTGAATACGTTCCCGGGCCTTGTACACACCGCCCGTCACGTCACGAAAGTCGGCAACACCCGAAGCCGGTGGCCCAACCCTTGTGGAGGGAGCCGTCGAAGGTGGGGCTGGCGATTGGGACGAAGTCGTAACAAGGTAGCCGTACCGGAAGGTGCGGCTGGATCACCTCCTTTCTAAGGAGCACCATCCGTCGAAAGACGGCATGGAGCCCGCGGCCCGCGAATGTCGGGTCGGGGTGCTCGAATGGCGGAGACACTGGCCAGTTTGTTCTCGGCAACGGTCGGGGGCGCCTAGTACAGCCACTTCGGTGGTGGGAACGGATGTCCTGGATGCGGCTGAGGAAAGGCGTAAAGCACCCTGTTGGGTCCTGAAAGAACAACCGAAGGTTGTCTTTCAGAGACTGCTGCGGAGCCCCTTTGCGGGTTTCGGGAGTCTGCCAGGCATGACCTGGTGTGGCATACCGCCGGCGGTTGTCGGGTCTGGTGTTGCACGGTGAGGGTTGTGGGTTGGTCGTTTGTTGAGAATTGCACAGTGGACGCGAGCATCTTTGTGGTCAAGTTGTCAAGGGCGAACGGTGGATGCCTTGGCACCAGGAGCCGATGAAGGACGTGGGGCCGCGATAGGCCTGGGGGAGCTGTCAACCAAGCTGTGATCCCAGGGTGTCCGAATGGGGGAACCCGGCACCAGTCATGTGGTGTCACCTGCACCTGAACACATAGGGTGTATGGGGGGAACGCGGGGAAGTGAAACATCTCAGTACCCGTAGGAAGAGAAAACAAATTTAGTGATTCCGTGAGTAGTGGCGAGCGAAAGCGGATTGAGGCTAAACCGGCTGCGTGTGATACCTGTCAGGGGTTGCGTGGTCGGGGTTGTGGGACCCCGCTGAGTGTACTGACATGCGCTCGAGGAGTTACAAAGTCAGTGGCTAGCCGAATGGTGTGGAAAAGCCAACCGTAGACGGTGATAGTCCGGTACGTGAAAGTTGCTGACCTTCTGTGGGTGTTCCCGAGTAGCGGCGGACCCCTGAAATCTGCCGTGAATCTGCCAGGACCACCTGGTAAGCCTAAATACTTCCTGGTGACCGATAGCGGACGAGTACCGTGAGGGAATGGTGAAAAGTACCCCGGGAGGGGAGTGAAATAGTACCTGAAACCGTTCGCCTACAATCCGTCGGAGCCTTGCGGGGTGACGGCGTGCCTTTTGAAGAATGAGCCTGCGAGTTAGTGGCATGTGGCGAGGTTAACCCGTGTGGGGGAGCCGTAGCGAAAGCGAGTCTGAATAGGGCGTATTCAGTCGCATGCTCTAGACCCGAAGCGGAGTGATCTAGCCATGGGCAGGCTGAAGCGCGGGTAAGACCGCGTGGAGGGCCGAACCCACCAACGTTGAAAAGTTGGGGGATGACCTGTGGTTAGGGGTGAAAGGCCAATCAAACTCCGTGATAGCTGGTTCTCCCCGAAATGCATTTAGGTGCAGCGTCGCGTGTTTCTTGCCGGAGGTAGAGCACTGGATGGTCTAGGGGGCCCACAAGCTTACCGAAATCAGCCAAACTCCGAATGCCGGTAAGTGAGAGCGCGGCAGTGAGACTGCGGGGGATAAGCTTCGTAGTCGAGAGGGAAACAGCCCAGATCACCAGCTAAGGCCCCTAAGCGTGTGCTAAGTGGAAAAGGATGTGGGGTCGCATAGACAACCAGGAGGTTGGCTTAGAAGCAGCCACCCTTTAAAGAGTGCGTAATAGCTCACTGGTCAAGTGGTTCCGCGCCGACAATGTAGCGGGGCTCAAGCACACCGCCGAAGCTGTGGCATTCACATTTTAACCTCGCTTGGACTTGATTCCTTGTGCAGGTGTGTGGATGGGTAGGGGAGCGTCGTGCCGGGGGTGAAGCAACGGGGTGACCTAGTTGTGGACGCGGCACGAGTGAGAATGCAGGCATGAGTAGCGAAAGAAGGGTGAGAAACCCTTCCGCCGGATGACCAAGGGTTCCAGGGCCAGGCTAATCCGCCCTGGGTGAGTCGGGACCTAAGGCGAGGCCGAGAGGCGTAGTCGATGGACAACGGGTTGATATTCCCGTACCCGCGAAAGAGCGACCCTGACGAACCTCGTTGTGCTAACCACCCGAACTGCCGGCGGTCTTCGGACCAAAAGCGGGGAGCGTGGGAACCTGGCGGGTAGTAGTCAAGCGATGGGGTGACGCAGGAAGGTAGCTGAGCCCGGCCGGTGGTTGTGCCGGGGTAAGCGTGTAGGCCGTACCGTAGGCAAATCCGCGGTGCATGGAGGCTGAGACGTGATGCCGAGCCGATTCAGGTGAAGTCAGTGATCCTATGCTGCCGAGAAAAGCCTCTAGCGAGTTCTTAGCGGCCCGTACCCCAAACCGACACAGGTGGTCAGGTAGAGAATACCGAGGCGATCGGGCGAACTGTGGTTAAGGAACTCGGCAAATTGCCCCCGTAACTTAGGGAGAAGGGGGGCCGGAGACGTGAAGCCCCGCGCGGGTGGAGCGTTGTATGGCCGCAGAGAGCAGGGGGAAGCGACTGTTTACTAAAAACACAGGTCCATGCGAAGAAGTAATTCGATGTATATGGACTGACGCCTGCCCGGTGCTGGAACGTTAAGGGGACCTGTTAGCTCTTCGGGGCGAAGCGGAGAACTTAAGCGCCAGTAAACGGCGGTGGTAACTATAACCATCCTAAGGTAGCGAAATTCCTTGTCGGGTAAGTTCCGACCTGCACGAATGGCGTAACGACTTCCCCACTGTCTCAACCACAGGCCCGGCGAAATTGCATTACGAGTAAAGATGCTCGTTACGCGCGGCAGGACGGAAAGACCCCGGGACCTTTACTATAGCTTGACATTGGTATCCGAATTAGCTTGTGTAGGATAGGTGGGAGCCGGTGAAGTCCATACGCCAGTATGGGTGGAGGCAATCTTGAAATACCACTCTGGTTGATTTGGGTATCTAACTTCGGACCGTTATCCGGTTCAGGGACAGTGTCTGGTGGGTAGTTTAACTGGGGCGGTTGCCTCCTAAAGGGTAACGGAGGCGCCCAAAGGTTCCCTCAGCCTGGTTGGCAATCAGGTGTTGAGTGCAAGTACACAAGGGAGCTTGACTGTGAGACTGACAGGTCGAGCAGGGACGAAAGTCGGGACTAGTGATCCGGCACTTGCGAGTGGAAGCGGTGTCGCTCAACGGATAAAAGGTACCCCGGGGATAACAGGCTGATCTTCCCCAAGAGTCCATATCGACGGGATGGTTTGGCACCTCGATGTCGGCTCGTCGCATCCTGGGGCTGTAGCAGGTCCCAAGGGTTGGGCTGTTCGCCCATTAAAGCGGTACGCGAGCTGGGTTTAGAACGTCGTGAGACAGTTCGGTCCCTATCCGCCGTGCGCGTAGGATACTTGAGAAGGGCTGTCCCTAGTACGAGAGGACCGGGACGGACGAACCTCTGGTGTGCCAGTTGTCCCGCCAGGGGCACGGCTGGTTAGCTACGTTCGGAAGGGATAACCGCTGAAAGCATCTAAGCGGGAAGCTCGCTTCAAGATGAGGTATCCCACCCACCTTTGGTGGGGTAAGGCCCCCAGCTAGACGACTGGGTTGATAGGCCGGAAATGTAAGCCCGGTAACGGGTTCAGTTGACCGGTACTAATAGGCCGAGGACTTGACTACGAAGCTGCTACGCGTCCACTGTGCAACTCTGAACAAGCGAACACCCGTGTGTGTGCCGGTGTGTTTGACATGTTCATAGAGTTACGGCGGTCATGGCGGAGGGGAAACGCCCGGTCACATTCCGAACCCGGAAGCTAAGCCCTCCAGCGCCGATGGTACTGCACTCGGGAGGGTGTGGGAGAGTAGGACACCGCCGGACAAACATTCCAGTTGAGGCCACCCTTCGGGGTGGCCTCAGCTGCGTTTCCGCACCCTTTTTCAGGGTCTCTGGGCTCGACTGCTCGGGGCCCGGGTGTCCAGACACACGGGGCGGCACCTGGACGGACAGGCCAGGTGCCGCCCTGCTCTGCCGTCCTCCTGACGGTGCCGTCGTCGCCGTCAGGAGGGGCGACGGACCAGGCCGCCCATCTTCACCGCGGTGAACACGGCGGCGGCCAGGGCCACGTCGGACAGGAGCATCAGGCCGATCGCGTACGAGCCCTGCGAGCCGTACACCCAGCCCATGATCAGCGGGGGGACGAAGCCGCCGAGGCCGCCGGCGGCACCGACCAGCCCGGTGACCGCGCCGACCTGGTCGGCCGGGGCGACCTTGCCGACCAGGGCGAAGACCGCGCCGCTGGCGGCGCCGAGCAGCACCGCCATGCCGAGCAGGGCGAGGGTCGCCACCGGCATCAGGGCGGGCTCGAAGGCCTGCACGACCGCGAACGCGGCCACCCCGGCGAAGCACCACACCAGCACCGGCACCGGGTGCAGCCGGTCGGAGAGCCAGCCACCCACCGGGCGGGCCAGGACGGCGAGGACCACGAAGCCCGCGGTACGCAAGGCGCCGTCGCCCGCGCTGAGCCCGTAGGCGGTGCGCAGGTAGGCGGGCAGGTAGACGCTGAACGCCACGAACCCGCCGAAGCCGACCGCGTACAGGAAGCAGAGCTGCCAGGTGACCGTGAGCCGGCCGACGCGGGCGAGCCGCTGCCAGGCCGAGCCCACCGGGCGGACCCGGTCGGGGGCGTCCCGCAGCAGCAGGAACGACAGCACCGCGTACCCGGCGAGGATCGCGGCGACCAGCAGGAACGGCGCCCGCGTGCCGTAGGCGTCGGCGAGGCGGACGGTGGTGAAGTTGGAGATCGCCGTGCCGCCCATGCCGATGCCGAAGACGCCGATGGCGAAGCCGCGGCGGGCCGGCGGGTACCAGCCGGAGACCAGCGGCACACCGACGGCGAAGGCGGTGCCGCCGATGCCGAGGAAGAAGCCGGTGAGGATCAGGGCGGCGTAGGAGGAGACCACGCTCAGGGTCAGCACCGGCACGATGGTGGCGAGGGTGACCAGCGGGAAGACCGCCCGGGCGCCGTACCGGTCGGTGAGGGCGCCCACCGGGATGCGGCCGAGCGAGCCGACCACCACCGGCACGGCCACCAGGAGCGACTGCGCGGCGAAGCTCAGGTCGAGTCGTTCCTTGATGCCCGGGCCGAGCGGACCCAGCAGGGCCCACGCCCAGAAGTTGACCAGGAAGCCGAGGGTGGCCAGGACGAGCTGGAGCGTGGCTCCGGACCGGCCCGGGGCGGAGGCGTCGTGGCCGTCGTCGCGGACCTCACCTGGTGTCGGCCGGGTGTCCCGGCCCTGTGTCGCACGGGCGATCGTCATCGCTGCTCTCCGCTGGTCGTCGTGGATCGGCCGGGTCGGCCGGAAGAGGAGGAAGAAATTCCGCTTCACCGTCCTGAGAATCGGCCCACCGATCCGCCCCGGGCAGGGCCGTAGGTCCCGCATCGGTCGGGCCCCCGGGCCCGGGAAGCCGGCTAGGGGACGGTGCGGAGCGACACCGCGTCACCGGGCTGCCAGCCGGGCGGGACGACGGCGAACGCGTCGGCGGTCGCGGCGGCACCGAGGTAGCCGGGATGGGCGCCCTCGACCAGCCGTAGCCGTCCGTGCCGGCGGCGTACCGGGACGATGCGGGTGTGCCGGTCGTCCGGCGGCAGGGCATCGGCGAGCGGTGCGGTCTCCGGCTCGGCCGGTGACCGACCGGCGAGGGCCGCCAGCAGCGGCTCGACCAGGGTGAGCGCGGCGACCAGCGCGGCGTACGGATTGCCCGGCAGGCCGACGATCCCGCGCGCTCCCCGCTGCGCCAGGACCTGCGGTTGCCCCGGGCGGCACGCCACCCCGTCCACGTGCGCCACGGCGGAGAGCCGGCGCAGCGCGGAGTGCAGGCCGTCCGCCGGGCCCACCGACGACGCCCCGCAGACGAGTGTGACGTCGGCGTCGGTGGTGCTGTCGGCGATGGCGGCGGCGAACCAGTCCGGGTCGTCGCCGACCATCCGGGATTCCAACGGCAGCGTCGCGGCCGGCGTGCGGGCCGCCGCCCAGTCCATGGCCGCCCGGGGTGCCGGGCGGTGGTGCGGGCGGTCGGGGGCGATGGTCACGACGTCACCCCCGTCACCGGCGCGAGCGGGTCCGGTCGCGGCGGGCGGTGGGCAGCCGCGGCGGTCCCTCCCAGCCGGGCCGGGTCGGACGTAGTCCGGGCCGGTCGTCCCGGCTGCGGTAGACGACGTACGGGCGGGTGGCGTAGCCGACCGGCGCGCTGAACGCGTGCACCAGCCGGGTGAACGGCCAGAAGGCGAAGAGCGCGAAGGCGGCCAGGATGTGGATCTGGAAGCCGACCGGCACGCCGGCCATGACGTCCGGGTCGGGGCTGAGGTAGAACAGCGACCGGAACCACGGGGAGACCGTCTCCCGGTAGTCGTAGCCGTCCCCGAGCACGTTGGCCCGGACGGTGGCGAGCAGTCCGAGGACGATCACCCCGGCGAGGACCACGTACATCGCCTTGTCGTTGCGGGTGGTGGCGGCGAAGACCGGCCCGGTCAGCCGCCGCCGCAGGATCAGGATGACCAGTCCGATCAGGGTGCACAGGCCCGCCACGGTGCCGATGAAGACGGCCATCAGGTGATAGGTGTGCTCGGTGACGCCGACCGCCCCGGTCCAGGACTTCGGGACGACCAGGCCGCCGACGTGTCCGACCAGGACCATCAGCACGCCGAAGTGGAACAGCGGGCTGCCCCACCGCAGGATGCTGCTCTCATGGAGCTGCGACGAGCGGGTGGTCCAGCCGAACTTGTCGTAGCGGTGGCGCCAGATCAGGCCGCCGACCAGGACCGCCATCGCCAGGTAGGGGTACACGACCCAGAGCAGGATGTTCATCGGTGCCCTCTTTCGTTCGCGACTGCGGTGCTCCGCTGCGCTGCGTTCCTCGCGTTCACCGACGGCCTCCAGTCGTGTCCACCAGCCCGAACGGTTCCAGCCCGACCTGCTCGACCGGTGGCCCGGTGCGGGCCAGCCGGGCGGCGGCGGCGATGTCGCCGGGCTGGGCGGGCGGCAGCATCTCGCGGACCGCGTGCACCGCCTGCCGGTACACCGACTTCTCCCGGCCCAGCGCCTCGGCCAGCAGGTCCAGGCCGACCCGGTTCTCCCGCAGCAGCCGCCACCCGCCGTCGTCGACGGCGGCCAGGTCGAGCACCGCGGGCAGGAAGTCGGGCAGCTCGCCGTCCACGACGGCCAGCCCGGCCCTCTTGTACGCGGCGGCGAAGTCCACCAGCGCCTCGCCACGGCGGCGGGTGTCGCCGCAGGTGTAGTAGGTCAGGTGCAGGCAGCAGCGGCGGCGGAAGTCGAACACCTCCACGTAGGCGGAGCGCAGGTCGACGGGGGCGGTGGTCTCCCGGTGGGCGACGAGGTCGCGCAGCGGGCCGGCCACCGCGTCCGGCAGCCCGTCGAGGGCGGCGCGGACGGTGGGCAGCGCCGCCAGCACCTCCTCGTCGGGATAGCGCAGCAGCAGGGACGCCGCGCGGGCGGCCACCGCCCGCCAGGTCGGCTGGCTCACGGCTTACCTCCGTCGACGTGTTCGGGTTCGGGGCGCCGGGGCGGGAAGAGACCCCGGGGGGTGCCCTTGCCGTCCCAGTTGAGCAGGTTGACCCGGCGTGGTGCGTCGCCCGGGTCGGTGAAGCCCTCGGCGGTCTGCCGGTCGCGCAGCATGTGGAAGGTCTCCACCTGCACCGGCACGGGTGTGCCGGAGGACTCCCCGAAGGGGCCCTGCCCGTACGGGCCGCCGCCGCCCATGCCGGGGCCGCCCTCGTAGTCCAGGCTGCACTCGGTGGCGATCTTCTCCAGCCGGTGCGCGTCCTCGGCGTGCGCGGCGGGGATGACGTACCGCTGCTCGTACTTGGCGATGGCGAGCAGGCGGTACATGTCGTCCATCTGCTCGCCGGTCATCCCGACGGCGGCGGCGATGGACTCGTCGCGCTCCTCGCCGAGGTTGATCCGGCGCTGGTAGGCGCGCATCGCGGCGAGCCGGTTGAGCACCCCGCGGACCGGTTCCGGGTCGCCGGCGGTGAACAGCTCGGCGAGGTAGTCCACCGGGATGCGCAGGGCGTCGATGGCGCCGAAGAGGTTGCCGGCCTCCTCCGCGTCGTGGCCGGTCTCGCGCAGCGCGTCGGCCACCGGCGACAGCGGCGGGATGTACCAGACCATCGGCATGGTGCGGTACTCCGGGTGCAGCGGCAGCGCCACCTCGTATCTCATGATGAGGTCCCAGATCGGGGAGCGTTGTGCCGCGTCGATCCAGTCGTCGGGGATGCCGGCCTCGCGGGCGGCGGCGACCACGGCCGGGTCGTGCGGGTCGAGGAAGACCGAGCGCTGCGCGTCGTACAGGTCGTGTTCGTCCTTCCGGGCGGCGGCCTCGGCGACCCGGTCGGCGTCGTAGAGCATCAGCCCGAGGTAGCGCAGCCGGCCCACGCAGGTCTCCGAGCAGATGGTGGGCTGGCCGATCTCGATGCGCGGGAAGCAGAAGGTGCACTTCTCGGCCTTGCCGGTGCGGTGGTTGAAGTAGACCTTCTTGTACGGGCAGCCGGTCACACACATCCGCCAGCCCCGGCAGCGGTCCTGGTCGACCAGGACGATGCCGTCCTCGGCCCGCTTGTAGATCGCGCCCGACGGGCAGGACGCCGCGCAGGACGGGTTGAGGCAGTGCTCGCAGATCCGCGGCAGGAAGAACATGAAGGTCTTCTCGAACTCCTGCTTCACCTGGCCGGAGACCTTCGCCAGCACCGGGTCACCGGCGGCGATCTCGTTGCCGCCGGCGAGGGAGTCGTCCCAGTTGGCGCTCCAGGTGATCTTCGTGTCCTCGCCGGTGAGCAGCGACTTGGGCCGGGCCACCGGGGTGTCGTCGCCGGCCGGCGCGTTGATCAGGTGCTCGTAGTCGTAGGTCCACGGCTCGTAGTAGTCCTGCATGGAGGGCAGCGTCGGGTTGGCGAAGATGCTGAACAGCTTCTTCACCCGGCCGCCGGAGCGGGGCTTGAGCTTCCCGGAGCGGGTCCGCACCCAGCCGCCCTGCCAGCGTTCCTGGTTCTCGTAGGTGCGCGGATAGCCCTGCCCGGGGCGGGTCTCCACGTTGTTGAACCAGACGTACTCGACGCCGGAGCGGTTGGTCCACGCCTGCTTGCAGGTCACCGAGCAGGTGTGGCAGCCGATGCACTTGTCGAGGTTCATCACCATCGCCATCTGTGCCATGACCCGCATCAGTACTGCACCTCCTGGGAGCGGCGGCGGATCACGGTGACCTCGTCGCGTTGGTTGCCGGTCGGACCGAGGTAGTTGAAGGCGAAGGAGAGCTGGGCGTACCCGCCGATGAGGTGGGTGGGCTTGACCAGCAGTCGGGTCAGCGAGTTGTGGATGCCGCCGCGCCGGCCGGTGGTCTCCGACTTCGGCACGTCGATCACCCGCTCCTGGGCGTGGTACATGTAGACCGTGCCCTCGGGCATCTTGTGGGTGACCACGGCCCGGCAGACCACGACGCCGTTGCGGTTGACCGCCTCGATCCACTCGTTGTCGCGGACGCCGATCTTCGCCGCGTCCGCCTCGCTCATCCACATCGTCGGGCCGCCCCGGGACAGGGTGAGCATGATCAGGTTGTCCTGGTATTCCGAGTGGATGGACCACTTCGAGTGCGGGGTGAGGTACCGGACGGTGATCTCCAGCTCCCCGTTCCGGCCGAGTCGCGGCTCGTTGAAGAGCTTGTGCATGTCCAGCGGCGGCCGGAAGATCGGCAGCGCCTCGCCGGCCTCGTGCATCCAGTCGTGGTCGAGGAAGAAGTGCTGCCGGCCGGTGAGCGTGTGCCAGGGCTTGAGCCGCTCGGTGTTGATGGTGAACGGCGAGTAGCGCCGACCGCCGTGCTCGCTGCCCGACCACTCCGGGCTGGTGATCACCGGCACCGGGCGGGACTGGGTGTCGGCGAAGGTGATCTGCTTGCCCTCGTGCTCGGCGGCCAGGTCCGCCAGGCGTACCCCGGTGCGTTTCTCCACGTCCCGGAAGCCGGCGGTGGCGACCCGGCCGTTGGTGGTGCCGGACAGCGCCAGGATCGCCTCGCAGGCGTGCGTGTCCTTCGCCAGCGACGGTCGTCCGTCGGCGGCCCCGCCGCGCACCTCACCGTTCTTGTGCCGCAGGTATTCCACCTCGGGTCGGACGTCGACCGAGAAGCCCTTGCCGGTGGTGCCGAGGGTGTCCATCAGCGGTCCGAGCGCGGCCATCTTGTCGGCGATCGCGCCGTAGTCCCGCTCGACCACCACCAGCTTCGGCATGGTCCGGCCGGGCACCGGCGTCTCGCCGGTGACCGCCCAGTCGCGGACCCGGCCGTGCGGCGTCGCCATCGCGTCCGGGGTGTCGTGCAGCAGCGGCGCCGCGACCAGATCCCTGCGTACGCCCAGCCGGGGCCCGGCCAGCGCGGAGAACGCCTTGGCGATGCCGTGGAACGCGTCGAAGTCGGTCCGGGTCTGCCACGGCGGGCTGATCGCCGGGGTGAACGCGTGCACGAACGGGTGCATGTCGGTGCTGCTCAGGTCGTGCTTCTCGTACCAGGTGGCGGCGGGCAGCACGATGTCGGAGAAGAGCGTCGTGGAGGTCATCCGGAAGTCGAGGCTCAGCAGCAGGTCGAGCTTGCCCTCCGGGGCCTCCGCCCGCCACGTCACGTCCTTCGGCCGCAGCTCCTCCGGGGCCTCCTCGGCGCGCAGGTTCGCGTCGGTGCCGAGCAGATGGCGCAGGAAGTACTCGTTGCCCTTGGCCGACGAGCCGAGCAGGTTGGCCCGCCACACGGTCAGCACCCGGGGCCAGTTCTGCGGCGCGTCCGGGTCGGCGCAGGCGAACGTGACGTCCCCACGGCCCAGCCGCTCGGCGACCCAGCCGGCCGGGTCGTCGGGCCGGGCGGCGAGGGCCTCGTCGGCCAGGTCGAGAGGGCTGCGGTCGAAGGTCGGCATGGACGGCATCCAGCCCGACCGCGCCGACTGGGCCAGCAGGTCCATGGTGTGCTTGCCGGCGAAGGCGCCGTTCCCGGTGGGGGAGGCGACCGCGTCGGCGGAGTAGGTGTCGTAGCGCCACTGGTCGGTGTGCACGTACCAGAAGGCGGTGCCGATCATCTGTCGTGGCGGGCGGACCCAGTCCAGGCCGAAGGCGAGCTGCGCCCAGCCGGTCGCCGGGCGGCACTTCTCCTGCCCGACGTAGTGCGCCCAGCCGCCGCCGTTGACGCCCTGACAGCCGGTGAGGGTCACCAGCGCCAGGATCGCCCGGTAGGTGGCGTCGGAGTGGAACCAGTGGTTGGTGCCCGCGCCGAGCAGGATCATCGACCGGCCGCCGGAGCGTTCCGCGTTGTCGGCGAACTCCCGGGCCACCCGGGCCACCTGCGCCGCCGGTACGCCGGTGATCGGCTCCTGCCAGGCCGGCGTGTACGGCGCGTCGACGTCGTCGTAGTCGGTCGGCCACTGCCCGGGCAGCCCGGCCCGGCCGACCCCGTACTGGGCCAGCAGCAGGTCGAAGACGCTCGTGACGAGCTGACCCCCGACCGTGCGGGTGGGTACGCCCCGGCGCAGCACCTGCGGGGTGTCGGTGTCGAACCGGGGCAGCTCCACCTCGACCCCGTCGCCCGCGCCGAGGCAGGTCAGGGCCGGCTCCAGGTCGCCCAGGTCCAGGTTCCACTGGCCCTGCCGCTCGCCCCAGCGGTGACCGAGGCTGCCACGCGGCACGGCGGGCGCGTCGGTCGCCGAGTCCCAGAGCACCGTCCGGAAGGCCGCCTCCCGGTCCGTCTCGCCCAGGTCCTCGGCGGTGAGGAACTTCCCCGGCCGGTACGCCCCGTCGGCGCCCGGCTCCAGGGTGACCAGGAACGGCAGGTCGGTGAACCTGCGGACGTAGTCGACGAAGCGCGGGGTGCGCCGGTCGACGAAGAACTCCTTGAGGATGACGTGCCCCATCGCCATCGCCAGCGCCCCGTCGCTGCCGGGCTGGGCGGGCAGCCACTCGTCGGCGAACTTGACGTTGTCGGCGTAGTCCGGGCTGACCACGACGACCTTCTGTCCCCGGTAGCGCGCCTCGGCCATCCAGTGCGCGTCCGGGGTGCGGGTCACCGGGACGTTGGAGCCCCACATGACGAAGTAGGAGGCGTCCCACCAGTCGCCGGACTCGGGCACGTCGGTCTGGTCGCCGAAGACCTGCGGGGAGGCGACCGGCAGGTCGGCGTACCAGTCGTAGAACGACAGCATCGAGCCGCCGAGCAGGGACAGGAAGCGGGCGCCGACGGCGTGCGACACCATCGACATCGCCGGGATGGGGGAGAAGCCGGCGACCCGGTCGGGGCCGTACTCGGCGATCGCGTGCACGTGGGCGGCCGCGATCATCTCCTGCGCCTCGTCCCAGCCGACCCGCACCAGGCCGCCCTTGCCGCGCGCCTTCTGGTAGCGGCGGCGGCGCTCCGGGTCGGCCTGGATGTCCGCCCAGGCGGCCACCGGGTCACCGAGCCGGGCCTTGGCCTCGCGGTACATCTCCACCAGCACCCCCCGGGCGTACGGGTAGCGCACCCGGGTGGGGGAGTAGGTGTACCAGGAGAAGGCGGCGCCCCGGGGACAGCCGCGCGGCTCGTACTCGGGTCGGTCGGGTCCGACGCTGGGATAGTCGGTCTGCTGCTGCTCCCAGGTGATGATGCCGTCCTTGACGTACACCTTCCAGGAGCACGAGCCGGTGCAGTTCACCCCGTGCGTGGAGCGGACCACCTTGTCGTAGGACCAGCGGTCCCGGTAGAAGGCGTCCGCCTCCCGGCCGCCGATCTGGTGCAGCGTCCGGCCGTCGGCGGACACCTCGGCGCGGCGTACGAGGCCGCCCACCGCCAGCAGCGCCCGCCCCGCACCTTCGGTCGCTCGCGACATACGCCTCATTCCTCCGATAGATCGCCGTGAGTCCCACGTTGGCGGGATGTGCCGGGAGGCGCAACCGCAGCGAGGGCGTCCGGGCCATCCTGCCGGGGCGCTACCAGGCGGAACCGGGCCGAAGGTCCCGAGATCATCGGCGTTGTGCCTGCCTGCCTCCCGTTCCCGGCAGCGGCGGGGCCGGGGTCGCCGGCCCGGTGCGCCGGCATGCCGGGACGGCGGGTGTCGTGCGCCGGGCGGCAGGCCATCCGCTAGACGCGATGTGTGTTTCGTGTAATGTGCTTCGTATGTTGACTGGTGGGGAGAGGGGACGACGATGACGGTGTCGGGACTCGTGGCGACCGAGGGGTCGGCGGGCGTGCCGGTTGCCGTACCGGTGACGGTGGCGCGTGGTGACGGGATCGGGCCGGAGATCATGGAAGCCACGCTGCGGGTGCTGGAGGCGGCCGGGGCGCGGTTGGCCGTGGAGGAGATCCAGATCGGGGAATCGGTGTACGCCCGGGGCCACAGCGCCGGCATCGAGCCGCAGGCGTGGGAGTCGCTGCGCCGGACCCGGGTGTTCCTCAAGGCCCCGATCACCACTCCGCAGGGGGGCGGATTCAAGTCGCTGAACGTGACCATCCGCAAGTCGCTGGGCCTGTTCGCCAACGTGCGCCCCTGCGTGACGTACGCGCCCTTCGTGCCGACCCGGCATCCCGAGATGGATGTGGTGATCGTGCGGGAGAACGAGGAGGACCTCTACGCCGGGATCGAGCACCGCCAGACCGACGAGGTCACCCAGTGTCTGAAACTGATCTCCCGGCCCGGATGTGAACGGATCGTGCGGTACGCGTTCGACTACGCCCGCCGCCATGGTCGGTCCAAGGTCACCTGCCTGACCAAGGACAACATCATGAAGCTCACCGACGGCCTGTTCCACCGGGTCTTCGACGAGGTGGCCGCCGACTATCCGGACATCACCGCCGAACACTGGATCGTCGACATCGGGGCGGCGCGACTGGCCGACACCCCGGAGGACTTCGACGTCATCGTCACCCCCAACCTCTACGGCGACGTGCTCTCCGACGTGGCCGCGCAGATCGCCGGCTCGGTCGGGCTGGCCGGCTCGGCCAACATCGGCGAGCACGCGGCGATGTTCGAGGCCATCCACGGCTCCGCGCCGCCGCTGGCCGGCCGGGACGTCGCGAACCCCTCCGGGCTGCTGCTCGGGGCGGTGATGATGCTCGTGCACATCGGCCAGCCCGAGGTCGCCGAACGGGTCCACAACGCCTGGCTGGCCACCCTGGAGGCGGGCGTCGTCACGCCCGACGTCGCCGGTCCGGGCACCAGCCCGGTGGGCACCCGGGCGTTCGCCGACGCGATCATCGACCGGCTCGGCCAGCGACCGGTAACCCTGACCCCGGTCGCCTATCCGGCCGGGCAGCAGCAGTCCACCGTCCCGACCGCCGCCGCCCGCCCGGCGCAGCGCAAGACGATGGACGGGGTCGACGTCTTCCTCGACCACCGCGACCGCGACCCGGACGCGCTCGCCGCCGCGCTCGTGCGGGCCGCCGAGGGCGCAGCGCTACGACTGCAGATGATCACGAACCGGGGCGTGAAGGTGTGGCCGGACGGGCTTCCCGAGACCTTCTGCACCGACCATTGGCGAGCCCGCTTCCAGTCGTCCCGGTCCGGCGCGACCGACCGGCGGGACGTGGTGGACCTGCTGGACCGACTCGACCGCGCGGGGCTCGACTTCGTCAAGACCGAGGGGCTGTACCGCTTCGACGGCGAACCGGGCTACTCCCTCGGACAGGGTCAGTGACGATCCCACCCGCCGGGGCTCACCGCCGAGGACCGTCGTCGTCATGACCGGTCCGCCCTCCGCCGCCTCGGGGCGATGTGCCCGAACCCCGGCGGAGGGCCGGTGCGGGTACCTGTGGCGACGCCCAGGGCGCACCGTCCGGGCACCGGCGACCGCTGCCGGCGGCTGCGCCGGTGCAACGTCCTCGTCGGTCTGCTGCTGGCCGCGGAGGGCGGCTGGAGGTGGGCGGCGAGCACTGGCCTGGCTGATCTACGCCGACGTGCTGCGCACCTGACCGGCCCGCGCGGTGCCGGGTCGGTGGGCCGCCGTCGGGGTGATCCGGTCCCAGGCCGGGATCGGCAGCGCGATCACCGCGGCCGGGAAGAGCCCGTGCTCCTCGTTGTCGATGTGCCGGTGCAGCCGGTCGAGGGCGGCCAGCACGGCGGGCCAGTCCGGCGCCGCCCGGTCGACGGCGCCCAGCACGCCGTGGATGTCGTCGTGCTCCGCGCAGAGCTTCACCACGGCCTCCGCCAGGCTGCCCTCGTCCCGCAGCTCGCGGAAGAGCCCGTCCTCCTCGGTGGCGGTGTGCGGCACCAGCAGCGCGACCAGCGCGTCGAGCGCCGGCAGCGCGTCGGCGTCGCCGGCCCGGACGGCGGTGTGCAGCCGACCCGCCGCGTTCGCGATCGTCTCGTGCTCGGCGGAGAGCCGGCCGATCAGCGGGAAGTCCCGGCAGCCGCAGTAGTCGCACATGGCCTCATCCTGCGGACCGGCCACCCGGGTCAGCAGGGCCGAACGGCCCGGTACGCCGGGACGGCGGGCCCTGACCCCGCCGTCCCGGCGGTCGGCAGACTGCTCACACCGTGACCGGCTCGCGGGACAGCCGGATCTGCCACACGTCCGGCCCGTCCTGCAGCCACTCGGTGGTCACCCCGCCCCGGTAGCGGGCCTCGACCTCGGCCAGCAGTGGGCGGGGCGCGTGCGGGGCGACCAGCACCAGCGCCCGGCCGGCGGGCAGCGCGTCCAGCGCGGTCAGCACCCGGGCGTGCCGCTGGCCGTGCGGCAGCAGCCGGACGTCGATCCGGGGGTCGATGCTCAGCGTCGCGGCCGGGGCGTCGCCCCGGCCCTGGTCGCCGCCGCAGCCGCAGCCACCCCCGCCGCAGCCACCCGTCCCCGAGGTCTCCGAGGAGCCGAGCAGGTCATGCATGCCGTCGAGCAGGGTCGCCAGCGAGACGTCGGCCGCGGCCACCAGCAGCGGGACGACCAGGTCGTTCTCCTTGGCGAGGTGGACGGCGAAGAGCGCGGCCAGGGCGCGCCCGGCGGCGGCGAGACGTACCGGCCGGTCGGTCGCCGCCAGCTCGGCGACCAGGGCGGTCAGCGCCCGGTGCTCGTCGCGCATCCCGCGCACCAGCAGCGCGGCCTCGGACCGGTCACCGGCGGCCGGGTAGAGCCCGGCCTCCTCGGCGTACGCGTGCGGCAGCAGCTCGGCGTGCAGCCAGCCGACCAGCTCGTCGCGGTGCCGGACGGCTCCCGCCGCGTCGCCCCGGTCGGCCGCGTCCAGCAGGTCGCCCACGTGCCGGTCGAGGACCGCCGCGAGCTGGGCGTGGTGCCGGACGACGGCCTGTGCGGCCTGGTGGTCAGCCGTGGACGGTGAGGCGGACATGGAACCCTCCCGGGTTTTGACGACGAATGACGTTGTAACGTTAACCATCGTGGAAACCCCGAGAACAGGGCCGATCGGTGAGACCATCGACCCCCACCGCCACCGGGCGCTCGGCACGCCGAGCCGGGCCTCGATCCTGGAGCTGGTGCGGGCCGCCGGGGCCGGCATGACCATCGCCGAGGTGGGGGAGCGGACCGGACTGCACCTCTCCACCGCGCGTACCCACCTCGACCGCCTCGTCGACGCCGGGCTGCTGGTCAAGGCGCGCGCCAGCGGCGGCCAACCCGGCCGGCCGGCGTGGCGCTACCGGGCGGCCGTGGCGGAGGCGCCGGCCCCGGCGCCGTACCGGGCGCTCGCCGCCGCGCTGCTGGACCACCTGTCCCGACGGGGTCGCGGCGACGTCCGGCCGGAGGCCACCCGCGCCGGCCAGGACTGGGGGCGGCACCTGGCCGCCGCCACCGCCCCCGGTCAGCAGCCGGTCGACACCCTGCTGGAGGTGCTGCGCGGGCTCGGCTTCAGCCCCCGTCGACACGACACGGCCGACGGGCGGACCGAGGTGCACCTGCACACCTGCCCCTTCCTCGAACTGGTCAACCGGGACCCCGACGCGATCTGTGCGCTGCACGTCGGCGTCATCCGGGGGGTGCTCGCGCACGCCGGTGCCCCGCCGACCGGCGCGGTGCTGGAACCCTTCGGCGCGCCCGACGCCTGCGTGGTGCGGCTGGCCCTGCCGCCGCACGCGCCGGCATGACCGCCCGACCGGTGCCCGCCCGCCGTCGGCTGCGCCGCTTCCTGCCACCGCAGCACGGTGCCTGGGCGATGCTGCTGCTGCCGTACACCGCCGGGGTCGTGCTGGTCGGCTGGCGCTGGCCGGACCTGCCGTTGCTCGGCGCGTGGCTGGCCGGTTACCTCTTCTCGTACTACGCGTTCCAGGCGGTCAAGAGCCGCCGGCCGCGCCGCTACGCCGACCAGCTGCTGACCTACGGCCTGCTCACGGCGCCGCTCGCGGTGGTCGTGCTGGTCGCCCGGCCGGCGGTGCTCTGGTACGCCCCGGGCTACGCCGTCCTGCTCGCGGTGAACGCCGGGTACGCCTGGCGGCGGCGGGAGCGGGCCCTGCTCAACGATCTCGCCTCGGTGGCGCAGAGCTGCCTGCTGGTCTTCGTCCTGGCCACCGTGGCCGAGGTGCCGCCCACCCGGGTGGTGCCCGCGTTCGTCGCCCTGACGCTGTACCTGACCGGCACCGTCCTGTATGTCAAGACGATGATCCGGGAGCGGGGCGACGTCGGTCACCTGCGCCTCTCCATCGGCTTCCACGCGGTCGCCCTGCTCGTGGCGGGCTGGCTCGACGCGCTGCTGGCCCCGGTCTTCCTGCTGCTGCTGGCCCGGGCGGTGGTGTTGCCGCGCCGACGGCTCCGCCCGGCACCGGTCGGGGTGATCGAGATCGGGTGCAGCCTGCTCGTCCTGGCGGTGGTCCTGGTCGCGCGCTGACCGTCCGTCCGCTGGGGACGCCCGAGGTGCCGCCCGATCCGGGAGGTGCGTTGCGGTGATCGCATCGCTACGATGGGTCAGCGTTCCCGACGGAAGAGAGGCCGCCCCCGCGTGCGATGCCCGGCCAGTCGTCCCGAGTCCCCGGTGGTGCCGGGTCGGCCGGTGTCGGGTTCCCCCGACCGGGGTCGACTCCTCCGGCGGGTCGCGCTGATTCTGGCCGCCGTGGGCGCCGGCTTCCTGGCGGCCGCTCTGTTCGGCGGGCCGGCGGCCGCGAGCGACCCGGCTGGCGGCAGCTCCGGTGACGCCCGCGAGCCCCTCGTCTCCCCGCTGATCGGGGCGACCGTGCGGGTCGCCCTCGGCGGCACGTCGACCACGCCCGCATCGCGGAGCACGCCGACGCCGACCGTCGGAGCCGACGACCGTCCGGTGCGCCGACCGGCCGTCCCGATCGGGACCACGGTCGGCGGCATTCACCGGGCGCGGTCGACGACCGCACCGGGCCGACCCGAGGTGGCCGCCGGACCGGCGACCCGTACGCCGGTGGTGGCAGGGGTGGTCGGGCGGCCCGCGGTCCGGCCCGGCCCCGCCCGCGCCGACCGGCGGGCGGTTCCCGGTGCGGACGTCGGGTCCCGGGCCGTCGACCGGCGACGGCAGCCGGTCTCCGCCGGGGTGGCCGCGCCCGGCTCGATCCTGACGCCGGCCGGACCGTCCGTGGTGGGGCTCGTCGTCGCCCCCCTGCGGCAGGTGCTGCGGGTCGTCTGCGCCGGGCCGGTCGGAGCCGTCGTCACGGCGTTCACCCGGGTCACCGATGCCGTGCTGGCGCCCGTTCTCGGCGCGGTGACCGCTCCGATCCTCGGGCCGCCGGCGCCGTCGTCCCCGTCGCCGCCGCCGTCCGGGGCGGGGGTGGCTCCGGTGTCCGGCCCGCCGGCCGTGCCGCTGCCCGCGGCTCCGAGGTCAGCCGGCACGCCGCAGCCGCACGCGATACCGGTGGTGCCGGGTGTGGTCCCGGCGCCCGCGTCCGCCAGCGGATTCGGGCCGACGCGGTCGGCCGGATCGGTGGGGCCGGTCGGGTCCGGCGGCGCCCGGGTGCGCCTGGCGCTGGCGTCGTCGCCTCGCCCCGCCGGGCCGTTGCCTCTCACCGACCAGGCCGCCGCCGCGGCCCCGCACGGACCGCAGCCCGGCTCCGGTCTCTCCGCCGCGGCCGGCTGGTTGACGCGGTGCGCCGCGGGCCGGGCCCGCGAGGCCGGGACGCTCGTCGTCCCCGGCCGGTCTCCCTCGGTGGTCGCCCGCCCCGGCTGAGGCCTGTCTCTCCGCCCCGGCGGCCGGCCCGCACCCCGGTCCGCCCGCCGGCGTGGACGAACGGTGCCCCGGCCTGCCCGCCGTGGTGGGTGCCGTGGGCCCCGGGCCTGTCCGTTCGCGCGCGAGCGGCCCCGACCGGACCTGGTGGAGGAGTTGGGACGGTGGCCGGCGTGACGCGTACCCCGAGATCGGAGAGACGTGGCGATCCACGTTGTCGTGGCCGAGGACATGGGACTGCTGCGCGGTGCGCTCTGCGCCGCGCTGTCGAGTGAGGAGGACATGAACGTCGTCGCCGACGTGCCGGACGGCGGCGACCTGTTGACGGTGGTCCGGCGGTGCCGGCCGGACGTGGTGGTGCTGGCGCTGACGCCGGAACTGCCCGACCCGGTCGCGGTGGTCGCCGGCATCACCGTCGAGGTGCCCGACACCGCCGTGCTGGTGATGAGCCACCGGTGGAGTCCGGCGCTGGTGGAGGCCGCCCTGGCGGCCGGGGCGCGGGGACTGATCGGCAAGGACGGGTCGCTCGTGGACCTGGTCCGGGCGATCCGTGCGCTCGCCGCCGGGGAACGGGCGATCGATCCGGCCGCCGCCGTGGCGGTGCTGAGTCCACGGGAGGTGCCGCTGACCGCCCGGGAGTTGGACGTGCTGCGGGTGGCCGCCGAGGGTCTTCCGCTGAAGGAGATCGCCGCCCGGCTCTTCCTGGCACACGGGACGGTGCGCAACCACCTGTCCGCGATCCTGCGCAAGACCGGGGCCCGCAACCGGATGGAGGCGGTGTGGCGCGCCCGGCGTGACGGCTGGCTCTGACCGTCGGCGGGCGGGCACCGGCAGGGTTTCGGGGCCCGCCCGCCACCGTGCGCACCGGTCCGTAACGTGTTTGAATGCTGACGTTGAGTGATCGGTGTAGACGAATGCCGGAAAGGTTCACCGTGATTCGTACCCTGCTCGCTCTGGACGGTGCCCTGGTGCGCGGCGCGCTGTCCTGCGTCCTGGCCGCCGAGGACGACATCAGCGTGGTCGCGGAGGTGGACCGCGGCGACGCGGTCCGGCCGGCGGTCCGGGCCCAGCGCCCCGACGTCGTGGTCGCCGATCTGGACCTCGTCGCGGGGGACGCCTCCGGCCCGGCCGGCGCCTGTCCCCTCCTGCTGCTCGCCCATCCCCGACGGGCCCGGGGGTTGCGCGGCATGCTCTCCGCGACCCGGGCGGTCGGCATCCTCGGCAGCGACGTCACCCCGCAGCGGGTGGTCGACGGGATCCGGCGACTGGCCCGCCGGGAGGCGGTGCTCGACGCGGACCTGGTGGTGGCGGCGCTGCACGCGGACGGACCGTTGACCAGCCGGGAGACCGAGGTGCTGTCGCTGACCGCGGCCGGCGCGCCCGTGGCCGAGGTCGCGGTGTCGCTGGGGCTCAGTTGCGGCACCGTCCGTAACCATCTCGGCCGGATCGCCCGCAAGGTGGGCGCGCGTACCCGGGTGGAGGCCGTCCGGGTGGCCCGCGAGGCGGGCTGGATCTGACCGGCGGTTCAGCTCCGCCGGGCGGCGGCCCTCCCTGGTGGCACCGGAAGACCGTCCCAGGCGCCGACGAGCTGCCGGTAGGTCGCGGAGCGGGCCAGCAGCTCCTCGTGCGTGCCGAGGAGCGGCTCGTCGCCGTCGAGCACCAGCACCCGGCGGGCCCGCAGCGCGGAGCTGATCCGGTGCGCTATCACCACCAGGCTGCCGGGCCGCCGCGCGAAGGCGTCCTCGACCGTCGCCTCCAGCGCCGGGTCGAGGTGACAGGTCGCCTCGTCGAGGATCACCAGCGGGGCGGGTGCCAGCCAGGCCCGGACGGCGGCGATGAGCTGCCGCTCGCCGGCCGACAGCACGGCCGGCGTGACCGGCGCGGCCAGCCCGCCGAGGCGGCGCGCCAGCGGGCCCGCGCCCAGCGTGTCGAGGGCCGCCGTCAGCGTCCGGTCGTCGGCGTCGGGCCGCAGGTAACGCAGGTTGTCGGCGAGGGATGCGGTGAAGACGTACGCCTCCTGCGGGACCAGCACCCGCAGCCGGGCGAGCGCGGCCGGGTCGGTGCCGGTCACCGTCGTACCGGCCAGCTCGACCGTGCCGGACTGCGCCGGCACCAGCCCGGCCAGCAGCGCGGCCAGGGTGGACTTGCCGACGCCGCTCGGCCCGACCACGGCGAGATGGTCGCCGTCGGCCAGGGTCAGCGAGAAGTCCGACAGGACGGGCTCGGCCCGCGGCCCGTAGCGGAAGGTCAGCCCGCGGGCCCGTACGGCGGGGGACGGGCCCGGGGACGGGGTCCGGGCGGCCGGCGCAGCCGGATCGTCGGGCAGCGGGCAGGTGCGCAGGATGTTCTCCAGGGTCACCGCGTAGCGCAGGCCACCGCCGCCGACGCCCTGCACGAGGGTGTGCAGCGCCGGCTGCAGCCCCGTGGAGAGATAGATCAGCGCACCGAGCACCGCGCCCGCGGTCAGCCCTCGCGTGACCAGCCACGGCGCGGCCAGCAGCAGCACCACCAGCGGCAGCCAGCCGCCGATGCCGAGGCTGACGCTGCGCACGGCGGCCATCCGGGCGACCGTCCGTTCGGCGGCGGCCTGGGCCGACACCCGACGTTCCACCTCGGCCACGACGCGCTCCTGCGCGCCGCAGGCGAGCACGTCCCGGTGCCCGGCCAGCGCGGTCGCCGCGGCCTGGCCGAGCTGCTCGCCGGCCCGGACGTACGCGCGCTGGTGCCCGGCCATCGCCGGTAGCGCGGCGACGAAGACCGCCAGGCCGACGACCAGCGGCGCGGCGGCCAGCGCCGCCACCACCGGGGCCAGGGCGAAGAGGCCGATCAGGGCGGCGCCGGCGGCGAAGAGGAAGCCCCGGGTCACCATCAGCAGGCCACCGAAGGTGTCCCGGACGATCTCCACCTGGTGCGTCAGCCGGGCCACGGCGGCGCTGTCCGGGCGTCCGCCGGGCCGGGTGGCGTCGCGGAGCGCGGCGCGGACCACCCGGGCGGCGAGTTCGTCGCGGAACGGCTCGACCACCGCGCCGAGACTCCGGTACGTCCGGCCGGTGGCCGCCGCGCCCACCAGCACGGCCACCGCCAGGGCCGCCAGCCAGGCCAGGCCGGTGCCGAGCCGCCCGGCCAGGAAGCCGTCGTCGACGGCACGGGCCACCAGGTAGCCGGAGAGCAGCGCGGGGACCGACTCGACCAGCGACCACCCGGCCAGCCGGCTGAGGTCCCGCCGCCGGGCGTGCAGCGCCTGCCAGGTCAGCCGGCGTACGCCGGAACCGGTCACGACGCACCGCCGGCCGGCCGGAAGACCGCGCGGTACGCCGGGTCCGCCCAGAGCCGCCGGTGCGGAGCGAGGCCGCGCAGCCGGCCGTCGTCGAGCCAGGCGACCAGGTCGGCCGCCTCGGCCGTCGCGGTCCGGTGGGTGACCACCAGGCGGGTACGCTCGCCGGCCCGCCCGGCCACCGCCTGGGCGATCCGGTGTTCGGTGGCGGTGTCCAGGTTGGACGTGGCGTCGTCCAGGATGAGCAGCCGTTCGGCGGCGAGGGCGCGGGCCAGACCGAGCCGCTGGGTCTCCCCACCGGAGAGCGGGGTCTCCGCCAGCGGGGTGCGGTAGCCGTCGGGCAGCCGGGCGACGACGTCGTCGACCGCCGCCGTCCGGGTCGCCCGCAGCACGGCCGGGGTGGCGGGTGCCCCGTCGGCCGGCGGGGCGGCCGACGCGGCGGGCAGCGCCAGCCCGACCGCGTCGTGCACCGTCGCGCCGATCAGCACCGGCCGGTCGAAGGCGTAGCCCACGGCCCGGCGCAGCGCCCCCGGATCGAGGTGGGGCAGGGGCACCCCGTCGAGGCACACCTCGCCCGAATCC
The DNA here is from genome assembly GCF_040499845.1 of Micromonospora sp. CCTCC AA 2012012. Classification (NCBI taxonomy): domain Bacteria; kingdom Bacillati; phylum Actinomycetota; class Actinomycetes; order Micromonosporales; family Micromonosporaceae; genus Micromonospora; species Micromonospora mangrovi. Next base: position 1,565,142 of record NZ_CP159342.1, read on the forward strand.
GGGTCGTGCAGCCGTCCCGCCACCGCGGCCAGGGTGGACTTGCCGGCCCCGGAGGTCCCGACGACGGCCACCGTGGCGCCGGCCGGGACGTCCAGGTCGACCCGGTCCAGGACGGGCCGGCCGTCGTCGGCGCGGACGGTGACCCGGCGCAGGCGCAGCGCGCCGCGGCCGGGCCGGAGGGCCCGGTCGCCGCCGGTCATGACCGGTCGGGTCAGCAGCTCGGCGACCCGGTGGGCGCCCGCCCGGCTGCGGACGAGGTGGTTCAACGTGGCGAGCACACCGCCCAGCCCGGCGCCCATGGCGGCGTACCGGACGGCGGAGACGAGCTGTCCCGGGGTGAGCCAGCCGGCGGTCAGCGCGTACCCGCCGACGGCGACCACGCTCAGGTGCAGCAGGGGCGCCACGGCGGAGGTACGCGCGCTGGCGCGGGCCAGCAGCTCCCAGCCGCGTCGACCGTGCCGACCGAGCTCGGGCAGGCCGGCCAGGACCCGCTCCGCCTCGTGCCGGCCGGTGGCGGCGGCGGCGATGGTCCGCGCGCCGGTCAGCGACTCCAGCAGCCGGCCGGCGATGCTGCCCAGCGCCCGCTGGTAGTGGCGGGCGACGGCCGAGGCGTCGGTGACGAAGGCGCGCATGAGGACGGTGAGCAGCCCGAGTCCGGCGAGCAGGGTCACGCCGAGCGCCGGCTCGATGAGGGTGAGGGCGACGACGCTGCCCAGCGGCGGCAGCGCGGTCACCACGGCCAGCACCAGCGAGTTGCCGGCCTGACCCGCGTCGGCGGCCTGGCCGACCAGCCGGCCGACGAGGTCACCGACCGGATGGTGCCGGGTGGCGCGCACGTCCAGCGCGAAGAGGTGACGCAGGAACCGCCGGCGGAGTCGGGCGGTGGCGCGGGCGGCGCCGTATCCGCCGGCCAGGTCGGTGCCGGTGTCGGTGCCGACGAGGACGACGACGAGGCCGCACGCGCAGATCGCCCACCAGGGGGAACCGCCGTCGAGGGCGGCGTCGACGGCGCCGCCGAGCGCCGCGGGGAGCAGCAGTTCGGCGGCCGCGCCGAGCAGCGCGACCGCCGTGAGCAGGACCGTCCAGCCGCCGCCCGCGCGTACCGTCCGGTGCAGCAGGCGGTCCCCCGGGGCCCACGTCCGCATCGGTCCTCCCGGTGGTACGCCGGTTGCCCCGGGTGGGCACGTCTGCCCACCCGGGGCCCCGCGTGGTGAACGGATCAGTTGCAGGTCGTGACGGAGAGCGAGCTGTCGCCGCAGAGCAGCAGGCTCGCCCGGCTACCACCGTTGCGGTCGGCCGGAGCCATCTCCAGACCCTGAAGGTCGAGAAGCGCCATGTCGTGTCACCTCCTTTTCGCTGGTCGGTCGTTCGGGTCGCCCCCGCTGACGCGGGGGAGTCTCGGCGCGCCCGGTAGCGGCGCGAGGAAGGGCAGCACCGCCGGCTCGTCGGGCCGCGCGCAGGCCAGCGCGTACAGCACGCCGGCGGTGCCGGTGGCGAGGTCCATGGAGAGCCGCAGCAGCTGCTCGCCGGGGAAGGCGGTGCCGTCCCGGTAGGGCAGCGCGTGCCAGGACAGCCGGTCGAGCTGGGCGGCGAGTTCCGCCCGCCGGTCCGCGTCGTCCGGGCTCGCGGCGAGGTACGCGATGATGCCGGCCCGGCCTGCGAAGAGCCCGGACTGCGCGTAGAACGGTGACCGGGCGGCCCGGCGGATCCCCGCGCTCGCCTCGGCGAAGTCGTCGTCGGCGCGGTGCCGCAGGTACTGGTCCAGCACCAGCCCGATGCCGACGCTGCCGTTGGCCAGGTACGGCATGGTCCGCCACCCCTCGTTCACCTCCAGCGCGCCGTCCGGGCGCAGCACGCACCGGCGCAGGTCCTGGCGCAGCGCGGTGGCGGCGTGCGTCAGCAACGTCTCGTCGCCGTTCAGCTCGTGCAGGCGCAGGAACATCAGCGCCGCTCCGGTCCGGCCGCGCAGCAGCCCGGCGTACGGGTGGTGGCCGCCGCTGATGTCGGGCCCGGGGTCGTCACCGAGCCGGTCGACGACCCGCTCGACGGCCCGCCAGGCGGCGTCGCGCAGCGACGTCTCCCCGGTGCGGCCGGCCAGTTCGGCCAGGTTGAGGGCGATCCCGGCGAGCCCGCCGGCCAGGCTGAGGTCCAGCCCGTCCCAGGGTTCCCGCAGGCAGATGTCGAGCATGTCCAGCGCGTCCTGGCGGCGGCCGAGGTGTTCCAGGGCGTACGCCACGCCGTGCAGGCCGTCGTAGAAGCCGCAGCGGGTGCCCGACGGTGGTGCGGTGGCGTGCCGGACCAGCCAGTCCTCATGTTCGGGCCGGCGTCCGGCACCACTTTCGGCGAGGGCGTACAGGACGCCGGCCGCGCCGTGCGCCAGGTTGAGGCCGCCGCTGCGGAACTGTTCGATGTCGCCGGGGAAGAGCCGGTCGTCCCGGTGCGGGGTGGCGCTGGCCAGGATCGCGCTGCCCAGCCGGTCCCGCAGGGCCGGCCGGTCACCGGGGTCCGGGGCGGCGTACGGGGCGTAGGGGACGGGTGCGCCGGTGATCTCGGCGACGGCCGGGTCGAGGAAGGAGCGGGGCACCGGGAAGGTGGCGGCGATGATGTCGGCCAGGTGCGCCGCCTTCGCCGGGTCGAGCCGGACCAGCTGGGTCAGCGGCAGGAACAGCGCCAGGCGCAGGCAGGCCAGGGCGTACCGGTCGACCGCCGGCCCGGTGCGGTCCCGGGGTGCCGCGAAGCCCTGGTTACGCAGTCCCGGCCGGCGGTGGCCGGCGATGGGCGCGGCGACCTCGAAGTCGACCAGCGCGACCCGGTCGTCCGGGCGGATCATGATGTTGAACAGGTGCAGGTCGCCGTAGACCAGGCCGCGTTCGTGGATCGCCGCGACGACCGCCTCGACCTGCTCGTGGACGTGCCGCGCCCACCGCACGTACGCCGCCCGGTCCTCGTCGGTCGCGTCGGCGTCGATCAGCGGGTACCGGTCGACCAGCACCTTGTTGAGGGAGCGGCCCTCGATGAACTCCAGCGCGAGGAACCGGTGCTCGCCGAGGGTGAACTCGTCGTGCACCCGGGGCACCTGCGGCAGGTCGGCGAGCTGCCGCAGGACGGCGCCCTCCCGGGCCAGCCGGGCGACCGCGTCGGTGCCGTCGGCGTCCAGGCCGGCGTACGGCCGCGCCTCCTTCAGCACCACCTCGGTGTCGGTCCGCAGGTCGCGGCCCACGTACAGCCCGCCGCCGTTGGAGAAGTGGATGACCCGCTCGATCCGGTAGGGCACCTCGTCGGTGCTGGTGGCGCTCCGGGCGGCGAGGTGCGGGCCGAGAAAGTCCGGCAGGGTGACCCAGGACGGCACGTGGAAGACCGGGTCCCGGCGGTCGGGCACCAGCGTGCCGGAGTCGTCCTCGATCGCCGGCACCACCTGCCCGTCGGCGGAGCGGCAGTAGCGGGCGGCGAAGCCGCCGTAGCGGACGTGGACCGGGCCGGTGCCGTAGCGCAGGTCGCTGAGGATGTACGGCCCGGGCTCGCCGGCGAGCAGCTCGTCGAGCTCCTTGCAGGCCAGCTCCAGCTCCGCCTCGTCGCGGGGGTAGACGGTGATGAACTTGCCGCTGGCGGCGCGGCTGGCGTACTTGGAGTTGCGCATCAGCAGGGTGCGGGGGCCGCGGAGGAACTTGAAGGAGAGTCCACGGGGGACGCAGTACGCCCAGACGGCGTCCAGCACCCGCTCGGCGTTCGCCAGGCCCGCCGACACGTGGATCTTCCAGCCCTGCTGCGGCAGCGAGCCGCCGTCCGGCGCGTGGATCAGCCAGTCGTCGAGCGGCTCGCGCCGCCAGCCGGCCGGGACGGGCCGCTCGGCGGCCGGGAAGACCGGCTGGGCGACCGCGCTGCCGAGCGAGTCGTAGAACAGCCGATCCGCGGCGCAGTAGCTGTCGTAGCGCTCGTCCACCGTGACGACTCCCTTCGCGAACTCGACCGGCCGTTTTCCCCGGTGACACGTCGAGTCTCGTCGGCAGGACGGTCCCGGCTCCAGTGCGTTCGGTCATGACGGTCGATGCGAGGTGCACCGCCGGGCATGACAAAAGTCAGCGGCGGCCCGTGCGACCGGGGGCCCTGCCGCGGGCGGGACGGGGACGGGGCGATGGGCCGAACGTGCCTGTCCCACGCCTTTTACGGCATATGAGCACTCTGTGGGGTTTTGGGTTCCTATGCTCCAGAGGTCAGCCAGTACGCGACCCAGGAACCCGCCTGGCGCGCTGTGCGCCGCGCCGCCCGTACGCCACCGGTCCCACCGGCCCGGCGTGCCCGCGCGCGGCCCTGGGCCTCGACGGCCGGAACCCACGGAGATGCGTGAGACACGATGATGGACGCGGAAACCATGGTGCTGCCCCGGCTCGGGGTGGCCGAGCTGCGCGTCGAGGATCCCTGGGGAGAGGACCACGGTGCCGTCCCGGCCCGTCCGGTGGCGGACTCCCGATGGTGGCGTCCCGCGCCGTGGCTGCTGCCGGCGCTGCTGATGGGCGCGCTCGGTCTCCTCGGGGCGGGCCGACCGGGCCTGCGGGCGGAGGAACTCACGACCTGGGAACGGGCCGCCTCGTCCTGGCCGGACGCCTGGTCGGCGCTGCGCGGTGAGGACGTCACCGTCGCGCCGTACCACCTCCTGGTGCGCGCGTGGGCGGCAGCCTTCGGCAGCTCCGACCTCGCCCTGCGCGGACCCTCCATCCTGGCGATGACCGTCGCGGCGGCGCTGGTGGGGGCGCTGGCGGCCCGGATGTTCACGCCGCGCACGGGGGTCGTCGCCGGTCTCCTCTTCGCCCTGCTGCCGACCTCCACCCGGTACGCCCAGGAGGCCCAGCCGTACGCGGTGACCCTGCTGCTCGCCGTGCTCGCCACGTCGCTCCTGGTGCCGGCCGTCGAACGACCGGGGTTCCGCCGCTTCGCCGCCTACGGCGCTGCCGTGGCGGTGCTGGGGCTGGGCAACGTCGTCGTCGGAGCGCTCCTGCTCGCCGCACACGGGTGGATCGTCTGCGCCTTCCGCCGCCGGGTGGCGGTCCGCTGGCTGATCGCCGCCTCCGTCGGCGCGCTGCCCGCCGCCGCCCTGGTCCGGTTCGCCAGCCAGCACGGCGCGCCGATCGCCCTGGCGGCGCGACCGAGCCTGGCGGCGCTGGCCGCGACCCCCGGCGAGCTGTTCGGCGTCGCCGCCCTGGGGGGCGTGCTGCTCGCCCTGGCCCTGTTCAGCCTTCCGCTGCGCCGCACCGCCGCCCTGCACACCGCCGGGGCGCTGGTGCCGCCGCTCGTCCTGCTGCTCGTCGCCCAGGTCGCGCCGGTCTGGCGGCCGCAGTGGCTGCTCGTCACCCTCCCGGCCTGGGCGACACTCGGCGCGGTCGCCCTGGCCCGGACCCGCGTGCCCTGGTCCGCCGGGGTGCTGGCGGCGGTCGCCCTGATCGGCGCGCCGGTGCAGGTCGCCGTGCGGGAACCCGACGGCCATCAGCAGGCCACCCGGCAGCTCGCCGAGATCATCGGGGAGCGGCTGCGGCCCGGCGACGGCGTGGTCTACGCCTCGACCAGCGTACCGGGCGGCCGGACCGCCCTCGCCCGCTACCTGCCCGCCGACCACCGGCCGGTGGACGTCCTGGCGAACGGCGCACCGACCGGTGACCGGCACCGCGCCACCCCCGGCTGCACCGACGCCGCCCGCTGCCTGTGGGGCGTCCGGCGGCTCTGGGTGATCGGCCCCGGCACGCGGCCGGACCCGGTGGACGCCGTCGGCGGCTCGGCGGAGCGGCTGCTGCGGACCCGCTACGAGGTGTCCCAGGTGTGGCGGCCCACCGGGTTCACGCTGGCCCTGCTGGTCGACGAGCGCACCGACCTGTGACCCGTCCACCGGTTCCCATTCACCCCCGTCTCGCGGTTTCGCACCTGTCCGGATCAGCCACAGCCTTGGGAGGCACCGTGGGCATCGTCGCCGACACCCGCCCGTCCCGGCCCGCCACGCAGGAGACGTCCGGCGGTGGGCCCACGGCGCTCACCTCGGCCCCGCCCTCGTCCGGTCCGCAACCCGACCGCCGGCAGCGCAACATCAGGGCCCGCCTCGCGTACGCCAAGTGCGGCGCGACCGCCGGGCCGCTGGTCGCGCCCCGGCACCCGCGGGCGCCGGTGGAGTTCCGCCACGTGCTCTCGCCCGCCGCGCGGCTCATGCTGACGCTGCTCGTCCTCGTCAACAGCGCCGCCGGCCTGCTGCTCATCGGGTGGCTGCTGCTGCCCGCGCACGTCCCCGGAGCGGGCGTGGTCGGGTTCGGCGGCTGGCAGACGACGGCGGCCCGGATCGGCTTCTGCGTGGTCGTCGGCGTCGAGCTGATCCGGCTCGCGCAGAACGTCGTGGTCTGGGTGTTCGCCTTCCACGCCCGGGACCCGGTCCCGGTCGACCCCCCGGTCGGCCTGCGGGTGGCCCTGCTCACCACCATCGTGCCCAGCAAGGAGCCGCTCGACGTGGCCGAGCGGACCCTGCGACGGATGACCCAGATCGTCTACTGCGGCCGAGTCGACGTCTGGATCCTCGACGAGGGCGACGACCCGGCGGTGCGGGCGATGGCCGCGCGGCTCGGGGTACGGCACTTCAGCCGCAAGGGCCGGCCGGAGTACAACCAGCCGAGCGGCGAGTTCCGGGCCCGGACGAAGTCGGGCAACCACAACGCCTGGCGGGCCGAACACGAGCACCACTACGACGTGGTCGCCAACGTCGACCCGGACCACGTGCCGCTGCCGAACTTCCTCGAACGGACGCTCGGCTACTTCCGCGACCCCGACGTGGCCTTCGTGGTCACGCCGCAGGTCTACGGCAACATGCACCAGAACGTGGTCGCCCACGGCGCGTCGGTGCAGCAGTACCTCTACAACGGGCTGATCGCGCGCGGCGGGAACGGCCTGGACGCGCCGCTGCTCACCGGCACCGGCCACCTCTACCGGCCGACCGCGTGGCGGACCATCGGCGGCTACCAGGACTCGATCATCGAGGACCACCTGACCAGCATCCGCATCCACGCCGCCGCCAACCCCGAGACGGGCAACCAGTGGAAGGGCGTCTACACCCCCGACGTGGTGGCCATCGGGGAGGGCCCGACCTCCTGGGCGGACTATTTCAACCAGCAGAAGCGCTGGGCGGCCGGCATCTGCGAGATCCTGGTCCGCCCCGACCTGCGCGCGCCCCGCGAACTGCGCTCGCGGCGGCGCTGGCACTACCGGCTGCTCCAGTTCTACTACCCGAGCGTGGCGGTGAGCCTCCTGCTGGGGAACCTCGCCACCGCTCTGTACCTGCTCACCGGTGTGAGCTCGGCCCAACTCGACGTCACCGTCTGGGGGGTGCTCTGGGGATCGAGCATCGGCGCCTGGTTCCTGCTCTGGCTTTGGCTGCGCCGGTTCAACATCGCGCCGCACGAGCGGGAGGAGATCGGGCTGGTCGGCATGGCGCTGGCCCTCTTCGCCGGTCCCATCTATGTCGCCGCCGGGGTCGGCGCGCTGCTGCGGCGCAAGCTCGGCTTCGTGGTGACGGCCAAGGGGAAGCTGCGCACCACCGAGTCGCTCGGCACCTTCCGGCTGCACTTCTGCTGGGCGGCCTTCGCCGCCGCCCTGCTCGGCGCGAGTTTCCTGCTGCACACCGACTACACCCTGCTGCGGGCGTGGCCGCTGCTGACCCTGCTGACCGGTCTCGGCCCACCGCTGATCGCCCTCGCGTCCCGGTTGGCCGCCGGCCGCGAGGAGGAGGCCGACCCGGCGGAGGCCGCCGTACCCGTCGGAAGCGGCGCCCGGCAGACGCGGAGGTCGCTGGTGACCGCCGAGCGGGGTGTGCCGTGGCGAGGCTGACCGTCCCGCGGGTCAGCCTGGCGCTGATCGGCGCGCTGCTGCTCACGTACGCCTTCGCCATCGCGCCCCGGACGACGTCCTGGGGGCGGGGGCCGACCCCGACCGACCGGGCGGTGACGGCCGCGCCGAGTCCGACGCCCACCCCGCGCCGCGAGCTGTTCCCGCCGGCCGGAAAGGCGTTCGTCGGCGTGATGACCGAACAGGGCCCGTACGACTTCGCGGCGGTGGACTCCTTCACCGCAGCCGCGCGGCACCAGCCGCAGGTCATGCTCTTCAGCTCCGGGTGGGCGTCCGACACCTTCGACCGGGCGCTCTTCGACCGGATCCGGGATCGCGGCATGCTGCCCATGCTCGGGTGGGAACCCTGGGACTACCAGCTGGACCAGACGGCCCGGAAGAAGAAGATGGCGGCCCGCACCATCGACCGGTTGCGGGCCGACCAGCCCCGCTACCAGCTGGCCGACATCGCACGCGGCGACTTCGACGACTACCTGCTGTCCTGGGCCGAGGGGATCCGGTCACTCGGCTACCCGGTCGCCATCCGGTTCGCCCACGAGATGAACGGCGACTGGTACCCGTGGTGCGAGATGGTCAACGGCAACCAGCCGGGCGACTACGTCCGGGCCTGGCGGCACGTGCACAACCTGTTCCGGGACGTCGGCGCCGACAACGTCATCTGGGTGTGGAGCCCGAACGCCCGGTGGTCCGGCTCGAAGCAGAAGCTCGCCGACCTCTATCCGGGCGACGACTACGTCGACTGGGCGGGCGTCTCCGGCTACTACGGCACGGGGGTGTTCTCGGCGTACCGCTCCTTCGACGACATCTTCGACGAGACCCTCAAGGAGATCCGTACCTTCACCCACAAGCCGCTGGTCATCACCGAGACCGGTGCGTCGGACGGCAAGGGCCGCAAGGCCGAGTGGATCCGCGAGACGTTCCGGGCGCTGCCCCGCCACCGGGACATCATCGGGCTGATCTGGTTCGAGGTGGACAAGGAGCTGGACTGGCGGATCGTCAGCTCCCCGACGGTGGCGGACTCCTTCGCCCGGGGCGTCGCCGACCCGCGCTACCAGTTCCCCTGGTCACCGCAGATGGTGCCGCGCACCGAGCTGGACGACTGACGGCCGGCGAGAATCGGAGGATGTCCGTCCTGTCGAACCTGACCTGTCCGATCGTCGCCGCCCCGATGGCCGGCGGCCCGTCCACCCCGGCTCTCGCGGCCGCCGTCTCCGCCGCCGGTGGGCTGGGTTTCCTCGCCGCCGGGATGATCGACACCGACCGGCTGGTCGCCGACGTCGCCGAGGTCCGCGCGCGCACCGACCACCCCTTCGGGGTCAACGTCTTCCTCCCGCCCGCCGACGCCGTCGACGAGGCGGCCCTCGGGGCGTACGCCGACCGGCTCCGCCCGGAGGCCGACCGGCGCGGGGTGACCCTCGGCGAGCCGGCCGGCGGTGACGACGGATACCCGGGCAAGGTGGCCGCCCTGCTCGCGGACCCGGTCCCGGTGGTGTCCTTCGCGTTCGGGCTGCCGGACGCGGCGACGGTGGCGGCCCTCCGGGAGCGGGGCACCGAGGTCTGGGCGACGGTGACCCGGCCGGACGCCGCGCTGGCGGCGGCCCGGCTGGGCGTGGACGCCGTGGTGGTGCAGGGCACCGAGGCCGGCGGGCACCGCGGCGGCCTCCCGGACGACGACGACTACGCCCTGCTGCCGCTGCTGCGTCTGGTCGCTGCCGACTGTGACCGGCCGCTGGTCGCCGCCGGCGGTGTCGCCGACGGTCCGGGGCTGGCCGCCGTGCTGGCCGCGGGCGCCGCCGCCGCGCAGCTCGGCACGGCCTTCCTGCGCTGCCCGGAGGCGGGCACCACGCCGATGCACCGGGCGGCGGTCGCCGGCACCACGCCGACCGCGCTGACCCGGGCGTTCACCGGCAAGCGGGCCCGGGCTGTCGTCAACGACTTCCTGCGCCGGCACGAGCCGTCCGCGCCGGCCGGTTATCCGCAGGTGCTGCACCTGACCCGGCCGCTGCTGGCCGCCGCCCGGCGGGACGGGGACGTCACGACGGCCAACCTGTGGGCCGGCCAGGCGCATCCCCTGTCGTCGGAGCTGCCGGCGGCCGACCTGGTGGCCCGGTTGACCGCCGACGCCCGGTCCGCGTTGACGGCGGCGGCCGACAGGGCGGCCCACTGGGCGTGAGGACCCTGCGGCGACGACCCGCCCGTACCGCTCAGCCGCGGGCGAACAGCGCCAGCCGGACCCGGTTGGGGCTGTTGGTCTTGGCCATCAGGCTGGTGATGTGGGTCTTCACCGTGGTGACGCCGATGTGCAGCCGCTCGGCGATCTCCAGGTTGGACAGCCCCTCGGCGACCAGGTTCAGCACGTCCTGTTCGCGTACGGTCAGCCCCTGGACCGACCGCGGCGTCTCGGTACGCGCGTGCACCGCGCGCCGGACCAGGCGGCGCAGCACCTCCGGGCTGAACGGGCTGTCCCCGCCGGCGGCCCGGCGGACGCCGTCCAGCAGCTCCCCGGGGGGCGCGTCCTTGAGCAGGAAGCCGCAGGCGCCGGCGGTCAGCGCCGGATAGAGGTGGTCGTCGTCGCCGAACGTGGTCAGCACCAGCACCCGGGTGGCCGGCCGGTCGGCGAGGATCCGGCTCGTCGCGGTGATCCCGTCGACGCCGGGCATGCGCAGGTCCATGACGACGACGTCCGGGACGAGCCGCGCGGCGAGGGAGATCGCGTCGCGGCCGTTGTCGGCCTCACCGACGACCTCGAGGTCGGGCTGCGCGTCGCAGAGCATGCGCAGCCCCGCGCGGATCAGGTGCTGGTCGTCGACCAGCAGGACGCGGATCATGCCGGCTCCGTCGCGGGCGGCCCGGTCGTCGTCGCCCGGGGCGCGGGCGGGCCGACGGGGGAGCGGGGCGGCCCCGGCGGTGCGGGGGCGGTCGCCGGGGCCGGGAGGACGGTGTGGACCCGCCAGCCCGCACCGGCCGGCCCGGCCGCCAGGCGACCGCCGAGGACCTCGACGCGTTCGCGCATGCCGATGAGGCCGTGACCGCCACCGGACGGGGCCGCGGCCGGCATCCGGCCCCGACCGTCGTCGGAGACCTCCCAGTGGACGGCACCGTCCACCACGGACACCGACAGGCGGGCCAGCGCGGCGGGACCGGCATGCCGGGCCACGTTGGTCAGCGCCTCCTGGGTCAGGCGCAGCACCGCCAGACCCCGCACCGCGTCGAGCGAGCCGACCGCCGGGTCGACGTCGGCCTCCACCGTGACACCGGCCTGGCGGGCCCGGTCGACCGCCGTGTCGAGCGCGGCCGGCAGCGCCGCCGGCTCGATCGCGGTCAGCGCCGCGTCACCGCGTACCCCGTCGGGGTCGCGCAGCACCGCCACCAGTCGGCGCAGGTCCGCCAGGGCGGCGGTCCCCGTGCCGTGCACGTCGTCGAAGACCGCCTCCACCCGCGGGTCCAGGTCGGTGAGCACGTGCCGGGCCACGCCCACCCGCAGCACCATCGACGCCACGTGGTGGGCGACCACGTCGTGCAGCTCGCGGGCGATGGCGCTGCGTTCGTCGGCGCGCGCGGCGCGGTTCTCCGACTCGCGCCGGCGCTGCTCCTCGGCCGCGCGCTGCGCGGCCTGCCGACCGAGTTCCCGGGTGGTCCGGATGACCAGGCCGAGCAGCAGCGGCACGCCGACCGCCACGACCAGTCCGAAGACGCCGGAGAGGAAGCGCCGGACCGGATCGCCGATCGAGTCGGCCAGGTCGACCGCGGCCAGCAGCCCGGCGGCCAGCCAGATGGTCCGCCGCCGGTGCGCCCACATGGCCACCTCGAGCAGCGCCCAGCTCGCCCCCACCTGGTTGATCGTGGTGTCGTCGAGGACGCCGATCGCCAACGCCAGGAGCGCGGTCTGCGCCACCAGGTTGACCAGCGGCCGGCGGTGCAGCACCAGCGCGACGGTGAACGCGACCGCCGCCAGGAGCCACTGCGGGCCCGTCGGCGGGCGGCCGGCCTGGGTGCCGAAGACCAGGTAGCCGACGCCGCTGAGGTCGAGCAGCAGCAGCCGGGCGAGCGTGTCGCGCGCGTCGAACAGTCGTCCCAGCCACCCCACGGCGCTCAGCCTAGGCGCTGCGGCTCGGCGCCAGCAGTGGCCGCCGGCCTCGGCCATCTGGTCCGGACGGCGAGGTAGGCGGCCAGGCCGAGCGGGCCGAGGAGGATGGTCAGCAGCAGCACCGGGGCCGTCACCAGCGCCGGCACGCCCCGGTCCCGGCTGTCCAGCCACGCCCACCGGCCGACGAAGAGATCGAACGCGATCATGTGGGCCCAGGCGGCCGCCGTGCCGTCCGTGGTGCCCAGCAGCCGGCGGATGCCGTCCAGGCTCGGCGACGCCACCGCCGGCAGCACGTCGCCGATCGCCGGCAGGACGAGCATCGCGTAGATGACCAGGACCGGGAGCACGATGAGCGGCGAGGAGATGATCCGGGCGGTCCGGGACCAGTGCGGCAGCAGGATCATCAGCGCCCAGAACGGCGCGGCCACCGCGAACGTCAGCGTGAACAGCGCGCCGGTCATGCGGCGAGCGCCACGTCGAGGCCGCGGCGGCGCGTCAGGACCGAGCCGGCGGCGGTCGCGGTCGCGACCACCAGGGCCGCCGCGGCGGCCAGCGTGACCGCATCGGGCCGCAGCAGCGGCTGCCCGCGCAGTGCCTGCCAGGTCAACAGCAGCGTGAGTACGCCGTACGCCCCGCCCGCGACGACCAGCAGCCGCACCTGGGTGCGCTCGTCCAGCCGGGTGCCGAAGAACCGGCGCAGCAGGATCGCCATGATCGGCAGGGCCTGGAGGGCGTGCAGTCCCACGAAGTGCCCGATCCGCAGGTCGCCGCCGGTGGTGCTCCAGCCCAGCAGCGGCAGCCCCGGCCCGCCGTCCGGTACGCCCACGCTGTGCGCCCCGGCGATCCCCTCCACACCGGGGGCCTGGCCGGGCAGCACCATCGGCACCGCCACCAGCATGCCCAGCAGGGACAGGCCGAGCCCCAGCCCGACCGCGTACGCGGCGACCCGATCGGCGGGCGGTCGGGTCAGCAGCACGATCCCGATGATGCCGTGCGCCACGAAGAGCACCGCGATCGACGCGCCCATCGCCTGCCACAGCGCGGCGTTCAGCGGGGTCGTCTCGTTGTAGTGGCTGGTCGTCCCGCGTACCACTTGACCGACGATCACCACCATCTCGATCAGGGACGTCGCGACGATGACGGTGCCCGCCCACTCCGCGACCCGGCTCCGCCCCGGCAGCAGCGAGAGCATCCAGGCGAGGGTGATGCCGTAGAGCACGAACGACACGGAGAACTTGAACGGTTTGAGCCAGATCGGCGCGCCGGTGACGATTCGTGGGTCGATGAGGACGCCGACGGCGGCGACGACGGCGAGCACCGCCGTCGCCGAGACGAGAACCATCAGCGGGCGGTGCCACTGTGCGGGCCGGTGCGAGAGGCTGGTCATGCCTCAGATGCTCGTGATCCACCGCCCGGTCGGCGTCCGACCGGGGTCCCCGATTGCGGCCGGGGGTCGGAGCGCGGACTCCTACCGGGGGAGGAGGCGAGCGAATTGGGTCCGACCCGGTGGACCGCTCCCACCTACTGGCCCGTACCCCTCGGCGGCGGATTGATATACCGTCGGCAAGTGATGGTTGAGCAGCACTTGATGGTTGAGCAGCACTGGTGGAACGGCGACTCGACCCGGCGTGGGCGTCGGGACGTGTACATCCGCACCGATGGTCGGTGTTGGTCGGTCGAGGCGCAGATCGGCGGCGAGTCCGGCCGCTCCCGGGTGCAGGAGTGCCCGAGCCGGGCCTCGGCGGCCATTCTCGCCAGCGCCTGGCGTGGAAACCACCCGTCCTGGCGCGAACTGCCGAGCTGACACCAGGGCGGTCGGTCCCCTGATGAGCGGTGTGCCGCAGAGGCGTCTTCAGGTCTCTGCGGCATACCGTTCGGCGTCAGGACGGGGTGCCCGCCCGCCGACGCCGTGTGACCTGCGCCACACTCACCAGGCGCAGGGGGTGTAGTCCTTCAGGAAGCAGCCGTACAGGTCCTCGCCCTGCTCACCGCGGACGATCGGGTCGTACACCCGGGCCGCGCCGTCGACCAGGTCCAGCGGAGCGTGGAAGCCGGCGTCCGCCAGCCGCATCTTCGTCGGGTGCGGGCGCTCGTCGGTGATCCAGCCGGTGTCGACGCTGGTCATCAGGATGCCGTCGGTCAGCATCTCCTGGGCGCTGGTGCGGGTCAGCATGTTCAGCGCGGCCTTGGCCATGTTGGTGTGCGGGTGCCCCGGCCCCTTGTAACCGCGGCCGAACTGGCCCTCCATCGCCGAGACGTTGACCACGTACTTGCGGCGGGCGGGCGCCGCGGCCATCGCCGGCCGCAGCCGGCTCACCAGCACGAACGGTGCGGTCACGTTGCACAGCTGCACCTCGAGCAGCTCCAGCGGGTCGACCTCGTGCACCCGCTGCACCCAGCTGTTCACCGGGTCGAGGTCGGGCACCAGACCGCCGGCGTCGATGGCGGTGGCCGCCGCGATCCGCTCCGGTGAGGCCGAGCCGCTGGTCAGCGCCAGCGCGGTGAGCGCGTGCGGCGGGATCGCGGCGGCCAGCGGCGAGGCGGTCAGGCTGCCCGCCGGGTCGCCCGCGCCGGCCGGCTTGGCGAACGTCACCAGCTCCGGCAGCGGCCCGTCCGGCAGGGCCGCCGTCTCCGCGGCGACGAGCTGGGCGTACGCCCCGGGCGTGCGCCGGACGGTCTGCGCCGCGTTGTTGATCAGGATGTCGAGGGGGCCCTGGGCGGCGACCGAGTCGGCGAGGGCGATCACCTGGGCGGGGTCGCGCAGGTCGATCCCGACGATCCGCAGCCGGTGCAGCCAGTCCCCGCTGTCCGGCATCGCCGCGAACCGGCGGACCGCGTCGTGCGGGAACCGCGTCGTCACCGTGGTGTGCGCCCCGTCGCGCAGCAGCCGCAGCGCGATGTACATGCCGATCTTCGCCCGGCCGCCGGTCAGCAGCGCCCGCCGACCGGTCAGGTCGGTACGGGCGTCGCGGCGCTCCCGGTTGAGCGCGGCGCAGGACGGGCAGAGCTGGTGGTAGAAGGCGTCCACCTCGTGGTAGCGCTGCTTGCAGACGTAGCAGCCGCGCGGGTTGTGCAGGAACCCGGCGGTGGCGCCGGCGGTGGGGGAGGCGAGCGGGATGCCCTGGGTCTCGTCGTCGATCCGGCCCGGGGCGCCGGTGGCGGTGGCCTCCGTCACCGCCCGGTCGGCTGCCGCGACGGCGTCCCGCCGCTCCTCGCGCCGGCGCTGCTTGATCACCTTGTAGAGCTTCGCGGTGGCCCGCTGCATCCGCACCACGTCGGGGTGGTCCGACGGCAGCTCCTCCAGCGCGGCGAAGACGCCGAGACAGGTCTCCAACAGGTCGGGATCGATGCCCGGTCGACCTACCCCGGTCGCGTTGTCCGTAGTCATTCCGTCGCTGTCCGTTCCGTTCCCTGCGCCGGAGCTGCCGGCCCACCCATATCCGACCCGGAACTGTACGCACGTCACGGCCCCGGACGCACCCCGCCTCCGACCGGGGCGGCGGGGTGGCGGCGCGGGTCAGCGCAGCCCGGCGAAGAGGTCGTCCTCCGGCGTCGGCGCGCCGGTGGTGTCCCGGACCCGGACGAAGGTCTCCACGCCCATCAGCTCGGTGAACCGGTCCCGCCCCAGTTGCAGGAAGAAGATATTCTCGCTCTGGCTGGCGTGGGTGGCGAGCGCGTCGAACTTCTGCCCGCCGTACTCGCTCGTGTCGACCCAGGTGGTGATCTCCTCGTCGGGCAGGCCGAGCGGTGGCCCCTCCGGCGTCGACTCGGCGTCCGGGTCGGCCCACTCGACGCCCAGCTCCCGCATGACCCGACCGAACTCCGCGAACGCCGTCCGGGGCACGGTGGTCCAGTAGACCTTCGCGGGGATCTGCGTCCGCGCCACCGCGGCCATGGTGATCCGGTGCGCCTGGATGTGGTCCGGGTGGCCGTAGAAGCCGTTCTCGTCGTAGGTCACCACGACGTCCGGCCGGTACCGCTCGATCAGCTCCGCCAGCCGGGCCGCCGCCTCGTCGACCGGGGTGGTCCAGAACGCGCCGGGCAGCTCGTTGGTCGCCCAGCCCATCATCCCGGAGTCGGCGTACCCCAGGGTCTCCAGGTGGGTGACCTTCAGCGCGGCGCAGCTGGCCTCCAGCTCGGCCTGGCGCATCGCCACCACGGCGGCCGGGTCGTGCGCCGGGTCGCCCGGCTTCACCCCGCCGGGGCCGTCACCGCAGCGCCCGTCGGTGCAGGTCACCAGCACGGTGGTGACGCCTTCGGCCGCATAGCGGGCCAGCACGCCGCCGGTGCTCGTCGCCTCGTCGTCGGGGTGGGCGTGCACCGCCATCAGGGTCAGGGGTCGCTCAACCATGCCGCCACCCTACGAGGTCCCGGCGACCGTCCGGGGCCCCTCGGGCGGCGACACGACCCGCTAGGCGCCGTCATTCGCCTTGTCCAACGCCGCGAGGAAGTCGTCCACCAGGTCGGCGGTGTCCTCGATGCCGGTGGAGACGCGCACCAGCCCGTCGGAGATGCCGGTGGCGGCGAGCTGCTCGGCGTCCACGATGCCCGCCCACATCGACCGGGGGTGCACCACCAGCGTGCTGACGCTGCCCAGGCTGGCCGCCCGCTTGGCCAGTCGCAGCCCGGCCAGCAGGGCGGCGGCACCCGTCCGGCCCCCGTTCACCTCGACGGAGAGCACCCCGCCGAAGCCGGTCATCTGCCGGCGGGCCAGCGCGTGCTGCGGGTGCGACGGCAACCCCGGGTAGCGGACCCTCGCCACCGCCGGATGTCCCTCCAGCGCCCGGGCCAGCGCCAGCGCGTTGGCGTTGTGCCGCTCCACCCGCAGCGGCAGCGTACGGATGCCGCGCAGCAGCAGCCAGGCGTCGACCGGACCGAGGGTGCTGCCGGTGACGATCGCCGTCTGCCACACCCGCTCGATCAGCGCGGCGGAGCCGACCACCACCCCCGCCGACACGTCGGAGTGCCCGCCGAGGAACTTGGTGCCGCTGTGCCAGACCAGGTCCGCCCCGGCGCGCGTCGGGCGCTGGTTCACCGGGGTGGCGAAGGTGTTGTCGACCGCCACCAGCGCGCCGGCGGCGTGGGCCAGCTCCACCACCGCCGCCAGGTCGGTCAGCTCCAGCAGCGGGTTGCTCGGCGTCTCCACCAGCACCAGCCGGGTGTTCGGCCGCAGCGCCCGCGCGAACGCGTCGGTGTCGGTCTGGTCGACCTGGGTGCAGGACACCCCGAACCGGGCCAGCAGGCCGGTGGTGAGCGAGGTGGTGCCGCCGTACGTGCTGCGCTGCACCACCACGTGGTCGCCGGCGGCGAGCAGGGCCAGCGCGACGGTGCTGATCGCGCCCATCCCGGAGGCGGTGACCAGGCCGGTCTCCGCCCCCTCCAGTTCGGCGACGACGGCGGCTACCTGCGCGTGGTTCGGGTTGCCGTACCGGGTGTAGAAGGCGCTGCCCCGCGGCTCGGTGGCGATCGCGGTGAACTCCTCGTCGGACTCGGCGCTGAAGGTCACGCTCTGCACGATCGGCGGCGCCACCGCCCCACCGGGGATCAGTCCGTCGTCGCCGTGCACGGCGGAGGTGCCGAACCCGGTCACGACCGGGCCACCCGGTCCACGAGCGCGCCGTAGCTGCCCAGCGCGACGAACTCCGGAAGTGTCAGGTCGCTGCCGTGGCGCTGCCGCAGCGCGGTCACCAGCCGCAGGGCGCGCAGCGAGTCGCCACCGGCGGCCGACCAGCCCGTCGCCGGGTCAGCCGGCGCGACGCCGAGCACCTCCTGCCAGACCGCGGCCACCCGGGTCGCCCACCGGTCCCGCCCGTCGTCGCCGACCGTGCGGGCGCCGGTGGGTACGGCGGGCAGCGGTGCGGTCGGGTCGGCCGCCAGCAGCCGCCGGAACCCGTCGGCGAAGGTGTCCACCCGTTCCCCGGGGATGGTGCGGTGGTCGTACTGGATGGTGAGGGCGAGCCGGCCGGTGTCGCCGTCCAGCTCGGCGTCGACGGCGAGGCTGAACGCCACGTCCACGGTGATGCCCCGGCTGTCCACGATCCGGCTGCCGCCGTCGGCCGGCCCGTTCGCGAAGTGGGTCCAGTTGAAGAAGTGGTCGAAGCGCGGCCCGGCCCCGCCCGCACGGACGATCTCCGCGAGCGGGAAACGGTGGTGCTCCATCTGCGCGCACTCGGACCGCCACACCTGCGCGGCCAGCTCCGCCAGCGACCGGGTGCCCAGCTCGACGCTCACCGGCAGGGTGTTGAGGAACAGCCCGAGGGTGGCGTCGCTGCCCTCGCCCTCCGGCCGGCCGCCGACCACCAGCCCGCTGACCACGTCGTCCCGGCCGGCGAGTTCACCGATCAGCCGCAGGTGGATGGCGAGCAGCCAGGACTTGGTCGGCACCCCGGCGGCCCGGGCCGCCCGGGCGACCACGTCGGTGGTGTCCGCCGGCAGCGGCACCCGCTGGGTGGTGGTGGTGTGCGGGTCCGCCCCGCCGAGCAGCAGCGGCGGCACCGCGCCGGGCCCGTCCAGCCAGAACCGGCGGGTGTCCGGGTCGGCCAGGGCGTCCCGCTCGGCCGCCACGTACTCCCGGAACGGCCACCCGGGGTCCGGCCGGTGGACCTGGCCGGCCCGCTCCCGGTCGTACGCGGTGAGCAGGTCGGTGAGGAACAGGTGCAGGCTCCAGCCGTCGAGGACGGCGTGGTGCTCGGCGACGATCAGGGTGAACTCCGCGGCGTCCTCCCGGACGGCGTGCAGCCGCAGCAGCGGCGGCCGGGTCAGGTCGAAGGGACGTACCCGCTCCTGCGCCACCAGGTCGTCGATCCGCGTCCGGCGGGTCTGCGGGTCGGTGCCGCTCAGGTCCGTCACCGGCAGCTCGACCGGCACGTCGGCGTGCACGAGCTGCAACGGCTCGGAGTACGCGCCCAACGCGAACCCGGTCCGCAGCACCGGGTGGGCGGCCACCAGGCCGGTCAACGCCTGCCGCAGCGCCGCCACGTCCAGCGGCGCGGCGACCCGGTGCGCGGTGACGTTGTGGTACATCGCCGGGTCGCCGGTCAGCTCGCCGTGGTAGACCATGCCCTGCTGGAGGGCGGTCATCGGGTACGCGTCGGCGAGCCCGGCGGGCAGCAGCTCCCGGTCGGCCGCGGCCACCAGCGCGAAGCGCCCCGCCTGCTCCGCCGCGTCGATCGGGGCGGCCGGGGTGGTTCCGGCGTCGACCTCGACCCCGGCGAGGGTGATCTCGCCGTGCGTGACCAGCTCCCGGATCGACTGGTACGTGAAGATGTCGCTGAGCCGGAAGGAGAGCCCCCGCCGGTTCGCCGCGACCTGCATCTGGATGCTGCGGATGGAGTCGCCGCCGAGCGCGAAGAAGGTCTCCGTCACGCCCACGGTCGGCACCCCGAGGACCTCCCGCCAGGCCTCGACGAGGATCTCCTCGGCCCGGTTGGCGGGCGCCACGACCGTGCTGTCGCGGGGCCGGTCGAGGCGGGGCGCGGGGAGCGCCGCCCGGTCCAGCTTGCCGTTGCGGGTCAGCGGCAGCTCGTCCAGGAGCACCACCGCGGCCGGCACCAGGTGGGCCGGGAGCCGGTCGGCCAGCCAGCCGGCCAGCCGCTCGTCCAGCGGCCCGGCCGCCGGGCCGGCGGGGACGACCACCGCCGGCCGCGGATCGTCGGCGTACTCGGGGCGGACGGCGTGCAGGGTGTGCCGGTCGGTGCCGGTGAGCAGGTCGTCCTGCCGGGTGACCACGTCGAAGCCCCGCGCCTCGAAGAGGGCGGCCAGCTCGGCCAGCCGGCCCTCGGTATCGGTGCCGGCCGCGTCGTGCACCTCCATGGCGACCTGCGCGATCAGCGGCCAGTGCCGGTCGGCCAGCCCGGCCAGCACGTCCGCCTCGGCGCGCTGCACGTCGATCTTCAGCAGGTCGATCCGCTCGGGGGCCAGCTCGTCGAGGACGGCCGACAGCGGCCGGACCGGCACGGTGAGTTCCCGGCCGGCGAAGCGTTCCGCGAGCAGTTCGTCGACCCGGTCGAGCAGCACGTCCCGGTCGGCGCCGGCGTCCCGCTCGTTGGCGAGGTACCGCTTGATCACCGCCACCTCGGCGGCCGGGTCGGCGTACGCGGCGTGGCCGGACATCATCGAATAGCCCGGGTAGTAGGTGAAGGAGACCTCGCCGGCCGCCCGGGACAGCCCGACCCCGTGCACCGTGGCCGGTACGCCGAACTCGGCGACGTTGCGGCGCAGC
This sequence comes from Micromonospora sp. CCTCC AA 2012012, assembly GCF_040499845.1. NCBI lineage: Bacteria > Bacillati > Actinomycetota > Actinomycetes > Micromonosporales > Micromonosporaceae > Micromonospora > Micromonospora mangrovi. The sequence goes on from NZ_CP159342.1 coordinate 1,585,319, forward strand.
AGGTCGGCCACGGCCGGCACCGGCTCGAACGCGTGGATCGTGGCGTCCGGGCAGACGGCGTGCACGAAGAGGGAGAACATGCCGATGTTCGCGCCCACGTCGAGCACGGTCGCCCCGGGGCGCAGCACGATCCCGTCCCGCAGGTAGACCTGCTGGACGAAGATCTCGTCGTACAGGTAGCGGGTCTCGTGCGGGTTGACCCCGGCGACCCGGTCCACGTCGACGGTCACCGGCTGACCGCCCGGGCGGACGTACGCGACGAGCCGGTCGCCGTGCCCGTCGTCGTCGCGGGCCACCACGGCGGCGTCGGTGACCTCCGGGTGCCCGCGCAGCACCGCGGCGACCTCACCCGGTTCCACCCGGAAGCCGTGGATCTTCACCTGGTCGTCGAGGCGGCCCAGATAGCGCAGCCGCCGGTCGGCGTCGAAGCGGACCCGGTCGCCGGTGCGGTACACCCGCCCGGTGCGCCCCGAGGGCAGCTCCACGGCGACGAACCGCCGCGCGGTGGCCTCCGGGTCGCCCAGATATCCGTCGGCGAGCTGCGGTCCGCTGACGCAGAGTTCCCCGGCCACGCCCGGCGGCACCGGCCGCAGCCGCTCGTCGAGCACCCAGACCGAGACGCCCGGCAGGGGCCGGCCGATGGTCGGCGGGTCCCCGGCGCGCACCTCGGCGGCGGTGGTGTCCACCGTGCACTCGGTCGGGCCGTACAGGTTGACCGCGCGGACGCCGGGCAGCGCCGCGACGGTGTCCCACAGCTCCGGCGTGATCGCCTCACCGCCGAGCAGCAACAGCCCGGGCAACCGGCGGTCACCCGCCCCGGCGAGCAGGATGCGCAGCTGGGAGGGGGTCATGTCGAGCACGTCGACGTCGTGGTCGGCGAGCGCGGCCGCCAGCGCCGCCCCGTCCCGGCGGACCTCCTCGGGCACGAGCCAGAGGCTGCGGCCGTGGCCGAGCTGCACGAGCTGCTTCACCGAGGCGTCGAAGGTGAGCGGGGCGTTCACCGCGACCCGCAGGCCGGGCCGGCTGCCCGCGTACACCGTCTGCTCCAGGGCGTCGGCCAGGTGCGCGGCGGCGCCGTGCGACACCCGCACCGGGCGGGGCGTGCCGGTGGAACCGGACGTGAAGATCACGTATGCCGGGTCGGCCGGTGCCGGCACCGCGGCGGGCGGCGGCCCGCCGGCCGCGACGAGGTCGGCGACCCGCACGGTCGCCGGCCCGCCGTCGCCGACGACGAGCGGCGCGCCGACCGCGCGGACCTGGGCGGCGAGCCGGGCCGCCGGGGCGTCCGGGTCCAGCGGCACGAAGACCGCCCCGGCGCGCAGCACGCCGAGGAACGCCACGACGGTGTCCCGCGACCGGGCGGCCAGCACCCCGACCGTCGTGCCGGCCAGGCCGCGGCCGGCCAGCGCCCCGGCCACCCGCGCGGCTCGTTCGCGCAGCTCCCCGACGGTGTACGCGCCGTCCGCGGCGACCACCGCCACCGCGTCCCGGTCCATCCCCGCCAGGCCCGCGTCGAACAGGTCGACGAGGGTACGCCCCGACGCCTCGCCCGGCGTCCCGGCCGCGTCGACCAGCCAGCCGGCCTCGGCCGCACCGAGCACGGCGGGCGCGACGGCATCGGTGAGCGCGGCGGGCAGCGACCGCAGGATCGCCAGCAGCGAGTCGAGCAGCCACTGCCCGCCGACCACCCGCAGGACGACCCGGTCGCCGTCGGTGAGCGCGGTGAGCTGCGGACCGGCGGCCGGCGGCGGGGCGTCGACCTCCACCGTGCCGCCGAGAGCGGCCACGTCGGCCGGATCCGGGGCGGGCAGCACCGCGAACCCGGCGACCGCCCCGGTCCGCTCGTCCACCGGGTCGACCAGGTGGAACGTGTCGTCGGCGGCGACCTCGGCGGCGCGGACCCGGGCCAGCAGGTCGGCCGGGGCGGCCGGCAGCGGCAGGCCCAGCCGCAGCGGGCCGTAGCCGCCCAGCGGACCCACCACCTCGGCGGTGCCGGCGGCGTGCCGGCCGTCGCTCCACCGGGCCAGCACCAGGTCCGCCTCGTCGGCGTCGTCCGGCGCCTCGGCCCGACGGGACACCGCGAGCGCCCAGGCGGCCAGCAGCACCGTGGTCGGCTCGACGCCGCTGCGCCGCGCCACGTCGGCCAGCCCGGCGGCGTCCACGGTCGCGGTGACCACGGCGCTCGGGTCGTCCCCGGGCGGGGTGACCAGCCGCGCGGCCGGGGCGGTGGGTGCGGCGGCGGGCGCCTGCTCGCGCTCCTCGAGCTGCCACTCGGCGACGTCGAGGAACTGCAACGCCTCCGGGTCCTCCGGCAGCGCCTGGCCGGCGTACGCGCGGGCCAGGTCGGCCAGGACGAGGCGCAGGCTGGCCGGGTCGGCGATCAGCGGGGTGGCGGTCAGCTCCAGGGTGTCGTCGGTGAGGGTGGCCGACAGTTCGCCCTGCGCGCCGAGGGTGACGCTGCGGCTGTCGTCGACGTCCTGCATCGGCACCCGCAGGCCGGGGTGGTGCACCAGGGTCAGCCGCAGCGCCTCGTGCCGGGCGACCACCGCGTCCAGCGCGCTCTGCAACCGGGCGCGGTCCAGCGGGCGGTCGAGCCGCACCCGCGCCCGGACCAGATCCTGCTTGTCGGACCAGGCGAGCCGCTGGACCGGGGACAGGCGGTAGCCGTTCACAACACGCTCCGGTTGACGTAGAGGTCGGACATGGCGACCAGGATCTGCCGGTCGCCGCTGAAGGGTTCGCGACCGTGGGTCGCCAGAAAGTTGTCCACCACCAGCACGTCGCCGCGCTGCCAGGGAACCGACACCGCGTGTTCCCGATACCGGTCGCGCAGCTCGGTGACCACCTCGTCGGGGATCGGCTCGCCGTCCCCGAAGTACGCGTTGCGGGGCAGCCCGTCGGGGCCGTACTCGCGCAGCAGCGCGGCGGAGACCTCCGCCGGCATGTTCGACACGTGGAACAGGTGGGCGTGGTTGAACCACACCGTCTCCCCGGTGCGCGGGTGGGTGGCGACCGCCTGCCGCCGGGCCCGGGTACGCAGCCCGTCGTCGCCCAGCCAGGTGAACTCGGTCGCCGAGGCGGCGCAGTACGCCTCCACCTCCGCCCGGTCCGTGGTCTGGAACGCCTCCTGCCAGGGCAGGTCCAGGTGCGGGCCGTAGTTGCGCACGTAGCAGACCCCGGAGCGGAGGAAGCGTTCCCGCACGTCGGCGGGGATCAGCGGGGTGATGACCCGCTCGCTGGCCAGCGGGGTGGCCCCGCCGCTGCCGGTGGCCGGCTGCGCGCACCAGAAATAGAGGTAGCGGGGCCAGTTGTGCGAGTACGACATCTCGTGGTGCAGCGGGATCCACTGCTCGGCGTTGAACTCGGTGGAGGTGAAGACCCGGTCGGCGACCTCGTGCCGGGGCGCGGCCCGTTCCAGATAGCCGAGCAGGTCCGGGCTGACTGCGCGGGCGGCCTGGCTGAAGTCGTCGGGGGTGCGCACCTCGAAGCCGCGGAAGAAGACCGCCCCGTGGCGGTCCAGGTCGGACAGCAGCTCCTCCCGGCGGCCGGCGAGCCAGCCGGCCAGGTCGAGGTCGGGCACGGCGGCCTCGACGAGCAGCACGAACTCCTCGTCCACCAGGACCCGCCGGGTGACCGGGGAGCTGACCGTGCCGGTGCCGCGCCGACGCGGGGCGGGCCCGCTCACCGGTCCGCCTCCGGTCCCGCCGGCGCGGACGGGGTCAGCTCCGGCGCGGCGACCGGGTCGGACATCGCGGTGAGGATCCGCCGGGGCGGGGTGAACGGCTCCCGGGCGTGCGCGGCGAGCATGTTCTCCACCAGCAGCACATCGCCGCGCTGCCAGGCGAAGGAGCGGGTCTCGGCGGCGTACGCGGCCCGCAGCTCGGCCAGCACCTCGTCCCCGATGGGCGTGCCGTCGCCGTACGCGGTCTGGTAGGGCAGGTCCTCCTCGGCGAGGGCGGCCCGCAGGCCGGCGCTCACCTCGTCGGGCAGGGAGGTGACGTGGAAGAAGAGCGCGTGGTTGAACCAGGTCCGTTCGCCGGTGACCGGGTGGCGGCGGACCGCCGGGCGGACCTGCCGGGTGCGTAGCTGCCGGTCACCGACCCACTCGACGTCGACCAGCGCGCGGGCGCAGTACGCCTCGACGTCCTCGCGCCGCTCGGTCTGGAACGCGGTCTGCCAGGTGAGGCTGATGCCGGGCAGGTAGTTGCGCCGGTAGAGCACCCCGCGCCGCTCAAACTCGGCGACGGTCTCCGGGCGGAGCCGGGCGAGCACGCGGCGACTGTCCGCCAGCGGCGTACGCCCTCCCGCGGCCGGTTCCACCTCGCAGTGGAACACGATCCGCAGCGGCCAGTTCACCGTGTACGACTGCTCGTTGTGCAGCACGATCGGCTGGTCGGCCGGGTGCTCGGTGGAGGTGTAGACGCCCTCGGTGACCTCGCTGCGCGGCGAGGAGCGCTCGCCGTAGGAGAGCACCTCGTCGGAGAGGGCGGCCATCACGGTGCGGAAGTCGGCGGCGCCGGCCACGGCGAAGCCGCGGAACAGCACGGCCCCGTGCCGACGGGCCAGCTCGTCCACCTCGTCGCGGTGTCCGGCCAGCCAGCCGGCCAGGTCGACGTCGGGCACGTTCGCCCGGACCAGCGCCGGCAGCGGACCGCCGGGCCAGTCGGGGCGGACGTCCACCAGGTTCCGTTCGCGGCCGCGACGGGGAATGGTCCGCGCGACCCGGGTCTGCTCAGTCATCGGATTCTCCCAGGGTGTCGACGCAGTCGGCCAGACCGCGTCGGGGGTCGGCGGCGGCGGTGCGCAGCAGCGCCGTGAACCGGCGGTGCCAGGCGACCACTCCGTCGCGGTCGAACAGGTCGCTGCGGTACGTCCAGAGCGCCGCCAGCCCGTCCCGCCGCTCGTCGAGCCAGAGGGTCAGCTCGAGGCGGGCGGTGTCCGGGGTCAGTTCCACGCCGGTGAACCCGACGCCGGACGCGGCGCGGTGCCGGGCCGGCGGGGCGTTCTGCACGCCGAAGGCGACCTGCACCAGCGGGGTGCGGTCCGGCCGGCGGGTCGGCCGCAGCCGTTCCACCAGCACGTCGAAGGGGACGTCCTGGTGGGCCGCGGCGAAGAGGGTGACCCGGCGGGCCTCGTCGAGCAGGTCGGCGAAGGTGCGTCCGGGTGCGGGGCGCAGTCGCAGCGGCACGGTGTTGACGTGACAGCCGACGCTCTCCTCGGCGGCGACGCTGGTCCGGCCGGCGAAGGCGACCCCGACCAGCAGGTCGGGCCGACCGGTGGCCGCGCCGAGCAGGGTGGCGAAGGCGGCCAGCCCGACCATGTGCAGGCTGACCCGTTCGGCCCGGGCCAGCGCCCGGACCGCGTCGGCGGTGGCGGGGTCCACGGTGGTCCGCAGCGCCCCGCCGCCCGGCCGGCCACCGGGCCGTGGCGCAGCCGGTCCCGGGTGGGGCTGGTCCACGGAGCCCGACCCGGCGAGCCGAACGTGGTCGGTCCGCTGCCGATCGGGTGTCGAGGCGCCGACGGACGCACCCGGATCACGAGCGCCGGCCTTCGAGCCGGGTGGGACGGCGGGCAGGTCGAGCAGGTCGGGTGCGCCGCGCAGCTCGTCGAGCACGTCGGCCAGTGCCCGCTGCCCCGCCGGCCCGGCCAGCCACTCCCGCTGGGCCAGGGCGAACGCCGCCGGCCCGACCGCCGGGGACTCCGGCGCGGCGGGGTCGTCGTACGCCCGGGCCAGGTCCCGGACGATCAGGCCGAACGACCAGTCGTCGCAGACGATGTGGTGCACGACCAGCAGCAGCGCCACCGCGCGACCGGTGTCGTCGGGCACCAGGTGGGCGCGCAGCAGCGGCCCGGTGGCCAGGTCCATGGGGGCCCGGGTGGCCTCGGCGGTGAGCCGGGCGAGCCGCTCGTCCAGGGACGTGCCCGGTGCGGGCGGCGCGACGACCGGCGGTGGGCCGACGGCGGGCCGGACGAGCTGCACCGGCCCGTCCGGCCCGGACGGGAACACCGTGCGCAGGGCCGGATGCCGGTGCACCACCCGACGCAGCGCCCGCGCCAGCCGGTCCGGGTCCAGCGGCGCGTCGAACCGCACCGCGAAGGCCAGCAGGTAGGAGGTGTCGTCCGGGTCGAGCCGGTGCAAAAACCACAGCCGGGTCTGCGCGGCCGACAGCGGCGCGGGACCGGCCGGTGCCGGCCCGGCCCATCCCGGTGTCGCCCCGCCGGTCAGCCGGCCCGATCCGGCTGCCGGCCCGACGGGCGCGGTGGCCGTGGCGTCGCCGGGCGCGGTCGGCGCGTCGAGGTGGGCGGCGAGCGCCGCGACGGTCGGGTGGGCGAAGAGGTCGCCCGGTCCGACCGGCCGCCCGGTCGCGACGGCCAGCCGGGTCGCGCAGCGGACCGCGAGCAGCGAGTCGCCGCCGAGAGCGAGGAAGTCGCCGTCGGCGGTCACCGGCACCCCGAGCACCTCGCGCCACACCGCCGCCACCGTGCCGGCCGTCCCGTCGAGCGCTCCAGCGTCGGGCCCGGCGTCGGCGCCGAGGGTGGGGGAGGGCAGTGCCGACCGGTCCACCTTGCCGTTGGGCAGGGTGGGCAGCCGGTCCAGCCAGACCAGGGTCGCCGGGACCAGCGGCGCGGGCAGCACCTCGGCCAGCCGGGCCCGGACGTCGTCGCGCCGCTCGCCGACCAGGTAGCCGACCAGCAGCGGGTCGCCGCTCGGTCCCTGCCGGACGGCGGCGGTCGCCTCGCGTACGTCGGGCAGGGCGGCGAGGCGGGCGGCGACCTCACCCAGCTCGATCCGGTAGCCACGCAGCTTCACCTGGTCGTCGAGGCGACCCAGGTAGGTCAGCTGCCCGTCGGGGCGCAGCCGGACCCGGTCGCCGGTGCGGTACATCCGGTCGCCGGGGCGGAACGGGTCGGGCCGGAAGCGGGCCTCGGTCTCCGCCGGCCGGTCGAGGTAGCCGCGGGCCAGGCCCGCCCCGGCCAGGTGCAGCTCACCCGGTTCGCCGGGTGGCACGGGTCGCCCGTCGGCGTCGAGGACGTACGCCCGGGTCTGCGGCAGCGGGCGGCCGATCGGCGGGTCTCCGCTGTCGGGCGGCACCTCCGCCCAGGTGGAGTAGGTGGTGTCCTCGGACGGGCCGTAGAGGTTGCAGAGCCGGCGTACGTGCGGGCGGGCCCAGACCCGGGCCGCCAGCGCGGCGGTGAGCGGCTCACCGGCCAAACAGACCGTCCGTACGCTCGCCGGCAGGGCACCGGCGGTGAGCAGTTCCCCCATCGCGGAGGGCACGGTGTTGACCAGGGTGACGGGCAGCCGGTCCGCCCCGGGGGCGGCGAGGGCCAGCACGTCGTCGACGAGCAGCACCCGGCCGCCCCAGCAGAGCGGACCGAAGATCTCGAAGACCGACAGGTCGAAGCAGACGGAGGTGGCGGCGAGCATGCCACCGAGTTCGGTGTCGTCGAAGGTCTGCCGGGTCCAGTGCAGCAGCACCGACGCCGAGCGGTGTTCGATGGCCACGCCCTTGGGGCGCCCGGTGGAGCCGGAGGTGTAGATGACGTACGCCAGGTCCTCCGGCGTCGCGGGCACCGCCGGGTCGGTGCCGTCCCCGCCCGCGTCGAGCCGGTCGATCGGGACGGCCAGCTCGCCGAACCGGTCGGCGAGGTCGGTGCGGGTGAGCACCAGCCGGGTCCCGGAGTCGGCGGTCATGAACGCCACCCGGGCCGGTGGGTACGCCGGGTCCAGCGGCACGTAGGCGGCGCCGGCCTTGAGCACCGCGAGCAGGGCGACCACCAGCTCGGGCGTACGCGGCAGGCAGACGCCGACGCGGTCCTCCCGGGCCACCCCGCGCGCCAGCAGCACCCGGGCCAGCCGGTTCGCCGCCTCGTCCAGCTCGCGGTACGTCAGCACCCGGTCGGCGTGCCGTACCGCCTCCGCCTGCGGGGTCCGGGCGGTCTGCGCGGCCACCATCCGGTGCAGGCACTCCACGGTGGCGGGTGCGGCGGCGCGTCGGCCGCCGCTGCGGCGGGTGGGCCCGGCGGGGCGGGCGGGTGCGCTCATCGGCGACCACCGCGCCCGTTCGCCGGAGCCGGGCCGGACGCGGCCTTCGCCGCGCCGCGGTGCAGCGCCAGCCGGCGGTCGGCTTCGGCCTGGAGGCGGTCCTTGTCGGCGACGATGATCGTCCCGGGGTCGTTGTCGGGCAGCTCGTCCTCCACGTCGCGGATCGGTCGGTAGGCGATGCCGACGGCCGCGAGGGCGAGGGCGCAGAGGCCGGCCACGATCGCGGCGAGGGCCATGCCCCGGCCCGGTCCGGTGCCGACGACGGCGGCCAGCGCGCTGCCGGGCGACGCCAGCGGGGCGAAGACGTGCTCGGCGAGCGGCCCGGCGGAGAGGAAGCCGGCCGGCACCATTAGCCAGGACAGCATCTGCCCCATGGACAGCACCCGGCCCTGCAGTTCCAGCCCGACCTTGGCCTGCACGATGGCCAGCCAGTGGGTGTTCACCAGGGCGGTGGCCAGGCCCATGCCGAACAACCCGAGGGCCGGGAAGAGCGGGTCGGGGCGCAGGCCGACCGTGAGCAGCGACGCGCCGAGGAGCACGACGCTGGCCAGGATGCCGGTGGTACGCCGGGCGGTGCCGCCCCACACGCCCATCAGGACCGAGCCGACGAGCATGCCGACGCCGCTGGCGGCGAGCACCCGGCCGAGCACCGCCGGGTCCCCGAAGGACAGGGTCAGCGGGGTGACCAGGACCTCGACCATCGCGAAGAAGTAGTTCAGCGACGCGGTCAGCACGACCAGCGCGACCAGGCCGTGCCGGCGGACGATGAACCGCCAGCCACCCAGGACGGCCCGCCGGAACGACTCCTCGCGCTTGACGAAGAGCGCGTCCGGGAAGCGCACCGACAGGGTGACGACCACCGCGAAGGCGAAGGTGAGCAGGTCGATGACGACGATCCCGCGCAGCCCGACCGCGATCACCAGCGCCCCGCCGAGCAGCGGCGCCAGCACCGTGCTGGTGGCGGTGCCGAGGGAGACGATGCCGTTGGCGCGCCCGTAGTACCGCTTCGGCACCAGTTGCGTGACGGCCGCCAGGTAGGCGGGTTGCTGGAAGGCGGTCGCCACCGCGCTGACGGTGATGGCGGTGAAGACGTGCCAGAGGTGGAGCTGGCCGAGCCAGAGCAGCAGGGCGAGGCTCACCGTGCCGGTGGCGGCCAGACAGTCCGCGACGATCATGATCAGTCGCCGGTCCCACCGGTCGGCCAGCGCACCGGCGACGGGGGAGAGCACCACGGCCGGCAGCAGCGCCAGGACGGTGGCCGTGGCGAAGAGCGAGACCGACCCGGTCCGCTGGTAGACCCACAGGCCCATGCCGAAGCCGGTCAGTCCGCTGCCGATCAGCGACACGAGCTGACCGATCGCGATCAGGTAGAACACCGTGAGGCTGGGCGCCGCCCGCCGGGCGACCGGCTCCGGCTCCCGTACCGCGGCCGGGGCGGCCTCGGTCGGCGGGGGCGGGTCGGCGGCGGCGGTGGCCGGGGCCGACGGGTCGCAGTTGGCGAGGATGATCCGGGCCACCTCGTCGGGCTGGTGCTTGGCGAAGTAGTGGCCGGCGCCCTCGATCACCTCCAGGGACACCCGGTCGGAGAAGAACTCCCACTCCAGGTAGCGCTCCTGGTACAGCTCGGTGGCGCGGTCCCCGCCGCCGACGACGCAGACGATCGGGGCGGACAGTTTCCGGGCCAGGCCGTCGGCGTAGACGTCGGTGTAGTAGTCCTCGCCCATCATCGCGTCGGCGAGGACCACGCGCATCACGAAGTCCTTCTCGCGCTCGTCGAAGACCTCGGTGAAGAAGCCCATCGCGCGCAGCGCCTCCAGGGTGCGCCGCTTCGACGTCCACCGCTCGGTCGGGAACCACCGGCGCAGCCAGCTGAACAGCCGGCCGGGCAGCCGCGGGGCGGGGAAGTGCGCGCCGATGACCACGCCGGTCAGCTCGACGCCGGCCGCTTCCAGCCGGCGACCCAGCTCGACCGCTTCGGCGCCGCCCATGCAGTGCCCGTACACCGCGACCGGTCCGCTGATCCCGGCGACGACCTCGGCGACACAGCCGTCGACCAGCTCGTCCAGGCCGAGCAGGGGTTCGTCGGGGCGGTTCAGGTCGTGTCCGGGCCGCTCCAGGGCGAACAGCCGGACCCCCGGTGGGAGGGCGTCGGCGAGGGGCTGGAAGGTGATCGCGCTGCCGGCGGCGAAGGGTACGCAGACCAGCGTGAGCCGGGTCGGCGTCGCCGGTCGTGCCGGGGTCAGCTCGTGCAGCAGCCGCCCGGCGGAGCCACCCGTGCTGTCCAGGTGCTCGGTCAGCGCCCGGATCGTCGGGTGGCGGAACAGGTCGAGGACGCTGATCGGCGGGTCGTTCCCGGCGAGGGCCTTGATCGCCTTGAAGGAGTCACCACCGAGGGCGAAGAAGTCGTCGTCGATGCCGACGCTGTCGTAGCCGAGCACCTGCGCCCAGCGTGCGGCCAGCGCCGTGCGCAGCGGTGTGTCGGGTGGCGCCGCGCCGACGGCGGTGCCGCCGCGGACCGGGGCCGGCAGGGCGGCCCGGTCGACCTTCCGGTTGGCGCTCAGCGGCATCCGGTCGAGCACCACGAACGCGGACGGGATCATGTAGTCGGGCAGGTAGGTGCGGGTGAACGTCCGCCACGGCGTCGGGTCGACGTCGAAGTCCGGCACCGGCTCGGGTGCCGTACCGGCGTCGGGTGACTCGGGAGCGGCACCCAGCGTCAGGTAGGCGACGATGCTCTTCTCACCGTCGTCCTCGCGGACCACCACCGCGGTGTCCCGGACCTCCGGGTGGCGGCGCAGCACCGACTCGATCTCGCCGAGTTCGATGCGGAAGCCGCGCACCTTGACCTGCGAGTCGCCGCGGCCGACGAATTCGATCCGGCCGTCCGGGAGCCACCGGGCGAGGTCGCCGGTGCGGTACAGCCGGCCCGGACCGTCCGGGTCCGGCACGAACCGCTGTGCGGTGAGGTCGGGGTCGCCGAGGTAGTCCCGCGCCAGCCCCGCGCCGCCGAGGTACAGCTCACCCAGCACGCCCACGGGGACGGGGGCCAGCCGCGGGTCGAGGACGTAGGCGCGTACGTTGCCGATCGGGCGGCCCACGGTGACCCGGGTGACATCGGGACCCAGCCGGTCCATCGTGGACCAGACGGCGGCCTCGGTCGGGCCGTACAGGTTCCACACCGTGCCGACCCGTTCGGCGAGCTGCCGGGCCAGCGGCGCGGAGACCGCGTCGCCGCCGCAGACGGCGGTCAGGCCGGGCAGGCCGGTCCAGCCGGACTCGATCAGCAGCCGCCAGGTCGCCGGGGTGCCCTGGGCGAGGGTGACCCGCTCCGCGGCGAGCAGCGCCGCCAGTCGCGGCGCGTCGTAGCCGACGTCCCGACCGACCAGCAGCATCCGGGCGCCGACCACCAGGGGCAGGAACAGCTCCGGTACGGACATGTCGAAGGCGAAGCTGGCCATCGCGAGCATCGTGTCGTCGCTGGTCAGGCCCGGCCGCTCGCGCATCGCGGCGAGGGTGTTGACCACCGCGCCGTGCGTCACCCGGACCCCCTTGGGGCGACCCGTCGACCCGGAGGTGTAGATGACGTACGCCAGGTGGTCCGGCCCGGCCAGCGGCTCGGGATCGGTCTCCGGCTCCGCGTCCGACGTCGCGCCGGGCAGCAGCACCTCGCCGGCGTACCCGGCGAACCGGTCGGCGAGCTCCGGCGCGGTGACCAGGACCGTGGCGCCGCTGTGCGTCAGCACGTACCGCTGCCGGTCGATCGGGTAGTCGGGGTCGACCGGGACGTACCCGCCGCCGGCCTTGAGCACGGCCAGCAGCGTGACCGGCAGCTCCTCGGAGCGGTGCAGGCAGACGGCGACCGTGCGGTCGGGCCCGACGCCGGCCCGGCGCAGCCGGTGCGCGAGCCGGTTCGCGCGGGCGTTGAGCCGGGCGTAGCTGAGGGTGGTCGCGCCGAACGTCACGGCCGGTCGGTCGGGGTGCGTGGCGACCTGGTGGGCGAACAGGTCGACCAGGGTCGGCGTCCCCCCGTCGCGGCCGGGCACGGCCCAGCCGAGCGGGGTGGCGGTGTCGTTCCACTCGGCGACGCGGGCCAGCTCGGCGGGGGTGAGGACGGTCAGGTCGGCCAGCCGGACGCCCGGGTCGGCGACGGCGGCGGCGAGCAGCGTCTCCAGGTGCCCCATCATCCGCTCGGCGGTGCCCGGGTCGAAGAGGTCGGTGTTGTACTCCAGCCGGAACCGCAGCCCCTCGTCCACCTCGTACGCGTACAGCGCCAGGTCCTGCTGGGCGATGCCGGGCTCGACGGCGAACGGGACCATCCGCAGCCCGGTGCCGCCCAGGTCCCGCTGCTCGGGGAGGTTCAGCAGGTTGAACATCACCTGGAACAGCGGGTTGCGGCTCAGGTCGCGGGGCGCGTCGACGAGGTCCACGAGTCGTTCGAACGGCACCTCCTGGTGGTCGTACGCCCCCAGCGCGGTGTGTCGCACGTGCCCGAGCAGCTCCGCGAAGGTCCAGTCGCCGTCGAGGGTGGTCCGCAGCGGCAGCATGTTGACGAAGAAGCCGACCATCGGTTCCAGTTCGGCGCGGACCCGGCCGGCGACCGGGGTGCCGACGCAGATGTCCCGCTGGCCGGTGTAGCGCCACAGCAGCGTCTTCAGGGCGGCCAGCACCGTCATGGCCAGGGTGGCGCCGTGGGCCTGGCTGAACCGGCGCAGCTCGTCGGCGACCGCCGGGGGCAGCACCCGGGCGTGGACCGCGCCGTGGAAGGTCTGCACGGGGGGCCGGGGCCGGTCGGTCGGCACCTCCAGCACGTTCGCCACCCCGGCGAGCTGCTCCCGCCAGTAGCGCATGTCGGCGCTGTCCGGGTCCGCCAGCCGGCTGCGCTGCCAGCGCGCGTAGTCGCCGTACTGGACGGCCAGTTCGGGCAGCGGTGAGGGGCGACCGGCGCGGGCGGCATCGTAGATGGTGGCGACCTCGCCGGCGATGATCCCGAGCGACCAGCCGTCGGAGACGTTGTGGTGCATGGTCAGCGACAGCACGTGCCGGTCGTCGGCGATGCGCAGCAGCACGGCCCGGAACAGCGGCCCCTCGGCCAGGTCGAACGGGCGGCGGACGTCGGCGGCCAGGGCCGCGTGGGCCCACTGCGGGACCGCGTCGGCGACGGCCGACTCCACGATGCTGCCGGCGACCGGTGGCGCGTCGTGCGCACCCGCGGGCGCGGTGACGATCGGCAGGTCGACCGGGCCGGGCGGCAGCACCCGCTGGACGGGGTCCCCGTCGGGCCGGAGCGGGAAGACGGTCCGCAGCGACTCGTGCCGCCGCACCAGCTCGGCGAGCGCCCCGCGCAGCGCGTCGACGTCGAGCGCGCCGTCCAGCAGCAGGGCCGTGCCGACGGTGTACGCGTTCTGCCGGTACGCCTGGTCGAGGAACCACAGCCGGTGCTGCCCGGAGGAGAGCGGCGCCGGCCCGGCGTCGGGGTCGGCGCGGGGAATGGTCGGCGCGGGGGCCTGCGGCGGGGCGGCGGGCTCGACGACGGCGACGGCGGTGGGGGTGCTGTCGGTCGCCGGCAGCGCCGCCGCGATCCCGGCGACGGTCGGCGCGGCGAAGATCGCCTCCAGCGGCAGCGTGACGCCGAGCCGGGCCCGCAGCCGGACGACGAACTGGGTGGCCAGCAGCGAGTGCCCGCCCAGCTCGAAGAAGTTGTCGTGCGCGCCGATCGGCCGGATGCCGAGCAGCTCGCTCCAGAGTTCGGCCACCCGCTCCTGCGCGGGGGTGCCCGGGGCGACGTAGCTGGTGCTGACCGCCGGTCGGTTGCCGGCGTCGACGGGCGCGGGCGCGTCCGGCGCGGCGTCGAGCGGGGCCGGCGCGGCGGCGACCGGGCCGGTACGCGGCACCGGGTCCACCCAGTAGCGGTGCCGCTCGAACGGGTAGCCGGGCAGGGCCAGGCGGCGGCGCGGCCCGCCGTGGAACCGATGCCAGTCGACGGGTACGCCGGCCAGCCACAGCCGGCCGACCGCGTCGAGCATCGTGCCGAGGTCGTCGGCGTCGACGCGGGGGTGCCGCATCGCCGCCACCGCCTGACCGGGGCGCAGTCCGGCCAACCGGGCCAGGCCGCCCAACGCGTGCCCGGGGCCCAGCTCGGCCAGGACCACGTCCTGCTCGGCCAGGAGCGCGGCCGACTCGGCGAACCGGACCGGCTCCCGCATGTGCCGCACCCAGTACGCGGGGTCGGTGACCTGCCCGGGGGTGACCGGGCCGCCGGTCAGGTTGCTCAGGTAGGGGCGGTCCGGCTCGTGGTAGGTGACCTGGCGGGCGTGGGCGGCGAACTCGTCGAGCACCGGGTCGAGCAGGGCCGAGTGGTAGCCGCGGCTGACCCGCAGCGGCCGGCACTCGACCCCGTCGTCGGTGAGCCGTCGGCGCAGCTGCTCGACGGCCTCCTCGGTGCCGGAGAGCACGCAGAGTTCGGGGGCGTTGACGGCGGCCAGCGACAGGCCGTCGGTCAGCAGCCCGGTGACCGTCGCCTCGGGCAGGCTCACCGCGAGCATCGCCCCGGCCGGGGTCCGTTCGACCAGCGCGCCGCGGGCGGTCACCAGGCGCAGCGCGTCGGCCAGGGAGAAGACGCCGGCGAGGCAGGCGGCGACGTACTCGCCGAGGCTGTGCCCGACCATCAGGTCGGGGGTGACGCCGCGGGCGAGCAGCGTCCGGGCGAGGGCGTACCCGGTGACGAAGAGCGCGGGCTGGATCAGTGCGGGCCGCGCGAGCAGCCGCTCCGCCTCGGCCTCGCCGCCCGCTTCGGGGCAGAGCAGCGTACGCAGGTCGAGGCCCAGGTCGTCGCGGAGCAGGTCGGCGCACTCGTCCACCACGGCCCGGTAGGTCGGCTCCGCGCGGTAGAGGCCGGCACCCATCGCCACGTGCTGGGCGCCGTGCCCGGGGAAGGCGAACACCAGGGCCCGCCCGCCGCCGGGATGGCTGCCGCCGAACTGCCGCTGCGGCGCGTCGAGGGCGGCCAGCGCGTCGGCGTGGTCCGCCGCGACGAGGAACCGCCGGTGGGTCATCGGCTGACGCCGACCCAGGTTGGCCGCCACGTCGGCGAGGTCGACCCCGGGGTGGGCGTCGAGCCAGTCGCGGAGCTGACGCGTCTGCCGGTCCAGCGACTCCACCGTACGGGCCGACACCACCAGCAGCTGCGGTCCGGCGGCCGGCGGGGCCGGCGTGCGGTCCACGGTGGCGGGCGGCTCCTCCAGCACGACGTGCGCGTTGGTGCCGCCCATGCCGAACGAGCTGACCCCCGCCCGGCGCGGGCCGTCACCGGGCCACGGCCGGGCGGTGTCGTTGAGATAGAACGGGCTGTTGTCGAAGTCGATCGCCGGGTTGGGCCGGCTGACGTTGATCGTCGGCGGCAGCGTACGGCTGTGCAGTGCCATGATCGTCTTGAGCAGGCCGGCGATCCCGGCGGCGGCGTCGGTGTGCCCGATGTTGGCCTTGGCCGAGCCGAGCGCGCAGAAGCCCCGGTCGTCGGTGCCGCGCCGGAACGCCTCGGTCAGCGCGGCCACCTCGATCGGGTCGCCGAGGCTGGTGCCGGTTCCGTGCGCCTCCACATAGCTCACCGAGCGGGGGTCCACCCCGGCCGAGGCGAGGGCGCTGCTGACCACCGCGACCTGCCCGTCGACGCCCGGTGCGGTGTAGCCGGTGCGGCGGGCGCCGTCGTTGTTGACGGCGGAGCCGCGGATCACGGCGTAG
Source organism: Micromonospora sp. CCTCC AA 2012012 (assembly GCF_040499845.1). Lineage (NCBI taxonomy): Bacteria > Bacillati > Actinomycetota > Actinomycetes > Micromonosporales > Micromonosporaceae > Micromonospora > Micromonospora mangrovi. Next base: position 1,601,103 of record NZ_CP159342.1, read on the forward strand.
ACGGTGTCGTGGTCGGCGACCGCGTCCTCCAGCCGCTTGAGCGCGACGATGCCGACCCCGCTGGAGGCGATGCTGCCGCGCGCGTCGGCGCTGAACGGGCGGCAGTGCCCGTCGGGGGAGTAGACCCCGCCGTCGTGGTAGAGGTAGCCGCGCCGTTGCGCCGGGAAGACGCTGACCCCGCCGGCCAGGACCAGGTCGGACTCGCCGGTCAGCAGGCTCTGCCGGCCGAAGTGCACGGCCACCAGCGAGGTCGAGCAGGCCGTCGCCACGGTGACGGCGGGGCCGGTCAGGTCGAGCTTGTAGGCGACCCGGCTGAGCAGGAAGTCCTTGTCGTTGCTGATCGACAGCTGGTGCTCGCCGATGGTGTGCAGCAGCTCCGGGTGGCTGCTCAGGTGGTCGAGCAGGTACGTGCTGCGCCCGGAGCCGGCGAAGAGCCCGATCCGGCCGGGGTGGGCGGCGGGGTCGTAGCCGGCGTGCTCCAGCGCGTGCCAGGCGCACTCCAGCAGCATCCGGTGCTGCGGGTCGAGGGTCTGCGCCTCCCGGGGCGTGATGCCGAAGAAGGCCGCGTCGAACTCGTCGATCCCGGGCAGCCAGGTGCCGGAGCGGACGTACGCCGGGTCGTCGAGGCGGGCCGGGTCCGCGCCGTCGGCGAGCATCTCCTCGACGGTGAACTCCCGGACCGACTCGACCCCGGTGCGGATGTTGTGCCAGTACTCGTCGATGGTCCGCGCGCCGGGGAAGCGGCAGGCCATGCCGACGACGGCGATCAGCCCGCTGGGCTGGCCGGTACCCGTGCCGGTGCCGGTCCGGGGGCGCGCGACGCGGGCCGGGGCGGCGGCGGGTGCGGTCGCGCCGGTGGTGGCGGTGGTCAGGAAGGTCGCCAGCGACTCGACGGTGGGGTTGCGGAACAGGTCGGTGACGGTGAGGACGTCACCGAGCTGCGCGCGTAGCCGTTCCAGGACGGCCAGCAGGCGCATCGAGTGGCCGCCGAGGTCGAAGAAGTTGTCCCGGGTGCCGACCGACGCGACACCGAGCACGTCCTGCCACACCTGCACGATCAGCCGCTCCAGACCGATCCGGGTGGTGTCCCACTGCGCCGGCGCGGGGACGGTGGTCGGTGACGCGGGCCGGGGTGGGGCGGCGGCGGCCCGCTGCCGGGGCACGTCGCGCCCGGGCGCGGGCAGCGCGGCGGTGTCCACCTTGCCGTTACCGGTCAGCGGCAACGCGTCGAGGAAGACGAATGCGGCGGGCACGAGGTAGGCCGGCAGTTCGGCGGCCAGCGCCGTCCGGAGCGTCGCGGCGTCGCTTCCCGCCCCGCCCGCCACGTACGCGACGAGCCGCGGGTCGTCCGGGTCGTCCCGGCGCAGCTGCACCGTCACGTCGCTCTCCGGCAGGCACCGCCGGACGGCCGCCTCGATCTCGCCGCACTCGATCCGGTAGCCGCGCAGCTTGATCTGGTTGTCGGTGCGGCCCAGGTATTCCAGGTTCCCGTCGGGGCGGCGGCGCACCAGGTCGCCGGTGCGGTAGACCCGCGCGCCGGGGTCGGCCGAGAACGGGTGCGGGACGAACCGCTCGGCGGTCAGCGTCGGCTGGTTCAGGTAGCCGCGCGCCACCCCGGCGCCGCCGACGTACAGCTCGCCGACGACGCCCACCGGGACCGGGTTGCGCCAGGCGTCGAGGACGTACAGCTCGGTGTTGGCGATGGGCCGGCCGATCGGGACGGAGCCGTCGGTGGGCGAGGCCGGGTCGATCTCGTACGCGGCGCAGCCGACCACGGTCTCCGTCGGCCCGTACTCGTTGACCAGCGCGGTGTCGGGCGCGTGGGTCCGCCAGGCCGCCACCTGGTCGGCGCGCAGGTTCTCGCCGCCGATCACGAAGCACCGGGTGCGGTCGGCCATCTCGGCGGGGCTGAGCTGGTGGCTGACCAGGTCGAGCTGGGCCGGGGTGATCTTGACCAGGCCGAAGGCCGGTCGCTGCCGGCGCAGCGCCTCGCCGAGCGCCTCGGGGCCGAGGTTCTCGCCGATCATCAGCACCGTCGCCCCGGCGACCAGCGGGACGAGCAGGCTGGTGACGGTCAGGTCGAACCCGACCGACGAGTGCAGCGGGACGGTGTCCCCGGGGCGCAGCCGGTAGGCCTGGGCGGCCCAGCGCACATAGTTGCTGACGCCCCCATGGGTGACCAGGACGCCCTTGGGGCGACCGGTAGACCCGGAGGTGTGGATGACGTACGCCAGGTCGTCCGCCGTCGGCTCCGGCCGTCGGCGCGCCCGGCGGCGTGGACCGCCGCCCGAGCCGCCGGCGGCCCGGCCGGGCGCGGCGTCCGGGACCGGCGTGTCCAGCTCCGGCACCAGCAGCGTCGCGCCGTCGGGCACCAGGTGCGCCAGCTCGGCGCAGGTGAGCACGACGGGGGCGGCCGTGTCCTCGATCAGGTAGCGCAGCCGGGCGGGCGGGTTGGCCGGATCCATGGGTACGTAGGCCGCGCCGGTGCGCAGCACGGCGAGGACCGCCACCGGGAACGCGACGGTACGCGGTAGCAGCACCCCCACCAGGCTGCCGACGCCGACGCCCCGCCCGCGCAGCGTCTCCGCCAGCGCCTCGGCCCGCGCGTGCAGCTCGTGGCAGGTCAGCGCGGTGGTCCCGTCGGTCACCGCCACGCCGTCGGGGGTGCGGCGGGCCTGCCGTTCGATCAACAGGTGGACCAGGTCGTCCGGTTCGGCGGGGGTGGCGGTGCGGTTCGCCTCCAGGACGAGCTGCCGGTGCTCGTCCGGGGTGAGCATCGCGGCCGAGCCGACCGGTGCGCCCGGGTCGCCCACCAGCGAGCGCAGCAGCGTCTGGAAGTGTCCGGCGAGGCGGACCATCGCCTCGTCGTCGAAGAGGTCGGTGCGGTACTCCAGCACGGTCCGCAGCCCGTGGGCGTTCTCCCGTACCGAGACGGTGAGGTCGAACTTGGCGGTGGTGCCGGGCACCTCGACCGGGGTGACCGCCAGGCCGTCGAGGCGGGGCGGGGTGGCCTCGCGGCCGTACACGAACATCACCTGGAACAGCGGGGTGACGCCGGGCCGGCGGGCCGGGCGCAGCGACTCCAGCAGCGTCCCGAAGGGCAGCTCACCGTTGGTCAGGGCCTCCAGGGCGGCGGTGCGCACCCGACCGAGGAGCGTCTCGAAGGACGGGTCGTCGTCCAGCCGGGCCCGGACGGCGACGGTGTTGAGCAGCAGTCCGACGAGCTTCTGCGTCTCGGGGCGGCGGCGGTTGGCCAGGGGCGTGCCCACCACGATGTCGCGTTGCCCGCTCCAGCGCGCCAGCAGCACGTGCAGCGCGGCCAGCATGACCATGTACGGGGAGGCGCCGACGCGCTGGCACAGCGCCATCAGCTCGTCGGTGGGCACGTCCAGCGGGAACGAACACGTGTTGCCGGCGGCGGACGGCGCGGTGGGTCGCGGCCCGCGGGTCGGCAGCTCCAGGACGGCCGGCGCGTCGGCGAGCTGGGCGTGCCAGTAGTCGCGCTGCGCCGCCGCCTCTGCCCCGCGCAGCCACTCCCGCTGCCAGGCGGCGTGGTCGCGGTGGTCGACGTCGACCGGGTCGAGCTGCGCCGGGCGGCCGGCGCGGTGCGCGGCGTAGAGCCGTTCCCACTCGTCGTGCAGGAGGGCGAGGGACCACTCGTCGACGGCGACGTGGTGGATGGTCAGCAGGAGCACGTGCTCCTCGGGCGCACAGCGCAGCAGGTCGGCGCGGAGCACCGGTCCGCGTTCCAGGTCGAGCGGGACGCGGGTCTCCGCGTGCATCCGGGCCCGGAGTTCCTGGTCGCGTTGCCAGCCGGGCAGTCCACTGAGGTCGTGCATCCGCAACAGCCCCGGGACCGGGTCGTGGACCACCTGGACCACACTCTCCACCCCGGCGGTCGGATCGGCGGCGAGGGTGGTCCGCAGCGCGGCGTGCCGGGCGACCAGCTCGTCGAGCGTGGCGGCCAGCGCCGCCACGTCGAGTGGCCCGTCCAGCCGGTACGCCAGCGGCACCAGGTAGCTGGCCGGGTCGGGATCGAGGCGGCTCAACGACCACATCTGGCGTTGTTCACCGGTGGCCGCGACCGGGTCGCCGGCACGGGCGGCGTCGCACCGCGGCGGCGTGCCGGGCGTCGCCTGCCGGGACCTCAGGACGTCGGTCATCGCGTCCGCCTCCTCCTTCGTGCGAGCACCGGCCGGCGGGCGCCGTCGACGCGGCGGCCCGGTCCCGACCGGCGCTCGTGATCCGTTTCCCCGAACCTGTCGCTGGCGGCCGGTCGACGGGTGTCCTCCCGGCCGCTGGAGCGCGGCCACGGGCGCGGTCGGGCATCCGGTGCCACGACCGCCCGGCGGGTGGAACCCGCTGCTCGGAAGCTACTCAGGGGAGTGCCGGTGAACAGTCGTTCATGCGACAGGTGTCGGTGTTCCGATGGGGTTGCCTGTCACATCATGGCACTGATGATCTTTAATGGGATCCCCGGATCGTGTCGGCCGTCGATGCGTTCGGCCGAAGCCCTTGCACGTTCGTCTATTGCCGAGCGCGACGGCGGAAGTGCGGACAGCCACCGTCGCGGCACCGGCCGGCACGGCCCGTTCGCCGGCCTCGGTGGTGCGGTTGACATATGTTCACGGTCATGAGCGCCGACGAGAAGCAGCGCCGGGTCTGGGACCGGCACGCCGCCGGCTACGACCGGCAGATGAGCGTGCTCGAACGGCGGTTCCTCCGCGACACCCGGCCCTGGCTGTGCGGGCAGGCGCACGGCGACACCCTGGAGGTCGCCATCGGCACCGGGCGGAACCTGCCGTACTACCCGGGGGGCGTCCGGCTCACCGGCGTGGAGCTGAGCCCGAAGATGCTGGACATCGCCCGCCGACGCGCCGCCGACCTGGGGCGGGACGTCGACCTGCGGCTGGGCACCGCCCACCGGCTGGACTTCCCGGACGCCGCCTTCGACACCGTCGTCTGCACCCTCTCGCTCTGCGCGATCCCCGACGACGCCCGGGCCGTCGCCGAGATGACGCGGGTGCTGCGCCCCGGCGGCCTGCTCCTGCTGGCCGACCACGTCGTCGGCGCCACCCGCCCGGTACGCCTGCTCCAACGCCTCGTGGAGCTGGTCAGCGTGCCGACCGCCGGTGAACACTTCCGCCGGCGCCCGCTGCACCACGTCGAGGCGGCGGGACTGCGGGTCGAGCGGCACGAGCGCTTCGCCCGTGGCGTGATCGAACGGCTCGCCGCCCGCAAACCCGGCTGACGGATTCCGCTTCACCGGTCACGCGGCGACGGTCATCGACATCTCCGGACGAGATCCATAGACTCCGGTCTTTCTGGTACCACGAGTCCAGGGAGGACCCACGTGTCGAGCGAAACCCGACCGCACGCCGCCCCGCCGCTGTTGTCCCGCCTCGCGGGCGTGGCGGTGGTCTCCGCCGCGCTGGTCGCCGTCGGGGGCACCGCCGCCACCGCGGCGCCGGCCGCCGCGCCCGAGCCCACCCGGGGGCCGTGCGCGTACACGCCGACGCCGGACGAGCCGGCGGCCCGGCCGGTGCCGCTGCCGCCGGACCCCCGACGGACGCCCGACCACGGCACGGTCCGGGTCACGCTGCGTACCAGTCAGGGCCCCATCGGGCTGACCCTCGACCGGGAACAGGCCCCGTGCACCGTGCAGAGCTTCCTGCACCTGGCCCGGCACAGGTTCTACGACCGGACGCCCTGCCACCGGCTCACCGCGTACCCGACGCTGAAGGTGCTCCAGTGCGGCGACCCGTCCGGCACCGGCGAGGGCGGCCCCGGCTACCGGTACGCCGACGAACTCCCCACCGACCTGCCGCCCGCGCCGACCGACCCGACCGGGGTGCGCCGCCTCTACGCCCGCGGCACCCTGGCGATGGCGAACGCCGGCCCGGACACCAACGGCAGCCAGTTCTTCCTGGTCCAGTCCGACTCGGCGCTGCGGCCGAACTACACCGTCTTCGGCACGATCGACGAGGCCGGGCTGGCCACCCTGGACCGGATCGCGGCCGGTGGGATCGCCGCCACCCCGGAGGACCCCGCGCCGATCGACGGCGCGCCGGCCCTGCCGGTGGAGATCTGCCGGGCCACCCGGGGCCGCTGAGACCGACCCGGCGGGGCGGACCGCCGCCCCGCCGGGTGCCGGCTCACCCGCCGGCGAGCAGCTTCTTCTGCACCTTGCCCATCGCGTTGCGGGGCAGCTCCTCGACCAGGTGGACCCGGCGCGGGCGCTTGTGCGATGAGATCCGACCGGCCACGAACTCGATGAGCTGCGCCTCCGTCGCGGCGTCCGCGACCACGTACGCGACGACCTGCTGCCCCAGGTCGGGGTGGGGCGCGCCGATCACCGCGGCCTCCCGCACCCCGGGGTGGGCGAGCAGCGCGTTCTCGACCTCACCGGCGCCGATCCGGTACCCACCACTCTTGATCATGTCGATGGAGGCGCGGCCCATGATCCGGTGCCACCCGTCGGCGTCGACCGTGGCGATGTCCCCGGTCCGGAACCACCCGTCCGGGGTGAACGACTCCGCGTCGGCCGCCGGCCGGTGCAGATAGCCGCCGAACACCATCGGCCCGCGCACCTGGAGTTCCCCGGGGGACTCGCCGTCGCGTCCCACCTCGGCGCCGTCCTCACCGACCAGCCTCGTCTCCACCCCGGTCACCGGGGTGCCGACGAAGCCGGGACGACGCTCGCCGTCGGCGCGGGCACTCACCGTGATCAGCGTCTCCGTCATCCCGTACCGCTCGACGGGCTCCCGTCCGGTCAGCTCGGTGAGCCGACCGAAGACGGGCAGCGGCAGGGGCGCGCTCCCCGACACCAGCAGCCGCGCCGAGGCGAGGGCCCGGGCCGAGGACGGGTCGGCGCAGACCCGCGACCAGACCGTCGGGACCCCGAAGTAGAGGCTGCCGCCGGCCGCGGCGTACGCCTCCGGCCGCGGCCGCCCGGTGTGCACCAGCCGGGACCCGACCCGCAGCGCCCCCAGCACGCCCAGCACCAGCCCGTGTACGTGGAACAGGGGCAGGCCGTGCACCAGCACGTCCTGCGGGGTCCACGACCAGGCGTCCGCGAGCGCGTCGAGGTCGGCGGCGATCGCCCGGCGGGAGACGGGGGCGCCCTTCGGCGCTCCGGTGGTGCCGGAGGTGTAGAGGATCAGCGCGGTGCTCTCCGGTGCGGGTTCGGGTCGACCGGTGCCCGCCCGCGCCGCCGGGTCGACGACGACGACCGGCGTCCGTACCCCTGCCAGCGCCGCCGTCCCCGCGCTCGCGGCGGGGACGAGCAGCAGCGCGGCGGCGGAGTCCCGCAGCACGTGGTCCCGTTCGGCGGGCCCGGAGTCCGGGGCCACCGGCACCACGGGGACCCCCGCGAGCAGGCCGGCCACCACGGCCACCACGGTCTCCATGCTGGCGGTCGCCCAGACGGCCACCGCGGCAGCGCCGGCGATCCGGTCGGCGAGGGCGGTGGCGGCGGAGAGCAGCACCTCCCGGGAGGCCCGCTGGTCCCCGACCCGGATCGCCTCCGCGTCGTCCCCGTACGCCCCGGACAGCGCCGGCAACAGCATGTCTCGCTCCCTCGTCGTGGCCCGACCGGTGTCCCGGCCGCCCGGCCGCGACGGACCCGGCGGGCCGAGCCTACAAGCGACGGTCGACCAGCGGTGCGGCCCGACGGAGACGGTCAGCGTGCCCTGCTTCGCCGCGCCGGTGTGAACACCCGGACCGGGTCGCCGCGTACGAGTTCGTCGTGCAGGCGCCAGCGGGCGGCGGTCACCGCCCGGCCGGCCGCCTCGTCACCCGCGTCGAGACGCTGCCGCAGCAGCTCCAGCGCGGTCCGGCGGTTGAGGGCGAAGTGCCGTTCGGTGTCGACCACGACGACGATCCCGGAGGGGCGGTGGGTGGCCCGTACCGCCGTGCTGGCCTTGTTCCGGTGCTGACCGCCGGGGCCGCCGGTGCGGCAGGCGACGACGTCGACGTCGGCCTCCCGGAAGACCGTCCGCGGGGTGTCGACCTGGCACGGCCGGGCGGTGACGTACCAGTTCTTCCGGCCCGCGCCGGCGCGGTAGGGGCTCGGCGCCTGCCAGCAGAGGGTGCCGCTCCACGACTCGGCGAACGCCCCGGCGTCCGCCCCGGAGATCCGGACCAGGACCGACCGGTAGGTGCCGGGCTGGTCCCCGGGAACGGTCCGCACCCGCCCGGTCGTCAGCTTCCGCCGTGCGGCGTCGGACTCCAGGCGGGGCAGCAGCCGGGCCAGCGCCCAGGCGCACTCACGCGGGCCCCGCCCGGCCGACAGGAGCAGGTGGACGATCATGAGCGGCCCCGTCCGTGTCGCTGGTCCCGGCGGTCCCGTCGGGGACCGGACCCCGGATCGGCGGTCTTGTAGGTGACCAGCGGGACCGTGGTGGCCACGGGGGTGGCGAGGTCGTGGTCGACGAGGTCGGTGATCACCTGCTCGATCCGCTTGTAGGCCGTCGGTGCCTCCTCGAAGAGCAGCTGCCGGTCACCGCACACCACCACCGACCCCACCGGCGTACGACGCAGTTCCTCGACCGTGTGCTTGGCCCGGCCACGGCGCAGCGCGTCGGCGCGCGACATCTTCCGTCCCGCGCCGTGCGCCACCGAGTGGTTGGCGTCCGCACCGGCGTGGGCGGCCACCAGGTACGAGGGGGTGCCGCGCGTGCCGGCGATCAGCACGTCGCGGCCGTCACCCGGTGCCGCGCCCTTGCGGTGCAGGTAGACCCCGTCGCGGACCTCGACCAGGTTGTGGCACTGGTCGACGATCGGCGCGGTCGGCTCGGTCCCCAGCGCGTGGGCGATCCGGGCGGCCATCAGTCGCCGGTTGAGCGACCCCCAGCGTACGGCGGCGTCATGCCTGGCCAGGTAGGCGGCGGGGTCGGGGGCGGGGCCGGCGCCGTGGCGCTCGGTGTGTTCCCGCAGGATCCGTTCCCCCAGTCCCCGCGAGCCGCTGTGGACGATGAGCACGAGGTCGTCGGCGGCGAGCCCGAGACGGTCGGCGTGGTCCGGGTCGAGGACCGTCCCGATCCGCGCCAGCTCGGCGAAGTGGTTTCCGCGGCCCACGGTGCCCAGGCCGTCGAGGTGGTCGGCGGGAACCTCGCCGTCGAGCACGGCCCACGCCGGGTCGTCGGCGTCCCGCTCCGGGTCCAGCGGGCGGTCGAGGTCGGGGAACCGGGCGGCGAGCCGTTCCGGCACGGCCCGCCTGAGGCGGAGCGGGAACACGGCGATGCCGCAGCCGATGTCGGAGCCCACCAGGAACGGGTACAACACGGTCGAGGTCATGGCGGCCCCGATCGGGGCCCCCTTGCCGGGGTGCAGGTCCGGCATGCCGGCGACGTGGATCATGCCGTCGAGCGCGGCCACCCGGTGGCACTGCGCGACGGCGTCGGACTCGATCCAGCTCGTGGGGGAGGCTAAGACGGTGACGGTGGCCGGGATGGACTCCGGCCGGAGGTGACGTGCGGACACGGACGCTCTCTCATCGGGCAGCGGGGACGGACGGCACGACGGCGCGGGTCGGCGCCGGGGGGCCTTCGGAGATCGGGGTGATGTCCGTCAGAACGTCATGGCCCCACTCTCGCCGGGCCCACCGGCCACGGCAAGCCGTTTTCGGGCCGCGTCCGCACGAGTCGGTCACCGTACGTGAGATTGGTCGGCACCGTCGGTGGGATTCTGTCCTGGTCGGACAGTGGGAGCGGTGCGGGACTTGACTGTGAGCTGGCGCACACCATTGAATGACGGGATGTGAAGACGCCTGGTCAGGCCGGCCTCGGGCACCGAGCCGACCGCGGTCGGACCACCGGCGTCTCTCCGTCGCCTGAAGCTGTCGTCAGGGAGCCGTCGTGGCGGTGGGCCATCGGATGAGTGAGCGTCGACGACGGATGGCGCTCAGCGCCGCGCTGCACGTCGTCTCCCACGCGCTCGCCATCGTCTACTGCCTCGTCACGCTCGGCGAACCGCACCGGAGCCTCATGCTCACCGCCTTCGGCTGCGGAATGGCGGCCGGCATCCTGGGGCTGTGGGCGGCGCGGACGGTCACCACGAAGGCCGTCGGATACCGCGTCTCGTTCTCGATCCTGCTGGTCACGCTCGTCGTGGTGGCGCTGGGCGCGTACTGGGACGGCGGCGCCGCCTCGCCGGCCAGCCTCGGGTTCGTCAGCACGGCCGTCTTCGTCGCCAGCTACACGCCGCCGCTGCGACTGATGATCGCGTTCGAGGCGCTCATCGTCGGCTCCTACCTCGCCGTCGCCGCCGCCGGGCAGCCGCCGCGCCCCGGTCACGTCTTCCTCTACGTCGCCGGCATCCTCCTGCTCACCTCCGTCTGCGCCGCCCAGGCGCGGATCGTGGCGCGGCAGCGTACGCAGTTGCGCTCCCTCGCGTCGCTGGACCCGTTGACGGGCGCCCTGAACCGGCGCGGTCTCGCGGACTTCGCCGGACCGTTGTTCCGGGGCTGCCGTCCGCCCGAGCTGTCCCTGCTCTGCCTGGACCTGGACGACTTCAAGCTGGTCAACGACCGCCTCGGCCACGCGGCCGGCGACGCGCTGCTGCAACGGACGGTGGCGGCGGTACGGCAGGTGCTGCGCGTCGACGACGCCATCGCGCGGATCGGCGGCGACGAGTTCGTGGTCGTGCTGGTGGACGCCCCGGAACCCGTCGCGCGGAGCATCGCGCTCCGCATCGACGAGACGGTGCGGGAGTTGACCGGGGTGAGCATCGGCGGTGCCACCGCCCCGGCCGACGGGGTCACCCTGGAGGCGTTGCTGCGGGTCGCGGACCAGCGCCTCTACCGGGTCAAGCAGGAGCGCCGCCGCGCTGGCGGAGCCTCGTCGTGTGCCGGGCACGTCGTCACCACCGGCGGCCCGGGCACCTTCTGACCGTACGCCGACGACGCGACGGCCGGGCGGGGTGACCGCCGTCCGTGCGCGCGGTGCCGACCCGGTGCGGGGGTGACAGTGCGGCGTGGACGTGCCACCATACCGACCAGTCGGTTTCCCGACGGGAAGGGGCCATCGATGCCGGAGACGTCCGCGACCCGCACGGCGTACCGCACCTGTCCGCTCTGCGAGGCCACCTGCGGCCTGACCCTGACCATCACCGACGACCGGGTGACCCACGCCCGCGGCGACCAGGAGCACGTGTTCAGCCAGGGTTTCGTCTGCCCGAAGGGGGCGGCGTTCCCGGAGCTGCTCAACGACCCGGACCGGCTGCGCCGGCCGCTGCTGCGGGTCGACGGCACGCTGCGCGAGGTCGGCTGGGACGAGGCGTTCGCCGCGGTCGAGGCGGGGCTGGCCGCCGCGCGCGGCGGCGGCCGGGACGCCGTCGCCGTCTACCTGGGCAACCCGAACGTGCACACGATGTCCGGCGGCCTCTACGTGGGCCCGCTGGTGCGGGCGCTCGGCACCCGCAACGTCTTCTCCGCCAGCACCGTCGACCAGATGCCCAAGCACGTCTCCTCGGGCTACCTCTACGGCGACCCGAACGCCGTCCCGGTGCCCGACCTGGACCGCACCGACCTGCTCGTGCTGCTCGGCGCGAACCCCTGGGAGTCCAACGGCAGCCTCTGCACCGCGCCCGACTTCCCCGGTCGGCTCCGGGCCCTGCAGGAACGCGGTGGCCGGTTCCTGGTGGTGGACCCGCGGCGCACCCGGACGGCCGCCGCCGCCGACGAGCACCTGCCGATCCGGCCCGGCACCGACGCGCTGCTGCTCTTCGCCGTCGTGCACACCCTCTTCGACGAGGGCCTGGTGCGGCTCGGCCCGCTGGCGGCGCACGTCACCGGCCTCGACGAGGTGCGCGAGCTGGCCTCGGCGTTCGCCCCGGAGCGGGTCGCCGACCGCTGCGCGGTGCCCGCGCCGCGCATCCGCCGCCTCGCCCGCGAGCTGGTCGCCGCCCCCACCGCCGCCGTGTACGGACGCCTCGGCACCAGCACGGTCGCCTTCGGCACCCTGACGAGCTGGCTGGTCGACGTGGTCAACGTGCTGACCGGCAACCTGGACCGGCCGGGCGGGGCGATGTTCCCCCTCGCCGCCCACCAGCGCACCCGCGCCGCCGGCCCCGGCAAGGGCTTCCGCACCGGACGCTGGGCCAGCCGGGTGCGGGGCCTGCCGGAGGTCAAGGGCGAGCTGCCGGTCGCCACGCTGGCCGACGAGATCACCACGCCGGGGGAAGGGCAGGTCCGGGCGCTGATCACGATCGCCGGCAACCCGGTGCTGTCCACCGCGAACAGTGAACGGCTGGACCGCGCCCTCGCCTCGCTCGACTTCATGGTCAGCGTCGACCCCTACCTGAACGAGACCACCCGGCACGCCGACGTGGTGCTCCCGCCGCCCGACCCGGCCCGCGTCGGGCACTACGACTTCGCCTTCCTCGGCCTGGCCGTCCGCAACGTGGCCAGCTATTCGCCGCCCGCGCTGCCGGCGCAGCCGGACGGCCTCGACGAGTGCGACATCCTGGCCCGGCTGACCCTGATCGCCGCCGGACAGGGTGCCGACGCCGACCCGCAGGGGCTGCACGAGCACCTGCTCGGGCAGGTCCTGGCCGAGGCGGCCGGGGAACTGGACCGGCCGGTGGCCGAGCTGCGGGCGCTGGTCGTGGGGGACCGGCCGGCCGAACGCCTCCTCGACGCGCGGCTGCGGCGCGGCGCGTACGGCGATCTGTTCGGTCAGCGACCGGACGGTCTCAGCCTGACCCGGCTCCTCGACCACCCGCACGGCGTGGACCTGGGGCCGCTGCGCCCCCGCCTGCCGGAGGTGCTGCGGACGCCGAGCGGCACGGTCGAACTCTGTCCACCGCCGATCGCCGCCGACGTGGCCCGGCTCCGCGCGGCCCGCGACGCGCCGCCGGAGGGCTTCGTCCTCGTCGGTCGCCGGCACCTGCGGTCGAACAACAGCTGGATGCACAACGTGCCGGCGCTGGTGAAGGGGCGGGACCGCTGCACGCTCCAGCTGCATCCGGACGACGCGGCGAAGCTCGGGCTGGCCGCCGGGGACGCCGCGCGGGTCTCCTCCCGGGTCGGCGCGATCGTGGTCGCCGTCGAGCCGACCGCCGACACCATGCCCGGCGTGGTGAGCCTGCCGCACGGCTGGGGCCACGACGTGCCGGGCACCCGGCAGTCGGTGGCCCGGGCGCACCCGGGCGTGAACAGCAACGTGCTCACCGACGAGACGGCGATCGACCCGCTCTCGGGCAACACCGTGCTCAACGGCATCCCGGTCCGCGTCGAACCCGCCTGAACGGGCCGTCAGCGGGTCGGGCCCGGCTGGGTCGTCCGGAGGGGGAGGAGGTGGGGCGGCCGGTTCACCGTGCCAGCCGTTGCCGCACCCAGCCCGGCGCGGGATTGACGTACGCCTTCCCGTCGACCACCACCGTAGGCACTGTCTCGTCACCGCCGGTGGCCGCCCGGACCGCCGCCGCGCCGTCGGGGTCGCGCCAGATGTTGACCCAGTGCGCCTGCCGCGCCGAGCGGCCGAGCCGCAGCCGCAGCCGCAGGCAGTACTGGCAGCCCGGCCGCCAGTAGACGATCGGACGGCCGTTCTCGCTGCTGGGCTGGTGCGCTGGTGCGGCAGGCAGCGAGCGCGGGAAGACCAGTGGCGACATCAGCCAGGCCAGGGCCGCGAAGACCACGAACTCGATGACGCCGATCCAGGGCAGTTGTTGCGTGACGGCCACGATGACGCCGCAGGTCAGTGCCAGGCAGGCCAGGATCCAACTACGCACCATGCCGCCGAAGGTTACCCCTGGGAAGCGGTGCCGTTCTCGCGAGCCCGAGTCAGCAGTGGACCGTGAACGCCAACGGCCCGATCAGTGGGTGCAGTCGGGGTGGTGTCCGGACGCGTACGACCGGGGGACCACGAACGGCACGAAGATCGCGTTGTGGACCTGCCGTCGTTGCGGGTCCAGTGGGTGATCCGGGCACCGTCGGTGGTGGACTTCGCGTGGAAGTCGAGGGCCTTGAGCGCCGTGGCATCGGCGTTCACGCTCAACGGCGCTGTCTGCTCCCGGGGGTAGCGCCCGTCGCCGCCTCCCGCGGGCCGGCGGGACCGGCGTCGTCCGCCGACGATCCGGAGCGGTCGGGGTCGGCGGCGGTCGGGTCGGGGGCCCGCATCCGCCACGCGTCGGTGACGAGTTCCTCGAGCCGCGCGACGCTCACCTTCGCCAACCGGACCATCACCAACGGCAACCCGTCGTACGCGGGCGTGGTGAAGAAGAGGTCGGGCTCGCCGAGCAGGAGCGCCTGCTTCTCCGCCTCGTCGCCGACGTAGAGCACGGCGATGTCGGTCCGGAGGCGGCGCGGCCCGCCCGGTCGACGCTCGGGATAGGACCAGACGATCCCGTGGTTGCCGACCCGGAAGTCGAAGCCCGCGCTGTCGATCTCCACCACGTCGGGCAGCGCCAGCGCCAGCCGACGCACGTCGTCGGCGTCAGCCATCGAGGTCGCTCCCGGACGCCGCCCGCTGCATCCGTACAGCGTAACGAGCACGGGTCGCCGCCGGTCCGCAGGACGCGACAGTGAACCGGCCCGGGGACGACGTGAGAGCCGCCGGGGGACCGGGACGGTCAGGCGGGTCGTCCCTCGGCTCGCCGGGCACGGCAGAATGCGGTCATGCCGACGTCGACGCCCATGCACGAGCGACAGATCGAGCTGACGGAAGGCGACCTCGCCGCCCTCGTCGCCGACCAGTTCCCGCAGTGGGGAGAGCTGCCGGTCCGCAGGGTCCGGTCGGACGGTACCGACAACGCGCTCTTCCGCCTCGGCGACGAGCTGGTCGCGCGCTGTCCCCTCCTCGGGGACGATCCCGCCGAGAAGCTCCGGCAGCTCCGGGCGGAGGCCGACGCCGCCGGGACGATCCGACAGGCCACCCGGGTGCCCACCCCCGAGTTCGTCGACCTGGGCCGGCCCGGGCCGGGCTGTCCGCTGCCCTGGGCGGTCTACCGGTGGATCCCGGGCACCACCGCGACCGCGGCGGACGTCTCGGACTCGGTCGGCCTCGCCGAGGACGTCGCGCGGTTCGTCCTGGAGGTCCGCGCGATCGACCCGCGGGGGCGCACCTTCCAGGGCACCAGGCGGGGTGGTCTCCTCACCCGGCACGACGAGTACGTCGCCGACGGACTGAAGGCCGGTGCCGACATGATCGACACCGGTGCGCTGGCCCGGTTGTGGGAGCGGCTACGGGAGACACCGCGTACCGAACCGGACGGGTGGACGCACGGCGATCTGATGCCGGGGAATCTCCTGGTCGACGGCGACCGGCTCGCGGGGGTGCTCGACGTGGGTCAGGCCGGTGTGGCGGACCCGGCCCTCGACCTGCAACCCGCCTGGAACTTCTTCGGCCCGAACGCCAGGACCGCGTACCGGCGGGCACTGGAGGTCGACGACGCCGCGTGGGACCGCGGGAAGGGGTGGGCCTTCGCGCAGGCGATCGGCTGCCTGGCGTACTACCGGACCACCAACCCGGTCATGTCGGGCATCGCCCGGTCGACGCTGCTCGCCCTGCTGGCGGACGAGCAGCGCTGACCGCAACGCCCCACGGATCGCGCCGGCTCGGGGCGAGCGTCGTTCAGCCTCGGACCGGATAGCCGATCAGGGCGAGGTCGTCGCGCAGCTCGGCCACGGTGAGTCGCGGGTTCAGCGTCCGTACGACGGCGTCGGTGAGCGGCCGGTGGGCGACGACGTGCGCGACCGTCGCCCGGTCCACCGCCATCTCGTAGTAGTCCTCGGCGAACGCGACGTACCGGTCGACGATGTCGTCGAGCAGGATGTCCAGCAGGTCGGACCCGTCCGGCGCGTCGGCCCCGGACGGCCCGCGCGGTGGCGGGAAGTCGATGCCGTCGCCGACGTGCCAGCGGTCGTCGTCGGCCAGTCGCCAGAGCACGGCGGTGGCGAGGAACTGGTCGGTCTCGTCGCAGAACGCGGGCTCCTCGACCCAGGGGCGCAGCGCCGGGGGAAGACCGTCGAGCAGGCCCGGCCACAGCTCGTGGTCCGGATCGCCGTACGGCGACATCGCCGACTCGTGGTCGAAGACCCGGATGAACGCGCCGTCGGCGGTGAACACGGCGGCCCATTCGTCGCCGCTGCCGTTGCTCATCAGCGCGGCCTCGTTGCCGCCCCAGCGCGAGGTGTAGCCGTAGTAGGGCTCGCCACGGTCGATGATGCGGTCGAGCACGGCCAGGGCCTTGCCGCGTTGCCGCAGCCGGTCGATGGTGGGCAGCCGGGCGGCGATGTCGTACGCGGTCACCCGGCGACCCTATCCGGGAGACGACGAGGCTCCGGGTCGCGGCCGGCCCCTGCCACCGGGTCGATGGCAGGGGCCGGCCGGGCGCCGGTCAGCTCAGCGGCACCTGGCGGGCGAGCGCCGCCCCGCCGGCCTCGAAGGCGGCCAGCACGGAGTGGGGCGTACCTCCGGTCACCGGCACCACCACGGTGACCGGACGGCCGGAGCGGACCTGCACCGTACGCTCACCGAGCGAGCGGTCACCGTCGAAGGTGTGCAGGTACACGGTGCCGGTGCGGTCGGCCCGTACGGTCACCTGTACGCCGCCGGTCACCTGACGCTGGCCGGTGATCCGCAGCGCCCGCTCGGGGAGCCGGGCCACGGCGGCCGGCGCCACCCCGTCCATCGCCGACTGCGCGATGGTCTGTGCGCTGTGCACGCTGCGCGCGGCGGTGGCCGGGAAGACCGGGGCGCTGGGCTGCCGCGCGGCCGGGGTGAGACCGGGCAGGGTCACCAGGCCGTACCGGTACGGGTCGGCCCGGACACCGGTGAAGGTGGACCAGCCCAGCCGGGACTGGGAGCTGAGGTCCTGGGTGTCCGAGTCGTACACCAGCACGTTGAAGCCCATCCGGGCCGGGTCGATCGCGTCGGGCAGCACCGCGAACGGGATCCGCGCCTCGATGGTGTAGCCGGTGTACGGGGCGGTGACCTTGCTGACCACGGTCATCCCCGGCGCGGTGGTGGCGCCCGGTCCCTGCCGGTTGTCGGCGTCCCGCTGCCAGCACGGCGGGTCGCCGTTGGCGGGGTCGTCGGTGACCGGGAAGATGCCCGCCTTGAACACCGTGGAGGTGTCCGTCGAGTTCCCCTTCGGGTCGACGATGATCTCCACACTGTCGGTGCGGCGCTGCCGCTTGCAGTCCTGCGGCACCACCTTCCTGCCGAGCACGTCGTCGGTGACCTGCACGAGGACGACGAGCGCGTCGTCGGTCCAGGCGATCCGGCCGGTGGCCGAGGCGTCCTGCGGCGTGGTGGCCTGTCCCTCCCAGATCCGGGACAGGTCCAGCTCCTCGCCCGGGTACTCGCCGGGGGAGGCGACCCCGTCGACGGCGTGGCCCGCGCCGGCGCGCGGCACCTCGCTGGTCGGCACGATCTCCAGGGCGCCGGTCTCCACGGTGCTGCCGGCGGCGCTGGTGGTGGTGATGGTGATCCCGTAGTCGCCGCCCTCGTTGGCGGTCTTCAGCGTGGCGTCGCTGTTGGTGACGGTGAAGGTCACCGCGCCGGTCGCGCCGGGTGCCAGGTCGGCGTAGCTCTTCGTCGCGGCGTCGGCGGTGAAGCCGGCCGGCAGGCCGAGGGCCACCGTGCCGCTCTGCGGGGTCTCGCCGGTGTTGCGCAGGTCGATCCGGACGCTCCGGCTCCTGCCCGAGCCGATGGTGAGCACCGGGTCGATCAGGGTGTCCAGCTGCGGGTACCCGCTGTCGCCGGCCCAGCTGCGGAAGAGTCCGACCTCGGGCAGCGGCTCCAGGGTGCCGCGCACGTCGGCGACCACCCGGACCGCCCGGTCCGTACGGCCGGCGCCCTGGCCGGTGGTGAGGGACGCGCCGAGCAGGTGCTGGGCGTTGGTGGCGGTGCCGGCGGGCACGGTCACCGTGAAGGTCACGGTGCGCTCCGTGCCGGCCGGTACGGCGCCGCGCAGCGCGCCGGAGCCGGTGGCGGTCCAGCCCTGCGGCAGCCGCAGGGAGACCCGGGGCGCGGTGAGGGCCCGGTCGCGGGGCGCCCGGACGTGGGCGGTGACCTCGACGTGCTGCCCGGGGGCCAGGTCGAAGCGGTCGGCGGTGAGATAGAGCTCGGTGCCTCGGGGCAGGCCGCCGGTTGCCGGGGGCAGCACCGAGCCGCGCAGGATCGCCTCGGGTGAGGTGTCCGTCGGGTCGTACGGGACGCGGCTGTCGACCAGGGTGTAGAAGTCGCAGCGGATGGCCGCGGGGTCGGTGGGCGCGGCGGCGGTGTTCGCCCAGCCTTGGGTGACGTACTCCCGGCGGGCGTCGACCTCGACCTCGGCCCAGGTTCGGCCGTCGGCGCTGCGGGTGCCCTCCCAGACGCCGAAGACCTGGTCGGTGGGGACCGTCGGTACGAAGCTGGAGGCGCACTGCGGCCCGGCGGACGAGCTGCCGGTGCCGCCGGTACGCAGGAACTTGGCGGCGCGGAACGGGGTGAGCCCTTCCCGGGTGAGCTGCTCGGGGAAGGCCTTCGGGTCGGCGGCGGCGTGGAACGCCTCGGCGGCGAACCGGGCGGCCTGCTGGTGGTTGCCGTGGTTGCCGGGGGTGGGGGAGGGGTTCATCGTCATGATGATCTCGGGCCGGGTCTGCCGGATCACCCGGACGATCTGGGACAGGGTCTCGTCGTGCCCCCAGATCTGCTCGGACAGGGGTGCCGACGCGGTGTACCAGAAGTCGACGTGGTCGAGGTTGTAGAGGTTCTCCACCCCGGCGCGGCCGATCGCGGTGCGCTCCTCGCGCTCCCGGATGATGCCGAGCGGCGGGCCCTCCTCCAGGCCGACGGCGTTGCCGCCGCCCTCGCCACGGGTGATGGTGACGACGCCGGCCTTGGCGCCGGACCGTTCCTTCCACTGGCCGAGGGTGGCGAGGCTGCCGGCCTCGTCGTCGGGGTGGGCGCTGACGAAGAGGACGTCGAGGTCGACGGCGTCGGTCGACGGGGCGTGGGCGGGTGCGGCGAGGGCCGTGGCCGGTGTCCCGGTCAGGGCGAGGGCGAGCGCGGTGGGTAGCAGGAACGCCTTGAGACGCATGCGGATCCTTTCGCGGTGTTGCTGGTGTCCGGGCGGCAGCCATCGACGTCGGACGCGTACGGCGTCGACGTGAGGTCGCGTTCGGACGGTGGCGGGATGGGCGGGGACGCCGGGCCCGGCGGAGTGCCGGGGTCACCGGGTGCGCAGCGGCACGGGGGTCCGTACACACTGGAAGGCCTTCGCCCGGTGACGCTAGGGACCGGCGCGGTGGCCCGTCAATGCTTTGCAAGACCTTTCTTTCTTTGCGAAAGAAAATAACTTCCCGGCACGGCGGCGGAGGCGATGCCCATGCAACCGGCCGACCGGTGCGCAGAAGTGGGCATTCCGCCTGGTGGGAAGCGGCACGGCGGGGGCCTGAGACGCATTCGTTACTTGACTCGATAGTTCGTTCGCCGTAGGAAGGAAATGTGACTGACGTGGTGACGCCACCAACCAGCCCCGTGAGCCGGGAGCGGTCGAAGGAGATCAAGCGGTTGTCCGTGATCTCCACCGCCCGGCAGGTGCGGGTGCTCTCGCGCGCCGAGCTGACCGAGCTGACCGGGCTGAGCCCGGCCACGCTCACCCCGCTCGTGCGGGAGCTGATCGCCGAGGGCTACCTCATCGAGCGGGGCCCCGGCACCTCCCGTACCGGCCGGCCGCGGGCGATGCTGGAGTTCAACCCCCGGGCCGAGCTGGTCGCCGCCGTCTCCCTGGAGCCGTCCCGGCTCAGCTGCGAGATCGCCGACAGCGACGGTGCCGTCATCGCCCACCGCTCGGTCCGGCTGGCCGGCGACATCGTCGACACCATCTGCCGCTCGGTGCCCGAACTCGCCGGTGACGGGCTGCCCGCCCTGCGCGGGGTGGCCATCGCCGCGCCCGGCGTCTCCTCCGGCGGCGCGGTCCGCCTGGCCCCCTCGGTCGGCCTGGTCGAGGGCCGGCCGGTGGGGGAGTCGGTGCAGCGGCGGCTCGGCGTACCGGTGGTGGTGGACAACGACGTGAACCTGATGGCCGCCGGCGAGCACGCCGCCGGGGCCGGCAGCGACGTGGCCGACCTGCTGCTGCTGCACGTGGCCGACGGCATCGGCGCCGGCCTGGTGCTGGACGGCCGGGTCCGTCGGGGTGCCGGCGGCGCCGCCGGTGAGGTCGGCTTCCTGCCGCTGGACCCGAGCGACCGGGGCCGCGACGGGATCGGGCCGTTCGAGGCGCGCTGGTCCGAGAACGCCATCGCCGAGCGGATGGTGGCCCTGGCCCCCGGCCGTCGACCCGAGTCACCCGTCGCCGAGCTGGTCGCGCTGGCCGCCGCCGACGAGCGGGCCGCCGCCTACCTCGACGACGTGCTCACCGCCTGGGCGCGGCTGATCGTCTCCTGCGTCTGCGTCGTCGACCCCGGCCGGGTCCTGCTCAGCGGCGCCGCGGCCCACCTCGACGACGCCGCCGTGGGCCGGCTCCAGGCGCGGGTCACCGCCGCCGCGCCGAGCGCCACCGAGGTACGCCGCGCCGTGCTCGGCGACCGCGCCGTGCTGCACGGCGCGGTCAGCTACGCCCTCTCCGCGGCCGCCGCCGGCATGCCCGTGCTGCTGCCCACCCCCTGACCATCCACCTGCACCGCAGTTCCCCCCACACCCCTCGGAGGTACCCCATGAGACGTCGACTCCTGCTCGCCGGCGCGCTGGCCACCGTGCTCGCCGCCGGCACCGCCTGCGGTGGTGGCGGTGACGACGCGGCCGGCGGCGCGAGCGCCGAGAAGCTGACCATCTACACGGCCCGCGACAAGAAGGTCTCCACCTACGTCGTCGACCAGTTCACCGCCAAGCACCCGGAGTACAAGGGCAAGGTCGAGATCCTCAACCTGGGCGCCCAGGAGATCCTGGAGCGGGTCCGCGCCGAGAAGGCCAACCCGCAGGCCGACGTCTGGTGGGGCGGCACCCAGCAGGGGCTCGCCGCGGGCGCGTCCGAGGACCTGCTGGCCTCCTGGCAGCCGGCGTTCGCCGGCAAGATGGACGCCAAGTACAAGGACGCCGAGGGCCGCTGGTTCGGGGAGATCCTGCTGCCCGAGGTCATCATGTACAACAACAAGGCGCTCACCCCGGAGCAGGCCCCGAAGGACTGGGACGACCTGCTGAAGCCGGAGTGGAAGGACAAGGTCATCATCCGGGACGTGGCCGCGTCCGGCACGATGCGGTCGATCTACGCGTCGATGATCATGCGGCAGTCCCCGGACGGCAGCAACCCGCAGCCCGGCTACGACTGGCTCAAGAAGCTCGACGCCAACACCGGCGCGTACGCGGCCAACCCGACCGACCTCTATCTCAAGCTCTCCCGCCAGCAGGGCGTGCTGAGCGCCTGGAACCTCCAGGACATCCTGCTCCAGGCCAACCAGTCGAAGATGCCGTTCGGCTACGTGATGCCCGCCTCCGGCGCCCCGGTGCTGGTCGACGGCATCGCCGCGGTCAAGGGCGGCAACACCACCGGCGCCCAGAAGTTCATGGAGTTCCTCTTCGACGACAAGCTCCGTGGTGACCTGGCCCGGGACTACTTCCAGATCCCGGCCGTCGACATCGCCGAGAAGCCGGAGTGGCTGGCCCAGCTCGACCTCAAGCCGCTGGACGTCAACTGGGACGTGATCGGCAAGAACGAGACCGAGTGGATCAACCACTGGAACAGCCAGATCAAGAACAAGGGCTGACGCCCGGGCAGGCGGGGGTGGGCACGTCCCGCCCCCGCGCCCCCATCCCACGACCGTCCAGGTCCGGTACCGCACGAAGGAGAGGACCTCATGATCGATGTCACGCTGGAGTCGGTGAGCAAGCGCTTCGCGCGCGGCGGCGACACCGCAGCCGTGGACGACGTCGACATCACCATCGCCGCCGGGGAGTTCTTCACGCTGCTCGGCCCGAGCGGCTGCGGCAAGACCACCACCCTGCGCATGGTTGCCGGGTTCTACTTCCCCACCTCCGGCCGGATCCGGTTCGGCGCGGAGGACGTCACCCGCCGCCCGCCGAACAAGCGTGACACCGGCATGGTGTTCCAGAACTACGCGCTCTTCCCGCACATGAGCGTCGCGCAGAACGTCGCGTACGGGCTGAAGATCCGCAAGGTCGGCCGGGTCGAGGCACGGCGGCGGGTCGAGGAGGCACTCGGTCAGGTGCACCTCGCCGGCTACGGCGACCGGCGCATCGACGAACTCTCCGGCGGCCAGCAGCAGCGCGTCGCCCTGGCCCGGGCCCTGGTGATCCGGCCCCGCACCCTGCTGCTCGACGAGCCGCTGTCGAACCTCGACGCCAAGCTGCGCGAGGAGACCCGGGTCGAGATCCGTCGGATCCAGCGCGAGGCCGGCACCACCTCCATCTACGTCACCCACGACCAGGCCGAGGCGATGGCCATGTCGGACCGGATCGCGGTCATGCAGTCCGGCCGGGTGCAGCAGATCGGCGCCCCGCAGGAGATCTACCACCGCCCGGCGACCAGCTTCGTGGCCCGCTTCATCGGGCGCAGCAACGTGCTGAGCCTGCCGGTGGTGACCGCCGACGGGCGGACCGTCACCGTGGCGCTGCCGGGCGGCGGTGAGGTCACCGCGCCCGCCCCGGCCGACCACGGCCTGCGCCAGGGCGACACCGCGCTGGTCTCCGTCCGGCCCGAACGCATCGGGCTGACCTCCGCCACCGAGACGGGCGCGCTCTCCGGCCGGGTCACCGAGGTCGAGTTCACCGGCATGGCCACCAACCTCGTGGTCGACGTGGCCGGCGAACCGGTGCAGGTCGCCGCGATCGACGTACCGGCCGGGATCGCCGTCGGTGACCAGGTCGGGCTGCGCCTGAACCGGGACCGGATGTGGGTGGTGCGGCCGTGAGCACCATCCCCGCCACCCCCGGTCCGGCCACCGTCGCCCCGGTCACCCGGGAGCCGGCGCCGCCACCTCGTCCCCGCCGCCGCCTCGCCGACCGGTTCGCCGGCGGCACCGGCTCGCGCTGGTTCCCGTACGTGCTGGTGCTGCCCCTCGCGCTGATCCTCTTCGGGTACGTGGTGCAGCCGATGTTCGCCACCTTCGCCGAGAGCGTCGGCGTGGACGGGCCGGCCAACTACGCCAGCTTCCTCACCGGCGACGGGGTCGCCCGGTCGTCCCTGGTCACCTCGCTGATCATCTCGGCGGCGAGCGTGTTGCTCTGCGGCGTCGTCGGCGTCGCGATGGCCTTCCTGCTCAAGCGCTTCTCGTTCCCCGGTCGCAAGCTGATCGAGGCGATCATCCTGGTGCCGGCGGCGCTGCCGCCGCTGATCGGGGCGATCTCGTTCCAGCTGCTCTACAGCGAGACCGGCATCCTGCCGCGCGGGCTCCAGCAGCTCTTCGGCGCCGAGGACCCGGTCCTGCCGTTCACCGGCATCGCCGGGGTGCTGGTGGTGCACACCTTCACCATGTACCCGTACTTCTACCTCTCCGCCTCGGCCGCGCTGGCCGGGATGGACCCGTCGGTGGAGGAGGCGGCGTACAACCTGGGTGCGGGGCGGGTGCGGGTGTGGCGCACGGTGCTCCTGCCGATGCTCACCCCGGCGCTGGTCTCCGCCTCGCTGCTGGTGTTC
This sequence comes from Micromonospora sp. CCTCC AA 2012012, assembly GCF_040499845.1. Taxonomy (NCBI): domain Bacteria; kingdom Bacillati; phylum Actinomycetota; class Actinomycetes; order Micromonosporales; family Micromonosporaceae; genus Micromonospora; species Micromonospora mangrovi. The sequence goes on from NZ_CP159342.1 coordinate 1,624,683, forward strand.
ATGACCTCGCTGGCGTCGTACACCGCTCCGCTGCTGTTCGGGGTGGACCAGACGATGACCATGCAGATCTACATCAACCGCACCAACGGCGACCTGCCGATGGCCTCCACCTACGCCTCCGTGCTCGGGGTGGTCTCCGTGCTGTTCCTGCTCGGGATGCGCTGGTACGAGGGGCGGCGCAGCTACCGCTCCCAGTCCAAGGGCGTCGCCGCGCACCGCCGCGAGATCACCAACCCGCTGGGCAAGTGGCTCGCGCTGGCCGCCTCGGTGCTGGCCACCGCGGTCCTGCTCGCCCCGGTGGCGACCATCGCGCTGGTCGCCTTCTCACAGGACGGCTCCTGGACCACCGAGGTCGTCCCCGCCGCGTACACCACGCAGAACTTCGTCACGATCTTCTCCGAGCCGGCGGCGTTCCAGCCGATCCTCAACTCGCTGCAGATGAGCCTCATCGCGACCGTCGGCTGCGTCGTGGTCGGCGTCCTCATCGCGTACGCGGTGCGCCGGCTCGACTTCCGTGGCCGTGGTCTGCTGGACGTGGCGGTCATGCTGGCCTGGGCGCTGCCCGGCACGGTGGTGGCGATCAACCTGATCTCGGCGTTCAGCACCGGCAACGCGTTCAGCTTCGGGCAGGTGCTGATCGGCACCTTCTGGATTCTGCCGCTGGCGTACTTCGTGCGGTTCCTGCCGCTGGTGTTCCGGTCCAGCTCGGCCACCCTGGCCCAGCTCGACCCCTCGCTGGAGGAGGCCGCGCGGAACCTGGGCGCGTCCTGGTGGCGGGCGTTCGGCACGGTCACCCTGCGGCTGATGCTGCCCGGTGTGCTGGCCGGCGCGCTGCTCGCCTTCGTGCACGGCGTCGGCGAGTTCGTCGCCTCGGTGCTGATCTACACCTCCGAGACCGCCCCGATCTCGGTGGAGATCAACAACCGGATGTACTCGTTCGAGGTCGGCACCGCCGCCGCGTACGGCATGCTCCAGGTCGTTCTGATCTTCGTGGTGATGGTGGTCTCCGGCCGGCTCGAAGGCGGCCGGCGCGCCGGCCGCGAGGCGGCCCGGTGGACGGCGTGAGCGCGGCCTGGCCGGCGGGCGGCGGGCTGCTGCCCGCCGCCCGGATCCCCGGCGGCGAGCTCGCGGCGGTCGCCGGGGCGGCGGACTTCGCGGTGCTGCCGGTCGGCGCGGTCGAGTGGCACGGGCCGCACCTGCCGCTGGGCACCGACCTGATCCTCGCCGAGGGCTTCGCCGCCGAGAGCGCCGTCGCCGACGCCCCGGCGACGCCGTCCGGCGACGCCGGCACGACGACGCGGGGCGCGACGCAGCGCCCGCGCGGGGTGCTCTTCCCCGCCGTGCCGTACGCGGCCTGCCCCGGCCAGACCCGGCCGTGGCCCGGCACCGTGGCGATCCGGCCCGAGATCGCGGTCGGCTATCTCGCCGACGTGATCGAGGGGATCGTCGCCGCCGGGTTCCCCCGACTCCTGATCGTCAACGGACACGATGCCAACATGTCGACGGTCCGGGCCGCGATGGAGTGGGTCTCCGGGCGGCGCCCGGCGAGCCTGTTGCTGGTCAACTGGTTCCAACTGGTCACCCCGGCGGAGACCACCGAGCTGTACGGGCCGCTGCCGGCCCGCGGGCACGGCGGCGCGTACGAGACCTCCGGGGTGCTCGGCTTCGACCCCGGCGCGGTCCGCCTCGACGCGGTCGACGACCTGCCGCCGCGGCCGAAGCTTCCGGTCACCCACCCGTACGTGCTGGTGGAGTCCCGGCCCGACCCGTGGCAGGGCTGGTCCGGGCACATCTCCCTGGCCGACGAGGGGATCGGGCGGCAGGTCCGGGAACTCGCCGGCACCCGGCTGCGGGAGGTCGTCGCCGCCTGGGTCGCGGCCCCGCTCCCCGCGCCGCCCACCGACGCGCCCCTGCCCGCCGACGCCCCGGCCCGCCGACCCGGCGGACCCGAGCCCGAGGAGGCGCCGTGACCGTCGACCGTGGACTGGACGTCGTCGACTTCCACCTGCACTTCCGCATCGGCGCGGACGAGACCGTGCGCGGCTGCGAGCACGCCGCCGGGATGCACCCCGGCGGCGAGCACGAGCGGGCCGTACGGACCGCCGCCTCCGCCCCGTACGCCCGGCAGTGGCGGCAGGCGTGGGGCTTCCCCGACCCGGAGCCGCCCGCCCCGCGCTGGCAGGACGAGGCCGACCGGTGGGCCGCCGAGCTGCGCGCGGTCGGCGTACGCCGGGCCGTCTTCGTCACCGGCGGCGGCAACGACGCGGTCGCCGACGTGGTGGACCGCCACCCCGAGCTGCTGCTCGGCTTCGCCCACCACGACCCGTACGCCCCGGACGCCGCCGCCGAGCTGGAACGCGCGGTGGTCGAGCGGGGCCTGCGGGGGCTGAAGCTCTTCGCCCCGCTGCTGCGCGGTCCGTTGGACGACGAGGACCTCGACCCGCTCTGGGGCACCGCGCAGCGCCTCGGTGTGCCCGTGCTGATCCACATCGGTCACTACGGCAGCGCCGGCGGCCTGTCCCACGGCCGGTACGGCGGCCCGGACGAGCTGGCCCGGATGGCCCGCCGCTTCCCCGAGCTGCCCGTGGTGGTGCCGCACTTCGGCGTCCAGCACGTGCAGGACCTGCTCTTCGCCGCCTGGGGCTGCCCGAACATCCACGTCGACACCTCCGGGTCCAACCAGTGGGTGCGCTGGATGCCGTACAAGCTGACGCTGGAGGAGCTGTTCCGGCGGTGCTACGAGACCATCGGGCCGCACCGCATCGTGTTCGGCAGCGACTCCTCGTGGTTCCCACGCGGCTACGTCACCCGTTACCTGGACGACCAGCTGCGCATCTGCCGCGAGCTGGGGCTGCCCGACGACCACCTCCGCGCCATCTTCGCCGGGAACGCCGAGCGCCTGCTCGGCCTGCACGACTGACCGGCTGACCACCCGGGTGCGGCGCGCGGCGCCCGCCCGGCACGGAAGGAAGTAGAGACCGTCATGAGCACACCCGCGCTGACCACCTACCAGCGGCACCACCTCAAGCCGACCTATGACCACCACGTCGGGCTCCTCTTCCCGGCGATGGTGCGGGCCAGCCAGGCCCACGTGGTGATGCTGACCGAGCAGGGGCTGGTCCCCGCCGATCGGGGCGCCCGGCTGCTGCGCGGGCTGGCCGAACTGCGCGCCGACACCAGCGGCGCGCCCGAGTTCGACGGCACCGTCGAGGACACCTACTACCTGATGGAGAAGCGGCTGGCGCAGGCGTGCGGCATCCCCACCTCCGAGCTGGACGTGCAGATGGCCCGCAGCCGCAACGACCTCGACGCCGGGGTGTTCCGGATGCTGCTGCGCGACCAGCTCCTCGGCGTCCTCGACCGGGTGCTGGCCGCCGGCACCACCGCGCTGGACTCCGCACACCGGTACGCCGACGTGGTGATCACCGGGTACACCCACCGCCGGCCGGCGCAGCCCACCACCATCGGGCACGCCCTCGCCGGCTACGCCGAGGCCCTCGCCGGGCAGGCCGTCGCCTACGCCGAGCTGATCGACCAGCTCAACACCTCGCCGCTGGGCTCGTGCGCCTTCGCGGGCACCGACCTGGACATCGCCCCCGCCCGGGTGGCCGAGCTGCTCGGCTTCGACGGCCTGGTCACCAACTCGTACGAGGCGGTGGCCGGCGCCGACCACCTGGTCCGGGTGGGCACCCTCAACGCCCAGGCCCTGGCGACCGGCGCCCGGCTGGCCCGCACCCTGATGGACTGGTTGAGCTGGCGGTGGGTGACCACGCCGGGCGACTTCACCCAGGGCAGCAGCATCATGCCGCAGAAGCGCAACCCGGTGGTGCTGGAGCACCTCGTGTCGATGGCCGGCGCCACCGCCGCCGACGCCGCCTCGGTGCTGAACAACGTGGGTGCCGCCTGGTGGGAGGACTCCAACAACGCCACCACCGACGTGCAGGTGCGGCTCTGGGACAGCAACGACCGCACCGACCGCTTCTTCGCCCTGCTCGGTGGCTTCCTCGCCGAGATCGCGCCGCTGGAGCCGCCGTCGGCCGAGGAGATCGTCGCCTCCGGCGCCACCACCACCGCCGCAGCCGATGCGCTGACCCGGCACGGGGTGCCGTTCCGGGCCGCGCACTCGGTGGTCGGCCGGCTGGTCCGGGGCGGCGCACCGGGCACCTGGACCGCGCAGGGCGTCCGGGCCGCGGCCGAGGGGATCGCCGACGGGCTCGACGACGCGGCCGTCGCCGACCTGATCGCCGCTGCGGTCCGCCCCGAGCTGGTGCTCGACCGCGCCCAGGTCGACGGTCCCGGCGCCGCCGCCGTACGCGCCCAGGTGGCGGTGCTGCGCGGCACGTTCGACACGGTCGCCGGCCGGCTGGCCGGGGTCCGCGCCCGCCTGGCCGCCGCTGACGAGGCGCTGGACGCGGTCGCCGCGCAGGGGGCGGCCCGATGAGCGGGCGGCACGTGCCCGCCGGCGCCGCCGGGGTGGTCCGGTGAGCGTACGACTGGCCGGTCGGGCCACCCGGTCCGCGTCGCCGGACGGCGAGGCGGCGGTGCTGCTCGGCATCGACTTCGGCGGCACCAAGATGGCGGTGGGGGTGGCCGACGGCGAAGGTCGGCTGCTGGCCCGCGAGCGCGTCCCGACGTACGCCGAGCGGGGTGCGCCGCAGGCCCTGGAGCGCGCCCTGGACCTGGCCGCGCGGCTGGTGGGGGAGGTCGGCGCGCCGGTCGCGGCGGCCGGGATCGCCTCGCCCGGCGTGGTCCGCGCCGACGGCATCGACCTGGCCCCGAACGTGCCCGGGTGGGACGGGCTGCGCCTCGCCGACGCCGTCCGTGACCGGCTGAGCGTGCCGCTGGTGGCGGTCGACAACGACCTCAACGCCGCCGCCCTGGCCGAGCTGCGGCTCGGCGCGCTCCGCGACGCCGACCCCGGGCTGGTGGTCGGCCTGGGCACCGGTGTCGCGGCGGCGGTGACGGTCCGGGGAGCGGTGCTCGCCGGTCACCACGGCGCGGCCGGCGAGATCGGATACGCCGTGGCGGGCGGCCCGTGGCCGGGCACCATGCTGGAGCTGGACTTCTCCGGCCGGGCGCTGGACCGGCTCGCCGACTCGCTCGGGGTGCCGGGCGGTGCGCCGGGTCTGGCCGCCGCCGCCGAACGGCCCGGACCGGCCCGCGACGCGCTGACCGCCCGGGTGGACGAGCTGGCCCGGCACCTGGTGACCTGCTGCCTGCTGCTCGACCCGCAGCGGGTGGTGCTGGTCGGTGGGGTGGCCGGCAGCGCGCTGATCCGGGGCATGCTGGGGGAGCGGATGGCGGCGGTGCTGCCGTATCCGCCGGAGGTGGTGCTGTCCCGCTTCGCGGACGACGCCGCCCTGCTGGGGGCGGTCATCCTCGCCCGGGAGGCGGTGCCGACCCCCCGCTGACGGAACCGTCGCCCGGCTGCCCGGCCGGGCAGCCGGGTCAGGGTGTCCAGTCGCGGCGGAGCAGGCCGTAGACCACCATGTCGGCGAAGCCGTCGCCGTCGTACTCGCGTTCCCGCTGGGTGCCCTCGTGCACGAAGCCGCACGCCTCGGCGGTCCGCCGCATGGCGGTGTTGCTCGCCAGCGTCTCCAGTTCGAGGCGGCGCAGGTTCCGGTTGCGGAAGCCGTACCGGCAGAGCAGCCGGATCACCTCGGTCCCGTAGCCCTGGCCGCGGACCTCGGGCAGCAGGGTGATGCCGAGGTGGGCGTACCGGTTGAAGGCGTTGATGCCCCAGAGCGAGCAGTTGCCCAGGAACCTGCCGTCGGCCACGGCCTCGGCCAGCAGCGGCACCCGGGTCTCGCCGTTCGGGGGCTCGGTGACCTGCCGGAGCAGCCGGGCCCGGACCTGCTCGACGTGGTGCGGCACGAACGGGTCGCCGTCGGTGATCAGGTGCAGTTCGGGGTCGGCGTGCAGGCGGAACAGGTCGGGCGCGTCGTCGGGGGTGGGTGGACGCAGCCGCACCCGTTCGCTGGTGAACACCGGCGTGACGCTAACAGCCGGCGCGTCGGTCCTCGACCGGATTACGGGCGCGGGGAGAGGTCCCGCAGGACCGCCGCGAACGCCCGCGTCTGCTCCCGCCGCCGCCGCGCGGAGGCGTCCGGGTTGGCCAGGGTGATGGCCGCCTTCCACAGGGCCCAGCCCCGGGCGCGCCGCCAGGTGTCGTCGTCGAGACCGACCGCCCGGCGGAACCCCGGTCGCGTCCCGTCGTCGAGGTGGGTGAACGCGATGACGAGGTCGCACGCCGGGTCGCCGACACCGGCGCAGCCGAAGTCGAGCACGCCGGCGAGGCGGCCGTCGGTGACCAGGATGTTGTCGGCGGCCAGGTCGCCGTGGAACCAGACCGGCGGGCGCGGCCACCGGGAGGCCACCGCCTCGTCGAGCACCCGGTCGGTGGCGGGGGACCGCGCGTCCAGCGCCGAGACGGCCGCCCGCGCCTCGGTCGCGTAGAACGCGAAGGGCCCGCCGCGGTGTGCGGTCTCCGGGCCGGGGCGGGGCGCGTCGTCCGTCGGCACGCCCCGCAACTCGACCAGGAAGGACGCCAGCTCGGTGGCGAGCGCCGCCGGGTCGGCGACGTCGGCCCGGGAGAGCACCTCCCCGTCCCGCCACGCGTTGACCGACCAGGCGAACGGATAGCCGAGTGCGGGGCGGCCGAGGGCCACGGGCTCCGGCACCGGGACCGACAGGTGCCTCGCCAGGTACGGCAGCCAGCGGCTCTCCTTGCCGATCTGGTGCGCGTAGCCGGCGGCGCTGGGCAGCCGGACGCTGAGCCGGTCACCGAGCCGGAAGGTGCGGTTGTCCCAGCCCTGCGGTGACGCGGCGACGACCGGCAGGTCGGCCCACCGGGGGAACTGGTCCGCGATCAACCGGGCGGCGAGCGTCTCGTCGAGCGCGGGTCCCAGGGCCATGTCCGGGTCAGCCCTTCTCCGCGCCCTCGTTGGCGCCCCGCACGAAGTACCGCTGGAAGATCACGAACAGGACGGCCACCGGGATGGTGGCCAGCAGCGCCGCGCCGAGCTTCAGCGGATACTGGGTGCCCTTGCCGAGTGAGCCGCTGACCAGGTCGGCCAGGCCGCGGGGCAGGGTGAACAGCCCCGGGTCCTGCACGGCCACGAGGCTGTGCGGGAACTCGTTCCAGGAGCCCTGGAACGACAGGATGGTCAGCGTGATCAGCGCCGGCCGGGCCATCGGCAGCACCACGGACCAGAAGGTGCGGAACACGCCGGCCCCGTCGATCCGGGCCGCCTCCTCGACGCTGGCCGGCACCGACTCGAAGAACTGCTTCATGATGAACACCCCGGCCGCGTCCGCCAGCAGCGGCACCACCAGGCCCGCGTAGCTGTCGTAGAGGCCGAGCTGCTTGAGCACCAGGAACTTGGGGATCAGCAGCACCACGCCGGGCACCGCCATCACCGCGATGACGGCGGCGAAGAGCCCGTTGCGGCCCCGGAAGCGCAGCCGGGCCAGCGCATAGCCGGCGAGCGAGTCGAAGAAGACCCGGCCGAGGGTGACCAGCACGGTGACCAGCAGCGAGTTGCCCAGCCAGAGCGGGAAGTTGGTGCCTTCGAAGATCCGTTCGAAGCCGGCCAGCGAGAGCGGGTGCGGCACCGGCGAGAGCGGGTTCGCCGCCGCGTCCGGCTCGGTCTTGAGGGAGTTGCCGATCTGGATGACGAAGGGATAGAGGAAGACCAGCCCGAAGAAGATCAGGGTGGCGTACCCGAGGAACCGGTTGACCAGGACGCGGGACCCACGGCCCGCGCGGGGCCGGGTGGCCGCCGGGGCCGGCGGCCGGTCTGCCAGGACGGCCATGTCAGGACCCTTCCGGTACGCGTCGCCGCCACCAGCCGCGCCGAGGGCCGTCGGTGTCCCGGTCGGCCATCACCCGCCGCTGGACCAGCGTGAGCACGATGATGATCAGGAACAGCACGAACGAGATCGCCGCGCCGGAGCCGTAGTCGAAGTCGCGGAACGCGGTCCGGTACGACAGGTAGGCCGGGGTGAGCGTGGTCTTGGCCGGCTCGCCCTGGCTCATCACGTACACCTGGTCGAAGACCTGCCAGGAACCGATCAGGCCGAGGGTGAGCACCAGGAAGGTGGTCGGCTTGATCATCGGCAGGGTGACGTACCGGAACCGCTGCCACCGGGACGCCCCGTCCAGAATGCTCGCCTCGTCCAGCGCCTCCGGGACGTTCTGCAGCGCGGCGAGGAACATCAGCATGAAGGTGCCCGAGGTGGTCCAGACGACCAGGCTGATGATCGAGATCATCGCGACGCTCGGTCCGGAGAGCCAGTCCCACCAGCTCAGCCCGAACGGGCCGCCGCCGGTCAGCGCGGCGGGCGGGGAGTCCACCCCGACCGTGCCGAGCAGCAGGTGCAGCACCCCCCGGGAGTCGGCGAACCACTGCGGCCCACGGATGCCGAAGATGCTCAGCAGCGCGTTCACCGCGCCGGAGTTGGCGAACAGGAAGAGGAAGACCACGCTGATCGCCACCGAGCTGGTGACCGACGGGAAGTAGAACGCGGTCCGGAAGAACCCCTTCCCCTTGAGCATCCGGTTGTTGACCACCAGGGCGAGGGCGAGAGCGAGCACCGTCTGCGTCGGCACCACGAGCGCCACGTAGTAGATGTTGTTCCGGATGCTGGTCATGAAGTCGCGGCGGGCCAGCCCGTCCTCGGTGAACAGCCGGGTGTAGTTGTCGGCGCCGACGAGCGGCACCTTCGCGGTGAACGGGCTGCCCTGCCCGTTCCAGTCGGTGAGGCTCACCCATGCCGCCATCAGGATCGGCAGCAGCAGGAACAGCCCGAGGATCACGATCACGGGTGCGACGAAGAGCCAGCCGGCGACGTTCTCGTTGCCGCGGATGCCGCGTCCCCGGCGGCGCGGGGGGCCGCCCCGCGCGGTGGCGGGTGCGGTCAGTGCTTCGGTTGCCATCTCCCCTCCTCCCTCCGGTCGGAGGTGGAAGGAGGGGCCCCGGTGGACCGGGGCCCCTCCTCACACCTCAGCCGCCGAGCGCCGCCTTGGCGTTCTTGTCGAAGTTCTGGAGCACGGTCTTCGGGTCCTTGGTCGCCAGCCCCTGCAGGCCGGTGTCCAGGTCACCGAGGACGCTGTCCATCTTGGGGGCGTTCACCGGGCCCTGGGCATAGCCGGCGCCGTCGATGAACGGCTTGTCGGCCGGGAACGCCGAGGTGTACTCGCCCTGGACCGACTGCCGGGAGGGCATCACGCCGAACGCCTTGGCGAAGCTCATCTGCTGCTCGCCGCTCGTCATCGCCTCGACGAACTTGATCGCCTGCTCCTTGTGCGTCGACTTCGCGGCGATGCCCCAGCAGTTGGTGAAGGAGAGCGTGCCCGGCCCCTTCGGGCCGGCGGGCAGCGGGACGACCTTGTACTTCACGTTCGGGAAGTCGTTCTGCAGGGCACCCTTGATCCAGTTGCCCTCGATGGTCATCACCGCCTTGCCCTTGCCGAACGCCTCACCGGACCAGCCGGCGTCGAGCTGCTTGGGGAAGCGCGCGTAGCCGCTGGTGAGCAGGGACTTGACGTACTGGAGGGCGGCCAGGTTCTCCGGGCTGTCCGCGGTGGGCTGCTTGCCGTCCTTGCTCAGCAACCAGCCGCCGTTCTGCACCAGGAACGCGCCGATCCGGTCCCGGGTGTCGCCGAGCGCCAGCGGCACCAGGCCCTTGGCCTTGATCTTCTGGCTGGTCGCGGTGAGCTGGTCCCAGGTGGTCGGCACGTCGGCGTCGGTCAGCCCGGCCTTCGTCCAGAGGTCGGTGTTGATCTCCAGCGCGAGGGTGGAGAAGTCCTTGGGCGCGCAGTAGAACTTGCCGTCGTAGGTGAAGGCGGTGCGCAGGCTCTCGTAGAAGTCGTCCGGCTTGCTGATCTTGTCGCCGTACGGCTCCAGCGCGCCCACACTGGCGTAGTCGGCGAACCGGCTGGCGTCGACGTAGAAGACGTCCGGCGGGGTGCCACCGGCGAGCGCCTGGCCGAGCTGCTGGGTGAGGTCCTGGGCCGGGGTGACGGTGGCCTGGTTGCCCGAGGAGGACGCCCACTTCGCCGCCGCCGCCTGGACCGCCTTGGTCTCCGCGTCGCCGGAGGAACCGATCAGGATCTGCAGGTTCGCCGGGCCGCTGGACTGCTTGGCGTCGCCGGAGGAGTTGTCGAAGCCGTTGCCGCAGGCGGCGGAGGCGAGCAGGGTGACGGCGGCGAGGCCGGCCACCGCCGCCCGGGTGAGGGATCGGGATGCCATCTGAATCTCCTGGTGGGGGATACGGGGGGTCACGCGGTGTGCCGCAGCACCAGCGCGGGCTGGAGCAGCACGTGGGGGTTGGTCGGTTGGCCGTCGAGCACGCCGGTGAGCAGCTCGACGCAGCGGGCGGCGGCTGCCGCGAGCGGTTGGCTGACGCTGGTCAGCCCGACCGCGGCGGCGACCGGGGTGTCGTCGAAGCCGATGACCGCGGCCGGGGTGCCGGTGTCCCGGACGGCCTGGAGGGCGCCGAGGGCGAGCGAGTCGCTGGCACAGACCACCGCGGTCGGCGGTTCGGCGGTGGTGAGCAGGGCGCGCATCTCCCGCTCGCCGGCCGCGATGCCGTCCTCGGTGGACCGGCGCAGGTCGGCCGCGTCGATGCCGGCCGCCGCCATGGTCGTACGCCAGCCGGTGTGCCGGTCGTCGCCGACGCCGGAGCCGGTCGGCCAGCCGATGAAGGCGATCCGGCGGTGGCCGGTGTCCAGCAGCCGTCGGGTGGCCTGGGCCGTGCCGTCGGCGTTGTCCACGTCGACCCAGGGGTGGCTCTCGGGGGCGTCCCAGGGGCGACCGAACGTCACGAAGGGCACCTCCCGGCCGGCGAGCCAGGCCGTGCGGGGGTCGCCGTGCTTGGTGCCGGTGAGTACGAAGGCGTCCAGGTCGTACGCGCCGAGCAGGTCGTCGTAGGTGGCGATCTCCTGGTTGTCGTCGCCGGCGGTGTAGAGCATGACCCGGTAGCCGGCCGCGTCGGCGGTCTCGGTGAGCCCGTGCAGGAACCGGTCGAGCACCGAGCCGTTGATGCCGTCCCGGGTCGGCTCGATCCGGACGGCGATCAGTCGGCTGCGTCCGGTGCGCATCTGCCGGGCGGCCTGGTTGGCGCGGTAGCCGAGGGCGGTGATCGCCTCCTGCACCCGACGCCGGGTGTCCTCGCGGACGATGTGCGGCGCGTTGAGCACGTTGGAGACCGTCTGCCGGCTCACCTGGGCATGCCGGGCCACCGTCGCGATGGTCACCTTTTCTGACACTTGATCCCTCTCGCCGCCTTGAACGATCCAACTCCGATGAGGCAGGATTAGATCGTTCAAAGTTTCTGGAATGTTTCGCACTTTGCACCCCGCCGGGACGATCTGTCAAGACATCCGTTCCGGGCACCTCGCACCACCGAGCACCCCTGGAGCCCCCCGTGTCCGAACGCCACCTGCAACCCCTGCTGAACGACCTGGTCGGCGCGGTCCACGCCCCCACCAGCGCGCTGGGTGACGCGGCCGGGCAGATCCGCCCGGCCGGCGTACAGGGCGTCTTCCACGCCGACGCCCGGGTGCTCTCCCGGGCCGAGCTGCGCGTCGACGACCGGGAGCCCGAAGCGCTCGCCCAGGGCGCGGCCGGACCGCACGGCACCCGCTTCGTCGCGCTCGCCCGCTGGCTCGGCGACCCGGGACCCGACCCGACCGTCCGGATCGAACGCACCCGGCACGCGGACCCGCACGGCGTCACCGAGGAACTGCGCGTCGTCTCCACCGCCGCGCTGCCGGTCCGCGCCACGGTCAGCGTCGACCTCGGCTGCGACCTCGCCCCGATCGAGCTGGTCAAGTCCGGCGCGACCGGCACGCCGCTGACGGCCCGCACCGAGGGGCCCGGCCGGCTGGACTGGACCGGCGACGGCATCACCGTGACGGTCACCGCGCCGGCGGCCACCGTCGACGCCACCGACGGACGCGCCACCGCCCCCCGGCTCAGCTGGCCCGTCGCGCTCGCGCCGCGCGGCGAGGTGACCCTGCGCTGGGGGCTGACCGTGACCGACCCCCGCGCCGTGGTGGTCGCCCCGCCCGCCGAGCCGGCCTGGTCGCGCCCCGAGGTCCGCGCCGACGACCGCCGCCTCGTCCGGCTGCTCGACCGGTCCCTGGCCGACCTGCGCGGGCTGCGCCTGGCCGACCCCGCCCACCCGCAGGACGTCTTCCTCGGCGCCGGTGTGCCCTGGTTCCTCACCCTGTTCGGCCGGGACAGCCTCTGGGCCGCCCGGATGATGCTGCCGCTCGGCACCGAGCTGGCCGCCGGCACGCTGCGGGTGCTCGCCCGTCGGCAGGGCACCCGGGTCGACCCGGCCACCGGCGAGGCACCCGGCAAGATCCTGCACGAGCTGCGCCGGCACGAGTTCGCCCCCGGCGAGGGCCTGCGCCTCCCACCCGCCTACTACGGCACGGTCGACGCCACCATGCTCTGGGTCAGCCTGCTGCACGACGCGTGGCGCTGGGGCCTGGCCGCCGACCAGGTCGCACCGCTGCTGCCGCACCTGGAGGCCGCGCTCGGCTGGCTCGGCGAGCATGCCGACGCCGACGGTGACGGCCTCGTCGAGTACGTCGACACCACCGGACACGGCCTGGCCAACCAGGGCTGGAAGGACTCCGGCGACGCGGTCCGCTTCCGGGACGGCCGGATCGCGCAGTCGCCCATCGTCCTGGCCGAGGTGCAGGGGTACGCGTACCAGGCGGCGGTGCACGGCGCCGACCTGCTCGACGCGTTCGACCGGCCCGGCGCCGACCGCTGGCGCGGGTACGCCGACCGGCTGGCCCACCGGTTCCGCGCGGCGTTCTGGGTCGACGGCCGGTACGGCCCCCAGCCCGCGCTCGCCCTGGACCGGGACAAGCGCCCGGTCGACTCCCTGACCAGCAACATCGGCCACCTGCTCGGCACCGGCCTGCTGTCGGACGAGGAGTCGGCACAGGTGGCGGCGCTGCTGGCCACCGACGCCCTGGCCGGTGGGTTCGGGCTGCGCACCATGTCCCGCGACGACGCCGGGTTCAGCCCGCTGTCGTACCACTGCGGCTCCGTCTGGGCGCACGACACCGCGATCGTCCTCGGCGGCCTGGCCCGGGCCGGCCACCACGGGCCCGCCCTGCGTCTCGCCGACGGCCTGCTCGCCGCCGCGGAGGCGTTCGACTACCGCCTCCCCGAGCTGTACGGCGGCGACGACCGGGACACGCTCGGCCGTCCCGTGCCGTACCCGGCGGCGTGCAAGCCGCAGGCCTGGTCGGCCGCGGCCGCGGTGCTGCTGCTCCAGGCGGCCACCGGCGTCTACCCGGACGTGCCGGCCGGCACGGTGCACCTCGCCCCGCTCGCCGGGTCCGACCTCGGCGCGATCGCCGCCGCCGGGCTGCGCATCGCCGACCGGGCGGTCACGGTCACGGTCGACCGGACCGGCGCCGCCTCGCTCACCGGCCTGCCCGCCGACGTCCGGGTGACCGGCGGTGAGCGGACGGCGATTCCCGCCCCACGGTCGGCGCCCACCCACGCGCTGCGCTGACTCCCCGCCGCCGGCACCTCCGGCCCGGAGACTTGAAGAATTCCGGGCCGCGGTGTCGGATCGGGGCAGCCGTGTTCGTGGCAGGGGTGAGCGGCCGCCCACGAGGGGCGCCGGCGAACCGCAGGAGATGACGCGAGATGCAGTACCTGTTTTCCGTGATCTACGACGCGTCCGACCTCGCCACCGAGGACGAGATGGCGGCCATCGACGTGTTCAACGACCGGCTCCAGGCCGACGGGCACTGGGTCTTCGCCGGTGGCCTCGCCGCGCCGGAGTCGGCCACCGTCATCGACAACCGGGGCGGGGAGCCGCTCTTCACCGACGGGCCGTACCTGGAGTCCAAGGAGTTCCTCGCCGGCTTCTGGATCATCGAGGCCGCCGACCTCGACGTGGCGCTCACGCTCGCCGCCGACGGGTCGAAGGCCTGCAACCGCAAGATCGAGGTACGGCCGTTCCGGTGAGCCCGACCGACGCCCGGGAGGCGGTCGTCCGGGCCCACCGTGCCGAGTGGGCCCGGGTGGTCGCCACCCTCACCCGGCGGTTCGGCGACCTCGACATCGCCGAGGAGGCGACGGCCGAGGCGTTCGCGACCGCGGTGCAGCGGTGGCCGGTCGACGGCGTACCGCCCAACCCGGGCGCCTGGCTGACCACCACCGCCCACCGCAAGGCCATCGACCGGGTCCGCCGCGAGAGCAAGCGCGACGACAAGCAGCGGGAGGCCCAGCTGTTGTACGACGAGGACCCCGGCGAGCCGGTCGGCGCCATCGACGACGAGCGGCTCCGGCTGATCTTCACCTGCTGCCACCCGGCGCTCGCGCCGGAGACCCGGGTGGCGCTGACGCTGCGCATGGTCGCCGGCCTCACCGTCGCCGAGATCGCCCGCGCCTTCCTGGTGCAGGGCACCACGATGGAACGACGGATCACCCGCGCGAAGGCGAAGATCACGGCGGCGCGCATCCCGTACCGGGTGCCGTCCGAGGAGGATCTCCCGGCGCGGGTGTCCGGCGTGCTCGCCGTGCTCTTCCTCGTCTTCAACGAGGGCTACCTGGCGAGCGGCCCGGACAGCGCCCCCGTACGGCACGACCTGACCGCCGAGGCGATCCGGCTCACCCGCCTGGTGCGTGCCCTCCTGCCCGACGACGGCGAGGTCGCCGGGCTGCTGGCGCTGATGCTCCTCACCGAGGCCCGCCGCGCCGCCCGGGTCTCGGCCGACGGCGAACTGGTCACCCTCGCCGAGCAGGATCGCGCGGCCTGGGACGGGGCGCTGATCGCCGAGGGTCATCAGCTCGTGCGCGAGCGGCTGGCCACCGGGGTGGCCCCGGGTCGCTACCAGATCCTCGCCGCCATCAACGCCGTGCACACCTACGCCCGCGACGTCCGCGACACGGACTGGTCACAGGTCGTCGCCCTCTACGACCAGCTCGTCCGCGTCGACCCCTCGCCGATCGTCGCCCTCAACCGGGCCGTCGCGGTGGCCGAACTCGACGGCCCGCAGGTGGCCCTGGCGGCCGTCGACCGCCTCGGGGACGCGCTGGCCAACTACCACGCCTACCACGCGACCCGGGCCGAGCTGCTGCGCCGGCTGGGCCGCGGTGGCCCGTCCCGCACGGCGTACGACCGGGCCATCGAGCTGGCCGGCAACACCGCGCAGGTCGCCTACCTGACCCGCCGCCGCGACCAACTGGGACCGGCCTCCCCGCGGTGACGATCCCTGCCACGGTCGGGCCGACGCCCCGGGGGAACCGCGTGGCGCAGATCTGGTGCAAGGTTTGTCGGGCACCGTTGTCGGATCCGGGGCAGGTCGTTCGTGGCACAGGTGAGAGGCGGCGGACGACGCCGCCGGAACAGAGGAGTGGTGGCATGCGGTACCTGATCTCGTTCAACGACGGCGCGATGGACCACATCCCGGCCGAGGACCTGCCCGAGGCGGGCAAGGCCGCGCACGCGGTGATCCAGGAGGCCGTGGACGCCGGCGTGTTCGTGGTCGCCGCGGGTCTCGAACGCCAGCGGGCGAGCGTCGTGGCCACGGACGGCCTGGTCACCGACGGCCCCTACCCGGAGACCAAGGAGGTCCTCGGCGGGTTCGTGGTCGTCGACGTGGCCTCGCGGGAGGAGGCGCTGGGGTGGGCGGCGAAGGTCGCCGCCGCCTGCCGCTGCGCGCAGGAGGTCCGGGAGCTCATGCCCGACCCGGAGGTGGAGGCGATGCTCCGCCGCGCCGGCAGGTGACGGTGACGCCCCGGTGACCTGTCGGGGCGCGACGCTCAGCAGTCGAACGCCGACCAGCAGATGTCGTTGCGCAACCGCTGGTCGTCGAGGACGAGGTCGCGGATGGCCTCGGGGAGCTGGTCACGCTGCCATCGGCACTCCAGTCTGCCCGCGGCGTCGCTCCCGCCGGCCGGCGCCGCGGCACGCGCCGCCTTGATCGCATAGGCGGCCGCGCCGAGTTCGTGCGCGGCGACGTGTGCCACGGCGCCGGCCTGGCCGGCGGCGTACGCGGCATGTCGTGCCGCCCCGCGCAGGTCCCGGGCCGCGCCCATCGCGTGGCCGCCGGCGGCGCGGGCCTGCATCATGGTGACCTCGCCGCGCACCCAGGCCCGGGCGTGGGCGATCGCGTCACGGGGCCGCGGGTCGTCGGGCCGGACCGACTCGAACAGGTGCAGGACATGCTCGGCGCAGGACGCCGCCCAGAGCGCGAGCAGGTGATGGTGCGCGTCGGTGAGGGTGCCGCCGCGGCGGAGGGTGATGAAGCGCGGGTCCCGCGCCTTCGGGAGGATCATGCCGGTGCTCCTCAGGGGAGGGCGGCCTCGGCCGTCGACGCGGTCGGCCGTCAGGACGCCTGGGGGACGGGCATGTCGGCCAGCCAGACCTCGGCCAGGTCGTCGAGGGGGAGGTCGAGGGCCTGGCTGAGGCGCACGACGGTGCCGAAGGCCGGCGCCGGCAGGCGGCCGGCTTCGATCTTGCGGAGGGTCTCGGGGGAGATGCCGGCCGCCAGGGCCACCTGGACGAGGCTGCGGCCGGCCCGGGCGGCCCGCAGGGCGGCTCCGAGGCGCTGGCCCGCGGCGATCTGTTCGGCGGTGAGCGGTTGGCGAACCATGGGGGCAGGATATCCCTTCGGGGGCGGCCGGATCCGGTGTGGTATAAAAATACCGCATCGGAGAGGGAGGCTGTCGTGATCGAGCTCAAGTCCGCCGAGGAGATCGGCCGGATGGCGGTGGCCGGCCAGTTCGTCGGCGAGCTGCTCGACGAGTTGAGCGGCGTCGCCGCCGTCGGCGTCAACCTGATGGACATCGAGCACCACGCCCGCCGCCGGATCGCCGAACGCGGCGCCGAGTCCTGCTACTGGGACTACGCCCCGTCGTTCGGCCGCGGCCCGTTCCGCAACGTGCTGTGCCTGTCGGTCAACGACGCGGTGCTGCACGGCCTGCCGCACGACTACGTCCTGCGCGACGGTGACCTGCTCAGCATCGACATGGCGGTCGGCATCGACGGCTGGGTCGCCGACTCGGCGCTCTCCTTCGTCGTCGGCACCCCCGACCCGGCGGACCTGACGCTGATCGAGGCCACCGAGGTCGCCCTCGCCGCCGGCATCGCCGCCGCCCAGCCCGGCGGCCGTCTCGGCGACATCTCCGCCGCGATCGGCGCGGTGGCCCACTCCTACGGCTACGGCGTCAACGCCGAGTTCGGCGGCCACGGCATCGGCCGCACCATGCACGAGGCCCCGCACGTGGCCAACGACGGTCGCCCCCGTCGTGGCCTGAAACTCACCCCCGGTCTCACCATCGCCATCGAGCCCTGGTTCTGCCGCTCCACCGACAAGATCAAGGTCGACGACGACGGCTGGACGATCCGCTCCGCCGACGGTTCCCGCACCGCCCACTCGGAACACACCGTCGCCATCACGGAATCCGGGCCCGAGGTGCTGACCCGCCGGGGGTGACCGGCGGCGGCCGGTCAGGGCAGGATCTCGACGTACCCGTCCGTGCCGTGCACGCGGATCCGCTGTCCGTCGCGGATCAGCCGGGTCGCGTTCGCCACGCCGACGACGGCCGGCAGGCCGTACTCCCGGGCCACCACGGCCCCGTGGGTCATCAGGCCGCCCACCTCCGTCACCAGCCCGTCGATCGCCACGAACAGGGGTGACCAGCTCGGGTCGGTGAAGGCGGTGACGAGGATGTCGCCGGGGGCCAGCTCGGCCTCGGCCACGTCCCGGATGACACGGGCCCGCCCTTCGACGAGCCCGGCGGAGACCGGCAGGCCGACCAGCGCGCCGGCCGGCACGCCGCCCCGCCGGTACGCGCCCGCGAGGCCCTCGCCGTCGGAGGTGAGCACCCGGGGCGGGGTGAGCGCCTGGTACGACCGGAACTCGGCCTTCCGTCGGTGGATGAGCTGGTCGTCCACCCGGTCGGTGCGGACGACCTCGTGCAACTCCGGGAAGGTGAGGAAGAAGATGTCCTCCTCCTCGCGCAGCACGCCGGTCCGCACGAGGCGGGCCGCCTCCTCCAGCAGCGCCTGCTTGTAGACGAGGTAGCGGCTGACGATCGCGTACTTGGGATACTCCCGGTAGCCGATGAAGGTGCGGACCCGGTCGATCATCCGCTTCGTCTCCTCGGCCTTCCGCGCCCCGTCCGGCAGGGTCCGCAGCCGCTCCAGCACCTCCCGCTCCTTCTGCTCCGCCGCCTGCCGCCCCTGCGCGAAGCGCCGCTCGCGGGCGCCCGGCGCGAAGTTCCGGACGTTGTCGAGGATCAGCGGTACGAGCGCGCTGGGGCGTTCGCTCCACCGTGGCCTGGTGATGTCGATCTCGCCGACGCAGCGCATGCCGTACGCGTCGAGGTAGGCCCGGATGGCGTCGCGCGCCGCCGGTCCGCCCGGGAGGTCGGCCAGCTCGTCCAGGAAGCCCTCGTCCCGGACCTGTTTGAGGAACGCCACCACCTCCGGGTACGGGCGGATGACGTCGGCGACGTCCAGCAGTGCCAGTCCCATCTCCGAGGTGACGTTGCCGGGCGCGGACAAGGTGAGCGTGTCAGCCACGTTCCGCTCACCCAGCCACGCCGCCAGGTGCTCGTTGAGCCACCAGGAGGCGTCCATTCCCGCCATGATCGCCTGGATGCTCAGCGGCTCGCTGAGGAGCCGTTTGTGCTCCTCGAAGGCGGCCAGGAGGAAGTCGAACCGCGCCGGCCCGGCGGTCGTCCGGATGTCCCGCCGCAGGGTGGCCAGGGCCGCCTGGCTGCAAGCGACGAGTTCGGTGACGATGGCCGGATCGGTGTCGATCGGGGCGGGCGCTCCGCCGGGAAGTGGCGCCGCCGAGGGCTGTTCGGGCAGCGCCGGAATGAAGTCGCCCCGGTCGATGAGGGTCTCCAGCGCGTCCCGGATCAGCGGGTCGCCCCTGCCCATGATCTCCAGGAGACCGGCACGGCTCGACGGTGACCCCAGACGCCGGGTGACATCGACGAAGAGTCTTCCGCCGGCGCCGTGCATCGGCGCGAGGGCGGTCAGCTGCCACATGGAGAGCCCGAGTGGCCGCATCGGGTCCGTCATCATCTGCTGGTGCCCGACGGAGACGTAGACGTGGTTGGCGTCGTCGCCGCTCTCGGGGACGGGGAAGAGCGTGGTGATCGGCCGGCTCTGGACGATGTGGAAGCCGTCGTCGGCCAGGCACCATTCGATGTCCTGGGGGTGGCCGACATGGGCCTCGATCCGCCGGCCCAGCCGCACCAGCCGCAGCACCTGGTCGTCCGTCAGCGCCGGCTGCTCCTGCCGCGCCGGGTCGATCGCCTCCTCGGTCGTCCCGCCGGTCGGCACGGCGCGGACGGCGAGCCGCTTGGCGGCGATGGTCCGGTCGACGACCGCACCGTCCCGGACGGTCCAGGAGTCCGGGTTGACCAGCCCGGAGACCAGCGCCTCGCCGAGGCCGAAGCTGGCCTCCACGACGGCCGCCTTCCGGTTGCCGCTGACCGGGTCGGCCGTGAACAGGACGCCCGCCACCTGCGGCACCACCATCTCCTGGACGACGACGGCCATCTGCACCGATCGGTGGTCGATGCCGTGGCGCTGACGGTAGGTCACCGCCCGTTCGGTGAAGAGCGAGGCCCAGCACCGGCGGACGTGCTCCAGGATCGCCGTCGGCCCCGTGACGTTGAGATAGGTGTCCTGCTGGCCCGCGAAGGAGGCCGAGGGCAGGTCCTCCGCCGTCGCGCTGGACCGGACGGCGTACGCGGCGTACCGGGTGAGCGCCCCGGTGATCGCCACCGCCACCTCGTCCGGGAGGACCGTCCCTTCGATGATCCGGCGGAGCTCCGCGCTGAGCGTGCGGATCGACGGCCGGTCGTCGGGGTCCAGGTGGGACAACTCGTCGAGCCGGTCGCCGATCGACGGCGCCTCGGCCATGATCCGCCGGAAGGCGGCCGTCGTCACGCAGAAGCCGGCCGGCACGCGTACGCCGTCGATCCGCGACAGCACGCCGAGGTGCGCGCCCTTGCCGCCGACGATTCCGATCTGCGTCTCGTCGACCTCGTCGAGACCCGACACGTACCGCTCATGCACCGTCGTCCCCGTTCGCTCGTTCGCAGGTCAGGCGGACGATTCTGCGGCAGGACGGGGGTCTTGCGGCAAGCCCCCCGGTGCGATATACGTTGAAGTGGGACGAGTTACCTGAGTCGCTGTTCGCTCCGGCCGACAGCGACGTTTTTCTTCTATCGGCAGGACCCGGGCTCCTGGTCCCGTCAGCGCGGGCGCTGCCCGGTTCAGGTGAGCCCGTAGAGCCGGTTGAGGTCGAGCAGGTGGTGGCCGAGGACCGAGCCGGCACGCAGGTCCAGCACGAGGACCAGGAACACGTTGGGCGTCTCGCATTCGACCAGGACGTGTTGGTGCACGCCGTCCGGCATCTGCCAGACGTAGGGGACCCGGCCCTCGGAGAAGTCGTGCCCGTCGAGGTCGTCCTCCGGGACGGAGTCGACATAGGGCCAGAAGTCGAAGGGCGGCTCCTGGTCCGTACCCACCCTGACGGGGTCGGGGCCCATCGTCGCCTTGTACTCGTCCTCGGTCAGCAGCGGTGCCACCCGGCCAGGATGCCTGATCGCTCCGGCCGATCGTCGCCACCGGCCCGGCTCGTGGTGACGTCGATCCTCCGGAGGATCTGACGCCACCACGGGCCGGTCACGTTACGCGGTGGTGTAGACGGAGTTGTTGCTGACGGGGATGTCGTGGCAGCCGCCGTAGCGGTAGCTGGAGACGATGCTTCCGCTCAGCCGGACGTTGTACATCTGCCAGGTGGAGCCGTTGGTGCAGTCCTGGCGGTAGAGGACGAGGTCGGTGTAGCCGTCGCCGTTGACGTCGCCGGTGGTGGGGATGTCGTTGCAGCCGCCGAATCGGAGGTCGGTGCGGATGGTGCCGCCCAGGCGGACGTTGTACATGTTCCACACCGAGCCGTTGGTGCAGTCCTGCCGGTAGAGGACCAGGTCGCTGTAGCCGTCGCCGTTGACGTCGCCGGTGGTGGGGATGTCGTTGCAGCCGCCGAATCGGAGGTCGGTGCGGATGGTGCCGCCCAGGCGGACGTTGTACATGTTCCACACCGAGCCGTTGGTGCAGTCCTGCCGGTAGAGGACGAGGTCGCTGTAGCCGTCACCGTTGACGTCGCCGGTCGTCGGGATGTCCTTGCACCCGCCGAACCGCAGATCCGTGCGGATCGTGCCGCCGGCGCGGACGTTGTACATGTTCCACACGGACCCGTTGGTGCAGTCCTGTCGGTAGAGGACCAGGTCGGTGTAGCCGTCGCCGTTGACGTCGCCGGTGGTGGGGATGTCCTTGCAGCCGCCCCAGCGCAGGCCGCCCTCGATCTGGGTGCCGGTGGCGCCGCTCTTGATCCACCAGGTGGAGCCGTTGGTGCAGTCACGGCGGTAGAGGGCCATGTCGGCGGTGCCGTCGCCGTCGAAGTCACCGGTCAGCGGGATGTCGTTGGCCCCACCCCACCGGTGGTCGTTCCACAGGTCGGCCTTCGCGGTCCAGGATCGTACGTCCCACACCGACCCGTTCACCGGGTCCGGCCGGTACAGCGCCAGATCGCTGGAGCCGTCGGCGTCGAAGTCCCCGACGACCCGCCCGGCCCAGGCCGCTTCCGCGATCCGGGCACCGTCGGCCGCCTCGTCGCCGTACCGGGTCGGGTAGGCAGAATTCTGGACCGTCTGGCACACCACGCCGATGTCAGCGGTCATCCAACTGTTGTTCGGATACTTGCTCAGCATCGCGCTGAGGAACGAATTGGTGGAGTGGACCGGATCGAGGATCTCGCTCGCGGTGCCCCAACCCTGGCTGGGGCGTTGCTGGTAGAGGCCCAGGCTGTCCTGGTCGCCGTAGTTCAGGTTCTGGATGCCGGTCTCGACGATCGCGGTGGTGATGGCGATGGTCGCCGCGCGAACCGGCAGGCCGCGGGACTTGACCGTCTGCACGATGACGCGGACGCAGGCGGCCCGGCTGGCCGTGAAGTAGCCCGCCAGCTTGCCGGTGAGGGTGGGATTGACCTGCGCGGCGAAGGTGGCGTCGCCGCTGGTGGGGGCGGCGGTGGTGCAGTCGGGTACGACTGCGGCACTGGCGGCGTGGGGGAGCACCAGAACGGCGCTGAGGGTGACCACCGCCGCCAGGACTGGCAGCAGGGCGCGACGGAAGGATGTCATCAAGAACTCCTCGGATGGACTGGCTGAGGCGACCGCTGCGAACCGGGGGTGACACCGGTGAGCCGCCCGGCGAACGGACGGCTCACCGGTGCCGGTCCTACGCGGTGGTGTAGACGGAGTTGTTGCTGACGGGGATGTCGTGGCAGCCGCCGTAGCGGTAGCTGGAGACGATGCTTCCGCTCAGCCGGACGTTGTACATCTGCCAGGTGGACCCGTTGGTGCAGTCCTGCCGGTAGAGGACGAGGTCGGCGTAGCCGTCGCCGTTGACGTCGCCGGTGGTGGGGATGTCCGTGCAGCCGCCGAATCGGAGGTCGGTGCGGATGGTGCCGCCGAGCCGGACGTTGTACATCTGCCAGGTGGACCCGTTGGTGCAGTCCTGGCGGTAGAGGACGAGGTCGGTGTAGCCGTCGCCGTTCACGTCACCCGTGCTCGGGATGTCCGTGCAGCCGCCGAATCGGAGGTCGGTGCGGATGGTGCCGCCCAGGCGGACGTTGTACATGTTCCACACCGAGCCGTTGGTGCAGTCCTGCCGGTAGAGGACGAGGTCGCTGTAGCCGTCACCGTTGACGTCGCCGGTCGTCGGGATGTCCTTGCACCCGCCGAAGCGCAGGTCGGTGCGGATGGTCCCGTGGAGGCGGACGTTGTACATCTGCCAGGTCGAGCCGTTGGTGCAGTCTTGGCGGTAGAGGACGAGATCGGTGTAGCCGTCGCCGTTGACGTCGCCGGTGGTGGGGATGTCCTTGCAGCCGCCCCAGCGCAGGCCGCCCTCGATCTGGGTGCCGGTGGCGCCGCTCTTGATCCACCAGGTGGAGCCGTTGGTGCAGTCACGGCGGTAGAGGGCCATGTCGGCGGTGCCGTCGCCGTCGAAGTCACCGGTCAGCGGGATGTCGTTGGCCCCACCCCACCGGTGGTCGTTCCACAGGTCGGCCTTCGTGGTCCAGGATCGTACGTCCCACACCGACCCGTTCACCGGGTCCGGCCGGTACAGCGCCAGGTCGCTGGAACCGTCGGCGTCGAAGTCGGCGACCACCCGGCCACCGTCCTCAATGATGTTGTTGTAGCGGAAGAAGCGGTAGTCGCCCACCGGGTGCCCCGACCAGGAACTGTCGGACCGGCTCGCGTGCGTGACGTGGGCGATCGGCGAGGAGCCGAAGCTGTAGTAGGAGAAGTGGACGTGATCCGCTTCCCAGGCCTCGAACAGGATGGCGTGGGTGCTGACGTCGTCGATCAGGTCGCCGGGTCGGAGGCTGTCGAAGCTGATCTCCGTGGAGATGCTCGGCAGCTGAGAGGTGTTGTACCCGCCGGCCGACTCGTTCGGCTGGCCGAGCGCCACGTGCCAGGCCATCGAGACGTAGCCGGAGCAGTCGGGCGCGTACATGGTGCCCTGGGGGTCGGGATAGAAGCTCGACGAGTTGCGGGAGTTGTCGTACTGGAGTGACGCGCGTTGGTCGTACCAGAAGCGAGCGCGATCCAGCACCTCGCTGCGGGTGATGGACCCGCCGATCGAGGAGGCGGCGTGCGCGGCTCGCGGCACCGCGGTCACCGCGGTCACCGCGGTGGCGGCCCCGGCGGCCAGCAGCACGAAGGCCAGCGCGGCGCGCACCAGGTGCGCGAGGACGGTACGGCGGGATTGGTTCAAGGAGGACCTCCGGTCACGTGGAAGACGTGGCCGGATCGTGTCCGAGGGCGCTGGAACGAAAGTGGACAGATTGTTGCAGGCCGATGGAAGGCGCACGTCGGAGCCGGTCCCGGAACCGCCGGTCGCGCTAGATCAACCCCTTGAATCCGGCGTACGCCCTCTGGTTGGATGACGCGACACGGCTTGCATCACGGGGGTGGTCGAGGTCGAGTTCAAATTGCTGGGGCCGTTCCGTGCCTTTCGGGACGGAGCGGAGCTGGACCTGGGTCCGGCGAAACAGCGGATCCTGCTGGCCGCGCTGGCGGCGGAAGCCGGACGGCCGCTGTCCGCCGAGACACTCAGCGCCCGGCTCTGGGACGGTGACCCGCCGGACAACGCCAGGCGTCTTCTCCACACCTACGTCGCCCGGGTACGACGGATCCTCGCGCAGGCAGCACCCGGCACCGGCTCGACGGTCGAGGTGGGCCGCACCCCCGCCGGTTACCGGCTGGTGGCCGATCAGAAGGCCGTCGACCTGCACCGGTTCCGGCACCTGCTCCGGGACGCCCGCCGGATCACGACAGCACCCGTCGACCGCCTGACCCTGCTGGACGAGGCCATCCGGCTCTGGCAGGGCGACCCGATCGCCGACATGACGGGGGAGTGGGCGACGCGGCTCCGGCAGAGCCTGCGGCAACAGCGGCTGGACCTGGTGGCCGACTGGGCCCGCTGCGCCCTGCACCTCGGCCGGTACGACGAGGTGGCCCCGCTGCTGGAGGCGACCCTGGCGGACAACCCGCTGGCCGAGCCCCTGACGGTGCTCCTCATCGAGTCGCTGCTGGCCACCGGGCACCACGCGGAGGCCCTGACCCGCTACGCCTCGATCCGCGACCGGATCCGCGAGGAACTGGGCGTCGAGCCCGGGCCCGAACTGCGCCGACTGCACCAGCGGCTGCTCCGGCGCGACCGACTCGGCCAGGCCGGCGACGAGGGGTCGCGGCCGTGGCGCGAGCCGCAGATGCTGGGGGTCGACCGACCCGTACCCCTGGCTCCTGCGGGGTCGGGGGCCGGGCCGCGGCGGCGGCGCGAGGGGTCACCGCCGGGCGACGCGGCGGATCCGGCCGGGCGGGGTCCCGGCCGTGCGGTACCCGCTGCTCGCCAGCCCGGCCCGGAGCTGGACCGGGACCGGGTGGTCGCCGCCGCGGTCGCGGTCGCCGACGCGGACGGCATGGCGGAGCTGTCGATGCGGCGGGTCGCCGTCGAGCTGGACGTCTCCACCGTGTCGCTGTACGGGCACGTGGCGAGCGAGGACCTGCTGGTGGGATACATGATCGACGCGGTGCTCGGCGAGCAGCCGTTGCCGCCGCCCGCGCCGGGTTGGCGGGCCGAGTTGGAGCAGGTGGCGCGGGCCGCGTGGGCGGCGTTCACCCGGCATCCGTGGGTCGCCCAGGCCATGTCGCTCACCCGTCCGCAGCTGTCCCCGAACGGCCTGGTCATCGTCGACCGGGTGTTGCACGCCCTCACTGGCACCAGCCTCAGCACGTCGGAGCAGTTGCACGTACACGTGATGTTGATCAGTTTCGTGCGCGGCGTCGCCGCCTCGTTGGAGCCGGAGGTGCGGGCGGAGCGGGACACCGGCCTGACCAACGAGGAGTGGATGGAGACGCAGGAGCACGCGTTGCGGGAGGTGGCGTCGGCCGGGTCACCGCTGCTGCGCGCCGCGCTGAGCAAGGAGTTCGACTTCGACCTGGACACGCTGTTCGAGTTCGGGCTGGCCCGGATGCTCGACGGGCTGGCCACCCGGCTGGAGTGACCCCGCGTCCTTGACCCTCGACCTGGTCGAGCCCGGACGATCGTCGCATCAACCGATCGACGGCCCACGGGATGACCATGTTTCTCCGCACTCCACCGCTCGCCGCGCACCGCCACGTCGACGTCGTCGACCCGCCACCGCTCCCGCGCCGGATCGACCTCCGGGGGCGGGTGGGGTCGCCCGGGCCCGGCGGCGTCGCGTGAGCGCCGACCGGTCGATGCTCGCGGTGCTGAGGATCCCGGACTTCCGTCGCTACGTCATCGGGTGCACGGCGTCGGGATTCGGCGACAGTCTGACCCCGTTCGCGCTGGCCTTCGCCGTCCTGGAGCTGACCGGCTCACCGTCGGCGCTGGGCCTCGTGGTGCTCAGCACCCGCCTGCCGATGATCCTGCTCGCGCTGGTCGGCGGCGTGGTCGGGGACCGGTTCTCGCGTCGTACGATCATGCTGGTGACCGACGTGGTCCGCTGCGTCGTGCAGGCCGCCACCGCGACGATCCTGCTGACCGGCGTGGCGCGGGTGTGGATGCTGATCGTGCTGCAGCTGGTCGCCGGCGCGGGCGCCGCCTTCTTCAACCCGGCCGCGCAGGGTCTGATCCCCGCGGTGGTCGACAAGCCGCGCCTGCAACAGGCCAACTCGCTGCTGGCCATGTCGCGCAGCGCCGCCTCGATCGTGGCGGTCGGGTCGGCGGGCGCGCTCGTCGCGCTGGCCGAGCCGGGCTGGGCCATCGGCGTCGACGCGTTGACGTTCCTGGTCAGCGCCCTCGCCCTGGCCCGGCTGCCGCGTACGCTCACCGCCGCCCGGCCGGGCCGCCGGGCCGGACTGGTCGCCGGTCTGCGCAGCGGCCTCGGCGAGGTACGCGGCCACCCCTGGCTGTGGGTCTGGGCGGCGCACGCCGGTCTGGTCAACCTGTTGGTGATCTCCCCGATCTTCGTCCTCGGCCCGTTCGTCGCCGACGACCACCTCGGCGGCGCGCCGGCCTGGGCCTCCGTCGGCATCAGCTACACGGTCGGCGCCCTCGTCGGTGGTCTCGTCAGCTCCCGGTGGACGTCCTCGCGGCCGATGGTGGCCGCCGTCGGCTGCTTCCTGCTGATCGTGCCGCTGGCGGTGGCGCTCGCCGTGCCGGCGCCAGTCTGGCTCCTCGTCCCGGCCGGTCTGCTGGGCGGTCTCCAGGTGTCGATCTACAACGTCTTCCAGAGCACGGCGGTGCAGCGTCACCTGCCCGACCATCTGATCGCGCGGGCGACCTCGGTGCTCATGCTCGGCGCCCTCGTCGCGGTCCCCTTCGGTACCGGGCTCGCCGGCCCGGTCGCGGCGGCCTGGGGCACCCGTACGGTCCTGGGTGCCGTCGCGCTGCTCGCCGTGCTCGTCACCGTCGGCACCCTCGCCCTCCCGGCGACCTGGCGCGTCGTCTCGACACCGCCGGTGCGGGTGGAGCCGGCCCCGGCGGCCGTACCCGCCCCGACCGATCCGGCGGACGGGGTCCGGGACCCGCTTCCGTTGCGGCGGACCACGGCATAACCGGGATGATCCGGTACGGACCGGGCTAGGTTGGTGCGGTGGACGCCCGAACTGTCGTGATCGAGGCGCTCAAGGCGGACCCCGCAACGTCGTCCTTGCGCCGCTCGCTGGAGTTCTATTACGGCAACCCGGCGCGTGACGACGCGATGGACGCCTTCTTCTCGCGTTTCGTCGCGGCCGGCGACCTGGTGTTCGACGTCGGTGCACACGTGGGCGACCACGTCGGCTGCTTCCGCCGGCTCGACGCCCGGGTGGTCGCGGTCGAGCCGCAACCGGTCTGCGCGCGCGCCCTCCGCGCCATCTACGCCGGTGACGAGCGGGTCGTCCTGGTCGAGGCGGCCTGCGGCAGGTCGGTGGGGCGGCTTCCGTTGGCCGTCAACACGGCCAACCCCACGCTCTCCACCGCCTCCCCGCACTTCATCCACGCGGGCCATGATGCGGACGGCTGGCGGCACGAGGTCTGGGACACCGGGGTCGAGGTCGAAGCGGTCACCCTCGACTCGTTGGTCGACACGTACGGCGTCCCCGCCTTCGTCAAGATCGACGTGGAGGGCTTCGAGGACGTCGTCCTGGCCGGGCTGAGCCGAGCGCTGCCGGTGCTCTCCTTCGAGTTCACCACCATCGCCCGGCCCGTGGCGTACCGCTGCCTGGACCGGCTCGTGGCGCTCGGCTTCGACGCCTTCAACGTCGCGCCCGGGGACGGGGGTGCACTGACGTTTCCGGGCCCGGTGACGGCCCAGGAGATGGCGGACCACCTGCGAGCGCTGCCGCCCTCGGCGAACTCGGGTGACGTGTACTGCTGGTCGGGCCGCGCCGCACCCGTCCGGCCGGGATAGCGCAACGCCGCGTACGTTGGCGCCATGGCGACTTTCTGGACCTTGGGATGCGACGCCGACGATCCGCAGCGGATCGCTGCCTTCTGGGCGCTGGCCCTCGGCTATGTCAGGGAATCCGGCTTCGACGAGCCCGACAACGCGTCCATCGTCGACCCGGACGGTCGCGGACCGGCCATCAGTTTCCTGAAGGTGCCCGAGGCCAAGCGCCGCAAGAATCGCCTGCACATCGATGTTCGGGTGGCCGGGCCGGGCCCCTGGGACATGGCCGAACGCGCCCGGCTGATCCGGCAGCGAGTCCCCGAGTTGGTCGCTGCCGGCGCGACGGTGCTCCGCGAGGAGTGGTACGGCGATGTGCTCGGCCACGTCGTCATGCAGGACCCCGAAGGCAACGAGTTCTGTGTCGCGTGAGGCCGCGGCCACCTCGCCGGGCCAGGCGGTCGCCGGTCGAGGGCCGGCGTCAGCCGAGGCCGCTCGTGCCAGCCGGCACGTGGCGGCCCGCGCGCCGCTCGGGTCAGCCGGGCTCGGCGGCGGCCATCGTGGCGGCCAGACCGGCGACCGTGGGATCGGAGAAGAGCGTCCGGATCGGTAGGTCGATGCCGTAGTCGGCGCGGATCCGGGCCATCAACCGGGCCGCCGTCAGCGAGTGCCCGCCGAGGGCGAAGAAGTTGTCCCGGACGCCGACCGGCGCCGGCAGCAGCAGCAGTTCGGCCACGATCGCGGCCAGTCGGGCCTCGACAGGGGTACGCGCGGCGACCGGCTCCTGGCTCGACGACGCGCTCCAGTCGGGCTCGGGCAGGTTGCGGTAGTCGATCTTGCCGCTGCGGGTGAGTGGCAGCTCGGGCAGCACCACGTACGCGGCCGGGACCATGTACTCGGGAAGCGTCCGCCGCAGGTGGCCGCTCAGCCCGGCGGGCGGCTGGTCGGCCCCGTTCGCGGTGACGACGTAGCCGACGAGGCGTACGTCGTCACCGCCGCCCCGGACCGACACCACGGCCTCGGCGATGTCGGGGTGGCTGCGCAGGGTCGCCTCGACCTCGCCGCTCTCGATCCGGTACCCGCGGATCTTGATCTGCCGGTCGACCCGGCCGGCCAGCTCGATCCGGCCGCTCCGGCGCCATCGGCCGACGTCACCGGTCCGGTAGAGGCGGGCGCCCGGCCGGGGGTCGAACGGGTCCGGCCGGAAGCGGGCCGCGGTCATCCCGGGTGAACCGTGGTAGCCGTGGGCCACCCCGGCTCCGCCGATGCAGACCTCCCCGAAGACGCCGGGCGGGACCGGCCGCAGCCGGGCGTCGAGTACGTACAGCCGGGTCCCGGCGATGATCGACCCGATTTCGATCGGGGCGGGCGATCCGGCGACGGCGTCACCGCCGGAGTAGATCGTTGTCTCGGTCGGGCCGTACAGGTTCCACACGCGCGCCTGCGGGCCCGCGCCCATCAGGTCCGCGAGGTCCCGGGGCAGGGGCTCCCCGGCGGTCATCCGCAGCGACACGGTGTCCGGGATGCCGCCGGCGTCGATGAGCATCCGCCAGCCGGCCGGTGTGGCCTGCATGGCCGTCGCGCCGCTGTCGATCAGCAGTTCGCGCAGTCGGGCCGGGTCCTTGACCTGGTCGGTGTCCGCGACCACGACGCGTCCGCCGGCGAGTACCGGCGCGATCAACTCGACCAGGGCGATGTCGAACGCGAACGTCGACACGGCGACGAACCGGTCCCGCGGACCGAGGGCCAGCTTCGGCACGACCGCGTCGAGCAGCGCCGCGATGCCGCCCTGGGTCACGGTGACCGCCTTCGGCCGGCCGGTCGACCCGGAGGTGAAGATGGTCACGGCCGGGGCCGACGGCGGCCGGTCGAGTACGGGCTCGGGCCGCTCCGGGTCCGCGGGGAGCGCGGCCAGGTCCACGACAGGTATCGGCGCCGCCGTCGGCGGGAGGGTCGGCGCGCCCGCGACGCCGCTGTCGACCACGATCGCGGCCGCCCCGGCATCGGCCAGCATCATGGCGATGCGCTGTTCCGGATAGATCGGGTCCAGCGGTACGTAGGCCGCGCCGGTCGACCAGACGCCCAGGACCGTGGGCAGCAGCCGGGTGCCGCGGGGCAGCAGGATCGCCACCCGGTCGCCCGCGCCGACGCCGCGGTCGGCGAGCGCGGCGGCGATCCGCCGGGCCCGGTCGCGCACCTGCGCGCCGGTCAGCTCGCCGTCGCTGCCGGTGACCACGACCGAGTCCCCGGCACACGCCGCGTGCAGCCGGGCCACCGCGGTCGCGTCCGGGTCGAGGCGCGGGCCGCCGTCCGGCCAGCGGTCGGTGACCAGGGCCGACAGCTCGGGGGACATGATCTCCGCGGCGGCGACGACCCGGTCCGGGTCGTCGGCGAGGCAGCGCAGGATCGCCTGGAAGCCGTCGCTCACGAGTTGCCCGGTCGCGTCGTGGAAGAGGTCGCGGTTGTAGGTGACCCGCACCTGGGGGCCGTCCTCCGCCTCGGTGACGGTCAGTTCGATCTCGAACTTCGTGGTGTCGTTCTCCACCAGCTCGGGTCGCCAGTGGAGCCCGCCGCGGTCGGGGACGGCCCAGGACTCCTCCATCGCGAACATCACCTGGGTCAGCGTGAACCGGGCCGGGTCGCGGTCGGGGCGCAGCAGCTCCACCATCCGCTCGAACGGCAGCTCCTGGTGGGCCAGCGCCCGCGCGGTCGCACGGTGGACGGAGCGCACCAGGTCGCCGAGCGTGGCGTCCCGGTCGATCCGGACCCGGACCGGCACGGTGTTCATCAGCAGGCCGACCATCGTCTCCGTCTCCGGCCGGGTCCGGGCGGCCATCGGTACCGCGATGACCAGGTCGTCGGCGTCGGTCAGCCGGGACAACACGACCGCGTAGGCGGCCAGCAGGACGGCGAACACCGTGGTGCCCTGGCGGGCCGCGAGCTGCCGGAGCGTGTCGGCCAGGCCGTTGTCCAGTGTGGTGTGCAGGGACCGGCCGGCGAAGGTCTGGCGCGCCGGGTACGGTTCGTCGTTCGGCAGCGACAGCGACGACGGCGCGTCGGCCAGCTCGTCCTGCCAGAACCGGCCGGCCGGCGCGAACCCGCCGTCCTCGGCGTGCCCGAGCTGCCAGATGGCGTAGTCGGCGTACTGGATCGCCGGCTCCGCCACGGTCGGCGCGCCGGCGCGGACGATCGCCTCGTAGTCGGTGGACAGCTCGTCGAAGAGGACCCGGAACGACCAGCCGTCGGCCACGATGTGGTGGGCCACCACCGCGAGGACATGGGCGTCCGCCGACATCCGGACCAGGGTGGCCACGGCGAGCGGCCCGGTGGCCAGGTCGAAGGTGATGCCGGCCATGTCGCGGATCAGCGCCCGGGCCGCCGGTGTCCGCTCGCCGTCGGGCCGGTGCTCGACCGAGGCGATCCGCAGCGGCCGCGGATCCGGCTCGTCGTCGATGATCTGCACCGGCACGCCCGCCTCGTGGCGGAACGTGGTGCGCAGGGACTCGTGCCGGGCCAGGGCCGCGTCCCAGGCGCCCTGCAGCGCGGTGACGTCGAGCGGACCGTCCAGCCACACGGCCCAGGAGATGTTGTACGTGGGCAGGTCGGGGTCCATCTCGACCAGTAGCCACATCCGCCGCTGGGCGAACGACGTCGGGAGCTCGTATACAGCCACGCCTCAGCCTTCCTGACTCTGCTCAGCCGTCTTCTGATCGACTGCGACCAGGCGCAGTTCGCTGGTGTAGCGCTGGCCGTCGGCGTCGACGAGCCAGGCCTGATCCGGTTCCGGCAGCATCTCGACGACGGTCACCGTCGCCTCGGCCCCGGCGTGGCGGCGGCACCGCCGTACCGACCGGGAGATCAGGTCGATCGACGCGAGACTGGTCAGGTCGGCGTAGATCGGCTTGCGCTCGCCGGAGAACCGGAGGAACACGTGCCGGGGGAGTCCGTGGCCGGTCGCCCAGGCCCGGGCCTGCAGGTACCGGGTGCTCTCGTCGGCCGTACCGGCGAACGCGAGGGCGGTGGCGGCGAACGTCCACCGCTCCCGGCCGATCACGAGATCGTCCACCGTGACGCGGGGGGTGTGGGCGGCGGGCGGCACCGGGTCGAAGCTGTTGATGATCACGCTGATGATCAGGTCGCCGAGGACCGGGAGCAGCTCGCGCTCGAAGGTGCCGTCGCGGCGCCGGACCCGCAGCCCGGTCGCCGAGTCGACCACGTCGCAGTCGCCCACGGCCAGGGTCGTGGCCGGGTCGTAGCCGTTGGCGTCGTGCGACCAGAGCAGCCACCGGTCGCCCGGGGACACCAGCGCACCGGCCTGCCGGGTGGCGCTGCCGCTGATCTCGGCCGTCTCGGCCTGCCAGACGACCGGTCCGGCGAGGTCGTGTCGCATGGCCGCGTGGTAGCCGTCCGGGTCGTCGTGCAGCTCCAGCCACGTGCCGTAGCGGGCGGTGACCTTGCTGGGGTGGACCTCGCCGAGCACCCAGGTGAGCCGGCCACCGGCGGCGGCGTCCGCTCCGGCGATCATCAGATCCGGACTGTGGAACACGGCCGTCGGCCACGGCCGTGGCGGGGACGGGAACCGGTCGGCCGCCCGCCGCCGCAGGTCGGCCGAGCGCAGCCGGACCCGCCGGGAGCCCTCGGGCAGGTCGAGGATCGCCGACCAGCGCTCCTGCAGCGCCGTCACCGCAGGCCGGATGAGGGCCGGCGCCCGGTGGAACAGGGCGTCGTTGACGAGCAGCCAGAAGTCGGCGAAGGGCACGACGTCGGTGCCGAGCGCGGCGGCCCGCTTCCGGTGGGCCGCCTCGAAATGGCGGGTGTACAGCTCGGCACAGGCACCGAGGAACCATCGGGCGCTGTCGAGCACCAGCGCCAGCGGCTCCCGGATCCCATCCAGGGTGTCGGCGCCGAGCCGTACGGTGTCGGCGCGCCGGCACTCCTCGTAGGCGACCGTGCGGCCGGCGTACAGTTCGCCGGCCCGGCGGGTGGGCGGGACGCCGGCCAGGCGGGTGAACGTCTCCTCCAGGCCGGCCATGGCCGCGGCCAGCCGCTCCGGGTCGCCGGCCGCGTCGGCCAGCGCGTCCCGGGCGGTGGTCAGCTCGTCGAGTGCCCGGGTGGCCGCCTCCCGTACGGCGTCGTCGGTGACCCGGGCCAGCAGCGCCCGCATGGTTCGCTCCGGATGGATGTCGGGCGGGGAGATCTCGACCTGCCAGGCCAGTCGGCGCTGGTCGGCCAGTCGGGCCAGCACGGCGAAGACGTCGTCGACGTCGCGCAGCCCGGCCGACTCGTCGGCGAGCGCCAGGTCGGCGACCGCACCGGCGTCACGCGCGCCGTCGACGGCCCGCAGGACCGCCGCCTCGGCCGGGGTCAGCGGCACCGGCGGCGCCAGCGGCACGCGGAGCTGGGTGCCGTCGAGGCCGACGAACGGCATCCGTCGCGGTACGAGCCAGGGGCGAAGGGCCGTGGTGTGGTCGGCCAGGATCGCCGCCACCGCCCAGCCCTCCAGGTAGGTGATGCGCTCGGCCAGGAACCGCCCCGCCGGATCGTGGGTGATCCGCAAGCCGGTGCCGTCGTCGATCCGCGACCAGCTCACCGGGCCGAAGAAGCCGATGGTGTCGTTCTTCGCGCAGTACCGCTGCAGGTAGCTCGCGACGAGCGCCTCGTGCTGGCGGGCCTTGGTGTCCCGCCTGGCTGGCTCCGGTCCCCGCCGGACGACGGGGTCGAGGCCGGTCGTCAGCGCGTGCCGGTTCTGCCAGGCGACCGCTTCCCGCAGCGCCGGTCGGCTGGCCGCCTCGTGCAGGGCCGCGGACTGGCGTCGCACCGCCGCGGCGAACGCGGCGGAGTAGGCGGCCATGGCCGGCTCGCCCGCGGCGACGACGGCGTCGGCCGCCTCGGCCAGGTCGGCGGCGCCGAGGTCGGCCAGCAGGTGGACCGGGAAGCCGGCCGCCCGCAGGCAGACCGTCCGCCACAGCGCCCAGTCGCCGCCCAGGTGGACCAGGTGCGGCGCGAGTTTCCGGCCCGGCGGCGGCTGCGGGGCGCGGGTCCGGTAGGCGCGGCGGTCCTGGCGACCGATGGTGGCCGGTCGCGCCGGAGCGGTACCGGCCCGGTCGCGGGCGGCGTCGATCGCGGCGGCGCACTCGACGAGCGTGGGCTTCTCGTAGAAGGTGGCCATCCGCAGCTCGACGTCGAACATCTCGCGGATCCGGAACATCAGGCGGGACGCCAGGAGCGAGTTGCCGCCGAGGGCGAAGAAGCTGTCCTCGCGGCCGATGTCGCCGTGCAGGTCGGGGTCGGGCAGCAGCCGCCGCCAGGTGTCGGCCAACCGTTCCTCGGTGTCGCCCCGGGGCGGGGTGACCGGCCCGCGGGTCTGGACCTCCGGCGCGGGCAGCGCGGCCCGGTCGATCTTGCCGTTGGCGTTGAGCGGGAACCGGTCGAGGGCCTTGAACCCGGTGGGCACCAGGTATTCCGGCAGGCGTCCGCTCAGGAAGTCGCGCAGCGACGCCGGCCCCAGGGTGCCCGGGTCGACACCGTCGGCCGGGGTCACGTACGCGATCAGGTGCTTCTGCGCGCCCTGACCGGCCACCAGGACGACCGCGTCGCCGACGTCCGGATGCGCGCGCAGGACCGACGCGACCTCGCCGGGCTCGACCCGGAAGCCACGGATCTTGATCTGGTCGTCGACGCGGCCGACGAACTCGAGCGTCCCGTCGGCGCGCCAACGGGCCAGGTCCCCGGTCCGGTACAGGCGCGTGCCGTACCCGTGGGGATCGGGCACGAAGGCCCGCGCGGTGGCCGAGGCGTTGCCGACGTAACCGCGGGCGAGGCCGTCCCCACCGGTGAACAGTTCGCCGGTCACGCCGATCGGCACCGGCTGGCCGCTGTCGTCGAACAGGTGCACGGTGGTGCCCTGGATCGGGCGGCCGATCGGCACCGTCGACGCCACCACCTGGTCCGGGCCGGTCATGACGTGGCACGTGGTGAACGTGGTGTTCTCGGTCGGGCCGTACCCGTTGACCAGCGGTCGGCGGTCGCGGGCCGACAGCACGGCGCGCACCGTGGCGGGGCTGAGCGCGTCGCCGCCGGCCAGCAGGACGGGCACTCCGGCGACGACCTCGACATCCGACTCGGCCAGTTGGTGGAACAGACCGGCGGTGAGCCACGCGACCGTCACGTCGGCGGTGCGCAGCAGGGCGGCGATCTCCGGCAGTCCGAGCGGGCCGGGCGGTGCGATCACCGTCGTCGCGCCGGTCAGCAGCGCGCCCCACAGTTCCCAGGTGGACGCGTCGAACGCGACCGGGGCGAGGTGGAGGAGCCGCTGGCCCGGCCCGAGCGGGGCGAACGACGGGTCGTGGACGAGCCGTGCCACACCGCGGTGTGGCACGGCGACACCCTTCGGTACGCCGGTCGAGCCCGAGGTGAAGCTGATGTAGGCGAGGCTGTCCGGGTGGGACAGGTCCGGTACCGCCGTCCACTCGTCGGCGGCGTCGGTGGGCTCGGCGTCGACGTACACCGTGTCCACCTCGGGTGTCGCGGCCCGGTCGGTGGCCCGCGTGGTCAGCAGGAGGCGGGCGCCCGCGGCGGCGATCATGGCTGCCACCCTGGGCGCCGGGCTGCTCGCGTCGATCGGCAGGTACGCGCCGCCGGCCTTCGACACGGCCAGCAGGGCCACCACCAGGTCGGGGCTGCGCTCGACGGCCACCGCGACCGGCACGTCGGCGACCACCCCGCGGCGGCGGAGCCGCACGGCCAGGGCGTTGCTGCGCCGGTCCAGCTCCGCGTACGTCATGGACTCGCTGCCGAAGACCAGCGCCGTCGCGTCCGGCCGGATCGCGACCTGGGCCGCGAACAGGGCGGGGATCGTCCGGCCCGGCTCGGCGTCGGGCACCGCGGGTCCGCGGCTCCAGCGTTCGAGTCGCCGCGACTCGTCGTCCGCCATGAGCCGTAGCCCGTCGAGTGCGGTGTCCGGTCGGGCCAGGGCGTCGGCGAGCAGGTTCAGGTAGTGCCCGGCCATCCGGGACATGGTCGACGCGTCGAACAGGTCGGTCGAGTACTCCCAGATCAGGTGCAGGTCGTCGTCCTCGGGCCGGGGCTCCCGGCCCACCCGCTGCGCCCCGCGCGGTACCACGATGACGTTGAGGTCGGCCTTGGCCGAGCCGTTCGCCCGCTCGGTGACCGCACCGGTCAGCCCGCCGAAGTCGAGGTCGGGCACGGCCGAGTCGTGGAAGCTGAACATGACCTGGAACAGCGGGAGCCGCGAGGAGTCGCGTTCCGGCCCGATCGCGTCGATCACCGTGTCCAGCGGGGTGTCCGACCAGGCCAGCGCGTCGAGCACGGTCTCCTGGACCTGGTCGAGCAGGTCGGTGAACGACATCCGGCCGTGCGGCCGGGTGCGCAGGACGACCGTGTTGACGATCATGCCGAGCAGCGGCTGGAGCTCGGGCAGGCTCCGGTTGGCCATGCCGGTGCCGACCAGCAGGTCCTGCTGCCCGGTGTACCGGTGCAGCAGGGCGGCGAAGGCGGCGTACATGGTCGAGAAGAGCGACACCCGGTGCCGCCGGCTGAAGGCGCGCAGCGCGCGGGCCAGCTCGGCCGGGACCCTGATCCGCGGCGCCGCGCCCCGCAGGCTCATGACCGGCGGTCGCGGCCGGTCGGCCGGTAGCTCCAGCCGGTCGGACGCGCCCGCGAGCCGGGTGGTCCAGTGGTCGACGTGGGCCTTCAGCACGTCCCCGTCCATCCACTGTCGCTGCCAGATGGCGTAGTCCGCGTACTGGACGGCCAGCTCCGGGAGGGGCGACGGCTGACCGGCGGCGAACGCCGGATAGAGCGCCGACAGTTCGGACAGGAACACCGCGAGCGACCAGCCGTCGTGGATGAAGTGGTGTTCGACGTGGACGAACGTGTTCTCGCCGTTTCCGTGGCGCAACAGCAGCCACCGGGCCAGCGGCGCGCTCGTCAGGTCGAACGGCTGGGCCAGCTCGGCGGAGACCACGTCGTCGGCCTGCTCGCGCGGCACGTCCAGGACGCGCAGCGGCGCGTCGACGTCGGTGACCGGCCGCTGCACGGCGACGCCGTCGACGCTGACGAAGGTGGTCCGCAGCATCTCGTGCCGGCGCACGATCTCGTCGAGGGCGGCGCGGAGGGCATCGGTGTCCACG
Source organism: Micromonospora sp. CCTCC AA 2012012 (assembly GCF_040499845.1). Taxonomy (NCBI): domain Bacteria; kingdom Bacillati; phylum Actinomycetota; class Actinomycetes; order Micromonosporales; family Micromonosporaceae; genus Micromonospora; species Micromonospora mangrovi. The sequence continues at coordinate 1,661,811 of NZ_CP159342.1, forward strand.
TCGCCGTGCAGGGTCACCGTGGCCTGGAAGTTGTAGGCGATGTTCTCCGGGGCCAGCTGCGCGAAGAACCACACCCGTTCCTGCTGGAACGACAGGGGGATCAGCCCACCGTGGTCGGCCCGGGCGATCGACGGCGGCGTCGGCGGGACCGGGAAGTTCGGGTCCGGGTCTGGGTCCACCTCCGGTCGGCCGGTCCGCTCGTCGACCAGGTCGGCGATCGCGGCGATCGTCCGGGCGCAGGCCAGCTCCGCCAGGCTGAGCTGCGCGTCGAGTTCGACGGCGAGCCGGGTCGAGAGCCGGCCGGCCAGCAGCGAGGTGCCGCCGAGGGCGAAGAAGTCGTCGTCGGCGCCGGCCGCCACGCCACCGAGCAGGTCGGACACGATCCCGGCGACCGCGCCCTGGGTCGGGGTGCGAAGCGGTGCGACCACCGCGGCCAGCCCGGCGGCCACCCGGTCGGGTGCGGGCAGTGCGGCCCGGTCCACCTTGTCGTTGGCCGTCATCGGCAGCGCGGGCAGCACGACGACGGCCGCGGGCACCATGTAGTCGGGCAGCCGGGCCGCCACGAAGGCGATCAGCTCGGCGGGCGTGGCGTCCGCGGCGACGTAGGCGTGCAGCACCGGGTCGGCGGAGCCGCTGCGTTGGGCGGCCACGTACGACTCCCGGACGGCCGGGTGCTGCCGCAGGACGGCCGCGATCTCGCCGGGCTCGATCCGGAATCCGCGGATCTTGACCTGGTCGTCGAGCCGGCCGAGGTACTCGAATGTCCCGTCGGGCCGGCGGCGGACCAGGTCACCGGTGCGGTACATCCGCTCGCCGGGGACCGTGACGTCGGGCACGAACGACCGCGCGGTGGCGGCCGGATCGTTCAGGTAGCCCCGGGCCACGCCCGCGCCGGCCAGGCACATCTCGCCGGGCTCGCCGTCGGCCACCACGTCGACGCCGTCGAGCACGTAACAGCGCACGCCGTCGAGGGGTACGCCGATCGGCGGCGGCACCGGCCCGTCCGACGGCACCGTGGCGGTCGTCGCGGCCACCGTGCACTCGGCCGGGCCGTAGACGTTGACCAGGGTGAACGGCAGGCCGGGCGCGACGCCGCGCTGCAACGCGGAGCCGCCGGTGTGCATCCACCGGAGCGCGGTGTGCGCCGGCCACGGCACGTCGAGCACCGCCTCGGCCAGCGGCGTGGGCAGGAAGGTCGCGGTGATCCGCTCCTCGGCCAGCCAGGTGACCAGGTCCGGCGGCGAGGCGCGTACGGCCGCGGGTGGCACCACCAGCGTGGCACCGGCCGCCAGCGTGGGCCAGGTGTCCCACACCGAGACGTCGAATCCGGGGGCGCACAGCAGCGTGGTGCGGTCCTGCGGGCCCAGGCCGAAAGCGCCCTCGTGCCAGCGCAGGAGGTTCGCGAGGGCGCCGTGGCGGACCGCGGCCGCCTTGGGGCGGCCTGTCGAGCCCGACGTGAAGATGACGTAGGCCAGCGCGTCGTCGTCCGGTCGTGGAACCGGCTCGTAGCGGCCGGCGGGCGCCTGCGCCAGGTCGACGACCTCGGCATCGCCGAGTTCCGCGCCGGCCGACAGCAGTGGCCGGGTGGTGAGCACGGCGGCGGCTCCGGACAGCTCCAGCAGCTCGGTGGTCCGCGAGGTCGGATGGGCCGGGTCGAGCGGTACGTAGGCCGCGCCGGCCAGCAGGACGGCCAGCTCGGCGACGACGATCTCGGCGGACCGGTCGGCGTAGACGGCGACCACGTCACCCGGTCGGACTCCCCGCCGGGTGAGCCGGGCCGCCAGGCCGGAGGCGTGTCCGGCCAACTCCAGGTAGGTGAGCCGCCGGTCGCCGTCCTGTACGGCGACCGCGTCCGGCGCCTGGGTGACGCGGGAATGGAGTTGATCGAGGATCATCACGCACGCTTCCTCTGGTGGTGGCGGCTTGATTCACGGCGTCGTGGGTCAGGCGCCCGACGCCATCGCGCGGCGCAGGCTGAGCGGACGCATGTCGGTCCAGATCTGTTCGATGTGCGCAAGGCAGTCGGCCTCGGGGCCGCGGAAGCCCTCACCACGCCACCCGGGAGGCAGGTCGCGGTCGGCGTCCCAGATCGAGTACTGCTCCTCGTCGTTGACGACCACGAGGTAGGTGCGGTCCATCGTCAGTTCCCCTCTCGCGTGGACCGGCCGGCCGCCGACGGGGCGCCGGCGATGGTCACCGTTGTCCCGGACCCGGCCAGGGCCCGGCTGATCGGATCGGGCACCCGTCCGTCGGCGATCCGCACCGAGGGCACCCCGCCGGCCAGGGCCTCACGGGCGGCGACGAGCTTCAGCGCCATGCCGCCGCCGGCGACGGATCCGGGCGCGCCGGTCGGGGGCACCTGGTAGCTGCTCTGGACGCTGGTGTCGTCCCCGGGATCGGCGAGCACGCCCGGTGCGCCGGTCAGCAGCACCAGCCGGTCGGCGCCGAGCGCCACCGTGAGCGCCGCCGCCACCCGGTCGGCGTTGACGTTCACCGGGTGGTCGTTTTCGTCGATCGCGGGCGGCGAGACCACGGGCACGACACCGGACCGCAGCAGACCTTCCAGCAGTTCCGTGCGGACGGCCCCGAGCTGGCCGCTGTGGTTGTCGCGCACCAGCACGGTCCGACCGTCCACCACCGCCCGGACGGCCGGTTTGCGGCGGGCCCGCAGCATGCCGCCGTCGAGGCCGGTGAGGCCGACGGCGGGCACCCCGAGACCGGACAGCGCGGCGACGATCGCCGGCTTGACCGCCCCGGCCAGCGCGAGCACGACGACCTCCAGCATCGCCGGATCGGTGTACCGGGCCGACACCCCGTCCGGGGCGACCAGGGTGCGCTGCGGCACGCCCAGCCGGCCGGCCAGCCGGGCGATCTCGCCGGAGCCGCCGTGCACCAGGACGACGGACTCGCCCCGGTGGACGAGCCGGGCGACGTCGGCGCAGATGCCCGCGGAGTCCACGGCCGGGTTCCCGCCGCACTTGACGACTGTCAACGGTCTGGTCACGGCTCTCCTAGGCGGGGTGCAGGCCGGGGAAGGACAGGCCGAGGGTCTCCGGCCAGCCCATCCGGATGTTCAGACACTGGACCGCGTTGCCGGCGCCGCCCTTCACGAGGTTGTCCAGCGCCGCGATGGTGGTCAGCCGGCCGGTGTCCTCGTCGAACGCGAACCCGACGTCGCAGAAGTTCGAACCCGAGAGGATCTTGGGTTCCGGGTACCGGTACAGGCCGCGCTGCTGCGCGACGAGCCGGACGAACGGCTCGTCCCGGTACCGCTCCCGGTAGGCCCGGCGTACCTCCTTGCCGTCGACGCCGGGTTTCGGGGTGACGTGACAGATCGTCTGCACGCCCCGTACCGCCTCGACCCCGGTCGCGGTCATGGTGACCCGCACGCCGACGTGCCGGGCGATCTCCGCCTCGTGCCGGTGCGCGGTCGGCGCGAAGACCCGCATCGCCCCGCTGCGGAACGCGTGCAGGTTGCCCTCGCCGGCGGTGGCCCCGGACCCGCTGGACCCGGTGCGGGCGTCCAGGCGTACGTCCGGTCCGATCAGGTCCCGGATCGGGTGGAGCGAGAGCACGCCGGCCACCGCCATGCAGCCGGGCACGCTGATCAGGTCGGCGCCGCGCAGGCGCTCCCGGTGCAGCTCCGGTATCCCCGGGACGAACTCGCCGAGCAGGTGCGGCGCGGCGTGCCGGGTCCCGTAGTAGCGCTGGAAGACCTCGGTGTCGTCCAGCCGGAAGTCGCCGGTGAGGTCGATGACCTGCTTGGTGTGTCCGATCCAGCGGTCGATCTGGGTCATCGCGGCGCCGTGCGGCGTGGCCAGGAAGACGGCGTCGTACTCGTCCACGTCGTCCACCGAGCAGAACAGCAGGTCGGTGGCGGAGCGCAGGTTGGGGTGGACGCCGTCGACCCGTTTGCCGGCGAACCGGGAGGAAACCGCGGCGGTCACCTCGACCTCGGGGTGGCCGATGAGCAGTCGCAGCAGTTCTCCGCCGATGAACCCGGCCGCGCCGACCACAGCGACGCGGATCACTCGCCCCAGTCCTCTTCGATCTCGGGGGCGAGCGCGAGTACCGCCGGACTGAGGGCGACGATCTCCAGTTCGTTCCGGCAGCCGGCGCACTCGACGATCTCGTTGAGCCGTACCGATTCGCTGATCGGCACCTCGTCCGCGCATTCGGGGCAGGCCGACATGGTGGTCATGGGTTGACGTCCTTTCATTGGTGGGTCCCGATGCGAGCCGTCGCGTCGAGTGCGGTGCGGACCATGGTCACGATCCGTTCCGCGGTGATGTCGTAGCGGGTGAGGAGGTGTTCCTGGTTGCCGACCGCGTCGACGAACTGGTCCGGCATCCCCAGCCGCAGGACCGTCGTCGGTGCGGCCTCGGCCAGGGCCTCGGTGACCGCGCCGCCGAGGCCGCCGCTGCGCCAGTGCTCCTCGACCGTCACCACGAGCGCGGCCGGTCGCGCCGCCTCGATCAGCGTCCCGGTGTCGAGCGGTCGCACCGTGTGCAGGTTCAGCACGGTCGTCTCGATGCCGTGTCCGGCGAGGGTGTCGGCCGCGGCGAGGCAGGCCAGTGTCGGGTAGGGGCCGCAGCACGCGAGGACGACGTCGCCGCCCGGTCGCAGCGTCTGCGCGCGACCGATGACCGGGGGAGGGGCCGGAGGTAGCGGCGGCGACGGTTTGCGGTCGAGCCGGACGTAGAGCGGTCCGGCCAGGCTCAGGCTCTGCGCGACGAACGCCTCGGCGGCCGCCGCGTCGGCCGGCACCACCACGGTCATCCCGGGCAGCACCCGCATCACGGCGAGATCCTCCAGGGCCTGGTGGGTCGGTCCGAGGTGGCCGGCGGCGAGACCGCCGTGGGTGGCCATGATGCGGACCGGCAGCCGGTTGTACGCGATGTCGATCTTGATGCCTTCCAGGGCGCGTGAGGCGGCGAACGCGGCCATCGTGTTCACGAACGGCATGCGCCCGCACGCGGCCATTCCGGCGGCGATCCCCATCAGGTTGTGCTCGGCGATGCCGAGGTTGAGGTACTGGTCCCCGGCCGCCGAGACGTGCTCCGGGCGGAACAGGCCGGTGTCGGTGTCCAGGCAGATCACCTCCGGATGCCGCTCCAGCAGGGAGAGCAGGCAGTCCCGGTACGCCTCCCGCATCGCGCGGCTCATCGGGCGGCGTCCGTGACGGCCAGCGCGGCGAGCGACCGGGCGTGGTTGCGCGGCGACAGGGTCAGGTAGTGGCTGTCGGCCCGCCCGGCGAGGAAGGGCAGCCCCTGTCCCTTGACCGTGCGGGCGATCAGCACGCTCGGCCGACCCGGCTCCCACGGTGCGGCGGCGAGGTGGTCGGCCAGCCCGCTCGCGTCGTGGCCGTCCACGTCGCGGACCGCCCAGCCGAAGCTGCGCCAGCGTTCGGCCAGTGGTTCCATCGGCGCGATCCGTTCGGCCGGACCGGTCAGCTGCAGCCCGTTGCGGTCCACGACGGCGACCAGGCGGTCCAGCCCCAGCGACGCGGCCGCGATGGCCGCCTCCCACACCGAGCCCTCCTGCAGTTCGCCGTCGCCGAGCAGCACGAAGCTGCGCGAGTCGCGGCCGGCGTGCCGGTTGGCCAGCGCGAACCCGCAGGCCAACGCGAGACCGTGACCGAGCGACCCGGTCGGCAGCTCGACACCGGGCACCGCGCGCACCGGGTGGCCCATCAACCGGCTACCCGGTCGGCCGTATCCGGCGAGCTCCTCGACCGGGAAGAAACCCCGTTCGGCGAGCGTCGCGTACAGGGCCAGGGCGGCGTGGCCCTTGCTGAGCAGGAAGCGGTCGCGGTCCGGGTGGTCCGGCCGCCGCGGGTCCACGTTGAGCACCGAGAAGTACAGCGCACTGAGCACCTCGACGCAGGAGAAGGCGCCGCCGAGGTGGCCGCCTTCCGGCCCCGCGCACATGTCGACGACGTGCGTGCGGATGCGGGTGGCGACCGCTTCCAGCGTGTCCTGGGCCGTGGTCATGACGCCGCCGCCGCGAGCGTGGCCACCGCGTCCCGGTTCGTCCAGACCTTCTCGAACGCGTCCGCGTAGAGGCCGAGCAGCTCGCCCGATCTCGGATTGAGGTGACGCTTCTGGAGAGTGAGGGAGTCAGCGATGATCGCGCGGGCCACCGGGTAGTCCGCGCCCGCAGCCGGGTTGCCGGTCAAGGTCCACGGATAACCGGCGCCGAACCCCACGCGGTCGACGAAGACCTTCTGGTCGGGCAGCGGCATGAGCTGGTACTGCGACATCGGCACGCCCTCGGCGCGCAGCAGCCGCCGCAGCGCCGAGCGCAGCGCCGCCGGCCGTACGTCGTCGGAGAGGCCGAATCCGGCCCGCTCGAACCGGAACCGCAGAATGTGCCAGACGTGCGTGGTGTCCGGGAGGGTGGTCGGTACGCGCAGCCCGGGCAGCGCCGCGAGCCGCGCGAGGAATTCGGCGATGTTGTGTTGCCGCTGACGTTCGTACTCGTCGAACCGGGCGAGCTGCGCGGTGGTGAAGGCGGCCTGGATCGCGTTCATCTTGTGGTTCCAGCCCAGGCCGTGGGAGACGTAGTCACGGTCGCGGCCGCTCTCGATCACCTCGCCGAACTGCCGGGCCCGCCGGACCGCCTCGGCCAGCTCGGCGCGGCCGGTCACGAGCAGACCACCTTCGCCGCACGTCGGGATGTTCTTCGTGACCTGCAGGCTGAACGCTCCCGCGTCGCCGATCCCGCCGACCGGTCGACCCCGGTAGGTCGCTCCGGGGGCCTGGGCCGCGTCCTCGATCACCGCGAGGCCGTGGCGGCGTGCGATGTCGAGGAGCCGGTCCATGTCGGCCGGCGCGCCGTGCAGGTGCACCGGGATGATCGCCGCGGTTCTCGGCGTGATCCGGCGCTCGACGTCGTCCGGGTCGAGGTTGAACGTGACCGGGTCGACGTCGGCGAACACGGGAGTGGCCATCTGGTGTACCGGCGCGAGCCCGGTGGCGATGAAGCTGAGCGCGGGCACGATCACCTCGTCGCCCGGCCCGATCCCGAGCCCGGCCAGCGCCAGGGATAGCGCGGCCGTACCCGTGGACACCGCGACGCAGTGGTCGAAGCCGAACCGTTGCGCCCAGTTCGCCTCGAGGGTGGCGACCGGGTTCACGCCCTCGGTGTTGGACACCAGCCGGCCGCCGTCGAGCGTGTCGAGGACGGCCTTGCGGTCTTCGTCCTCGATCAGCGGCCAGTCCACGCCGCGCCGGTCCTTCGGTACGGCGGCGGTGCCGCCGAACGCTGCCAGCTTGCTCATCGCTGCCTCTCCGGGGTGGTCAGATCGCCGCGTCGACGGCGTCGACGGCGTACGCGTACTTGCCACGCAGGACGGTGGCGTGGTGTGCGATGTCGGCGGCGACCGCCCGGGCATCGGCGATGCCGTGCGCGCCGGTGATGCGTAGCCCGGTCCAGGCGTGGGCGACCGCCTCGACGGCCCGTCCGGCCCCGGCGAGGGCCGGATCGCCCCACTCCCGACCGCAGCGACGCAGGAGTTCGCCGTGCAGCGACGCCTGTGCCTGCATGCCCCACCCGAACGGGTACAGCTCGCGCAGCGCGGTGGCGTCCCCGGCCCGGCACCGGTCGACGAGTTCCTCGGCGAACGCGTCGAACCCGGCGAGACCGGTGCGGGCCGCGGTGGCGGTGGTGAAGCCGTCGACGTCGACGCGCAGGTAGGTGTCGAGGAGTTCGGGGGTCAGCGGCGCGGGCGGGGCGTCGAGCCGGACGTCGAGACAGCGCCGGCCGATCCGGGAGTCGCTGAAGAACGCGTCCTGCACGTCGGCCGGGTTGGCCGAACCCCAGCTGTTCAGGAACTCCCCGATCGGCACCGGACCGCGGTAGGCCGGCGGCATCGCGTCCGAGACGTACACGAGCCCGCGGTCCTCGTCCAGGCCGTAGATCACCACGAGGTGGGCGGCGTGCACGTCGCCGTAGGCGGGCCGGAAGGGCAGGTAGAAGTTGTCCACCGCGGCGATGACCGGCTGGTCCCGGGCCAGCGACTCGCGGACCTCCCGCCACACGTCGTCCTCGTCGGCCGGCTGCCACCAGCGGGCCCGCAGCTCGTGGTGCGGGGCCAGGGCCGCGCCCAGGTCGCCGTCCGGGCAGGGGTAGTAGAACTCGTCGAACCGGACGTCGCCGGGCAGGTGCAGGAACCGCCAGCCCGCCCCGAGCACGGCCAGCGGGTCGGCGCCCAGCCGGGCCACCAGCGTGCCGAACGTGGCCTGCAGGCAGCTGATCAGGTCGCGGTACCACAGTTCCGGCTCGGCGACCAGGTAGGTCCGGGCCGTCACCTCACTGGTCATGATCGGCCTCCGCGTGCTGGAGCGTGACCGCGAAGAGGTGCATCGCGACGTTGCGCGGTAGGCGGATCCCGGCGAGGTCGGCCCGCCGGGTGACCGGCACCCGTTGGGCCCACATGACCGCCGGCACGCCTCGCTGCACGTGGTGCGGGTAGTGCATGACCGGGCTCTGGAACGCCAGGAGTTCGCCGAACCAGGCCGGTGCCGCCCAGAAGTCCGAGACCCGTAGCGCCTCGGCGTCGACCGGGCCGCCGCTGTAGTGCAGTTCCACGGTGTCCTCGCAGCGCCGCTCGGCCGCCGCCAGGACGTGCACCCAGTCGTAACGGCCCTCCGCCACGGCGATGAACTGTCCCTCGCAGCGGACGTTGTCCGGGCCGGCGCAGACCGGCGGGAACTGGAAGGGCACGCCCGCCACGTGGACGAGGCTTCCGCCGGCCGGTAGGTGCTCGGCGGCGAAGGAGTTGCCCCACACGTTGAAGTGGCCGGCCTTCGTCGCCGTCGCCGACGAGATGGCGGTGTTGTTGCGGTGCTGGGATATGTCGACCGGATCGCACCGGCGGGAAACGGCACTGGAGACGAGCATGTCTCTCCCTCACTGGAACGCTCTTCGGTGGCACCAATCTAGGCCGCTGAATCCCTGGTTTCGTCTCCATGACGCTTACCGCGAATTCCCTGAGCTACCTTTCGATGTACTCCCCGGGTAATCCAGCTGACTATTTCCACGCCGGTGGTCAGGGCCGGAGCGCGACCGCGCGCAACCGCTCGTAGTACGGCAGGTGGTAATCGCGGTAGCTCCGCAGCACCGGATCGGCGTCGACCACCGCGGCGCCGTCGCCGGTCTTCCGCCCGAAACCCGTGGTCCGGCTGGTCGACTGGTGCCACCGGCCGGTCGCCTGCCACTCCGGCCGCATGCCCGCCTGCCAGTTCAGCGCCGACGGCACGAACGGGATGCCCACCGCCGCGCAGTACGCCCGCACGGTGTCCTCCGGCCGGTCCAGCAGGTCGTCGGAGTCGATCACGGTCGGCGTCGTACCGGTGGCCGACCGCACCGCGTCGAAGACCTCGTACAGCCAGGCGAAGCCGATCTCGTCGCGACCCAGGTCCGGGTTCAGGGCGAAGTGCGAGGCGATGGCCTCGGTCGGGTGGCGAATGATGAACGTGTGGGTGGCGGCCCTCAGGAAGGCCCGGTCGGCGAGCAGTGCCGGGTAGTGGAAGTCCATGGTGTCCTTGAAGAACACCGGCCGCTCGGCGGCGACCGCGCGCAGGGCGTCGAGCACGTCCTGTTCGGTGTGCGCGACCCGGTCGCCCACCTTGGCCTCGCCGAAGTCGACCACGTGCGAGAACGGTTCGTGCACCACGAGGTGGTCGTTCCGCTCCGCCATCATCCGGGCGAAGGCGGTGGAGCGGCTGCGCGGCGCGCTCCACAACGCGAGCACCGGTATCCGTTCGGGCGCGTCTTCCATGGGGTTCCTTCCGTTATGACGCATTGAACGCGGTCCATTGTCGTACGGTCCGGGCGCGGATCGGGTAAGCGAAATGCGCAACCGGTGGGCGGGAAAGTCAGTGTGATGTGTCGCCCCGGTTGAACCTCGCGCGGACGTGTTCGAGGTCGGACCGCCCGTAGCGTCACGGAGCAGCCGAATTGCGCCGTCCATTTACGGAGGTCATGGTGCCATTGATACCAGCGCGCCCCGACGACGGCCGGATCGCCGTGTTGGCCAGCCGGGTCGGCGCGGACGAGAAGCGGCTGTTCGAGGCGCTCGACCGGCGCGGTGTCGCCTTCGACCAGGTCGACACGCGGCGGCGTTGGTTCGCGGCTGGGCAGCGCGACCTGCCCTGGCGGCTCGTGCTGAACCGGGAGATCGGCCAGGTCCGGGCCGAGTACGCGGCCCGCTGCCTCGCCGCGGCCGGCGTCGACGTGGTCAACAGCGCCGACGCGACGGCGGTGTGCGGGGACAAGTGGCGTACCACCATGGCGTTGCAGGCGGCCGGGTTGCCGGTGCCCCGCACCGCGCTCGGCCTCACCCCCGAGGCCGCGCTCGACGCGCTGGACGCCATCGGCTACCCGGCGCTGGTCAAACCGCTGGTCGGGTCCTGGGGCCGGCTCGTGGTCCGGCTACCCGACCGGGTGGCCGCGGAAGGCGTGTTCGAATACGTCGGGGCGCTGCCTGGCCCCCAGTCACACCTCGGGTACGTGCAGGAGCTGGTCGACAAGCCGGGCCGGGACATCCGGGCGATCATGGTCGGCGGTGAGCTGCTGGGCGCCGTCTACCGGGTCGGCGAGGTGTGGCGCACCAACGTGGCGCTCGGCGGGCGGACCCGGCCGTGCGAGCCCTCACCGGAGATCACCAAGCTGTCGACCGACGCCGCCGCCGCGGTCGGCGCCGACATCGCCGGCGTCGACCTGATCGAGGACAGCGCCGGCCGGCTGCTGGTCCTTGAGGTCAACCACCGGGTCGAGTTCTCCGGCTTCCAGGCCGCGCTCGGCGACCGCGTCGACGTCGCGGACCGCATCGTGGAACACCTACTGGAGCGAGAGCCTCGATGAACTTCGCATTCACCTCGTCCGGCACGGTCACCGAGACGTACGCCGTGGGCCTGCTGCGCGGGATGCTGGAGGTCCCGTCTCCCTCCTACCAGGAGCGCGCGCTGGCGGACTTCCTGGCCGACGCCATGGCGGTCCTGGGTTTCCGGTCGCACATCGACGCGGTCGGCAACGTCATCGGCGTGATCGAACGCGGCGACGGACCGACCCTGATGCTGCTGGGACACCTCGACACCATCCCGGGCGAGATCCCGGTCCACTCCGAGGACGGCAAGCTCTACGGCCGGGGCGCGGTCGACGCGAAGGGGCCCCTCGCGGCGATGATCTGTGCTGCGGCCAGCGCGGTGGACTTCCCCGGCCGGCTCGTGGTGGTCGGCGTCGTGGAGGAGGAGACCCCGTGCTCGCGCGGGGCGATGGCGATCAGGGTCACCCACGAACAGCCGGACGCGCTGATCGTCGGCGAACCGAGCGGCTGGTCGAGCGTGGTGCTCGGCTACAAGGGCAAGCTCGACCTGCGCTACACGGTCCGGCTTCCGTCCACGCACCCGAGCAACCCGGCGCCGAAAGCCTCCGACCTGGCGGTCGCCTGCTGGACCGCGCTGGTCGACCTGCTCGGACCGGACGCGAGCCTCGGCGTGTTCGACCGGCCGGGCGCGACGCTCTGCCAGATCAACGCGGACCTGACCGCGGCGAGCGTGGACCTCAGCATCCGCACCCCACCGGGGCACGACGCCGAGGCGCTGGTCCGGGACCTGCGTGACCGCCTGCCGGCCGGCGACATCGAGGTGCTGAACGCGGTCGCGGCGTGCCGGACGAACCGGTCCACGCCGGTGGCGCGCGCGCTGGTGTCCGGCATCCGGCGGTTGCACGGCCAGCCGCGGTTCCTGGTGAAGACCGCCACCTCGGACATGAACACCCTCGCCGAGGTCTGGGACATCCCGATGGCCACGTACGGCCCCGGCGACAGTCGGCTCGACCACGCCGACACCGAGCACATCGTGTTGTCGGACTACCTGCGTGGCATCGACGTGCTGTCCGTCGCCATCTCGGAGCTGGCGCAGCTGCCCGTCCGGTCGGGCGGCGACCAGCACACCGGTTCCCGAGAGGACTCTCCGATGTTCGATGCGACCAACCTGAAGGGGACCTTCGCGTGACTTCAGACGTGAGATCAGTGCCGGAGAGTGTCGCCGGCAGCAAGAAGCAGTCGCTCGCCGCGATGCTGGCCAACGCGCGTGCGAGGGTCACCGGCGGGCCGCGGCCTCGACAGGACCGCACCAACGTGCCGCTGTCCTATTCGCAGAACACGTTGTGGTTCGTGGACCAGCTGCAGCCGGGGGAGACGACGTACAACGTCGCGTTCGCGTTCCGGCTCGACGGCGAGCTGAACGCCGACGCCCTCGCCGCCTCTCTCGCCAGCATCGTCGCGCGCCACGAGGCGCTGCGGACCTACGTCCTCGTCGAGAACGACCAGTACTTCCAGGGGATCGTCGAGGATCCGGAGGTCGTCGTCGGGCGGTCACGCGCGGACTCCGAGACCGAAGCGAACGCGATCCTCGCCGACCTCGCCGAGACCCGCTTCACGTTGACGACGTTTCCGCTGTGGAAGTTCGATCTGGTCACCGTGCGTGATGACCTGCACTTCCTCAGCGTGGTCTTCCACCACATCATCTTCGACGGCGTGTCGTCGGCCGTCTTCTTCGACGAGCTGGTGCGGGAGTACAACGCCCGGCGGGTCGGTGTCGTGCCGGAGATCGAGCCGCCGGCCGTCCAGTTCGCCGACTTCAGCGCGTGGCAGCGCAAGCGCCTGCAGGACGGGGCGTGGCAGGCCAGCGTCGACTACTGGACGGAGACGCTGCGCGACGTCGAGGTCATGGACATTCCCGGCGATCGTCCGCTGCCGCCCGACGCGACGTACGCCGGCAGTTCGGAGACGAGCGGCTGGAAGGGGGTCGCGGCCGACGTCAAGCGCCTCGCCCTGGCCTTGTCGACCACGCCGGCGACGGTGTACGCGACGGCCATGGCCTGCGTGTACCACCGCTACTCGGGATCCGAGGACGTCATCTTCGGGATGCCCAACGCGAACCGCGGCGAGATCGAGACCGAGCGGACCATCGGCTTCTTCATCAACATGATGCCGCTGCGCTGCCAGGTCGCACCGGACGAGACGTTCCAGGAATGCCTGGCGCGGGTCCAGCAGCGGCTGCGCGGCGCCCAGGCGCACGGCTACCTGCCGCTCGAGGAGATCGTCGCGCACACGAACGTCCAGCGGGACTCCTCGCGGTCGACGCTGCTCCAGTACACGTTGACCATCAACGAGTGGACCGATCAGCTCCAGCTCCTCGACGGCGTCTCCCTGACCGGCATCCTGCCCGAGACGACGCGCGCGAAGTTCTTCCAGCAGTGGACGCTCAACCAGGCCGACGAGGACCTGGACGTCAACACGGTGTACAACACCGACATCTTCGACCTGGCGACGATCCAGACCATGCAGCGGGTCTTCGTCGGGTTCCTGCGCCGGGCGCTGGCCGCGCCGGACGTCAGCATGCAGCGGCTCTGGGACTCCGACGAGGAGTCCCGCGAGCTGCAGGCCCGCCTCGGCGTCGGTACCCGGGCGCCGGTGCCCACCGGCAACGTCTACGCGCACTTCCGCGACGTGGTCGAGGAGCACGAGCACCGGGTGGCGGTCAGCACGCCCACCGGGCAGCTCAGCTACGGACAGCTCCTGCGCCGGGTCGACCTGCTGCGCGCCCACCTGAGCGCGGCCGGGGTCGGCGCCGGCAGCCGGGTGGGTGTCGCGCTCGAACCGTCGCCCGACTTCCCGGCGGCCGTGCTGGCCCTCATGTCACTGGGGGCGGTCTACGTCCCGATCGACGCGATGAACCCACGCGGCCGGATCGAGGCGATCATCGCCGACGCCGACCTGTCGGGTGTGCTCTGCGACGAGACCACGGCCGGGATCTCACCGGCGCTGGAGTGGCGGTTGCCGGCCGACTCCGACCCTCCGGCCGACCGGCCGGAGGTGGCCCGCGGCGAGGACACGGTCGCCTACCTGATGTACACCTCGGGCAGCACGGGGACGCCCAAGGGCGTGCTCATCAGCCACGACAACATCCTCGGCTTCATCCGCAACGTGCGGACGCTGTTCGAGCTGTCGCCCGCGGACCGGGTCCTCGGCTACGCCTCCTGCGGGTTCGACGTCTCGATCTTCGAGATGTTCGGTGCGTTGCTGAGCGGCGCGTCGCTCCACCTCGTGCCGTCCGCCCAACGGCTGAGCATGCCGGATGTCCAGCAGTTCCTTCAGGAGCGCCGGATCACCGTGACGGACCTGCCGCCGTCGGTGATGAAGCTGCTCGATCCGGCACCGCTGCACGACCTGCGCATCGTGTTCGTCGGCGGCGAGGCGTTCTCCCACGAACTCGTCCGGGCGTGGGGCAGGGGCCGCCGGATCTTCAACGGGTACGGCGTGACCGAGTGCACCGTCACCAGCGTCGTGAAGGAGCTGCGGGAGCCGCTGGCACCGGGCGCCCTGCCCATGGGCGGACCGATGGACAACCACACGGCGTACGTGCTGGACGACCAGCACCGACCGGTGCCGCAGGGGGTCATCGGACAGCTGGCGCTCGGCGGCGTCGGACTGACGTCGGGCTACTGGCGCCGGGACGAGGACAACCAAAAGAAGTTCATCCTGGACCCGATCGGCCCCGATCCGACGGCCCGGGTCTATCTCTCCGGCGACCTGGCGCGGCTCAACGGCAGCGACGAACTCGTGTACGTCGGGCGGCGCGACCGACAGGTCAAGATCAATGGCGTACGGATCGAGATCGGCGAGATCGAGAGCGTGATCCGCGCCGCCGACGGGATCAGGAACGTGTACGTACAGGTCCGGCCGGACGGGGCTCAGAAGCGGGTCGTGGCGTACTGCGCGACCGGGGCGGGGGGCACCGTCTCCGAGGCGGTGCTGCGGGAACACTGCCGCAAGCGCCTCGTGTCCACGATGCGGCCGAGCAGCTTCGTGATCATGGACGAGCTGCCGATCAATGCGAGCGGGAAGATCGACGAGCGGGCGCTGCCCGCCGCCGGCTTCGACGGCGTCGTCGAGTCCAGGCCCGTGGAGCAGCTCAGCGACATCGAACGCACGATGCTCACCGAGGCGTTCGGGCCGATCCTGGGCCGGGTCGACTTCTCCAAGACGGCCAGCTTCTTCGACCTGGGCGGGACGAGCCTCCAAGCCGTCCAGCTGATGTCCAAGATCAAGAAACTCTTCTCCACGACGATCTCCCTGGTGGTGTTCTTCAACGACTCGAGCGTGCAGAGCATGGCCCTGGAGGTCGAACGGGCCCGGCTGGCCAGCCTGTCGCCCGAGGAGCTCGAGCGGGCCATCGAGCAGATGAGCGAAGAAGACGTCGCCCGACTCCTGGCCAGCGAGTAGGCCGGCATGGACTACGGAAAACGCCTCAGCACGTACCTCGGTGCGAGGTCGACGGCGACCGGCGTACCGGGCCTGGTCGAGATGAGCAGGCCGGCACACGCCGAGCGGGTCCTCCTGTTCGCGCATCCGGTCGGTGGCAGCCTCCTCGCGCTCCAGCCGCTGGTGCGCCGACTCCTGGACCACCGGTGCGTCGGGCTGGAGGCGTCGCTGGAGGTCCTCGTCGACGGGGAGCCGGCCCCGTCCATGCAGGAACTCGCGCGACGGTATGTGGCGAGCTTCGGCGATCGGTGTCCGGACATCGACGTGGTGTGCGGCTGGTCGTTCGGCGGCGGTCTCGCCTGGGAGATCGGCTGCCTGCTGGCGCGCCGGGGAGTCCGCCCGAAGGTGGTCCTGCTCGACTCGACGTGGCCGTTCCGGGCGTACAAGGAGCCCAGGCCGAGCGAGCAGCTGCAGGAGTTCGTCGGCGACGCGCTGAGGTCGGGCGGACAGAACGGCGAGTGGCTGGTCGACTCGCCGGCGGCGGCCGCCGAGGCCCTGGGCATGGACATGGAGACGTTCTCGGAGCGCTTCGAGATCTTCGTGCACAACTCCCGCATCATCGGCACCTGGTCGCCCACGCCCGGCGATCTCGACATCGTCTCGATCCGCGCCACACAGTCCTCGAGGTCGGACTGGCGCGAGATGACCACGGGCGACGTCGACTTCCAGGAGCTGCCCGGCGGACACTACGACCTGCTCAACGGTCCCGAGAACCTGGCCGCCATCGAAAAGATCATCCGATACGGTCTTCCGGCCGCGGGCACCGTCGCAGAGACGGGCACGGGCACGGGCACGGGCACGGACGACGGGAACGCCGCGCCCGATCTGTTCGCGTCGCTGGCCGAGCTGACCGACACGGCCCGGTGGCGCGACCTGGTGATCCGGTCCCGGCGGATGGACGGGAAGGCCATCGCCGAGGCGTACCGGGAACTCGGCCGACGCGGTCTGCTCACCCCGGACTGGCCGCGCGAGTTCGGCGGCTCGGGGACGTCGACGCGGGTGAGCGTCGAGCTGTTCGAGCGGTTCATCGCGACCGGTCTGCCCGACCTCGTGTACGCGCTCACCGTGCAGATCGTCGGCTACTTCGTGCTCAAGTCCGGCTCCGACCGGCTGAAGCGCGAACTGCTTCCGCGCATCAGCCGGGGCGAGGAGTTCGCCACCGTGCTCTACAGCGAGCCGGGCGCGGGCAGCGACCTCGCCGCGCTCCGCACCCGGGCCGAGCGCCGCGGCGATCGGTACGTCGTCAACGGCGTCAAGGTGTTCAGCATCTACAGCGACATCTCGGGTTCGGCGCTGGTGGCCGCCCGTACCGGGGCGGACGGCAACAAGTACGACGGCATCACCCTCTTCGTCGTCGACCTGGCCGCACCCGGCGTGACCGTCGAGCTGGTCGACACGATCCAGCCCGAGCGCATGTGTCGGGTGACGCTGCGCGACGTCGAGGTCGAGAGCTGGCGCCGGATCGGTGCGGACGGCCGCGGGTGGGGGCTGCTCGACGGCGCCCTGGCCATCGAACGCACCGGCATCGACCATGTGGTCCGGGCGGCCCGATGGCTGACCGCGCTCCGTACGGCGACCGGCCGACCCGACGACCTCCCGCTGCTCGAGGGGCAGGTCGAGTGCGCCACGACGGTGGCCCGCGCGGCGACCGAGGTGTTCCTGCGCCCCGATGTCGCGGCGACCGACACCGCCGTGGCCAAGCTGTACACGAGTGAGACCTGCCAGCAGGTCGGGCACGAGGTGCTGCGCCGCTGGCGTACGCTCGCGGACCGGACCGATCTTGACGAGCTGGTCCGCGAGGAGCTCTATTCCGGACTCACCGAGTCGCCCGGGCTCACGCTGTCGGCCGGCTCGTCGGAGATCATGCTCTCCACCATCAAGGTGGACCTCGGCGAGGAGTACTCCCGCCGCTGTCGGGACATTCCCCGACGCTTCGGGGCGGAGCTGGTCGACACCCTGGTGGAGGTCCTCGAACCGGTCGGCGCCGGCGTCCGGGCACAGCCCTTGTTCGCCTCTTCGCCGACCCGCCGCACGGCGCTCGCGGAGACGCTGGCCGAGCTGGGGTTCGACCGTGTGGAGCGCCCCGAGGACGAGGGCGGTCTCGGGCTCGGACTCACCGCCGGGTGCGCGATCACCCTGAGCCTCGGGTACCTCGGTTACGAGAACGCCTACCGACCCGGTCCGACCGGGTCCGGTGAGGACCGCGTACGCCACGCGGCGTACGTGCTGGGCCTGGGCGTCGGGCTGTTCCGCACGGCCTGGGAGTACGCGTCCGGCCGCGAACAGTTCGGTCGGCGCCTGGTCGACCTCGACGCGTTGATGTTCCCGCTCGTGCGCTCCTACGCCGAGATGTACGCGGTGGGCACCCGCCTGCACGAGATCGCGAACACCGCGACGCAGCCGGACCAGGGTGCGCTCCGGCGGTTCGAGCTGGTCCAGCAGGACGCGATGGTCCGCCTCGTACGCGCCGCGATGCAGGTCATGGGCGCCCGAGGCATCACGGAGTGGTCGGTCGCGTCGCGCTTCTACATGCGGTGCGCGGAGAACATCGGGCTGCTCGACCCCCTGTCAGGCGAGGAGAAGTGCTGATGCGAGTCGATCTCGACGCTCGCGGGTCGTCGGAACTCTACGACGAGTCGCGGTATTCGGACCAGGGCATGCACGCGGTGTGGCGGGAGATGCGCGCGCGCGGCGGACTCCACCGTCAGGTCACCCCCGACGGTCAGGAGTTCTTCGCGGCGATGCGGCACGCCGACGTCCGGGAGGTGCTGAGCAACCACACGGCGTTCTCGTCGGCGTACAGCACGATGCTCAGCGTGCGCGGCGACGGGGACGTCGCGGCCGGGGCGGCGATCCACCTCACCGACCCGCCGGTCCACTCCGAACTCAAGCGGATCTTCACCCCGCTGATGACGGTGCCGGCGACGCAGCGGCTCGCGCAGGGGATCGAAGAGCGCATGCGAGAGTTGTTCGACACCATCCGGGGCCGTGAATCGTTCGACTTCTGTGCGGACATGGTCACCCTGCCGATGACGGTCACCGGCGCGCTGATGGGCATTCCCACGAGTGAGTGGCCGGTCACCGGCCGGGCGACCGTGCGCGCGATGGGCGGAACGGACGCCGACGAGTCGGACTACCAGCGTCGTCTCAACCTCTTCGAAGCCCACACGACGATCATGACCGTGCTCGGGGACGTCCTGGCGGACGCTCCGGCGGGTGACTCCGTGATCGGCCGCTGTCCGCAGACCGCCGACGTGGTCGACGACCCGGGCCGGGACGTCGCGTTGCTGAACGCCTACGCGTTCCTGATGGGCGCGAATCCGACCATCCCGCAGACGGTCAACCAGATGTTGATCCTGCTGGCCGGCGACGACGACCTGTGGTCGTGGTTCACCCGCCAGGACCGTACGGACCAGAAGTTCATCGACGAGGCACTGCGGTGGGCCAGCCCGATCAACCACGTGCTGCGGCGTACCAGCGTGGACGTGACGCTCGCCGGAACCGAGGTCCCGGCCGGGTCGTTGGTCACCGCGTGGCTCGGCTCGGCGAATCGCGACGAAGAGGTGTTCCCGGAGCCGTTCCGGTTCGTCCCCGACCGATCCCCGAACCAGCACACCGCGTTCGGGTTCGGTGTCCACCGGTGTATCGGTCAGCATGTGGCCACGGTCGGGATGAAAACATTCTTCGATCTCTGGCGCGAGAACGTCCGATCCGTTTCCCTTGCTGGTGAGCCCAGGCATCTCGTGTCGAACTTTCTGAACGGCGTCGTGAGCCTGCCGCTCTCGGTCAGCTGGAGATGAGGCGGCACTGACGCCGCGGAGAGAAGGACGTGTGAGTGACCTCGTGGCAACTGTGGTCGGCCCGGACGACTGGCCGAGGGTGGACCGGTTCTTCGGCCCGAAGGGGCTCGTCGAGCACTGCTTCTGTCAGTACTTCCGACTGGAGCGGAAGGACTACTCCGCATGCCGTTCCGCGGCGCGGCGGGACCGCCTCGGCGAGCTGATCACCACGGGGGAGCGGGTCGGCGTCCTCGGTTCGATCGACGAGGAACCGGTGGGCTGGATCGGGGTCGGTCCCCGCCTGGGCTTCGCGCGGCTTCGCACCTCCCGCGCGGCGAAGCTGCTCCCCGGGGACGACCCGGCGCGCATCTGGTCCATCGTCTGCGTCTACCTGGCGCGTGAGCAGCGGCACCGGGGCCTGCTCCAGGTGCTGATCAACCGGGCCGTGGAGTGGGCCCGGGACGAGAAGGCCGACCTGATCGAGGCCTATCCCGAGGACGACCGGGACCCGACGACCCGGATCGACCCGCGCAGCTTCCGTGGCCGGGTCACCACCTTCGAGGCCTGCGGATTCACCGTCGTCGAGCCCAGGTTGCAACGCCGGGCGCTGATTCGCAAAGACCTTCGATAACCTGTTGAGGAGTGGGCATGGGCATGGGCTTGGGGCGTAGTTTCAACCGCCTGTGGTTGTCGCAGGGCCTGTCGAACACGGCCGACGGCCTGGTGTCGGCGGCGATGCCGTTGCTCGCGGTGGCGATCACCCGGGATCCCCTGCTGATCGGCGGGATGACCGTGGCGAACTTCCTGCCGTGGCTGCTGTTCACCCTGCCGTCCGGTGAGCTCGCCGACCGTGTCGATCGGCGCCTCATCATGGTCGCCGGCAACGTGTTCCGTGCGGTCGCGTTCGGTCTGCTCGTCCTGGCGCTGCTCGCCCACCTGCACAGCATCGCCATCCTCTACCTGGCGGTGTTCCTCTCCGGCGCGGCCGAGACGATGGTCGACAATGCGGCGCTGACCGTCCCACCGCGCCTGGTCGAACGCAAGGACCTGGAGCGGGCGAACGGACGACTCTTCGCCGCCCAGTCGGCCATCAACACGTTCGTCGGTCCGCCGGTGGGCGCCGCGCTCTTCGCGGTGTCGGCGTGGTTGGTCTTCACCACCGGCGCCGGGCTGTTCGCGATCGCCGCGCTGGCCCTGATCACGCTGCCCCGGCTGTTGCCGACGCCGAGCACCGTCGACAACTCCCGGCCCACGCCCGGCTCCATCGCGCGGAGCATCCGGGCCGGCTGGTCCTACTTCTGGAACCACAAGCTGCTGCGTCGGGTGGCGTTCATCTCCGCGTCGATCAACGGTTTCGGAGCCGCCACCGGCGGTCTGATCGTGCTCGTGGCGACCGGGCCGCTCGGCGTCACGCCGGCGTGGTGGGGCGTCTTCATCGCGGTGCCGGCGGTGGGCTCCATCGTCGGCTCGCTGATCGCGTCGAAGCTGGTCCGGGCGATCGGCGGTGGGCCGGTGACCTGGCTCGCGGCCCTGGTGCCCGCGGCCACCTACACCGCGTTCGGCTTCAGCACCAGTGTCGTCCTCGTCGAGATCTTCCTGTTCTGCAGCTCGGTGGCGACCGCGATGAACCAGATCGTGGTCAGTACGCTGCGGCAGGCCTCGGTCCCCGACGAGCTGATGGGCCGGGTCACCGCCGCCTATCGCCTGATCGTGCTCGGCGTCGTTCCGCTGGGTGCGTTGCTGGGTGGGGCGCTGGCCCACTGGCGGGGCACGTCGGCCACGTTCATCGCCGCCAGCATCGGGTTGACGCTCGCCGCACTCGTGTTCGCCTCGCGGGTGACGACCCGGGGGCTGCGCGAAGCCGAGCAGGCCGGCCACGCGACGACGACCGCGTCGTCGCCGGAGCCCGACCGGAAGGACTCCGACCCGGACGAGCTCGCGGACGCCAAGGTCGTCACCCCGCAGACCTGACGACGGCGCGACGGTGCTGACCCCGAACGGTTCGGGGCCAGCACCGTCCGGTCGGGGCACGCGGTCCCTTCGCTGGTGGGAGACCGGGCCCGGGTGGCGGCCGGCCGCGGATGTCCCCCGGCCGGTGTCCGCGCGGCCCGCCCGGTGCCGGTCGGGCCTCCGCCCGTAGGCCGGAACCGCCCGCCGTGTGTGGGAAGACTTCAGCCGTACGAACATTCACCTTGGGCACGCACGTGTGATTCGATGTCCGGACAGGCGCCGGACATCGACGTTCGCACACGCAGGCGATCGCGTGGGTCAGTCGCTCCGAGCGTTCTACAGCATCGGACACAGGAGACCGCGATGCCATGGACCTGGCGCTTCAGTCGCTAGAGCAACTATGCCTGGACCTACGGCAACTCCGACTTCAAGCGGGCGGCCCCAGCCTGCGTGACCTGGCCGACCGCGTGGGCATCAGCAAGAGCCAGCTGGGCTCGATCCTGTCCGGGCAGGTCCGCCGGCTGCCCGACTGGGACGTGGTCAAGGGGCTGGTGGAGGCCGTCCGCCAGTACAGCGCCGACCGCGGGCAGCTGGGCCAGCTGTCGTTGACCACCGGCGTGGAGGAGTTCTGGCGGCCCCGTTACGCGGCGGTCGAGCACGCGTTCAGTTACCGGCAGATCCAGCCCGCCGAGACACCGCGGATCCCCGAACCGGCTCCACCCGAGCCGCACCCGCTGGTCGTACCGCATCAGCTGCCGCCCGCCGTGTCCCACATCAGCGGCCGATCGGCCGAGCTGGCCGCGTTGGACGCGGTGATCGCGCAGGACGTACCGGCTGGCCGCGCGGCGATCGCGGTCGTCGGCGGCATGGCCGGGGTGGGAAAGACGGCGCTGGCCGTGCACTGGGCCCACAAGGTCGCCGGTCGCTTTCCCGACGGGCAGCTGTACGTCAACCTCCGCGGGTGTGACCAGGACGGTCCGCCGATGTCCCCCGACGCGGTCGTGCGGGACTTCCTGACCGCCCTCGGCGTGCCGGCCGGACAGATTCCCGCGACCGAGGCGGCGCGCATCGCCCTCTACCGTTCGCTGCTCTACGACCGCCGGATGCTGGTGGTGCTGGACAACGCCCACGCGGTCGAGCAGGTGCGGCCCCTCCTGCCGGCGGGCTCGGGTTGCCTGGTCCTGGTGACCAGCCGGAGCCGGATGGCGGGTCTGATCGCCGCCGACGGCGCCCGCTCGGTGATGCTCGATGTGCTGGCCGGCGACGCGGCCGGCGACCTGCTGGCGCGTGGCCTGGGGGCGCACCGGGTGGCCGCCGAGCCGCGCGCGGTCCGCGACGTCGTCGAGTGGTGTGGAGGGCTGCCCCTGGCGCTGGTGCTCGTCGCCGCCCTGGCACTGACCCACCCCGGCGTGGCCCTGGACGCGCTGGCTGTCCGACTGCTCGACGGCGGCCACGACCCGTACGCGCTCGCCGGCGATCCGGCCACCGACCTCGGGGCGGCGTTCTCCTGGTCGTACCGGACGCTCACCCAGCGGGCCGCCGGGCTGTTCCGGCTGCTGGGCCTGCACCCGGCACGGGAGGTCAGCGTGGCCGCGGCCGCCAGTCTGGCGGCCCTCCCGCTGACCGAGGCGACCCGTCGGCTGTCCGAACTCAGCGAGGCGGCCCTGGTCACCGAGCGGGGGTCGGGCTGGTACGCGCTGCACGGCCTGGTCGGTGCGTACGCCGGCGGCCTCGCCGTGCACACTGATCCCGAGGACGCCCGGCGTGCCGCGACGGTCCGGCTGCTCGACCATTACGTGCACAGCGCGCGGGCCGCCGCGACCCTCCTCGACCCCGGCGACGATCCGGACCCGGTGCCGCTCGCCCCGCCGGCCGCCGGCGTCACCACCGAGCCGCGGTGCACCGACAGGTCGTCGGCGATGGCCTGGTTCGACGAGCGGCGACCCGTGCTCCACACCGTGCTGCACCACGCGATCGGCGCCGGCTTCGCCGCTCACGCCTGGCACCTGGCCTGGAGCCTGGACGCGTACCTGGCGCACGGCGGCCACCGGCCCGACCGCCTGGACATCTGGCAGGTCGCGCTGCGCGCCGCGGAGCGACTCGACGACCCGGACGCCCGGACGCTCGCCCGCCGCCGCCTGGTCGGTGCCTCCGTCCGGCTCGACCGGACGGTCGGGGTCCTCGCCCACAACGAGCGTGCCCTCGTGCCCCACCAGCGTCGCGGCGGCACCCGGCGGACCGTCCTCGACGGCGAGGTCAGCTCGCCCGCTTGTCAAGGTCGGGGCCGCGCCCATCCGACTGGATGAGCCCGGAACGGTAGGCCAGCGACACCAGCTCCGCGCGGTCGCGGACGCCGAGCTTGGTGCGTACCCGGTAGAGGTGCGTGCGCACGGTGGCCACGCCGATGATCAGCTCACGGGCCACGTCCTCGGTGGACATGCCCCGGGCCACCATCCGTGTCACCTCCCGCTCACGCGGGGTCAGGTCGGTCACCTCCGGATACTGCGTCGAGGCCGTGGTCTCCGGCTGCTCGCGGAACCAGGTGACCAGGCGCTGCGCGACGTTCGGGGCGAGCATGGCCCGACCCGCGGCCGCCGCCCGGATCGCGGTGACCAGCTCGTGTGGGCTCGCGTCCTTGCCGAGCAGGCAGCTCGCGCCCGCGTGCAGCACGTCGCTGACGGTCTTGTCGGCGTCGGACGCGGTGAACACGACGATGTTGGGCGGCGGGTCCTCCTTGCCGAGTCGGCGGATCATCTCGAGGCCGGAGATGGTCCGCAGGTTCAGGTCGGTGACCACGACGTCGGGCCGTGCGGTGCGCACCAGCATGATCGCCTCCATGCCGTTGTCGGTCGTCCCGGTCACGTCGATGTCCGGTACGGCGTCGAGCAGCGTCCGCATGCCGTCCCGGACGACCGGCAGTTCGTCGCAGATGAGTGCGCGGATGGTCATCGCGTTTCGCCTCCGGACGGGTCACCGGAGACCCGGTCGACGAAGGTGGTGATGCCGGCCACGGTCGGGTCGTCGAACAGATCGAGGAGCGTCATCTCCACCTGGAAGTTCGAACGCACCAGCGCGACCAGTCGCGCGGCGAGCAGCGAATGGCCGCCGAGGGCGAAGAAGTTGTCGTCGACACCGACCTCTTTCCGGCCGAGCAACTCGGTGAACAGCGCGGCCACCCCCTCTCTGGTCGTCCTGCGGGAGCTGGTCGGGTCGTCGACGCCCTCGCGAGGCGGGAGATCCGCCGTGTTCGTTCTCTGCGACACATCAGCCATCTGTCCGTTGTTCTGCGTGTCGGTATCGGTGGGCTATCCAACAGATATCGGCGTTCGGGAATACGTGATCGACCCGCCCTCCCCGGACTGGTGGTTCTCGGGTGTTTCGCCCGGTTGCCCGCGCGACGGAAGTCCGTCGTCGGGTGGCGGGACACCGTGGTCACTCCCGCAACGGTCGTCGGCGATCGTCGGGCGATACGCGATCGATATCGTCCCCGGGTTACCTGGGGCGCTGGCGAACGAGCGGAGGGGTCGGCGGTGGAGTTGACGACGTGGCGGGAGCTGTGCGATCGGGGACGTGACCTCGTCCTGTGCCTGGACTTCCCGGGCGGCCGGGCCGCCGCCGGCTTCGCCGACCTGGCCGCCGGGGCACCCGTCGAGCTGTGCTTCCTCCACATCGCCTGGTCGGGCCTGCACACCGATTCGACGCTGGACGCGCACATCGCGCAGTGGGTGGGCGAGGCGCTCGGGACCGGTCGCCCGGTGCGGGCCGTGCTGGGCTTCTGCGCCGGAACGGCCCTGGCGACCCGGGTCGCGGACGCGGTCAGCGCGACCGCCGGCGCGGCACCGCCCGCGGTGCTGCTCTTCGACGCGGCCACGGTTGCCGACGACGCGCTCCGCGACCAGTTCGTGTCGTCGGTCCAGGCCTCCGCGGCCCATCTGGCCGAAGGCGAGCTGGACGATGCCCGGCAGTGGTCGCGGGAACTGCTCGCCACCGGCCGGGACGACCTGCCGCGGGTCGCCTCGGCGTTGGTCGACCGGTACGGCCGGCTCATGTCGGGCATCGCCGAGCGGTTGTCCCTGGGCGAGACCATCCGCCGGGAACTCACCGACGGCTTCGCCGCGTACCTGGCCTACCTGCTGCTGGCCGCCCAGGGTGGACTGGATCTGCGGGTGGGAACTCCGATGTTCCTGTCGTCGCGGGACCACAAGCTGCCGGTGGACCCGGCGCGCGGCATCTCGTTCGGAGTCGACCGCGAAAGGTTGCTGGGCGACGCCGACGTGTGGAGGGTCGTCGCCGGCGTGCTGGGCGAAGAGCGGTCGTAGTCCGGATCCGGGGCCGGGCCGCTCCGGCAGTCACCAATGTGACGGTTGGCGATCGCGCGGCCCGACTCTCGTCCCGGCGTCGTCACATCCGTGGCTCACCGGATATCCGCACAAAAGGAGCGTCGGTCACCGCAGGATTCCCGCCGCGTCCATTGCTGTCCGCAAGATTTGTCGGACACGCGAGCGCGACCTGCGAGTACGGTCTAGCTGTCCGCAGCCTGTCCGGAATGCAGGGCAACCATCCATCGGCGAGCAACAATTCCCCCAGTGGGCGTGGAGCCTGAGGTGCCGCCGGTACGCCGATTATCCAGCGCGGTATCGCCAATTGTGCGATGGACGCGCCGAAGCCACCTCATATGGGGGAGGGAGCATATTTGTGTGGTTTCGCGTGCTCGGTCCGCTGGAAGTTGTCGGCACGACCGGCCATCTGTCGTTCCCACCTCGGCAGCGGACCGTTCTGTCCATGCTGTTGCTCGAGCCCAACCGGGTGGTGACCGTCGAGCGCCTCGTGGACGCCGTCTGGGACAACACGCCGCCACGCACCGCGAAGGAGCAGGTCCGGATCTGCGTCTCGGCCATCCGGCGAGCCGTGACCGCCGGCGGTCGGCCCGATGCGATCGTGACCCGCCCGCCGGGCTACTCGATCCAGTGCGCCGACGACGAACTGGATCTGCTGAAGTTCAACGAGCTGGTCGCGAACGGCCGGCGACTGCTGGGCCAGGGCCGGCCGCACGACGCCGCCGACACGCTGCGCGACGCCCTGCGGCTGTGGCGGGGCGCTGTCCCGCTGGCCGGCGTACGCAGCCAACTCGTCCAGTCGATCGGCAGCCAACTGGCCGAACGGCGACTGGCCGTGATCGAGGAGTACGTCGACATGCGACTGCGGCTCGGCCAGCACCACGAGTTGACCAGCGGGCTGGCCGAACTGGTCGCGGCGAACCCGTTCCGTGAGCGGCTGCGGGCGCGGCTGATGATCGCGCTGTACCGGGGCGGACGGCAGGCCGAGGCGCTGCACACCTACCGGGTCGGCCGGCAGTTGTTCGTGGAGCAGCTCGGCCTGGAGCCCGGGGTCGAGCTGCACCGGTTGGAACGGGCGATTCTCGCCGGCGAGGGGGCCGACCTGCTGGAGCCGGAGGGGGCGTCCCGTCCGGTGCCGGTGCGGGCGGCCGTACCCCATCTCCTGCCGGCCGACATCGGCGACTTCACCGGCCGGCGGGACCTGATCGGACGGGTCCGGACGGCGCTGCGTGGACCGCGCGACGCCGGGTCCCGCGCGATGCCCATCGTGGTGGTCACCGGCCGGCCCTGGCTGGGTAAGACCACCCTGGCCGTGCACGTCGCCCACGCCCTCGACCGGGAGTACCCGGACGGCCAGCTGTTCGCCCGACTCGGCGGCACCGCCCGCCCCGCCGACGCCGCCGGGGTGCTGGCCCGCTTCCTCGGTGCTCTCGGCGTGCCCGGCCGCGCCGTGCCCGACACCCTGGAGGAGCGGACGGACATGTACCGCAACCTGCTCAGCGACCGCCGGGTCCTCGTGGTCCTCGACGACGCGGCCAGCGGGCAGCAGGTGGCGCCGCTGCTGCCCGGCGGCCCGACGTGCTCGGTGATCCTGACCAGCCGGACCCGGCTGGCCGTGCTCGGCGGCGCGACCACGCTGGGCATCGGCCCGCTGGACGCCCGGGAGTCGGTCGAGCTGCTCGCCAAGGCGGTAGGCCAGGAGCGGGTCGACACCGAGGCGGCCGACATCGCCCTGCTGGCCGACCTGTGCGCCGGTGAACCGCTGGCGCTACGGCTGGCCGCCGGTCGGCTGAAGAGCCAACCGCACTGGCCGGTACGCGACCTGATCGTCCGCCTGTGCGACGACCGCCGCCGGCTGACCGAACTGTCGTACGGCGGCCTGAATCTGGTGGCGATGGTCAGCGAGATCTGGCAGGGGCTCAGCCCGCTGGCCCGGCGCCTCCTGCGGCGCGTGAGCCGGCTGGACGACCTGCGCTTCCAGGGCTGGATGTGCGCGCCGCTGCTGGACGTCGCCGAGCAGGAGGCGCAGGACGCGCTCACCGAACTGCTGGACGCCGGGCTTCTGGACATCGACCGGCAGGACGGTCAGGTCGTGTTCCAGCTCCGGGGCCTGCTGCGGGCGTTCGCCCGGCGGCTGGCGGTCGAGGAGTCGTCCTGCGGCGACGCCGGCCGCGCGGCGGAGCGGCCCGACGAGAGCCGCGACGACATCCGCGGGGACCGCATCCGCCTCGGCTCGTCCCCGTCGAAGACCGCGCCCGATCCGGGGTGACCGGGCATCGGGAGGTGCGACGGCTCTGCTGGTGCGTGCGGAATGCCGGTCGGTGACGCTGGGGAACCGCGGTGAGGGCAGCCCCTCGTACGTCGGTGCGCTGAGCGTTGGCGGCCCGGTCGTCACGTCGGTAGGCTGCACGAACGGCCTCGGCAAGCCCTCTGTGAGGTGTGGAGACCGTCGGTGACCGGCGCGCCACCGACCGTTTTGCGTATCCGCAAGGAGAGGCGGACCAACACGTGACCGCGGTATCAGGTCACCGGCCCACCGCTGTGGATCCGGCTTCTGCCCGGGCGGCGGCAGAGGAGGACCTACGAGCGCTCTTCGGGCAGTCCACCGCCGTCTTCGCCTCGCTGTCGGGGCCCGAGCACCTGCTGGAGACGGCGAACCCGGCGTTCATCGCCACCATCGGCGAAGAGCGGCTCCGCACCGGCGCCCCACTCGTGGACCTGCTGCCCGAACTGGCCGGCCAGGGCTTCCTCGCTCTGCTCGACCAGGTCTACGGCACGGGGGAGCCCTACACCGGCCGTGACGTGCGGGTGATGCTGGGCAGCGGCCCGCACACACGGGAGGCGTTCTTCGACGTCACCTACGAGCCGCGCCGGGACGCCAGCGGCACCGTGACCGGGATCCGGGTCATCGGTGTGGAGACCACCCAGGTCAAGCACGCTCAACGGCTGATGACCGAACACCGTGCCCTGCTGGAGCAGATCGCCCGCCAGGCACCCCTGGCCGAGGTGCTCGACGGGATGGCCCGCTGTATCGAGAATTTCGCCCCGCAGGAGGTGCTCGTCTCCGTTCTGCTCGCCGACCCCGACGGCCGGCACCTGCGCCACGGCGCCGCGCCGAGCCTCCCCGACTTCTACAACCAGGCCATCGACGGAATCGCCACCGGGGAAGGTGTCGGTTCCTGCGGCACCGCCGCCCACCGCCGGGAACCGGTCATCGTCACCGACATCGCCACCGACCCGTTCTGGGACGACTTCCGGGGCCTGGCCGAGCGGGCCGGCGTGGCCGCCTGCTGGTCGACGCCGATCCTGGCCCGCGACGGTGGCCTGTTGGGCACCTTCGCCATGTACCACCGCACCCCGCGGGTCCCGCAGGACCACGACCTCGCCCTCACCCGCGTCTTCGCCGGCACCACCGCCCTGGCCATCGAACGTCACCACGTCGAACGGGCGAAGGCAGCCGCCGAGGCTCACGCCAGGGCAGCCCACGATGAGCTGGCCAGAGCGGTACGCGCCGAGCAGAAGTTGCGCGCCGAGGCCGAGCAGCGCGCCGCCACCGCGGCGGAACTGACCAACCGGGTTCGTGCCGCCGCGGCCGCGCAGGCCACCAGGCCGCGTCCCGATCGCTGTCAGCTCGGCGGTGAACCCGGCTGCACCGCCGCGGCGGAGATCAAGGTCGCCGACTCCTGGGGCGACGCCGCCTGGGGCTGCCCGGCCCACGTCGAAGAGGCCATCCTCAACGTGCGATCGGTGTTCATCGCCACCGAAGAACTCGGTGGCCTCGCCGCCTACCTCAACCGCTGACCACCGTCGCGTTCCTCGACTGCGCTCCGCACACCGGCGCGGACGCCGGTCCCGCCAGGTCACCGAGGTGACTCGCCGGACGATCCCGCCGGCGAGGACCGGTCGACGTGGCGGCCGGTCCTCGCGGCCGCATCAGTTGGTGGAGACCGGCGTCCCGTTCACTGCCGGCCGCTCCACGGGAGTTCCGGCGGTCGGCGCGATCCCGCTGCGGACGGCGTCCAGCAGTGCCATGCCCTGACCGGCCAACGACGCGACCACGCCGTTGAGCCCGTCGGCGCCGTTGAGCACCGTGACGTTGGCGCCTTGCAGGCCGGCGGCTGCGGCGCGCAGCATGTCGGGCAGCTGCTCGATCACCCGCTGGTCCAGGGCGATCCGGTTCTGCGCGGCGGCCGCCTCGGCGGAGAGCTTGGTGGCGTCGGCCTGCGCCTGGGCCAGCGTGCGGATCCGCTCCGCCTCCGCCTGGGCGGGACGGACCACTTCGGCGATCAGTTCGGCCTGCCTCAGCTCAGCGTTGCGCTCGGCCACCAGAGCCCGCTCGACCAGCACCTCCTGCTGAGCGCGCGCCGCCGCCAGCGGGCCGGCCTGGGCCGCGGTCTGCTGGGCCTGGTCGATCTCGGCCTGGTACTGGGCGCGGGCGATCGCGGTCTGTCGGGCGTACTCGGCCTGGTGGCGCACGCTTTCCTGCTGCGCCATCGCACTGGCCTGGTCCGCGGCGGCCTGCGCCACCTTGGCGTCCTGGTCGACCTTGGCCTGGTGCGGCGCGGCGAGCGCCCGGATGTAGCCGACGCCCTTGTCGTCGATGCTGCTGATCTGCAGGGAGTCGACGGCCAGGCCGATCCGGGCCATCTCGGTCTTGCTGGCGTCCACGATGGCGTCGGCGAGGGTCTGCTGCTCGCGGATGATCGACTCGACGGTCATGCTGCCGATGATGCTGCGCAGGTGGCCGCTGAAGATCCGCCCGACCAGGGTGGGCATCTGGCTCTGGTCGCCCTGGAAGCGCCGGGCGGCGGCGGCGATGGACTCGTGGTCGTCAGCGACCTTGAACGCGATGACGGCCTGCACGGTCAGCGTGATGCCCTGCTTGGTGTAGCAGTCCTCGACGACCTCGGCCTCCTGCATGGCGAGCGTGAGCCGGGTGGCTTTGGAGAAGACCGGCACCACGAAGACCCCGTGACCTGTGACGATCTTGAATGGCAGCGCATCCGCTCCCCGCTGCTTGCGTCCGCTGATGAGCAACGCCTCGTTGGGGGCGGGCACGCGGTATCCGAACACTGGACGACCCTTCTGTCCTACCGGGGGCTCTCGCCCCCGGCCACGGTGGGCCATGGCTCGACGTCGACCTGGCGCGCGCCACGGTTGTTGATGATCAGTACCTCGGAGCCGGCCGGGACCGGCGTCGACGCGTACGCGAGGTAATAGTGCGCGATACCGTCCACCATGACCCGGACCTCGCCAGGGCGATCACCGCCGCGCAGCGCGTGCACCACGCGCCCGATCCTGCCGACCAGCAACCGACCGTCCACCATGCTCCCCGCGATCGGGCGCCGACCACTGCCCGCGCCCTCGCAGAGCATTGTCCGCCCGGATCGGCCAGGGGAAAAGGGGGCCGACGTCCCTCGGTGGCTCGGATATCATGCGTCGGTCGGCGTTGATCAACAACTGGATTCCTGCCGACGCCCGGCGTCGATGAGGAGACCGTCTGATGGCACCTGTCACCGTGGTCACGGGCGGTTCGAGCGGGATCGGCGCGGCCACCGCCCGGGGACTGCTCAAGCAGGGGCACCGCGTGGCGGTCACCGGCCGCGATGCCGCGCGGCTGGCCGCTTTTGCCGCCTCCGCCGGGGCCGGGGAGCAGCTGCTGACGATCGTCGGTGACGCCGGCGACGCCAGCGCTGTCGCCGCGACCGTACGTCAGGTCGTGGACACCTGGGGGCGGCTCGACACCGTGATCGCCAACGCCGGTTTCTCCCTGCCCGGCACGCTGGAGGACCACGACCCCGAGGCCATGCGTTCCATGGTCCTGACCAACGTCCTCGGCCCGGCTCTGCTGGTGCGCGAGACCCTGCCGTACCTGCGGGAGTCCAAGGGCCGGATCGTGGTCGTCGGTTCGGTCGCGGGCATCAGGAACACGCCCGGCAACATGTACTCGGTCACCAAGTGGGCCGTGCACGCGCTGGTCGAGAACGTCCGGCTGCTGGTGGCCAAGGACCGCGTCGGGGTCACGCTCGTCGCCCCCGGCGTGGTGGACAGCCCGTTCTGGGACGAGCGCGGCGGAACCCCGCAGGCGGCACCGGCGCTGACCGTCGAGCAGATCGCCGACACGATCCTGTTCGCCGTCAACCAGCCCGAGGGCGTCGACGTCAGCCAACTCGTGGTGCGGCCCACCGGCCAGCTCGGCTGAGACCCCGGGTGCGCAGCCAGGCCGACGAGTCGAACGAGACCGGCGCGCGCACCCCCCGCTCGCTGACGCGTCGACCGCCCGACCGGCGCCGTCGTGGCGCTAGACTCGCCGGCCATGGGATCGCTGACCTTCAGCCTCAACGTCACCCTGGACGGTTGCGTCGACCACCAGGAGGGGATCGCCGACGACGAGACGCACGCCTTCTTCACCCGTCTCATGGACGAGAGCGGGGCGATGCTGTGGGGCCGCGTCACCTACGAGCTGATGGAGAGCTACTGGCCGGCCGTCGCCCGCGGCGACCAGGAGGCGCCGCCGGCCCTGCACGAGTGGGCGGTCAAGCTGGAGGCCAAACCCAAGTACGTGGTGTCGTCGACGCGCGGGGACTTCGGGTGGGCCAACAGCCACCAGATCGTCGGCGATCTGCGCGAGGGCGTGCAGAAGCTCAAGGACGCGACCCCGGCCGGAGTCCTCCTCGGAAGCGGCAAGCTCGCGACCGCGCTCGACCGGCTGGACCTGATCGACGAGTACAGGCTGCTCGTCCAGCCCAGGATCGTCGGCCACGGCCCGACGCTGTACCAGGACGGGCTGCCCGGCACGCGCCGGCTCGAGCTGCTCTCGGCGGAGCCGATGAGCAACGGCGTGGTGGCCGTGCACTACCGCCGCGCGCGCTGAACCACCGGAGTCCATCGCGGTCGGCTCACCGGCGGTTCGGCGTCCTCCGAACCCATCGCCCGGGTCGGCGGGAGCCGGCCGCGGCTGGTTTCCGCCCGGGTCGCGCTGACACCGCACCCGGCCGGGCGTGAGGATGTACGCATGAGTTCGTCGTCGCGGCGCACCCCTGGGTCTGCCCCGGATCAGCGCTACCTGCTCGACAACGCCCGGGTGGAGGCGGGCGAGCGGTTCACCTGGTTGGCCGAGCTGTTCGACGGTGTCACCCGGGGGCACTTCGACCGGCTCGGAGTGCGGGCGGGCTGGCGCTGCTGGGAAGTCGGTGCCGGAGGCCCCGGCATTCCCCAGGCACTCGCCACGGCCGTCGGGCCAACCGGTCACGTGCTGGCCACGGACCTCGATCCGGCCTGGTTGGACCCGCACGGCGGGTACGAAGTGCTCCGGCACGACGTCGTGGCGGACCCGCCGCCGCAGATGGGCGCGTTCGACCTGGTGCACGCGCGGCTCGTACTCGTTCACGTGCCCGACCGTGCCCGGGCCCTGGCGACGATGGTGGCGGCGCTGCGGCCGGGCGGTTGGCTGTTGGTGGAGGACGCCGACACCGAGCTGCAGCCGCTCGCCTGCCTGGATGAGGTCGGCCCGGCGCAGCAGCGCGCCAACCGGCTGCGGCGTGCCGTCCGGGAGTTGATGACCCGCCGCGGCGCCGATCTGCGCTACGGCCGTACGCTGCCGCGGGCGTTGCGTGCGGCGGGCCTGGTCGATGTCTGTGCGGCCGGCTGCTTCCCGGTCGGCGGGGTGGCCTGCGACCGGCTGGAGACCGCGACGGTACGCATGGTCCGCGCCGAGTTGCTCGCCGCAGGGCTGGCCGACGACGCCGAGATCGACGCGCACCTGGCCGCCGTCGACGCCGGCGAACTCGACCTCACCCTCGCGCCGCTGATCTCGGCGTGGGGACGCCGCCCGGGCTGAGCACACTCCCCGAAGCCCCCGGAGGTGACCGGGTGGCGGCATGAGCGGGCCGCCACCCCACCGCGATCACCACTGCGGACGGGGACTCGGAGCGCCGGTCACCCCGCCGGGACGGCGTCGATCTGGTCGAAGGAGAGCGACTGCCCGCACGAGGCGCAGCTGAACCGCTCTGTGAGTCGCCCGCCGCAGCCCCGGTGCAGCAGCGCCCGCGGCGGCCCACCCTCGGCCGGGTAGTGCCGGTCGCCCCACATCATCAGCAGCGCGACGACCGGAAACAGCTCCCGGCCCTTGGGCGTCGGCACGTACTCGAACCGGTCCGGGCGACGCTGATAGGGGCGGCGCTCCAGCACGCCGTGCTCCACCAGGCGCGTGAGGCGTCGGGTGAGGACCGTCCGTGGCACGCCGACGCTCTCGGCCAGCTCGTCGAAGCGGCACCGGCCGAGCAGGACATCCCGCAGGATCAGCAGCGTCCACCGCTCACCGACCACTTCGAGGGTGCGCGCCACCGAGCAGACCTGGTCGGGGTAGTCGTTGGCGAGCACGGGCCGATCCTAACAAGTGGGTAGCGTGACGAGACCCACGACCGATAAAGTCAGTCTCGTGAAGCTACCGACTGCGGAGGGAACCCTTCGCCGCCCTTCCGCCTTCCGGCGGCGCTACGGCCCGTGGGCGCTGGTCACCGGCGCCTCGTCCGGCATCGGCCGGGCCATGGCGACCGCGATCGCCTCGACCGGCATCAACGTGATCGC
The DNA here is from genome assembly GCF_040499845.1 of Micromonospora sp. CCTCC AA 2012012. NCBI lineage: Bacteria > Bacillati > Actinomycetota > Actinomycetes > Micromonosporales > Micromonosporaceae > Micromonospora > Micromonospora mangrovi. The sequence continues at coordinate 1,695,800 of NZ_CP159342.1, forward strand.
GGTCGCCCGCCGCGGTGAGGAACTCGCCGAGGTCGCCGCGACGCTCCGGCAGCGCCACGGCGTCCAGACCCGGGTCGTCGCCGCCGATCTGGGGACGCCGCAGGGAACGCAGGCCGTCCACGACGCGACCGCACAACTGGACATCGGCCTCCTGGTCGCGGCCGCCGGCTTCGGAACGAGTGGACCATTCGTCGACGCCGACCCGGCGACGGAGCAGTCCATGCTCGACGTCAACTGCCGGGCCGTGCTGGACCTCACCCACACGGCGGCGCTCCGGATGACGCGCCGAGGCGGGGGAGGGATAGTGCTGCTGGCATCCCTGGTGGGCCGGCAGGGAACGCCGCAGGCGGCCCACTACGCGGCGACCAAGGCGTACGTGCAGGCGCTCGGTGAGGCGCTCCACGTGGAGTTGCGTCCCCGCGGCGTCGACGTCGTCACCAGCACCCCGGGCCCGGTCACCTCCGGCTTCGGCGACCGGGCCGGCATGCGCCTCACCACCGCCGCGCAACCGATGCAGGTGGCGCAGGCGACGCTCAACGCTCTCGGGCGACGGATGACCGTCAGTCCCGGCCCCCTGTCCAAGACCCTGGCCTGGTCGCTGGCCCCGCTGCCCCGGCCGCTGCGGACCAGGATCATGGGACGGGTGATGAGCGGCCTGGTGGCAGCCCCGGAACACCGCGACCCCGGCCCCGGCAGCCATCCTCGACTCGCCCAGGACAGCCCCGCCGGATAGCGCAGTAGGGGTGCCGCGCGCTCAGCCGTCGATGTCGACGACCACCTTGCCCTGCGTGGCACCCCTGCCGACCACGTCGTGCGCCTCGCCGACCGTGCCGAGAGTGAACCGACGTGGGTCGAGCCGGGGGCGCAGCTCACCGGCGTCGGCCAGTGCCGCGCCCGCACGCAGGATCTCGCCGTGGTGTTCGCGGCGCTGCCCGGTCAGCAGGGGCAGCAGGGTGAACACCCCGGAATAGGTCGCGCCGCGGAACGACAGCGGCGCGAGGGAGTGCGTCCCCCAGCCCAACGCGCTGACGACGTGTCCGTGGTAGGTGCGCACCGCCGCGAACGACGCGTCGAGCGTCGAGCCGCCCACGTTGTCGGCGACGACGTCGAAGCCCTCACCTGCGGTGTACGCCGCGACGTACTCCTCCACGCTGGTGGCGCGGTAGTCGATCGGCACGGCGCCCAGGCTCTCGATCACCCCCAGGCTGGACGGGCCACCCGTGGCGTACACCTCGGCGCCCCGGGCCCGAGCGAGCTGGACGGCGACGTGCCCGACACCGCCGGCACCCCCGTGCACCAGCACCTTCTGCCCGGCGTGGACCCCGGCGCGGTCGACCAACCCCTCCCAGGAGGTGATCAGGGCCAGCGGCAGGGCGGCGGCCTCCCGCATCGACAGCGCGCGCGGCTTGCGCGCCAGCAGCCGGGCGTCCACGGCGGCGTACTCGGCCAGCGAGCCCTGCAGATCGCCGACGCCGCCGGTGAGTCCGTACACCTCGTCACCGGGCGCGAAGCCCGTGACGGCCGGGCCCACGGCGACGACGACGCCGGCGAGGTCCATGCCGAGGACCGCCGGCGGTCGTACGCGGGCGTGCGGAGCCTTCCCGGCCTGGATCTTCGTGTCCAACGGGTTGACGCCGCTGGCCCCGATCCGCACGAGCACCTGGCCGGTGCCGGCGACGGGTTGATCGATCTCGTCGACCCGCAGGGGAGCACCGAATTCTCGCAGTACCACCGCACGCATGCCGGCCTGTCCTTCCTGTTCTCGAGGCCTCCCAGGGACGCTGGTCGACTGGATCAGGTGAGGTGGTGCAGCACGGGGGCGATCCGGAAGTCGACCGTGGCGTGGTCGATGGTGGCGTGCACCGGGGAGTCGGCCATCTCGGTCATGATCCCCGAGGCGCTGCGCCGGGCGTCGGCGGCGGAGTCCCAGGCGACGATGTCGGTGATCGTGCCGTCGTCGGCCTGGGTGATCCGGCGCCACCGGAAGCCCGGCTGCCGCCGCAGGTAGTCGTCGATGTCCTCGTTGGCGGCGAGGAAGTCGGCGCCGGTGCGGCCGGGGGCGAGCCGGAACGTCGTCATTTCGAGTGCCTCGCTCAAAGTCGTCCTCCTGACCTGCGGTTTGCGGCTGTTGCCGCTTGCCCAACGATCCGGTGGGCATGCGCGCCCGGAAGGGCGAGGTTTCCGGGACGCACGTGACCCAGGGACGCCCTACGTTCACCCGGTTCCGTGCCCACCTGTCCGGTCCGCCGTGAACGGGACGCGACAACGGGCATTTCGCCTACCCTGGGCAGGGTGGTGATCAGCACCGGCCGACTGCGGTTCGGCCCGGATAACGGACGGATGCTGCTGCGTACGGGCCGCGCGGGCGTCGGCTCGGCCGTCGGCCACGACCTGACCATCGAGGTCACCGACTGGTCGGCGCAGGTCGACGTGCCCGAGACAGGGGCGGCGGACGCCACCGTGACAGCTCACGTCGAGCTCGGTTCCCTGGCCGTGCGGGAGGGCAGCGGCGGCGCGCGTCCGCTGACCGACAAGGACCGGGGCGAGATCGAGACCAACGCCCGGCGGACGCTGGACGTCCCACACCACCCGAGGGCCACCTTCGACTCCACCAGGGTCACCACCGCCGACGACTGCACCACCGTCAGCGGAACTCTCAGCCTGCACGGGGTCACCGCCCCCATCGACGTGCAGGTGCGGGAGGTGGCCCCCGACCGGTACCGCGCCACGACGGTGGTGACCCAGTCGGCCTACGGCATCAAGCCGTACTCGGCCTTCCTCGGCGCGCTCAAGGTCCGTGACGACGTCCAGGTGGAGATCGAGTTCCGGCCGGGAGGGTGACCTCCGGGTCGCCCGGCTTCCCGCCCGACGTGTCGCTATCCGGGCTCGGGCGGCCGGTCGACCTGGGCGGCCAGCCGTTTCGGCGCCAGCACGCGGTAGCTCTCCGTCAGCAGCTCGGCGACCTCGTCCCAGCCGACCGTGCCGTCCAGCACCATGCCGACCACGTCCGCCGCCCAGTCCGGCTTGTAGAACGGGTGGCCGCCGCCGATCAGCCCGCCGATCTCGTCGCCGGGTGACCGGAACGTCAGCACACAGAACGGCTGGTCGGTCGCGGCGGCCCGGGCGCGGGCCGCCGGATGGTCGGGACCGACCGCGAGCACGTGGGCGAACGTGCGCTTGCGGATCCGCCAGCGCGTGCCCACCCACGCCGGCTCCTCGTAGGTCTCCGGTAGCCCGAGGCAGACGGGCCGGAGCCGGTCGAGGATCTCGGGTGGGACGTCGCCGGGGCCGGTCACGCCCCGGACGCTATCCGGCACCTCCGACACTCCCGCCCAGCCGCACCACGACAGCGGCCCCGCCCCGGACCCCGAGGGCCGACGGGCCGGGACGGATCCGGCACCGAATCACACCTGCGGCGCGGGTGGCCGGGTGAGTAGGGTGCGGCGGTGACGTACCGCGAACCCGACAAGGCGATGGACCGGCTGGTCGACGACCGGACGATCCTCCAGGTCGTCGTGGGGTCCCACGCGTTCGGTCTGGCCGGTCCCGGCTCGGACACCGACCGGCGCGGGGTGTACGCGCTGCCGGCCGCCGCCTTCTGGGGCCTGACCAAACCGGCGAAGCACCACGAGGGCCCCCAGCCGGAGCAGTTGCGCTGGGAGGTGGAGCGGGTCTGCGTCCTCGGCCTGGCGGCGAACCCGAACGTGCTGGAGGTGCTGCACTCTCCGCTGGTGGAGATCTGCACGCCGGTCGGCGACGAGTTGCGGGCGCTCGCCCCGGCGTTCCTGTCCCGGCGGGTGGCCGACACCTATCTGGGCTACGCCGCCGCCCAGTTCGCCAAGGCCGAGCGGGGTGTCGCCCGGTCCGGTACGCCGACGTGGCGGCACGTCGTACACCTGATCCGGCTGCTCACCGCGGGCGGGCACCTGGTGCGGACGGGGGAGTTGGTGCTGGACGTGGGCGCGGACCGGGACCGGCTGCTCGCGGTCAAGGCCGGTCGGCTGCCGTGGACGGAGGTCGCCGCCTGGCGGGACCGCCTGGTGGCCGAGCTGGTGCGGGACCTGGACGCCAGCCCGCTTCCCGACCATCCCGACGAGGCCCGGGTGGACCAGTGGTTGATCTCGGTACGACGCCGCTCGGTGGAGGAGATGGCATGAACGCGCTCGACGCGGCCGGGCTGCCGGCCCGTCTCGACCTGACGGCGGTGGTCGCGGAGCAGCCGTACCCGATGGTCTTCGCCACGGTCTCCGGCGCCCACCTGTACGGCTTTCCGTCCGTCGACTCCGACGTGGACCTGCGCGGCGTCCACCTGTTGCCGGTCGCGCAGCTGATCGGGCTCGGCGAGCCGGCGGAGACCCGGATGGTGATGGCGGACCGCGACGACGTCGAGATGGACCTCGTCACGCACGACCTGCGCAAGTTCGTCCGGCTGATGCTGCGGCGCAACGGGTACGTGCTGGAACAGCTCCTGTCGCCGCTGGTGGTGCAGAGCACGCCGACGCACGCGGCGCTGGTCGAGTTGGCACCGCGCGTGCTCACCCGGCACCACGGCCACCACTACCGGGGTTTCGCCGCCACCCAGCGGCGACTCTTCGACACCACCGGGCAGCTCAAACCGCTGCTCTACACCTTCCGCGCCCTGTTGACCGGCATCCATTTGCTGCGGACCGGGCAGGTGCAGGCGCACCTGCCGACGCTGCTGGCGGCCGAACCCGCCCCGGCCTACCTGCCGGAGTTGATCGCGGCGAAGCGTACGGCGGAACACGGCGATCTGGGCGATCTGGTCTCCCGCGACGTCCTCGACCGGGACCTGCGGGACCTGGCCGAGCGGCTCGACCAGGCACAGCAGGACAGCCGACTGCCCGAGCAGCCGTCCGCGACGCCGCAGCTCGACGCCCTGGTCGTCGACGCCCGGCTGGCAACGCTCGCGTCCCGTTAGAAGCCGCCGGTCAGGGCTGCTGGCGGGGGTTCACGAATCCGGGCGCGGGCCGCGGGGACTCCCCGGTGACCTGGGTGATGATCTCCGTGGCCACGTCGCGCAGTTTGCGGTTGCGGTGCTGCGACGCCTGCCGCAGCAGGGTGAACGCCTCCGTCGCGGTGCACCGCTGCTGACCCATCAGCACCCCGAGCGCCTGGTCGATGATGCTGCGGGAGGCCATCGCGTCGGCGAGCTGCTGCTGCAGGAGCGCCTGCTCGGCCTGCCGGAGGATGACGGCCAGCGCAGCCGCCGCCTGGTCGGCGAAGGCGACGGCCTGCCGGTGTGTCGTGCCGGTGAAGGCGGCGGGCCGGGTGGCGTACAGGTTCAACGCGCCGACCGTCTCCCGCTCGACCGTCATCGGCAGCGACAGCGAGCTGACCGCGCCGAGCCGCAGCGCGTGGTCCCGGTAGCGGGGCCAGCGGCCGTCGGTGCCCAGGTCGACGACCTCGACGACCCGGCCCCGGCGCAGTGCTTCGAGGCAGGGCCCTTCGTCGGCCCCGTACTGGACCTCGTCGCCCCGCGCGGCCAGCTCGCCGCTGCTGGCGACGGTGAACGCGCCGCTCTCGCGGCGCACGGTCAGCCCGCACGCCTCGGCGGGGGCGACGACCTCCGTCGCGACCCGGACCACCTGGTCGAGGAAGACGTCGACCTGCGGTGAGTCGGCCAGCAGGACCAACAGACTGCTGTACGCCGAGGCGAAATGCGACTGCGCGGTATGGGAGACCACTGCCACCTCCCCGGAAGTGGATGTCCGTTTCGTTGCCGGTGACGCGTTGACCCGCCTCGTCACCGGCAGGTCGGCGGAGTTCATCGCCGACGCGTACGCGCCCGCGACGAGAGGGGTGCGGATCGGGCCGTACCCGGCTAAGGTCGGGGTGGGTTCGGACATGAGCCCAGGACCAGTGCCGCCCGCAGCCAGCGGGCCGAGCGCCGACCCGGTCCCGACATCCTCGCCGAGGAGCTGCTCATGTCTGTCCATCAGGCACCACCCTGTGCGGTGCGGGAAGTCATCAGACCGTCGCTGCTGTCCCTCGCGCTCGCCGACGAGGGCGCGGCGACCGTGGTGAAGGCGCACGGCCCGCTGGACATGGACACCGCCGGCCTGCTCGTCGACCTCGTGGACAGCGTGCTGGCGGGCCAACCGCCGCCGGTGCTGGTGCTCGACCTCAGCGGGGTGGACTTCTTCTGCGCGGCCGGGGTCACGGCGCTGCTGACGGCGCGCCAGCGGGTCGCCTCGAGCGGGCGCGCACTGGTGGTGCGCACGCCGTCCCGGATCATCGTCGCCGTACTCGAACTGGTCGGCCTGGAGCAGGAGTTCGCCACCGACTGACCTGCCTTTCCCTCCGCGTCCATTGGGTCGTACCCGTTGCTGACGGCGGTCCTGGTACCCGGCCGTTGATCAACGTAAACGCGTGCGTCGGCGGGTCGGGGGCGTGACGTGCGGCGATAGGCTCTGGCAGCATGCGGACCAAGCAGGAGCTGGGCGCGGCCATCCGGCGGGACCGACGGGCGGCGCTCGTCGTCAACGCCCACTCCCGGCGCGGGCGCCGGCTCTACGAGGGTGCCCGGTCCCGGCTGCTGGCGGCCGGCTTCACCCTGCTCGGCAGCTGTCCCGTCGACCGGCCCGCCGAGCTGGAGCAGCGCCTCGCCGAGGCCGCCGACCTCCGGCCGGACCTGCTGGTCGCGGGCGGCGGCGACGGCACCATCGGCACCGCCGCGCGGCTGCTCGCCCACCGGGACGTCGCGCTCGGCCTGCTGCCGCTCGGCACCACCAACAACTTCGCCCGCACCGTGGGCATCCCGCTCGACCTGGACGCCGCCGTCGCGGTCCTCACCGACGGCACGGTGATCGACGTCGACCTCGGCCTCGTCGGCGACCTGCGCTTCACCAACCACGTCGGGATCGGCCTCTCCGCCGACGTGATGCTCGCCGCGCCGCCGCGACTCAAACGGGTCGCCGGACGGCTCGCGTACCCGCTGACCGCGCTGGGGCTGCTGCGCCGGCACCGTCCGCTGCGGGTCACCGTCCGCGCCGAGGGGCGCGACCACGACTTCGCCACCCACCAGGTGTACGTGGCCAACGGCGGCTTCCACGCCGGCCGGCCGATCACCGCCGACGCGAACGCCGACGACCGGCTGCTGGTCGCGTACCCGGTGGGTGGCCCGACCCGGCGCGGGCTGCTGCGCGAGACGGCCCGCAACGCGGCCGGGGGCCGCCGCCGCACCCTGCGCGAGGAGCCGTTCCTCGCCGTGCGGCACCTCTGGGTGGAGACCGACCCGCCGGCGCGCGTCGAGGTCGACGGCGAGCCCTACGGCGAGACCCCGATCCGGATCGGGCTGGACCCGAACGCGCTGCGGATCATGGCCGCCGCCGGCAGCCCCGACCACTGACGGGCACCGCCACGCGGCAGAGGCGATCTTCGATGAAGGCCGCACACCACGAGAATCACCTCCGACCCACCGGGCCGATAACGTACTGTCATGCTTCAGTACGCGAGAGTAACCAGCCGGTGGGGTCACGCGGTGCGCTACCGGGTGCTGGACACCGTCGCGGTGCGCACCACCGACGGCACCTGGCGCGAAGCGCCGACAGCCAAGCAGCGCAGCCTGCTGGCGAGCCTGCTGATGCGCAGCAACGAGTGGGTCACCGCCGGCCGGTTGACGGAGCTGCTCTGGGCCGAGCATCCGCCCCGCTCGGCACCGGGCAACCTCAAGACCTACGTGTGGCGGCTGCGCACCCTGCTCGTCGAGGCCGGACACGGCAGCGACCGGCTGGAGAGCCGGCCCGGTGGCTACCGGCTGCGCGTCGAGCCCGGCGAACTGGACCTGCACGTCTTCCACGGCCTCGTCGACCAGGGCCGACAGGCGCTGGCGGCCGGTGACCCGGCGGACGCCGGCCGGCTGCTCGCCGCCGCCCTGTCGCTGGGACCGGCCGAACCGGTCGAGAGCAGACCGGAGGCGATGTCCGCGGCGGACCGGGCGCACCTGCACGAGCTGCTGCGCGGCACCCAGGCCGTGTTGATCGAGGCGGAGCTGGCGGCCGGCCACCCGGACGGCACGATCACCCTGCTCCGCCGCCTCGTCGCGGATCAGCCGTTGGCCGAACAGTGGTGGGCGATGCTGATCCGGGCTCTCGCCCTGGCCGGCCGGCGGGCCGAGGCGATCACCGCGTACCAGCGGGCCTGCCGGCTGCTCGACCGTGAGCTGGGCCTGACCCCCGGCGCGCTGCTGCGCGACGCGTACGGGCGGGTCCTCGTCGGGTGACCGGCGGGCCGGTCACCGACCGGCGGCCACCCCCAGGGCTCGGGCGCACTCGGTCCGCTCGCGGCGGATCTCCTCGTCGGTCGGGTCCAGCTCGGCCGCCCGGGCCAGGTCGGCCAGGGCGTCGTCGTACCGGCCCAGCGCCCGGTAGGCGGTGGCCCGGTTGTACCGCAGCGCCGCGTCGTCGCCGACGGCCAGCGCCCGGTCCAGGTGGTCGACGGCTGCCGACGGATCGCCCGCGTCGAAGGCCAGCGCGGCCAGACCCGACCAGGCGGCGGTCGAGCCCCCGTCCACCTCCAGCGCCCGCCGGTACGACCGCTCCGCCTCGGCGGTCCGGCCCTCCTCGGCCTGCACCTGGCCGAGCAGGCACAGCAGGTGCGGGTTCTCCCCGTCCAGGGCCAGCCCGGCGTCCAGATCGGCGCGCAGCGCCGCCCCGTCGTCCAGGACGGCGTACAGGCCGGCCCGGTTGACCAGCGCGTCCACATTGGTCGGGTCGATCTCCAGCACATAGCTCAGATCGGCCAGCGCGGCGTCGAGGTCGCCCAGGCCGGCCAGCACGTCGGCCCGGTTGTAGTGCGCCTCCGGGAACGGCGGACCGAGCCGGATGGCCTCCGCGTAACCGGCCAGTGCCTCCTCGTCGCGGCCCAGCCGGTGCAACAGGTTCGCCCGGTCGAAGTGGTACTCGGGATGGTTGCGGTCGTCCGCGATCACCGCGGTGAAGTCGGCCAGCGCCTCGTCCAGCCGGCCCAGCGCGGCCAGCACCTGGGCCCGGTTGTGCAGCAGCACCGAGCGGTGCAGCCGGTGCTCGTCCGCGCCCAGCTCCTCGTCGAGCCGGGCCAGGCCGGTGGCGACCAGCTCCAGCGCGCCGGGCAGGTTGCCCAGGTGCATCTCGATCAGGGCCAGCCCGTTCTGCTGGAAGACCGTGGAGAAGCTGCGGTCGGCGCCCTCCGGCTGGAGGCTGGAGATCGCGATCGCCTGGTTGATCCAGGCCCGGGCGCGCACGTGGTCCCGGTGGTCCGGGTCCCGGTGCCGGGTGTAGATCATCGCGGTGGCGTACGCGGCCTGGCGGTGGATGATCGGGTTGACGCTCAGCGAGCGGGCCTCGTCGTACAGCTCCTCGGCCTCCTCGGGCCGGCCCAGCGCCGACAGCGAGGTGGTCATCTTGGTGGTGAACGCCCACCACGCGCCCTCCCGGGCGGCCCGGTCGACGACCGCCCGGCCACGCCGGCCCAGGTCCAGGGTGGCGTGATAGAAGCCCATGTCCACGCAGTAGTTCAGCGCCTCCAGCAGCGCCCGGGCACCCGCCTCGGCCGGGTCGCCGGCCCGCTCCAGGTGGTACGGCACCGCGCCCAGCTTCGGCGACCGCAGCCCGGTGGCGAGCAGCTGCTCGGCCCGCTCGGCGTGCAGCCGGCACCGGGCGGCGGGGTCCAGCTCGGCGTAGGCGGCCAGCAGGGCCGGGTCGTCGGCGCAGCAGTCGGAGGCCACGTAGGCCCGGGCCGGGTCGGCCGGCGGCGCACCGGGGGAGGGCACCGGCGGTGCGTCGCGCCGCTGGGCGTACCGGGCCAGGTCGGCGGCCAGGTTTTCGTCGAGCGGTCCGGTACCGGTGCCGACGACCACGGTGAGCAGGTCGGGATCGAGCCGGCGCAGCAGCACCGAGACGAACTCGGCGTCGGTCGGGTCGGCCTCGTCCAGGCGGTCCAGCACCAGGACGCGGCGCGGGCCGCCCAGCGCGCGGACGTGGTCGCGGAGCAGCTCGGCGAGGCCGTGGGAGAGCCGCAGCGTACGCACCCGGGAGTAGAACCGGGTCCGTTCGGCCGGCACCGCCAGGGAGGTGAGCGTCTCCCGGGAGGCGGGCACCAGCGGCCGCAGGTCCGGGGCGACGGAGAGCACCTCGATGTCGTGCCTGCGCACCAGCTCCGGCGTACGCGCCAGCATCTCCGGCACGAGCGCGGTGAGGAGCGCGTTCGCCCCGGTGTACGGCCCGAACCGGCGTCGGTGCGCGTCGACCGGCTCCGCCAGCGGCACGGCGGTCAGGGCGCGGGCAGCGGCCAGGCGCTGGTACGCATGGTCGCCGGTGATCCACAGGTGCTGCGCCATCGTGCGCGCTCCTCTCACTGGGCCAGGTGACGGACGTCGGCGGCGGAGCGCCGCTGTCGACGGTTGCGCAGCATCAGCACGCCGACCAGGACGAGCTGACCGACGGTGACGGTGAGGAAGATCAGGGCGTCGACGATCCCGGTGCCGCCGTGGCTCTGCCGCACCAGCCGGGTGGCGGCCATGCCGATGGTGCGCACCGTGGTCGGCAGCACCGCCAGCGCCAGCACACCGAGCGAGACTCCGTACCCGATGAGCAGGAGCCAGGAATACCAGCGGGCCACCGCGCGGTCCCGCGGGTGCAGCCCGGACTCGTCGACCGGGGTACGCCCGACCAGCCGCCGGGCCCGGTTGCCGAGCACCCGACGGGCCGCGCCCTGCAGGTCGTGGCAGCCGAGCACGGTGGTGACCACCCCGTAGAGGTCGGTGCGCAGATAGAAGGCGAACTGCCAGGCGAAGCGGAGCAGGGTCAGGAACGCCAGGGCCAGACAGAAACCGCCCAGCCGCGACGGCGTGCCGTCCGGGCGGAGGGCGGCCGCGGCAACCAGCGTGAGCACCGAGATCAGCAGCAGGTCGGCCAGCATGCCGGCGAGCATCGGCAGGTATCGCTGCCGGCGCGGCACCACGACCAGACCGTCCAGGCTGGTCTCGAAGGTGAGGAAGTGCAGTCGGTGGCTGATCCGGAGGGTGGAGCGCAGCCCCAGCCGGCGCCCGGCCAGGGCGTGGAAGCTCTCGTGCACCAGGATCAGCGGGATCTGCCCGAGGAACACCGTCAAGGCCAGCGCCGTCACGTAGTCCGTGTAGAAGAGGTTGTCGGTCTGCGGGGCCAGCCGGGGCCGGGCCACCATCGCGGCGACCGCGCCGGCGATCAGCAGCGCGTACAGGATCCAGGCCGGCGGGGAGAAGAGCCACCGGCCCAGCCGCTGCCAGCGCAGCGGCGCGACGGTGGTGGCCGGCGGGACGTCACCGACCAGGAAGTCCAGCTCCTCCAGGACGCCCAGGAACTCGGCCAGGTCGACCTGTTCGCCGTAGGTCTCGGCGTACCAGTCGGCGGCCTCGGCCGGTGGCATCCCGTCGGCGATCCGCCGGAGCAGTTCCGCACCGTCGGGCGGGAAGACCCCGAAGGACTCGACATCGGTACGACCCACCACGACGTCGTCCCCGTCGGGCAGGTAGGTCAGCGGATACACGCGCAGCGGCTGGTGCAGCGTGGACGGTACGGTCGTCATGGTGGCCTTCCCCCGGTGGTGGGGCCGGGGCCCGGACCGGTGTGACGGTCCAGGCCCCGGTGTGACGGTCCCGCCGGCTCAGAACGGCCAGCAGAGCGGGTTGTCGTAGAACGTGGCGGCGGTGGTCAGCCGGACGGTGCCCGGCTTGCGCACGACGATCTTCTTCATCTCGTTCCTCCCTCCGGGGGTGTGAGGTCCTACCGCAGAACCTGCCACCCGCCGGTCCACCCGCCGTCCACCGTCGGTGTTTCCGCCGGTCACCGGCGCCGAGGACCACGGCGCCGGGCGGCGCTATGGTGAACCCGCTGGGAAGGGGAGGCCGCCATGACCGGTTCGCTGGACGGGGTGCTCGTCGCCGACTTCAGCCGGGTCCTCGCCGGGCCGTACGCCACCATGCTCCTGGCCGACCTCGGCGCCGACGTGGTCAAGGTCGAACGGCCCGGCGCCGGTGACGACACCCGCGCCTGGGGCCCGCCGTACGACGCCGACGGCACCGCCACCTACCACCTGGCCGTCAACCGCAACAAGCGCTCCGTCGCGCTGGACCTGACCGATCCCGACCACCTGGCCGCCGCCCGCGAACTGGTCCGCCGGGCGGACGTGGTCGTGCAGAACTTCCGCCCCGGCACGATGGAACGCCACGGCCTCGGCCACGCCGACGTCGCCGCCGTCAACCCCCGCGCCGTCTACTGCTCGATCACCGGCTTCGGCGCCGGGCCCGGCGCCGACCTCCCCGGATACGACCTGCTCGTCCAGGCCGTCGGGGGGCTGATGAGCGTCACCGGAGCGCGGCCGGGCGAACCGGTCAAGGCGGGCGTCGCGGTGGTCGACGTGATCACCGGCCTGCACGCCACGGTCGGCATCCTGGCCGCGCTACGCCACCGCGAGGTCACCGGCGTCGGTCAGCACGTCGAGGTCAACCTGCTCTCGTCGCTGCTGTCCGCCCTGGTCAACCAGGCGTCCGGCTATGTCAGCGCCGGCGTGGTGCCGGGCATCCTGGGCAACGCCCACCCCAGCATCGTGCCGTACGAGCTGCTGCCCACCGCCGACCGTCCGCTGGCGGTGGCGGTCGGCACCGACGCCCAGTTCCGCGCCCTGTGCCAGGCGCTCGACCTGCCCGCCGTCGCGACGGATCCGCGCCACGCCACCAACGCCGACCGGGTACGCCACCGCGCCGGGCTGATCGCCGTGTTGTCCGAGCGGACCGCGCGGTGGCCCGCCGACGACCTGGCCGCGACGCTCAGCGGGCTCGGGGTGCCGTGCGGGCCGGTCAACGACCTGGCCGGGGCGTTCCGGCTCGCCACCGACCTGGGGTTGACGCCGGTCGTGGACGTCCCCGGGCCGGACCGGCCGCACCCGGCCCGTCAGGTCGCCAACCCGATCACCCTGTCGGCGACGCCCGCCACCTACCACCGGCCACCACCCCGGCTCGGCGAGCACACCACCGAAGTCCTCACCTGGCTGGGGCGGCAGCCGTCCTGACGCTCAGCGGTAGATGTGGACCGGTACGCCGACCCCGATGATCGACCACAGCCGGTTCATCGCCGGGATGGGCACCCGGACGCAGCCGTGGCTGGCCGGATAGTTCGGGACCGACGTGGCGCCGTGCACCGCGTATCCCCGGTAGAAGTAGTTCGGGCGCCACAGCAGACCCAGGTCGCTCTGCCGCCAGCCGTCGATCCGCCGGAGGATCGTGTAGTTGCCGGTGGGCGTGGGGGTGCTGGACTTGCCACTGGAGGCGTCCAGGATGCGGACCACCGAGCCGCCACGGGCCAGGTACAGCACCTGCGTGGTGAGGTTCGCCTCCACCGAGTAGCCGGTGTGCGAGTACTTCGGCCGGGGGATCACCGGCCGGTCGAGGGCCGCCCAGGTGCGCGGCCCGACGATGCCGTCCCGGGTCAGGCCGTTGACCTTCTGGAAGGCCACGACCGCGTGGAACGTGGACGGCCCGAAGATCCCGTCGGCGGAGCCGACGTCGTAGTGCAGCGTGGCGAGCCGTCGTTGCAGGCCGGTCACCGCGCTGCCGCGCGAACCCTGCCGCAGCACGGGTTGCGCCGTGCTCGACAGGGCGACCTGGACGGCCACGGCCCGGCTGGCCCCGGTGGTGACGCCGGCCGCCGCCGGGGCGGCGGGGACGGCGAGGCCGGTGACGAGGAGCGCCATCCCGAGAGCGGCGCGCGGGCCGACATGGCGGTGCGGGGTGCTGGGTGGTGAGACGGGAACCATGGGGTCCCTCCCTTCCGAACTCCTGTCTCGACGGTAGACCGCACGGCCGCCCCGTGGTGTCCCGCCGGGCCGTCAGGCCACCCGGGGTACGGGCAGGATCGGCATGGCGCGGCGGTGGGTCGTACCCGTGATGTCGCCGGTCTGGTCGACGGCCGGCGCGGCCGGCACCGGCCCGCCGGCGACGGCGGCCCCCGACCCGCCGCCGGCCGGCGCGGCGGGTGTCGCCGGGACCGTCGAGGAGCGGATCTCGGCGAGCAGGGCCGTCAGCCGGTCCAGGTCGTCGACGGGCATCCGGAACGAGCCCCGGCAGAGCGTGCCGCTCCACAGGGACACCACCACCGCGCCGCGGTCCGGGTGGTAGCTGACCCGCATCGTCCGGTCGTCGCCGCGTACGTCGGTGAACAGGTCACCGAAGCTGGGCATCGGTCGCACCTCTCCCATCCACCCAGCATGCCCCGACCCGCCGCGCGGACGCCAGAGGCCGGCACGGGCTGCCGTGCCGGGCGGCGGCCACGGGGGTAGCCTGCACGGCGGGAAACCGGTGCGGCGAGGGGTGGATCAGATGCGGACGACGACGGTGGACGTTCCGGTCGGCGACGGGGTCGCCGACGCGTATCTCGTCCGGCCGGACGGGGACGGGCCGTTCCCGCCGGTGCTGCTCTTCATGGACGCGTTCGGGCTGCGTCCCCGGCTCGCCGAGATGGCAGGGCGGATCGCCGCCGAGGGCTACGTCGTGCTGGTGCCGAACCTGTTCCACCGCTTCGGTCGGGCACCGCTGGTCGACCTGTCCGGGCTGGCCGACGCGGAGCGGCGCGGCGCGCTGTTCGGGCAGCTCAACCCGATGATCGGAGCGCTCACCCCGGACCTGGTCGCCGGGGACACCGCCGCCTACCTGGACTTCCTGGCCGCGCAGCCCGGCGTCGCGGCGGGCCCGGCGGCGATCACCGGCTACTGCATGGGCGGCACGAACGCGCTGCGGGCCATCGAGGCCCACCCGGACCGGATCGCCGCGGTGGCGAGCTTCCACGGCGGCCGGATCGTCACCGACGCGCCGGACAGCCCGCACCTGGCGGTCGGCGCGGTGACCGGTGAGCTGTACTTCGGGCACGCCGACAACGACCAGTCGATGACCGCCGAGCAGATCGCCACCCTGGAGAAGGCGCTCGACGCGGCCGGTGTCACCTACCGCTCCGAGGTCTACACCGGGGCGCACCACGGCTACACGATGGCCGACACGCCGATCTATGACGAGGCGGCCACCGAGCGGCACTGGACCGCCCTGTTCGACCTGCTCGACCGCACCATCGGCCGACTCGCCGCGCGGCGGATGTAACAGGGGACAGCGTCACGACGCTACCGGCGGTAGTCTCCCCGCCGTGGACGTGGTCACGATGATCGCGGCGGAGCGGCGGCAGGTCGCCGACCTGGTCGAGTCGCTGAGCCCGGAGCAGTGGGACACCTCGAGCCTGTGCGGTTCGTGGACGGTGCGGGAGGTGACCGCGCACCTGGTGTCACCGTTCCTGACCCGCCCGCGCGCCGTCCTGCCGATCCTGCTGCGCAGCGGGTTCAGCCTGCACCGCGCCAACGCCCGGCTGGCCCGGACGATCGCCCGGCGGCCGGTGCCGGAGCTGGTCGCCGCGTTGCGCGACAACGCGGAGAACCGCTTCGCGCCACCCGTCGTCGGGCACCTCGGTCAGCTCACCGACCTCCAGGTGCACGGGCAGGACATCCGCCGCCCGCTGGGCCTGCCGCACCAGCTGCACCCGAAACGGCTGCGCACGTCGCTGGACTTCCTGGTCAGCCGCCGCTCGGTGGCCTTCGGCGGCCGGCGGCTGCGCGCCGGGCTGCGCTTCGAGGCCACCGACCAGGACTGGGTGTGGGGGACCGGCCCGGTGGTGCAGGGCACGGCGGAGGCGCTGCTGCTGGCGCTGACCGGTCGTACCGTCGTCCTGCCCGAGCTGCGCGGCGACGGTGTGCCGGTGCTGCGGGACCGGCTCGGGAGCTGAACCGGCCGCGCAGGCCACGAACGGCGAAGTGGCCCGCCACCGGAGCGGGCACCGCTGACTACCGTCGGGACATGAGCCTGGACCCGCACGAACTGCACCGACGGTTCGCCGCCCTGACCACCGCCCACGTCGCCGACGCCTGTCTGCGCGCCGCCGTGCCGGTGCGCTGCGCCCCGGCCGCCGTCCGGCCCGTCCTGCCCGGCGTACGCCTCGCCGGCCGGGTCGCGCCGGCCCGGCACGTGGGCAGCGTCGACATCTTCCTGGAGGCGATCGACCGGGCCGCCCCCGGTGACGTGCTCGTCGTGGACAACGCCGGCCGGGTCGACGAGAGCTGCGTCGGTGACCTGGTCGTCCTGGAGGCGTCCGCCGCCGGGCTGGCCGGGGTGGTGATCTGGGGGCTGCACCGCGACACCGCCGACCTCCGGGCGGTCGGGCTGCCCGTCTTCAGCGCCGGCGCGATCCCCACCGGCCCGCTGCGGCTGGATCCCCGGCCCGCCGGGGCGCTGACGTCGGCGACGGTGGGGGAGTGGCCGGTGGACCGGGACGACGTGGTGCTCGGCGACGACGACGGGGTGCTCTTCGTGCCGGCGGCGCAGGTCGACGAGCTGATCGGGCTGGCCGAGGCCATCCGGGACACCGAACGCCGGCAGGCCGACCGGATCCGGGCCGGGGTGTCGCTGCGGGAGCAGGTGGGCTTCGGGGCGTACCTTGCGCGGCGGGAGCGGGAGCCGGCGCTGACCTTTCGCGAGCACCTGCGCGCGGTGGGCGGGGCGATCGAGGAGTGACGCTCAGCCGACCGCGGTCGCCGAGGGCGGGGCGCTGCCACCCCGGGGCGCCTCCGCCGTCATCAGACGGATGATCTCCGCCTGGTCGGCCGCGGACGGCTGACCCCAGCCGGGCCGGTACCCGTACACCTGGCGCAGCGGGGTGGAGGCGGTCCGGCCGTCGAGGATCTCCACCGCGTCGGCGTCGATCAGGCCGGGGTGTTCCACGCCGCACGCCTCGGCGACCTTGACCAGGTCCCGCCGGAGCGTACGGATGTAGTTGGCGGCCCGCGCGGCCTTGCGGGTCGGGTCGAGGCCGCGGGCCAGCCAGGGGTTCTGGGTGGCGACGCCGGTGGGGCAGGTGTCGGTGTGGCACTTCTGCGCCTGGATGCAGCCGATCGACAGCATCGCCTCCCGACCCACGTTGACCATGTCGCAGCCGAGCGCGAACGCGACGATCGCGTTGTCCGGCAGGCCGAGCTTGCCGGCGCCGATGAAGACGGTCCGCTCGTGCAGGTCCTTCTCGGCGAAGATCCTGTAGACGCGGGAGAAGCCCTGCTGGAACGGGAGCGACACCGAGTCGGTGAAGATCAGCGGCGCGGCGCCGGTGCCGCCCTCGCCACCGTCGACGTTCACGAAGTCCACGCCGCGTCCGGTGTCCCGCATCAGGGTGGTCAGCTCGTCCCAGAAGTCGAGGTCGCCGATGGCGGACTTGATGCCGACCGGCAGCCCGGTCTCGGCGGCGAGCAGTTCCACCCAGTCGAGCAGGCTGTCGCAGTCGGAGAACTCGGCGTGCCGGGACGGGCTGACGCAGTCCTGCCCCTGCGGAATGCCCCGGGTGGCGGCGATCTCCGCCGACACCTTCGCCCCCGGCAGCAGCCCACCGAGGCTCGGCTTCGCGCCCTGACTCAGCTTGATCTCCAACGCCCGCACCGGCGCGCCCGCCACCAGGTCCTTCAGCCGCTCCAGGCTGAACCGGCCGCGCTCGTCCCGACACCCGAAGTACGCGGTGCCGAGCTGGAACACCAGGTCACCGCCGTTGCGGTGGTACGGCGACAGCCCACCCTCACCGGTGTTCTGCAGGCAGCCGGCCAGCGCGGCACCCCGGTTCAGCGCCTCCACCGCCTTGCCCGACAGCGACCCGAAGCTCATGCCCGAGATGTTGACCACCGACCCGGGCCGGAACGCGCGCGCCCGCCCCCTCGGGCCGCCGAGCACCTTCGCGCAGGGCAGCTCCACCTCGTGCCCGGCGGTCGGCGACGACGGCGGCACCGCCCGCCCGAACGTGCGGTGCTTGATGATCGGATAGCCGGGCGTGAACTCGATGTCGTTGTCGGTGCCGAAGCCGAAGTAGTTGTTCTCCTTCTTGGCCGAGGCGTAGATCCAGCGCCGCTGGTCCCGGGTGAACGGCCGCTCCTCGTTGTTGCCGGCCACGATGTACTGCCGCAGCTCCGGACCGATCGCCTCCAGCAGGTAGCGGGCCCGTCCCACGACCGGGAAGTTGCGCAGCAGCGCGTGGTCGCGTTGGAGCAGGTCGCGCGCGGCGAGCGCGGCGACGGCGGCGGAGACGACGGGTACGGCACGGCGGGCCCAGGTCATGCCCGCCACTTTCTCCGCGCGCGTCGCCGGTCAAACCCCGCCGCAGCGCGCGGCGCACGCGGCCAGGGACCGCCGCCGGGCGGGGGTGTGGTGAGGGCGTCGTCGGGCAGGTGCAGGCGGGTGCCGGTGACGGCGGCGTGGCGACGACCGGTTGTCGGTCCGGACCCGTGCGGGTGCCCGGCCGGACACCCGCACGGTTCGGATCAGTACCGGCCGACCTTGAGCCGTTGCTGCTGCGAGACGACCACCGCCGGTGCGGTGGCCGGGGCGGCGGCGCGGGTGGCGGCCGGCGGGGCGCCACCCGGGTACGCGGGCTTGCCCTCCTGATAGAGCCAGGCGTCGAAGAACGCGTCGAGCTGCCGCCCGGAGATCCGCTCGGCCAGCGCGATGAACTCGGCGGTGGAGCCGTTGCCGCCCCGCTGGGTGGCGGCCCAGGCGCGCACGATCCGCCAGAAGGCCGCGTCGCCGACGGTCATCCGCAGGGCGTGCAGGGTCAGCCCGCCCCGGGTGTAGACGGAGCTGCCGAAGAGTTGGTCGACGCCGGGGTCGCCGGGGGGCGGGTTCCAGAATCCGGCGTCCAGCGGCTGCGCGTACAGGTAGTCGAAGGTCTGCTGCGGGGTGCCGTCGCCCAGCCGCTCGCCCCACAGCCACTCCGCGTAGGTGGCGAAGCCCTCGTTGAGCCAGACGTCGCGCCAGTGGTGCACCGCGACGCTGTCCCCGAACCACTGGTGGGCCAGCTCGTGGGCGACCACGTACGTCTCCCACGGGTTCACCCCGGCGGCGAAGAAGTGCCGGGAGTAGATCGGTCGGGTCTGGTTCTCCAGGGCGAAGTGCAGGTTGTCGTAGTCGTCGACGATCGCGCCGTTGGCCTCGAACGGGTACGGCCCGAACTTCGTCGCCAGGAAGTCGGTGACCTCACCGGTGCGGCTCACCGCGTCGTCGGCGAAGTCCGGCGGCAGGTCCGGGTCCATCGCGATGATCATCGGCTTCCCGTGGTGGGTGGTCTCGCTGATCCGGAACCTGCCGATCGTCGCGGTCGCCAGGTAGCTGATCATCGGAGTGGACTGCCGCCAGCGCCAGGTGGACCAGCCGTCGCGGGTGGTGGTGCCGAGGTGGACGCCGTTGCTGATGGCGGCCAGGCCCGCCGGCACGGTGATGGCGATCCGGTAGCTCGCCTTGTCCAGCGGGTGGTCGTTGACCGGGAACCACGCGGTGGCCACCTCGGGCTGGCCGGCGACGACCGCGCCGTCGTCGGTGTGCATCCAGCCGGCCTCCAGGTCGGTGCCGGCGATGGTGAAGGTGGTCGGCACCCCGTGGTAGCGGACGTCCACGGTGAACGGACGGGACGCGTGCAGCTTCCGTCGTGGCGTGACGACCAGCTCGTGGCTGCTGCGCGACCAGTGGGCCCGCCTGCCGTCCACGGTGACCGAGTCGACGGTCAGGCCGACCAGGTCCAGGTTGAAGCGGGACAGGTTCTGCGTGGCCCGGGCCCGGATCACCGCGTGACCGTCGAGGGCGTCGGTGGCCGGGTCGTACCGGATCGCCAGGTCGTAGTCGGCGACGTCGTAGCCGCCGTTGCCGTAGGTCGGGTAGTAGGGGTCGCCGATCCCCGCGGCGCCGGGCCGGAAGTGCCCGCCACCCCCCGGATCCGCCCCGGCGGTCGCGGTGTTCAGCACCGCCATGGTCAGGCCGGCGGCCAGCACCGCCGTCAGTCTCGCGCCCACGTTCCTCATGGCCCCCTCCACGGGTCGACTGTGGTCCCTTCGCACCCTTCCACAGCAGGAGCCGGATCGCATCGAAGTATGCCGTTACGTGACCGTGTCGTCACGCCGTCCGCGGCCGCTCAGTCCGGAAGGCGGGGCATCTCCAGGCCGGGGTCGCGGCCGAGCAGCACCGCCCGGGTCAGCGCGGCCGAGCCGAACCGGTCCCGTACCGCGTCGACCGCGGCGTCCAGTTCCGCGCCGGAATCCCGGTCGAACGGCAGGGTCGGCTGGACGTGCCCGTCGTCGAGGTTGCCGACCGACACCCCGAGCAGCGTGATGCCCCGCCGGTCGATCTCCGGTCGGGCCGTGCCCAGCAGCGCGCGGGCGGACTCCAGCAGGGGACGGGTCTGCGCGGTGGCCTTGGCCAGGGTGTGCGAGCGGGTCGCCCGGGTGTAGTCGGCGAAGCGCAGCCGCAGCACCACCGTGCGGCCGGTCCGGTCGGCGGAGCGCATCCGCCGGGTCACCCGGTCCACCAGCCCGGCGAGGATCGCGTCGAGGTCGTCGGGGGAGTGCGCCTGGCGGCCCAGGGCGTGCTGCGCACCCATCGAGGAGCGGCGGCGCCCCACCTGCACCGGTCGGGGGTCGCGGTTGTCGGCGAGGGCGTGCAGGTGCCGGCCCGCGCCTGCGCCGAGCAGCGACACGAGGGTGGCCTCGCCGAGCCGGGCCACCTGCCCGACGGTCAGGATGCGCCGTTCCCGCAGCTTGGCGGCGGTGACCGGCCCGACGCCCCAGAGCCGTTCCACCGGCAGCGGGTGCAGGAACTCCCGCTCCCGGTCCGGCGCGACGACCAGCAGGCCGTCGGGCTTGGCCACGCCGCTGGCCACCTTCGCGAGGAACTTCGTCCGGGCCACCCCGACGGTGATCGGCAGCCCGACCCGGGCACGGACCTCGCGGCGCAGTCGCGCGGCGATGTCGGCCGGTGGGCCGGAGAGCCGGCGCAGCCCGCCCACGTCGAGGAACGCCTCGTCGATGGAGAGCCCCTCGACCAGCGGGGTGGTGTGCCGGAAGATGTCGAAGACCGCCCGGCTCGCGGCCGTGTACGCGGCCATCCGGGGCGGCACCACGATCGCGTCCGGGCAGAGCCGGCGTGCCTGCCGGCCGCCCATCGCGCTGCGCACGCCGCGCGCCTTCGCCTCGTAGCTGCACGCCAGCACCACGCCACCACCGACGATCACCGGGCGGCCGCGCAGGCGCGGGTCGTCACGCTGCTCGACCGACGCGTAGAACGCGTCCAGGTCGGCGTGCAGGATGGTGGCCTCGCCCGACACGGGACACATCATCGCACAGATGTTCGAACCAGGTGCGCTGACCTGCCCGTACGCGAGCCCCGAGCCGACCGTTCCTCCGGCCGGCCCGGGGCGTCGG
This sequence comes from Micromonospora sp. CCTCC AA 2012012, assembly GCF_040499845.1. Taxonomy (NCBI): domain Bacteria; kingdom Bacillati; phylum Actinomycetota; class Actinomycetes; order Micromonosporales; family Micromonosporaceae; genus Micromonospora; species Micromonospora mangrovi. Next base: position 1,717,085 of record NZ_CP159342.1, read on the forward strand.
GACTACTGCTCCAGCGTCGGATAGTCGATGTAACCGCGCGGGCCCGGGGTGTAGAAGGTGCTCGGGTCCGGCTCGTTCAGCGGCGCGTTGATCTCCCAGCGGCGGGGCAGGTCCGGGTTGGCCAGGAAGTTCCGGCCGACCGCCACCAGGTCGCCCAGACCGGCGTCCAGGATGCGCTCCGCGTCCGGCCGGGTGGTCACCGAGCCGAAGCCGTCGTTGGCGATGAACGGACCGCCGAACCGTCGCCGCAGGTCCACGACGAGGGGGCTCGCCGGGTCGGCCAGCGCGTGCAGGTAGGCCAGCCCGAGGGGGGCGATCGCGTCGATCAGCGCGCCGTACGTGGCGGCGACGTCGGCCGCGTCCTCCTCCAGCACGCCCTGGATGTTGTGGGCGGGCGAGATCCGGATGCCGACCCGGTCGGCGCCGATGGCCTCCGCGACCGCACGGGTCACCTCGATCACCAGTCGGGCGCGGGCCTCCGGCGAGCCGCCGTACCCGTCGGTGCGGGTGTTGCTCGACGGCGCCAGGAACTGGTGCAGCAGGTAGCCGTTGGCGGCGTGCAGCTCGACGCCGTCCAGGCCGGCCTCGACGGCGTTCCGCGCGGCCTGCACGAACTCGCCGACGATCCCCGGCAGCTCCGCGCCGGTCAGCTCCCGCGGCACCGGGTACGGCTTCATGCCGTCCCGGGTGAAGATCTCGCCCGGCGCGGCGATGGCGCTGGGCGCCACGGACTCCAGCCCGTCCTTGTTGTCGGGGTGGCCGATCCGGCCCGCGTGCATCAGCTGCATGAAGATCTTTCCGCCGCCCGCGTGCACCGCGTCGGCAACCGCCCGCCAGCCCTCGACCTGCTCGGCGGAGTGGATGCCCGGCGTGTTCGCGTAACCCTGGCCCACGGCGCTCGGCTGGGTGCCCTCGCTGATGATCAGGCCGGCCGAGGCGCGCTGGCCGTAGTAGGTCGCCGAGATGTCCTGCGGCACCTGACCCTCACCGGCCCGGTTGCGCGTCAGGGGGGCCATGACGATCCGGTTGGTCAGTTCCAGCTTGCCCACCGTGAACGGGCTGAACAGGGCTGTCATCGTGTCTCCGCTTCGTCGGTCGAACGGACGTCGTGAATACGAGCGGCGTCCCGGATTTGATCAACTCGACGGGGTGCCCGCGGATTCCCCGGCGGAGCCCGGCCGTGATGTACGTCTCGGCGACGGTCCCGCCGACCCACCTGTCCGCGCCTTTGCGCGGTGTCGGGTAGCTGACACCGGGAAGCGGGAGCGACGTTGATCGTTCTCCACCTGCCGTCCGTTGAGCAATCTGGTGGCCGTGGACGCGACCACCGCGAACGGAGGAACGGCATGCTCAGCACCTCTCACTCCCGGGTCCGCACGATCGCGGCCATCGGCACGGCCGGTGTCCTGGCGGGGATCGGCGCGGTGGCCGGTCAGGCGTCCGCCGCCGAGGTTTCCGCCCCGGCCGTCGCGGCAGCCGACGTCCGCCAGGTCGACGTCCCGCGGATCGACCCGGCGATCCGACCGCCGGCCGGGTCCCGCCCGGTCGGCGCGTACCTCGTCGTTCGCGGCACGCAGACCTACACCTGTGCCGGCGGCGTGTTCACCGGCCCGTCCGTGCCGGAGGCCCAGCTCATCGGCACCGGCGGCCGGATCCGTCACTTCAAGGGCCCGAGCTGGCAGTCCGCGCGCGACGGCTCGCTGATCACGGCGAAGAAGACCGCGGAGAGCCCGCGTCCGGGGGCGATCCCCGAGCTGCTGCTGACGGTGGACACCCACAGCGGCACCGGCATGCTCGGCAACGTCGCGTACATCAACCGCCTGTTGACCTCGGGTGGTGTCGCCCCCTCCGGGTCCTGCACCGACGGCGCGACGACGGCCGTGCCCTACGGCGCGGTCTACGTCTTCTGGACCGGTCAGAGCTGATCGGTGCGGCGCTGTCGAGGTCCCGGCATCGGCGGCGAGCGGGTCGAGATCGACGGTGACGGGGAAGCTCGGAGGCGACGGCCGGGAAGCGCCCGGGCCGCTTTCCCGGGCGTCAGACGCCGCGGGTGCGCGGTCGGCCGCCGGAGCGGCGTGACAGCGAGCTGGGCGCGTTGACGTCCGCCTCGTCGCTCACGCTGACCCCGAGCCGCTCGACCAGCTCACCGCCGAGCCAGCCGGTGGCCCCGGCGAGCAGGATGCCGGCGAAGCTGCAGATCAGCGCGAGGGCGTTCGGGTCCCAGTTGTCGGCGGCGCGGCGCAGCAGCCAGCTCACCGCGAACAGCAGCAGGACCACCACGTTGCCGAGGCCGTGGGCCGCGCCGACCCGCTTGGCGCGGGTGCCGGTGGGGATGGCGCTGTAGTCGATCAGCCCGAACACCGCCGCGACCAGGCCGCCGACGATGCCGGCGCCGATCGTGTACGCGGCCGAGATCTGGAACCCCGTCCGGTCGGTGACCAGATAGAGGATGTCGAAGATCACCGAGGTGGCGAGCAGCCCCAACGGGAAGACGATCAGGATGGGATGGATCCCGTGGCCCATCGCCTTGGCGCGACTCTCCATGGCAAGCTCTCCTGTCTCTCCCCAGGCGTCGCCGGGTTCCCCGTCACGTCCGGGCTACACCTCACCCGGCCGGCCACCGGTCAGCCTCGTCGCCACCGGACGAGCAGCTCGACGGTGAGCGCGATGGCCACCGCCTCGACCGCCAGCAGGGTCAGCAGGATCAGCAGCTGGGTGGCGCCGGCCTGGACCGGCCCGGCCCCGCCGAGCAGCACACCCACGAACGCCCCGGGCAGGGTGACCAGCCCGACGGTGCGCGTCTGGTCCAGCGCCGGGATCAGCGCCTGACCGGCGGCCGGCCGGCAGATCTCCATCGCCGCGTCCCGGGGCAGGAGCCCCAGCGCGAGGCCCGCCTCGTACTCGCCGTGCCGGGCGCGCAACTCGTCGAGGGTCCGCCGGCCGGCCAGGCTCGTCGCGGTCATCGCCCCGCCGATCAGGATGCCCGCCGTCGGCAGCACCACCAGCGGCGTCACGGGCAACGCCCGGCCCACCAGGAGTACGCCGAGGGCGGGCGCCACCCCGGCCGCGATCGCCAGCGCGGTGACCGGCACCGGGCAGCCCGCGCCGACCCGCCGCCGGGCGGTGACGGTGGCGACGGCGTACATGAGCAGGATGAACGCGCCGCTGCTCCACCAGGCGCGCAGCACGGCCACGATGACCAGCGACACGACGCCGAGCTGGACGGTGGCCCGGACGGCGGCGCCGAGGATCGCCCGGGCCCGGCCCAGGCCGCTGAGCCGCAGCACGGCGGCCCCGGCCAGGGTGAGCCCGGAGAGGGTGGCGACGAGCGCCGGTCCGATCGGGACGGCCGGCGCGCTCATCGGAGGCGGTGGCGGGTCAACTCGACGACTGGCTGATGTTGACCATCCAGCGGATGCCGAAGCGGTCGACGCAGTCGCCGTACTCGTCGCCCCACATCTGCTTCTCCAGCTGCACCGAGACGGTGCCGGAGTCGCTGAGCCGCTGCCACTGGCGGCGCAGGGTGTCGGCGTCGTCGCCGTTGAGGATCAGCGAGATGCTGCTGCCCGGCGTGTGGGTCATGCCGGGCGGGGTGTCCGCCGCCATCAGGACGTAGCCGTCGTCGGTGTGCAGCAGGCCGTGCATGATCTGGTCGGCCAACGCCGGGTCGGCGTTGCCGAACTCGGCGAAGGTGGTCAGGGTCAGCGTCCCGCCGAACACCTCACGGTAGAACTCCAGCGCCTCGCGCGCGTCGCCGGTGAAGCTCAGGTACGGGTTGAGCCGTGCTTCCATGTCGCCTCCTCGATCGTGACCTGCGCATCGTCGCAGAGCGACGGGAGCCGGCCAACGAGGCGCGACGGGCGGGTCGCGACCGGGTGCGGTGGGGGTGGCGCCGTTGACACCCCCACCGCCCTCCCCGCCGGTACGCCGTCAGTCCTGTCGGAACGACTGGCGCACCACACCACCCACCAGAGCACACCAGGTGGTGGTGCTGACCTTGCCGTTGGCGGGCAGACCGTGCAGCTCCTGCAGGTCCTGCACCGCCTTCTTGGTGACGTGGTCGTACTCGCCGGTGACGGCGACGTCGGCGTACCCCTTGGAGTTGAGCATGAACTGCACCGCGCTGACCGGGATGCCGGTGGCGTCCTTCTCCAGCTCGGGGGCGAGCGTCTCCCAGGTCGGCGCGGTGAGGGTGGCGTCGACGTCGACCGGGATGTTGTTGCGGGCCTGCCAGTCCTGCACGGCCGCCACGGTGGCGGCGTCGAAGACGCCGGTGACCGGGACGGTGTAGCCGCGGAAGGTCAGCAGGTACTGCGCGACGCGGACGACGGGGCCACCGACGAAGCGCCAGATGTCCGGCCAGCGGCGGGCGGGCACGTCGGCCAGGTCGGTGCCGAGCTTCGCGAAGACCCGGCGGCGCAGGGTCGGGAACTCGCGGTAGAACATCGCGCCCGGGCACTGCGTCTGCCGGAAGTCCCAGTGGCCGAAGATTTCGTGCGCGTGCAGGCCGTACTGCTGGCAGACGGTGGTGCAGAGCCTGACCAGTGAGTCGAGCAGTTCCTGCGGCGGGGTCTCGGTGACGTAGGTGCCCTCGTTCTCGATGCCGATGGCCCGGCCGTTCTCGCCGGGGCAGTGGGCCGAGATCATCTGCCGGTCGCCGGCCTGGAGCCGGTCCAGGCTGCCGTGCCGGCCCTCCAGGACGTGGCCGCCGCGGCTGACCGTGAAGTGCTGCCCGGTGTCGGACCAGTGGTTGACGTCCAGGTGCAGGTTCTGGCAGTCGCGGGCGAGCTGCTTGGCGTGCTCCTCGGAGTAGTCGGTGCTGTTCGGGAACGCCATGTGGTGCACGATGATCTTGTTGGTGGCGATCGCGCTGATCGACAGCGGGTCCGCCGGCGGGCGGGCGCCCCACTCGTCGCAGCTGATGATCCAGTCCAGGTTCGCGCCCGGTGCCGCCTGCGCGGCGGCGGGGAGGGCGAGTTCGCTCCCGACGACCGCGACCGCCGCGGCACCGAGTCCGGCCCGCAGCAGGGTACGACGGTCCAGCTCGGGGTGGTCGAAGTGCATGGCATCTCCTCTGTGGCCGGCGAGGCCGGGGGGATGAAAAGTAGCTCCAACAAAGGCGCGCGATGTGGAGGATATTGCCAACAGCGGCCGCGGCGCTAGAGGCAAGGTGCGATCCGCATCGATGGGCGTGTCGCGCCCGGCGGCGGACCACCCGCCGACCGATATGACTCAGCGGCATGAAAATGCCGCTGAGTCATATCGCTCCTGGGCACCTCCGGGTCTCCCGGCGACGGCCCCGACCGACGCGGCGGACGAGAGGCCCGATGTCGCTGGGTGGGACGGCCGGCGGTCCGGGCCGGGGCCTGTGGCACCCTTGACCAGTGCAGGAACCCTCCGTGACCGGCCTCGTCGTGGTCGTCGTCGTACTCGCGCTGGCGAGCGCGTTCGGCTGGTGGCGCCGGCACCGGGACGGTCGGCTCCGGCCCGTCGCCACCTTGCCCGTCGCCACTCGACCCGACGAGTCGGCCGGCGCGACCCTCCCGGCGGCCCTCACCGACCTCGGCGTACGGGCCGGAACGGTCACGCTCGTGCAGTTCTCCTCCCCGGTCTGCGCCCCGTGCCGCGCCACCCGACGGGTGCTCGACGAGGTCCGCGCGGCCGTCGACGGCGTACACCTGGTCGAGGTCGGCGTCGACGAGCACCTCGACCTCGCGCGGGAGTTGGACATCTGGCGTACCCCGACGGTGCTGGTGGTGGACCCGGCCGGGCGGATCGCGCAGCGCGCCGCCGGCGTGCCCGCGAAGGACGACCTGGTGGCGGCCGTGACGCCGTTGCTGGCCGGGGCGCGACGGTGACGGCGGTGGCGCTGACCCGGCGACGGGTGGTCGACCACGGGCGGCTGGCGGCGAGCCTCTGTGCGCCGACCCGCCCCGCCTGAACCCGCCCCTCCCGCCCGAACGGAACCCCGCATGCTGCTCGACCCTCGCGGGCCGCGGTTCGCCGCCGCCCTCACCACCGTCGTCCTCGCCGTCGCGCTGGTCACCGGCTCCGGCTGGCTCGTGCTCGCCCAGGCCGCCGTCTTCGCGATCACCGCCGCCAACCCGCGCCTCGGCCCGTACGGCCTGCTCTTCCGCCTCCTGGTGGCACCCCGGCTGCGGCCCCCGGCCGAGCTGGAACCGGTCGCGCCGGTCCGGTTCGCCCAGCTCGTCGGCCTGGTCTTCGCCACCACCGGGGCCGTCGGCTACCTGACCGGCGTGTCCGCGCTCGGGCTCGGCGCCACCGCCGCGGCGCTCGCCGCCGCCTTCCTCAACGCCGCCTTCGACGTCTGCCTCGGCTGCGAGGGCTACCTGGCGTTCCGGCGGCTCACCGGCCGTCCCGTCGCCGCCCGGGTGCCCGCCCCCACCGCCTGACCGCGCACCCCACCTCGTCCGCTCCGCCGCCGGGAGCACCCCGTCGACGGATCACCGGCCGGTGCGGGAATCCGTACCCTGGCTCCGGTGACGGCGGAGAGCGGCACGCGCGACGAACGGCCCCGGCTCCACCGGCGGCACCTGCTCGTCGCCGCCGGTGGCCTCGCGGTGGCCGGTGTCGGCGTCCCCGTGGCGCTCGCCGCCACCGCCGACCCGCCACCGCCGACGCCGGTGCGGGGTCGCCGCCCGATCAGCATGGCCATGCACCTGCACGCCTCGTTCAGCGAGGGCACCGCCAGCTTCGCCGCCCACCTCGACCAGGCGCAGCGGCACGGCGTCGACGTGATCTGGTGGACCGACCACGACTTCCGCGTCGCCGCCCACGACCACCGCCGCGCGGTCCACTTCGACGGCGCACAGGAGCCGGAGGGCGGGCTCGCCTGGACCTGGACGGCGTCCACCGAGGGCCGACTCACCGCGTCGGCCGCCGACTTCGTCGACACGCCGCACGCCACCGACGACCCCGGGAAGGCGCTGCGGCTGGCCGCGGCCGGCGACGGCATCCTCTGGTACGCCGGCAAGGCGTGGAACTGGACGCACACCGGCAACATCTCCGACACCACCCTCCACCTCGACGTACTGCCCGAGGAGTCCGGGCCGGACGCCACCCTGATCGTCGAGATCGCGCTGTCCCACCACCCGGCCCGTGCCGGTCGACCCGCCGGCCAGCACGTCCTGCGCTACCGCCTCGGCGCGGCCCGCACCGCCGGCCACCGGACCGACGGCCTGCGCGGCACGATCGACCTGCCCGCGCCGACAGGGCAGTGGCGTCGGCACACCCTGCCGCTGCTGGCGGACGTCCGGCGGCTCTGGCCCGACCTGGTCGCCGGGGACAACTCGCTGTGCGGGCTGCGCCTCGGGGTCGACGTACGCGGGTCGACGCGGGGCAGCTTCGTCGTGGACCGGCTGGTCTTCGAGCGGGCCCGCCGCGCCGGCCAGGCCGGCGAGGACCTCCGCGCCGAGGTGCTGCGCGGGTACGCCGGCCGGTTCCCCGGGGTCACCCACCATCGGGCGTACGAGGTGTCCATGGTGCGGCACCTCAACTGGTTCGGCGGGGACCAGACCCTGCCGGCGTTCCCGTCCCCGCCGTACCGGGACAACGACGTGGGCCGCACCGAGCGGATGATCGAGTTCCTGCACGCGCACGGCGGGGTGGTCTGCTGGAACCACCCGCTCGACGTGGAGAACCGGGAGTCCCTGGCCCGGCTGATGGTGCAGCGGAACAACCTCGGCGCCGACCTGATCGAGATCGGTCGCGCGCCCGTCGACAACTACCTCTGGGCGTACGACGTGGCCGCCCGCAACGCCGTCTTCGCCACCGCCGTCGGGGTCACCGACGACCACGACGGCACCGACTGGCGGGGCCGCGCCGACCGGCACCTCACGTACGTCTGGGCTCCCTCCACCGGCCGCGACGACCTGGTCGCGGCGCTGCGCGCCGGGCAGGCCTGGTTCACCGACCTGGCCCGCTGGCGCGGCGCCCTCGACATCCAGGTCGACGGGCGGAGCGCGATGGGTGCCGTCCTGCTCACCCCGGCCGCCGAGGTGACGCTCCGCCTGCACGCCACCGACCTGCCCGACGGCGCGTCCCTGACCGTGGTCACCGGCACCGTCGACCTGGCCGGTGACGCCGACCTCACGCCGGCCACCACGACCACCCGGCTCACGCCCCGCCAACTCCGGCAGGGCTGGTACGACCTGCGCCTCCCGCCCGGCCCCGGCGCGTACGTCCGCACCGAAATCCGGTCGGCGGACGGCGAGATCCTCGCAGCGGGCAACCCGACGTGGCTGCTGCGCTCCGCACCCCCACGCGGCATCCCACCCGCCCGCCGTTTCTGACCCGGCTCGTCCCTGTTCGTGGTGCCGGACGACGCCGTGCCTCCTGGCCCGGGACTACCGATGCGGTCGGATCTGGTCCGGCGTCAGCGCCAGGCTGGCCAACGTGCGCCCGTCGCCGTCCGTGAACTCCACCTCGTAGGCGTCCCGGGGTTTCGTGAAGACATGCACGATCGTCCCGACGGAGCCGGCAGCCAGCCCCTCATCCGGTAGCTCACGGGTCAGTTCGACCACGTCGAAGAGGTCCATTCGACTGTCCTCACGGAAACGAGATGGTGGCGAGACGGGGTGTGGAGGATCCGACGTCAAGTATCCAGGCGGTGCGGACGACGATGGTCCCGCCCGGCCCTGTCAGGGGCACGTCGACCGCCCATCGCTGGCCGTACTCGTCGGCCCTGCCCATGATCGGGCTTCCCTCGCGTACGCCGTCCCGGATCTGCTGCTCGATGAGAGCGGCGTCGCCAATGTCGAGACCGGTCGCCGATCTGATGACCCGATACTTGTCCCTGCCGCGCGGATGGTCGGGATTCATGGCATAGGCAGTGATCTTCCGAGGGTCGATCTCGGGATCGGTGAAGTCGGGGGAGTTCGGGCTGGCCGGGGCGGGCGGGCGTTCGGGTTCGTGGTGGGTTGGCGTCTTCTCGCCGCCGTGGCGGCTCAGGCGATTCAGGAGTTGCTTGAGCTTGTCGATGAGGTCGCCGAGGTGGTGCAGCTTGGGGAGGAGGCGGCGCAGGCTCGCCAGCAGCGCCCACAGCCACTGCGCGATCTTCGCCGCCCACGCCGCCACCGTCGTGGTGACCTGTTCGACCACCAGGGGAGTGGCGAACCCGAGCGTGGCGGCCTCTTCGGCCGCGTACACGACAAGGCGGGAGACGCAGGTGGCGATGGCGTCGCGGACCATCAGCCGGACGGCGGCGATGAGCATGCCGGCGGCCTCGGTGATCAGCGCCATGGTGTCGGCGGCCTCGCCGAGCCCGGCGATGGCCTGCTGCTGCTCGTCGACCCAGGTGCGGTAGGCGCGGCCCGCGCCGCCGTCCCAGCCCGCCACGTCCATCCGGACGGCGCGGCCCAGGCTCTCCGCCTCGTCGCGCAGTGAGCTGGCGACGTTGCGCCAGGTCTGCGCGTGGGCGCCGATCTGCGCCGGGTCGCCGGCCAGCCAGTCCAGGGCCTCGGTGAGCGGCCGGACGTGCTCGATGATCCAGGCGACGCCGTACTGGAGGAGGGAGCCGAGCGGGTCGGAGACCAGCGCGAGGCCGTCCAGGGTCGCGCCGACCACGCCGAGGGTGCCGTCGATCCAGCTGTGGTCGCGGACGCCCGCGCCGATGGCCTGGATGTCCTCCACGATCCAGACCCCGGCCCACGGGTTCGTCGGCCCGTCGGCGGGGGCGGCGACCAGCGGGTTGGTCGTCACGACCGCTGCCGGACCCGGTCGAGCGCCGCCTGCGACCGGGCGTCGGTCGCCCGGTAGCGGTCGGCGGCGGTCCGGAGCCGGTCGGCGGCGTCGCCCACCGCGCCGGCGGCCGCGCCGACACCGTCGAGCAGGATCCGCTGCACCTGGCCCAGCAGCACCGGCACCGTGGTGCAGAGCTGACCGTACGCGTCGGCGTCGAGTCGGGTCGTCGCGCCGGCCTGCCGGGCCAGGGTCACCGCGTCGGCGATCCGGTCGAGGTGACCGGCGTGCGCGACGAGTTCCGCCGGGACGACCTCGATGCGGTCAGCGGGCGGCACCGTCACCACCGAGCCGCCGGGCGTACGACTCGACGACGGCCGTGGCCGCCGGGTCGTCCGGACCCAGGGTCTCCCGGGTCGCCGCGGTGACCTGGCGGAGCAGGTCGGCATACGCGGCGCGGGTGGTCGCGAGCACCTGCTCGGCCGTCCGCGCCGCCGAGGCCGCCCGGATCCGTTCGTCCAGCCGCAGGCCGACCAGTTTCCCGGCCGCGTCCACGGTCGCCTCGACGGTGCGGTCGGGGCTGGTGGCGGTGCCGGTCAGCCCGGTCAGCCGCTCGGCCAGCAGGGCGCTGCGGGCGGCCCGCTCGGCCAGCGACGACTCCCAGTCGTCGACGCGACGGCGTGCCGCCGCCAGGCCCGCGTCGTCCGTCCACATGTCGACCCTCCTCAAGGGACCCCGTGTCGGCCCGCGACACGTTACCAACCGCACCCGACGCGTCGCTGCCCGTACGCGGCGAGTGATTCGTTGCACTGTGCAAGGAATTCTTCGGCGGAGCGGTTTCCCGCCCGGCGACCCGGGTAGCGACCTTCACGGCGGCGCAGTCGGCACCGAGGAGGCACCCATGGCACGACCGCACATCGTCATCGTCGGCGCGGGCTTCGCCGGGTTCCACGCCGCGCGACGGCTGTCCCGGACCGCCCGGGGCCGCGCCGACATCACTCTGGTCAACCCCACCGACTACTTCCTCTATCTGCCGCTGCTGCCCGAGGTGGCCGGTGGCGTCCTCGACCCCCGGCACGTCGCGGTGCCGCTGGCCGGCGCGCTGCCCGGCGTCCGGCTGGTCCTCGGCGAGGTGACCGACCTCGACGTCGACGGCCGCCGGATCGGCTACGACGACCCGACCGGCGGGCACGACACGCTCCGCTACGACCGGCTGGTGCTCGCCGCCGGCAGCGTCAACAAGCTGCTGCCGATCCCCGGGGTCACCGACCACGCCCACGGCTTCCGTGGCATCCCCGAGGCGCTGCACCTGCGCGACCACCTGATCCGGCAGCTCGAACTCGCCGACGCCGCCGACGACCCGGCCGAGCGGGCCGCCCGCTGCACCTTCGTGGTGGTCGGCGCCGGCTACACCGGCACCGAGGTCGCCGCCCAGGGGCAGCTCTTCACCCGCGAGCTGGCCCGGCGGCACCCCCGGCTCGCCGACGTGCCGATCCGGTGGCTGCTGCTCGACACCGCCGACCACGTGCTGCCCGGCATGCAGGCCCGGCTCTCCGCCACCGCCGAGCGGGTGCTGCGCGACCGAAACGTCGAGGTGAACCTGGGGGTGTCGGTGCGGGAGGCGACCGCCACCGGCGTCGAGCTCACCGACGGGCGCAGCGTGCCGACCCGCTCGCTGATCTGGTGTGTCGGCGTGCGGCCCGACCCGCTGGCCGAGGCGACCGGCCTGCCGTTGGAGCACGGCCGGCTGGTGGTCGACGCATACCTGGCCGTCCCCGGCCACCCCGAGATCCTGGCCTGCGGCGACGCCGCCGCCGTGCCCGACCCGCAGCATCCGGGCCGGGCCACGCCGATGACCGCACAGCACGCCGTACGCCAGGGCAGGCTCGCCGCCGACAACATCGCCGCCGGGTACGGCAGCGGCCGGCGCCGCCCCTACCGGCACCGTGACCTCGGCTTCGTGGTCGACCTCGGTGGCTGGCAGGCGGCCGCCGCGCCGCTGCACGTGCCGCTCGCCGGCCCCCTCGCCCGGGCGGTGACCCGCGGCTACCACCTGGTGGCGCTGCCCGGCGGGCGGGCCCGGGTGGCCGCCGACTGGCTGCTCACCGCGTTCGGCTCCCGTCCCGCGGTCGGGCTGGGCCTGGTGCCCGACGCGGCCGTCCCCCTGGAGACGGCCTCCCCGGAGACCGTCCACCACTGACCGAGGAGAAGTGATGCGTGCCCTGACCGTCATCCCGCAGCAGGCGGACACCGCCGCCCTCACCGACCTGCCCGACCCGGTCCCCGGCGACGGGGAGCTGCTGGTCGAGGGGATCGCCCTGGGCATCTGCGGCACCGACAAGGAGATCGTCGAGGGTCGGTACGGCTGGGCCCCGCCCGGTCACGACCGGCTGGTGCTCGGCCACGAGTCGCTGGGCCGGGTCCGTCAGGCTCCGGCCAGGGCCGACTTCGCCGAGGGGGACCTGGTCGTCGGGGTGGTCCGCCGCCCCGACCCGGAGCCCTGCGGCGCCTGCGCCCGCGGCGAGTTCGACATGTGCCGCAACGGCCGGTACACCGAGCGCGGCATCAAGGAACGCGACGGCTACGGCAGCGAACTCTGGACCGTCGAGACCGACTACGCGGTGAAGCTCGACCGCCGGCTGGAGCGGGTCGGCGTGCTGATGGAGCCGACCACGGTGGTGGCGAAGGCGTGGGAGCAGGTCGACCGGGTCGGCGCCCGCTCCTGGTACGCGCCGCGGACCGCGCTGGTCACCGGCGCCGGACCGATCGGCCTGCTCGCCGCCCTGCTGGGCGTCCAGCGCGGCCTCGACGTGCACGTGCTCGACCTGGCCACCGACGGTCCGAAGCCGGCGGCGGTGGCCGCGCTCGGCGGCACGTACCACAGCGAGCCCGTCGCCGACGTCGCCGCGAAGCTCCAGCCGGACGTGGTCATCGAGGCCACCGGGGTCGGTCAGGTCGTCTTCGACGCGATGGCCGGCACCGCCGCGTACGGGATCGTCTGCCTCACCGGGGTCTCCTCCGGCGGCCGGAAGATCGCGGTCGACGCCGGCGCGACCAACCGCGACCTGGTCCTGGAGAACGACGTGGTGATCGGCTCGGTCAACGCCAACCTGCGGCACTACGCCGCCGCCGCGGACGCCCTCGCCGCGGCGGACCTGGAGTGGCTGGAGCGGCTGGTGACCCGCCGGGTGCCGCTGAGCCGCCACGCGGAGGCGCTCACCCCGCGACCGGATGACATCAAGGTCGTTCTCACCCTCGACTGAGGAGGTTGTCGTGCCCCGTCCGATCGAGGACTACGCGCTGATCGGGGACCTGCACACGGCCGCGCTGGTGGCCCGGGACGGTGCGATCGACTGGCTCTGCCTGCCGAGGTTCGACTCGCCGGCCTGCTTCGCGGCGCTGCTGGACGACGAGCGGGCCGGCCACTGGCGGATCGCCCCGGCCGGCGGCGGCGCGGCCACCCGTCGTCGCTACCGGGATGACACGCTCGTGCTGGAGACCGAGTGGGACACCCCGCAGGGGAGCGTCCGGGTGGTCGACTGCATGCCGCCCCGGGGCGAGGCCGCCGACGTCGTCCGCGTCGTGGAGGGGGTCTCCGGGCGGGTGCCGATGCGGATGGACCTGCGGCTGCGCTTCGACTACGGCCACATCGCGCCCTGGGTGCGGCACCACGGCCGGGACCTCGGCGCGGTCGCCGGGCCGGACGCGGTGTGGCTGCGGTCCGACGTGACGCTGCACGGCAGCGACGGCGCCACGGTCGCCGAGTTCGAGGTCTCCGCCGGGCAGCGGGTGCCGTTCGTGCTCACCTGGCAGCCCTCGCACCTGTCCCGCCCCACCCCGGTCGACGCCGACGCCGCGCTGGCCGGCACCGAACGGTACTGGCGGGACTGGATCGGCCGCTGCGCGTACGACGGGCGCTGGTCGGCGGCCGTCAGGCGGGCGCTGATCACCCTCAAGGCGCTCACCTACGCCCCGACCGGCGGCATCGTCGCCGCCGCCACCACCTCGCTGCCCGAACAGCTCGGCGGCCCGCGCAACTGGGACTACCGCTACTGCTGGCTGCGCGACGCCACCTTCACCCTCCAGGCGCTGCTCGGCACCGGCTACGTCGCCGAGGCGAAGGCGTGGCGCGAGTGGCTGCTGCGCGCCGTCGCCGGCGACCCCGCCGACCTCCAGATCATGTACGCCCTCGACGGCACCCGTCGGATCCCCGAGCAGACCCTCGACTGGCTCGGCGGCTACGCCGGTTCCCGCCCGGTCCGGATCGGCAACGCCGCCGCCGAACAGTTCCAGCTCGACGTCTGGGGCGAGGTGCTGGACGGGCTGCACCTCAGCCGGGAGGCCGGGATCGCCGCCACCGAGGCCGCCTGGGACGTGCAGCGGGCGCTGCTGGACTTCCTGGAGGGCAACTGGCGTCAGCCCGACAACGGCCTGTGGGAGGTGCGCGGCCCGCGCCGCCACTTCGTCCACTCCAAGGTGATGGCCTGGGCGGGTGTCGACCGGGCGGTCGCCGCCGTCGAGCAGCACGGCCTCGACGGGCCGGTCGACCGCTGGCGGGGCGTCCGGGACGCCATCCACGCCGAGGTCTGCGAGCGGGGCTTCGACCCGGCCCGCAACACGTTCACCCAGTTCTACGGCTCCGACGGCCTCGACGCCGCGCTGCTGCTGCTGCCCCGGGTGGGGTTCCTGCCGTGGCACGACCCGCGGGTCGTCGGCACCGTCGAGGCGGTGCGGCGCGAACTCTGCACCGACGGCTTCCTGCTGCGCTACCAGCCGCAGCACGACCGGAACGTCGACGGGCTGCCCGGCACCGAGGGCGCGTTCCTGGCGTGCACGTTCTGGCTGGTCGACGCGCTGCACAACATCGGCCGCACCGCCGAGGCGGAGGAGACCTTCACCCGGCTGCTCGCGCTGCGCAACGACGTCGGCCTGCTCAGCGAGGAGTACGACCCGGCCGCCGGGCGGCAGTTGGGCAACACCCCGCAGGCGTTCAGCCTGGTCGGCCTGGTCAACTCGGCCCGTCAGCTCGGCGGCGCCAGCACCCGTACCTCGGCGTCGCCGGCCGAGCAGCACACCGCCTCCTGACCGGCCCGGTCAGTTCCCGGTGGTCGGCGGTCGCCGGGTGAGTCCCTCGGCGATCCCCTCGATGGTCTGCGCGAGGTAGTCGAAGTCCGGCACGGCGACCCGTTCGGCCCGGTCGTGCAGGTTCTCCGCGGTGACCGTGTCGTCGATGCGGGCGACCTCGTGGTGTCCGTCGCGGTCCATGGTGCGCCTCCTCCGGTGACGGTGACCGGCGCCGACGCGCCGCCGGGCCGGTCAGTGCATGATGCCATCATTGCACTGTGCAAGGATTATGGCCAGGGTCACGACCACGACCGGGCGACGATTGCTCAGGCCTCCGGCTCCGGCTCGTCCGGCGTGGCGAAACCGAGCCACCACTCCTGCTCCGGCAGCTCCCCGGCGGCCGCCGCGAAGGCGGTCAGCGCCTCGGTGACCGCCGGCTGCCAGTACGTCGCGGTGGCCGCGACGATCGCCGACAGCTCCTCCCGCCGCCGCCGGATCACCTCCTGCACCAGGTCCCGACCGTCGGGCGTGAGCCGCAGCCGGACCACCCGGCGGTCGCTGGTCGAGCGGGAGCGGCGGACCAGGCCCTTGCGGATCAGACGGTCGCACATCCGGGTGCCGGTCGACGGGGCCACCCGCAGCTCGGCGGAGATGTCGACGGAACGCTGCGGACCCCGGGTCGCCAGCACGACCATCGCCCGGAACTGCGGCAGGGTGACCTCGGCGTCGAGGTCGGCCAGCGAGCGGGCCGCCAGGCCGACGAAGGCGCGGCTCGCCGCCATCAGCGCCTCGACGGCGGCGGTCTCCGAGCCCCGGGCGGGTGGTTGCATACCGCCATCATCGCAACCCGCCCGGGAATGGACGGCACCGGAACGGGTACGCGCGCCGCCGGGAGGCGGGCGCCTCCGGGAGCGGGGGGACAATGGGAAGCGCCGGCATCGTCGGCCTGGCCGTCGTGCTCGTGATCGTGCTGCTCGTGCTGGCGCTGAGCGTACGGCTGGTGCAGCAGTACCAGCGGGGCGTCGTGTTCCGCTTCGGCCGGGTCCTCGACCGCATCCGCCAGCCCGGGTTCCACCTGATCATCCCGGTGGCCGACCGGATGGTCCGGGTCAGCATGCAGACCACCGTGATCGGCGTGCCGGCGCAGGGCGTCATCACCCGGGACAACGTCACGCTGACCGTCGACGCGGTCGTCTACTACCGGGTGGTGGACCCGGTGAAGGCGCTGGTCAACGTGCGGGACTATCCGTCGGCGGTGCTCCAGGTCGCACAGACCGCCCTCCGGTCGGTGATCGGCAAGGCCGACCTCGACACGCTGCTGCGCGACCGCGACCGGATCAACGCCGAACTGAAGTCGGTCATCGACGCGCCCACCGAGAAGCCGTGGGGGCTGCTCATCGAACGCGTCGAGGTCAAGGACGTGGCGCTGCCCGAGGGAATGAAGCGCTCGATGTCCCGGCAGGCCGAGGCCGAACGGGAACGGCGCGCGCGGGTGATCGCCGCGGACGGTGAGTTCCAGGCGTCCCGCCGGCTGGCCGACGCGTCCCGGGCGATGGCGGACACGCCGGGGGCGTACCAGCTGCGGCTGCTGCAGACCGTGGTGGACGTCGCGGCGGAGAAGAACAGCACACTCGTCATGCCGTTCCCGGTCGAACTGCTGCGATTCTTCGACGAGGTGGCCCGTGGCTCACGGGAGCAGGCCCCCGGCGGGCAGCCGTCGGCGGCGACCGCCGGGCGGGGACCGCGCGAGCAGGCCACCCCGGTCGGGCCGGTGCTCGGCCCCGTCACCGAGAACGTCGCCGCCGCCGCTGCCGACGGTGACGGCCACCGCGGCCGACCCGGCACCTGACCCCTCAGGCGGGCACCGCCGGCTCCCGCTCGCCCGCCTGCTCCGGTACGACCACCGCCGCCGGCTTCGGCAGGGTGAACACGAACCGGGCCCCGCCCGAGTGGTCCTCGTCCAGCCGCAGCGTGCCGCCGTGGTACTCGACGATCTTCTTGCAGACCGCCAGGCCGATGCCGGTGCCGTCGTAGGTGCCGCGGGCGTGCAGGCGCTGGAAGATCAGGAAGATCTTCTCGGCGTACCGGGGGTCGATGCCGATGCCGTTGTCCGTCACGGCGAACGCCCACCCGGAGTCGTCCTGCGTCACCTCCACCCGGATCCGGGGCGCCCGGTCGGGGCTGCGGAACTTCACCGCGTTGCCGAGCAGGTTCTGCCAGAGCATCGTCAGCAGCGTCGGGTCGCCGTGCACCACCGGCAGCGGATCCGCGCTGATCTCGGCGCCGGCCTCCGCGATCGGCCCCGAGAGGTTCGACTCGGCCTGCGCGAAGACCTCCCCGAGGTCGACCTCCCGGTCGTCGCCGTAGACCCGCCCGATCCGGGAGAACGCCAGCAGGTCGTTGATCAGGGCCTGCATCCGGGTCGCGCCGTCCACCGCGTACGTGATGTACTGCCGGGCCCGCTCGTCGAGCTGGTCGCCGTAGCGGCGCTGGAGCATCTGGCAGAACGACGCCACCTTGCGCAGCGGCTCCTGGAGGTCGTGCGAGGCCACGTAGGCGAACTGCTCCAGGTCCTCGTTGGAGCGGCGCAGCTCGGCGGCCTGCTGCTCCAGCGCGTCCCGGTCCCGCCGGCTGGCCACCAACGCGTCGACCACCCGCTGCCGCATCGACTCCACGTCGGCGGTGAGCCGGGCGATGTCCGCCGGCCCCTCCGGGCGCAGCCGGTGGTCGAAGTCGCCGCCGGCCACCTGCCGCACCGACGCGCCGAGCCGGTCGAGCGGGCGCAGCACCGTGGTCCGCACCAGCACCGAGATGACGATGCTGCAGACCAGCAGCGTCACCAGGATCGCCAGGAGCAGCAGGTTCCGCACCGTCCGCGACCGGTCCAGGTCCGCCCGCCCGGCCGCCTGCACCCGGTCCAGGCGACCCTCCAGCGTGGTCATCGCCGCGCGGGCGGCGTCGAAGGTGAGCCGGCCGCGCTCCACCACCGGCGCCAGGTCCGTGGCGGTCGCCCCGGCCCGCCGGGCGGCGATCACCCGGTCCGCGACGTCGGTGCGCCACCGCTGCGCCAGGGCCAGCGCCGCGTCGAGGTCACGGCGCGAGTGCGGGTCGTCGGCGAGCAGGCCGCGCAGCCGGACCACCGTCGTGCGCTCGGTCGCCACCCCCTCGTCGTACGGGCCGAGCAGCTCCGGGTTGCCGGTGATGACGTACCCGCGCACGGCCGCGACCTGCTGCAACAGGTTGCTCTCCAGCCGGCCGACGGCGGTACGGGCCGGGGAGACCCGGTCCGCCAGCCGGTTCGCCGCCGCCGTCGTGCGGGACAGGGCCACCGCGCCGACCGCGCCACCGGTCAGCACCAGCACCGTCATCGTCAGCATCATGACACTGAGCCACCGGCTGGTGGTCATCCGCGCCGGCTGCCCGCCACCGGCGTCCCCACCCGTGGTGCTGGCCGCTCCGTTGCTGGTCACGGGCAAGCACATTAACGGAGATCGACGGTGCCGTCGCGTCCGAGGACCCGTTGCCGCCCTCTGCTACCTCTGTGAGGCGTGTCCGTAACTGACCACGCGTATTTGCGGCCCGCCACAGCGGGGCGGCGGCGCCGGCCGGGCACGTGCCCGGCGGACGTCCGGGCGCAGGAAGCACCCGTTGCGCCGATGGACGGCAGCCCCGGCGGGGCCAGAATGATCAGCGTGGTGGCGACGAGCAGCCGCCCCTGGAGCATCTCGGAGAACGTCGCATGAGCGGCTGGCAGTTGTCCGGCTACACGCCGGTCCGTCGGCTCGGCGCGGGCGCGTCGGGCAGCGTCCTGCTCGCCACCCACGACGACACCGGCACCCCGGTCGCCATCAAGTACCTGATCCGCAGCATCGGCGAGGACCCGTCGTTCCGGACCGCCTTCCGGGCCGAGGCCCGGCTGCTCGGGGAGATCGACGACCCGCACGTCTCCCGGCTCTACGAGTACGTCGAGTCGCCCGGCGGCGCGGCCATCGTGATGGAGCTGGTCAACGGCGTGTCGCTGCGGCAGATGCTGCGCGAGCACGGCCCCACCACCCCGGAGGCCGCGCTCTGCGTCCTCAAGGGGTCGCTGGCCGGGCTGGCCGCCGCGCACACCCACGGGGTGGTGCACCGCGACTACAAGCCGGAGAACGTCCTGGTCACCGGCGCCGGGCTGAGCAAGCTGGCCGACTTCGGCATCGCCATGCCGATCGGGGCCGGCTCCGACACCACCGTCTCCGGCACCCCCCGCTACATGGCGCCCGAACAGTGGACCGGCGCGCCGGCCAGCCCCGCCTGCGACATCTACGCCGCCACCGCCACCTTCTTCGAGTGCCTCACCGGCCACCCCCCGTACGACGGGCGGGACCTGCTCACCCTGCGCCGGCAGCACGCCACCGCGCCGATCCCCACCGAACCGGCACCCGTGCCGGTGCACGAGCTGCTGCGCCACGGCATGGCCAAGCAGCCCGCCGAACGGCCCCAGCCCGCCCAGGTCTTCATCGAGGTCCTGGAGCAGGTGGCCGCCGGGGCGTACGGCGAGGACTGGGAGGAGCGCGGGGTGCGCGAGCTGGCCCGCCGGGCCGCCCTGCTCGCCGCCCTGTTCCCCTTCCCGGACGGCACGGGCGGCGCCACCAGCCTCGCCAGCACCGTGCTCGGCGGGACGGGCCGGATGCGCCGGTCGGCGTTCCGGCAGGGCCGCCGCCGTACCGCCGTGCTGGCCGGTGGGGCGCTGGTCGCGGCGATGCTGGTCGGCGGCGCCGGCTACAGCTACGCCTCCCGCAGCGCGCCGGCCGCCGCCGACGGGCCGCTCGCCCCGGCCGCGACCGACCCGACCGGCACCGGTACGCCGACCGGCGTGCCCACGGTGAGCGACCCGCCCACCCCGGCGCCGAGCGCCGCGCCGTCCACGCCGTCCACGCCGTCCACGCCGTCCGCCCCGCCCGCCCCGCCCGCCCCGTCGGCCACCGTGGCCGCCCCGAGCGTGACTCCCGACCGGACCCGGACGGCCACCCCCTCCCGTCCGCCGGTACGCACCAGCGCACCCCCGCCGCCCAGCACCTCCCCGCCACCGCCGCCGGACGGCACCGCACCGACGGTCGGCGGGGTCAGCGCCAACCCGGGGGAGCTGGAGCCCAAGGGCTGCCCGTACGGCTACAAGTCCAGCACCGTCTCCGCCGTCGCCACCGACGACCGCACCGCCGCCTCCGGGCTGAGGGTCAGCTTCCGCTACACCGTGGAAGGGGTCACCGGCACGGTCGGGATGAGTTCCGTCGGCCGGAACGTCTTCTCGGGGACGCTCGGGCCGCTCTCCACGCCCAAGCAGAGCAGCCGCATCCCGATCTACGTCACCGCCGTCGACGCCGCCGGCAACTCGACCACCTCGGCGTCACCGGTGTACGTGACGCTCTACAACTACTGCACCCCCGGCTAGGAGCTCGCCGTGCCCTCGTTCGACAGGTCCACCACCCCTCGGGGACGGCTGCGGTGACCCGGCCGGAGGAACCCACCGAGGCGCTGCCCACCCGGGCCGTGCCGCTGCCGGCGACCCCCGTCGACCCGGACCGCACCCACCCGCTCGACGCCACCGACGCCACGGTGCACCTCGGCTCGCCGGACGCCACCGTCCACCTGGGCGCCACCGGGCAGCTGGCCCCGACCGACGTCACCGTGCATCTCGCGCCGCCGGTCGACAACACGGTGCACCTCGCGTCGCCGGACGACACGGTGCACCTCGCCGCCGCCGACGCGACCGCGTACCTCGGCTCGCCCGACGCGACAGTGCACCTGGGGTCGCCCGATTCGACGGTCCGCCTCGGGTCGCCCGACGCGACCGGGCACCCGGGGTCGCCCGACGCGACGGTGCACCTGGGCGGCGCGCCGACCGCCAGCGGCGGGACCGGGTCGACCATGCGCTTCGCCCCCGGCGGCACGACCGGCACCAGCGGACCAGCCGCGACCGGGCCCGTCACGTCGGCGTACCCGTGGACCGGGGCGACCTCCGCGTACCCCGGCGGGACGGCCGAGGCGCGGGCCGCGACCGGCCCCGCGCAGCCGGCACCCGGCGGCGAGGTGCGCTTCGGACCCGGCGTGCCGGCCACCCCGCCGGCCGCACCGCCCTGGCCCACGGCGGTCCGCCGCCGGCGCCCGCTGTGGCGCCGGCTCGTCTCGGTGCTCTCCACCCTGCTCACCGTCGTCCTGCTGGTCGCGGTCGGGTTCTATCTGTGGCAGCGGATCAGCCCGCTGGAGGTGGAGGGCGTCACGGTGGCCGTGCCGCAGCCGGCCGGTGAGCGGTGCGACGTCACGGTCGACGTGGTGGCGACCGTCCGCACCAACGGGCGGGGCGGAGTGCTGCGCTACCAGTGGTTCCGCTCCGACGCCGCGCCGGGCAGCCTGCTCAGTGAGCGGGTCGGCCGGGGCCAGCGGACCGTCCTGCTCACTCTCAAGTGGAGCTTCAGCGGCGTGGGCGCGACCCGGGAGACCGCGACGGTGAACATCATCGAGCCGTCCCCGGTGCAGGCCGGCACCCCGGTCGACTACCGCTGCCGGCGGGGCTGACCCGACCTGGTGTTTCTCCAGCCTGTGGTCCGGGTAGGTGGGGGTCGACCGACCTGAATACCTGTCCGTGGAGGTCCTCATATGAAAGACAGATTCGGCGACGCGGTGGGTGACGCGTTCCGCTCGGTGATGCTCTTCCTGCCCAAGGCCGTCGCCTTCATCGCGATCCTGGTGGTGGGCTGGCTGATCGCCAAGGCCGTCCTGAAGATCGTCGACAAGGTGCTGGAGCGGGTGCACTTCGACCGCGCGGTGGAGCGCGGCGGCATCAAGACCGCCCTCGCCCGGTCCAAGTACGACGCCAGCGACATCGTCGCCAAGCTGGCCTACTACGCGGTGCTGCTGGTGACCCTGCAGCTCGCCTTCGGCATCTGGGGCCCGAACCCGATCTCCGACCTGATCGCCGGTGTGGTCGCCTGGCTGCCGCGCGCCTTCGTGGCGATCGTCATCGTGGTGGTCGCCGCCGCGATCGCCAAGGCGGTCAAGGACATCATCTCCAGCGCCCTCGGTGGCCTGTCGTACGGCCGGGTGCTGGCGAACATCGCCTCGGTGTTCATCCTCGGCCTCGGCATCATCGCCGCGCTGAACCAGATCGGGGTGGCCACCGCGGTCACCACGCCGGTGCTGATCGCGGTGCTCGCCACGGTCGGCGGCATCCTCGTGGTCGGTGTCGGTGGCGGCCTGGTCCGCCCGATGCAGAGCCGCTGGGAGAACTGGCTGGCCCGCGCCGAGCAGGAGTCGCAGGCCATCGCCACCCACGCCCGCGCCTACCAGGCCGGCCGTCGGGACGTCGAGGCCCGGCTCAGCCCGCCGGTGAGCCCGTACGCGGAGGCCGAGCTGACCCAGCCGGTCGCCCGGGACACCGACTCCGACCGCACCCAGCCGGTCGCCCCGTACACCCCGGTCGACGCCGACAGCACGCAGCCGGCCATGCCGCGACAGACCGCCGCCGAGCAGGCGGTGGACAACGAGTCCACCATGGTCATCCCGCAGGCGGACGCGGAGCGGTTCCGCCGCTGACCGTCCGCACGCGCACCGGGGTGGGGCCCAGCACGGGTCCCACCCCGGCGCGCGTTCGCCGGACCGCATCCCGGGCCGGTCGGCGTTAGCATCGACGCATGACCTGGCGATGTTGATCCTGCCCTGAGAGCCGTTGCCGCGGGCCGCCGCGGACACCGCACCTCCGGTGTCCGCTCTGTCCCCGTGGGAAGGCCTCATGACCGTCACCTCCACGCCGCCGCCCGGCGTCCGCCACCTGGCCGTCACCCTGTACGGCTACGCGTTCCTCACCGACTTCGTCCTGCTCTACCCGTTCTACGTGCTGCTGTTCACCGACACCGGCCTGTCGGTCGGGCAGGTCTCCTCGCTCTTCGTGATCTGGTCGGTGACCGGCCTGGTCCTGGAGGTGCCCTCCGGGGCGTGGGCCGACGCGGTGTCCCGGCGGCTGCTGCTCGTGCTGGCGCCGCTGCTGCCCGCCACCGCCTTCTGCCTGTGGCTGCTCGCCCCCTCCTATCCGGTCTTCGCCGTCGGGTTCGTGCTCTGGGGCGCCGGTGGCGCGCTGCGCTCCGGGGCGCAGGAAGCGCTGGTCTTCACCGCCCTCGACCGGCTCGGCGCCACCGACCGGTACGCCCGCCTGACCGGCCGCGCCCGGACCGCGGCGGTGCTCGCGGCGGCGGCGTCCGGGGCGGTCGCCGGGCCGGTCTTCGCCGTCGGCGGCTACCCGGCCGTCGGTGCCGCGAGCGTCCTGACCTGCCTGCTCGCGGCGGCGGTCGCCGTCCGGTTCCCCGCTGACCGGCCGTCGGACGCGACCCCGGCCGCACCGACCGACGAGGACGACGAGCTGGGCTGGCTGGCCGGCCTGCGCGCCGGCCTCGCCGAGGCGCGGACCGACCGGGGCGTACGCGGGGCGCTGCTGCTCGTCCCGGCGGTGACCGCGATCCCGGGCGCGCTCGACGAGTACACCGCCCTGCTGGCCCGGGAGACCGGCGTGGGGGAGGCGACCGTTCCGCTGCTGCTCCTGCTGCTGTGGGCCGGGATGACCGTCGGCGGGCTGCTCGCCCCGGTGGGGGAGCGGCTCACCGACCGCGGGTACGCGGCGCTGCTGGGGTGCGCCGCGGCGGCCCTCGCGGCGGGCGCACTCGTCGGCCGTCCCGCCGGGTTCCTGCTCCTCGCCGTCGCCTTCGGCGCGTTCGAACTCGCCACCGTGCTCGCCGACGTCCGGTTGCAGGTCAGGATCACCGGCCCGAGCCGGGCGACGGTCACCTCGGCGGCCGGCATGCTCACCGACCTGACCGTCATCGGCGTCTACGGCGGTTACGGGCTGGTCGCCGGTACGGGCGGCAACGGGGTCGCCTTCGCGGTGGCCGCCTGCCCGTACCTGGCGGTGGCGGGCTGGCTGCTCACCTCCCGGGCCGGGCGGACCCGGCCGCGTCCGGGGGACAGATCGGCGGTAACCGGATGAGAAGTGCTCATTCTGGCTACGGTGGGGGTGGCGGCGGCCTCACGGGGAGGCCGAACGGCCCGGGCCTGCCCGCTGGCCGCCCCGCCGATCGCGGGAGGCGATGCCGGTGACCATGGAAGCGGAACGCACCCTGCGACAGGACGAACTCACCGACCTCGGGGAGGTCGCCGCCCAGCTCCGGGTGGACGCGATCCGGTGCAGCACCAGAGCCGGCTCCGGCCACCCGACCTCCAGCCTCTCCGCCGCCGACCTGCTCGCCGTGCTGATCTCCCGGCACCTGCGCTACAACTGGTCGGACCCGCGCGACCGCGCCAACGACCACCTGATCTTCTCCAAGGGGCACGCCTCCCCGCTGCTGTACGCCGTCTTCAAGGCCGTCGGCGCGATCAGCGACCAGGAGCTGGTCGACACCTACCGGCAGTACGGGTCGCGCCTGCAGGGGCACCCGACACCCGTGCTGCCCTGGGTCGACGTCGCCACCGGCTCGCTCGGTCAGGGGCTGCCCGTCGGGGTCGGCATCGCGCTCGCCGGCCGGTACCTCGACCGTCTGCCGTTCCACGTCTGGGCCCTCTGCGGCGACAGCGAGATGGCCGAGGGTTCCATCTGGGAGGCGCTGGACAAGGCCGGCCACTACGGCCTGCATAACCTCACCGCGATCGTCGACGTCAACCGGTTCGGGCAGCGCGGCCCGACCGAACTGGAGTGGGACCTGGACACCTACCGGCGCCGCGTCGAGGCGTTCGGCTGCCAGGCGCTCGTCGTCGACGGTCACGACCTGGCCGAGATCGACGAGGCGCTCGGCCGGGCCCGGCAGGCCACCGGGCCGACGGTGGTCCTCGCCCGGACCCTGAAGGGCAAGGGGGTGCCCGAGGTCGAGAACAAGCCGGGCTGGCACGGCAAGCCGTTGAAGCCGGAGCTGGCCGAGCGCGCCGTCGCCGACCTCGGCGGGGTGCGCCGGATCCGGGTCACCACACCACGACCCGAACCCGCCCCGCCCGCCGCCGCCCCCGAGAGCCGGCCACCCACCCTGCCCCGGTACGACAAGGGCGCGAAGGTGGCGACCCGCAACGCGTACGGTGACGCGCTGCGCGCGCTGGGCTCCCGGCCGGAGGTGGTCGCCCTGGACGGCGAGGTCAGCGACTCGACCCGCGCCGACCGGTTCGGCGAGGCGTACCCGGAGCGGTTCTTCGAGCTGTTCATCTCCGAGCAGCAGCTGGTCGCCGCCGCCGTCGGCCTCCAGGTGCGCGGCTACCGGCCCTTCGCGGCGACCTTCGCGGCGTTCCTGTCCCGGGCCTACGACTTCATCCGGATGGCCGCCATCTCCCGGGCCGACATCGCCCTGGCCGGCTCCCACGCCGGGGTGGAGGTCGGCGCGGACGGCCCCTCCCAGATGGGGCTGGAGGACCTCGCGGCGCTGCGCGCGGTGTCGGGCTCGACGGTGGTGTATCCCAGCGACGCCGTGTCGTGCGCCGCCCTCGTCGCGCAGCTCGTCGACCGCAGGGGCGTCACCTACCTGCGCACCACCCGGGGCGGCTATCCCGTCCTCTACGACAACGACGAGAGCTTCCCGATCGGCGGCAGCAAGGTCCTCCGGGAGGGTGACGACATCGCGCTGATCGGCGCCGGGGTGACGGTGCACAACTGCCTCGCCGCCGCCGACGAGCTGGCCCGCGAGGGCATCAACGCCCGTGTCGTCGACCTCTACTCGGTCAAGCCGGTGGACGCCGACGGGCTGCGCGACGCCGTCCGGGCCTGCGGCGGTCGGCTGCTGGTGGTCGAGGACCACTACCCGGAGGGCGGCCTCGGCTCGGCGGTCCTGGAGTCGCTGGCCGACCTCGCCGAGCCGGTGCGGGTGACGCACCTGGCGGTACGCGGCCTGCCCACCTCCGGCACGCCGACGCAGCTGATGGCGCAGGCGGGGATCGGGGTGGGTGACATCGTCTCGGCGGCCCGCGCGGCGGAGCCACCGCGACGCTGAGCGCCTAGTCGGGCAGGGCGTCCAGATAGACCCAGCGGCCGTCCTCCCGCACGAACCGGCTGTGCTCGTCCACCGTGCCCGGGCGGCCCGCCTCCCGGTAGTGGGCGCGGAACCGCACCGTACCGGCCGTGTCGAAGAGCCCACCCCGGTCGGTGTCGAGGATCTCCAGCCGGGTCCAGCGCTGGTCGGGCTCCAGCCGCAGCCGGGCCGGGCGGGTCGAGGAGTGCCAGCTGCGGCGCAGGTAGTCGGCGTCACCGACGGCGAAGGCGGTGAACCGGGAGCGCATCAGCGCCTCCGCCGTCGCCGCCGTCGACCCGCCGCCGTGCAGCAGGCCGCAGCAGTCGGCGTACGGCACTCCGGTGCCGCACGGGCAGGCCCCGGCCGGTCGTCGCGCCGCGTCCCGCGCGGCCCCACGCTTCGCCACGTCCGTCATCCTGCCGCAGCCGGCCCGCTCCGCTGCCGGCCGGGTCGACCCGAGGGGTACGTCAGCGCTACGCGGACCGGGGTGCTCAGCGGGCGGGTGTCCCCGCGAGGTCGGCCGCGTCGAGGTCCAGCGTCGCGAGCAGGCCCGAGTGCTGGCCGGCCTCGATCTCGTCGGGCAGCTCCCGCCGGATCCAGTCGGCGCGGGCGTCCTGGCCGCGCGCCCGCAGCGCGTCGACGATCCGGTTCCTGGCGATCTTCATGGGTTGCTCCCTGATGAGGTTCGTGCGAAAGGTCACCGGCCGCCGAACGGCGACGGGCGTGGGTGGGGAAGCCACGGTGGGCGTCGGGCGCGGACCGGCACGTGGCCAGGTCGGCCACGATGTCCGGCGGCCCGCTGGCAGCTCCGGCGGGCGCCGCTCGGCAGCCCGGTGCTCTGTTGCGGCGGCTGACCGACTCCGGTCGGTTCGAGGCGCAGCCGCAGGAAAGCGGGATCACCCCCACCCTACGGCCCCGCCCGCGTACCGGCCGAGCCGGGTCGTCCGGACCGCCTACCCGGTATCGGGAGCGTCAGACCTCCTCGTGGCGCTGCGCCGGCACCGCCTTCGGCTCGTCGGTCCTCGGCTCGTCCTTGAGGAACAGGTACCAGTACGAGGTGGCCACGAAGACCACCGCCCCGACGAGGTTGCCGAGGAACGCGAAGAGCCAGTTGTTCAGCACGTCGAGCCAGCCGATGCCCGGCACGCCGGCCCACATCGCGGCGGGCAGGAAGAACATGTTCGCCACCACGTGGTCGAAGCCCATCGCCACGAACGCCATGATCGGGAAGAAGATGCCGAGGATCTTGCCGGAGACGCTGTCGGCGGCCAGCGCCAGCCACACCCCGAGGCAGACCAGCCAGTTGCAGCCCACGCCGCGCAGGAAGATCTGCCAGTCGTTCTCGTGCAGCGCCTTGGCCTGGGCGATTGCGGCCAGCCGCTCGTACGCCATGCCCGCCGGCGCCCCGGCGTCGCTGCCGGTGTCGCCGATCACGCCGGTGGAGACGGCGAGGAAGAACGCGACGAAGAGCGCGCCGAGCAGGTTGCCGAAGAGGGTGAGGGTGAGGTTTCGCGCGACGTCGCCGACGGAGAGCCGCCCGTTCATGGCGCCGATCGGCACGAGCAGCATGTTGCCGGTGGCCAGGTGCGAGCCGGCGATGATCACCAGCACCAGGCCGAGGGTGAACGCCGCGCCGGTGAACAGGGTGGGCAGGGTGCCCCAGATCTGCGGCTTCAGCCCGGCGGAGACGACGATGGCGACCAGCCCGCCGAACGCGATGTACGCCCCGGCCAGGAAGGACCCGACGAGGGTCTTGTCCCAGCGCAGCTCGGCCTTCTTGACGCCGGTCGCCACGGCGGCGCGGGCGATCTCGGCGGGTTCCTTGGCGGCCATCGACCTCTCCTTCACGGGAACGGGTCGGTCGGCAGCTCGCTGACGGCGACCGCCCCGTGGCGCACCTGGTACCCCCGGCCGGTCGACCTCACGCCCACCTGGCCGGAACCGGTCAGCGCCGGCCCGGTCAGAGCCAGCCGGAACGGCGGAACAGCCGGTGCAGGGTCACCGCGGCCAGGGCCATCAGCAGCAGGGCTCCCGCATAGCCGTACCGCCAGCCCAGTTCGGGCATGTACGTGAAGTTCATCCCGTAGACGCCGGCCACGGCGGTCTGGGTGGCGGCGATCGCGGCCCACGCGGCGATCTTGCGCATGTCGTTGTTCTGGTCGACGGCGAGCTGCGCCAACCGGGACTGGAGGATCGAGTTGAGCAGTTCGTCGTACGAGGCGATCCGGTCGACCGCGCGGGTCAGCCGCCCCTCCACGTCGACGAACCAGCGGTGCAGCGCGGGCGGCACCAGGCCGGTGCGCTGCTCCAGGAGCGTGCGCAGCGGCGTCTGCAACGGCCACACGGCCCGTTTGAACTCCACCAGCTCCCGCTTGAGCTGATAGATGTGCTGGATGTCGGCGCTGCGGTCGCGGGCGAAGACCGTCTCCTCGACGCGTTCCAGGTCCTTCTCCAGGTGCCCGGCCACCTCGAGGTACAGCTCCACCATCCGGGCGCACACCGCGTACGCCACCGCCCACGGTCCCTCGGCCAGGATGCCGGGCCGGTTCTCGATCTCCTGCCGGACGGGGGTGAGTGCCCCGGACGCGCCGTGCCGGACGGTGACCACGAACCGGTCGCCGAGGAAGACCATCACGTCCCCGGTGTCGATCACCTCGGAGGTGTCGGTCAGCTCGGTGTGCTCGACGTAGCCGGCGGTGCGCAGCACCAGCAGCGTCACGTCGCCGTGCTGCTGCACGGTCGGGCGGTGGCCGTCGGCGAGGGCCTGCTCGACGCTCAACTCGTCCAGGCCGAAGACCCGGCCGACCGCCGCCATCGTCGCCGGGCCGGGATCGTGCAGCCCCAGCCAGACGAAGGACCGCCGCTGGCGGCGGCTGCTGGCGTACGCGTCGGCGTAGTGCGGCCGTCCCGGCTCCCGCCGGCCGTTGACATAGACCGCACAGTCCACCACGGCGTCCGGATTGGACCGTCGGCCGGCGCGCGGCGGCGCCTCGGCGCTCCGGCCGAGCAACCGTCCGAACAGGGCCGGGAGCCGCGGCGCCCACCGGGTCCGTACCGCCGACTGCACCATCGCGCACCTCCGCCCGCCGGAACCGACGGGGGTACGGTACGGCGCGCGGGCAAGTCCCGACGGACCCGCCCCGCTCAGCGCGCCGCGGTGGCGAAGACGACGATGTTGTCGGGGTAGTTGCCGGTCCGCGAGTCGAACCGGCCGCCGCAGGTGATCAGGCGCAGCCGGGCGTCGGTGCCGCCGCCGTACACCCGCTCGGTGGGGAAGCGGTCCTTCGGGTACGCGCCGACGCCGGTCACGGTGAACCCGGCGACCCGGCCGTCGGCCCGGGTGACCTGGATCGGGTCGCCCGGTCGGAGCCGGCCGAGGTCGAAGAAGACCGCCGGTCCGTCCTGGGTGTCCACGTGCCCGACCAGCACCGCGTTCCCGGCCTCGCCGGGCGTCGGGCCCCGCCGGTACCAGCCGGCCAGTTCCGGCCGGTCCAGGGGCGGCACCTCCAGCACGCCGTTACGGTCGGCGACCGGCACGATCTGGGCGCGTACCCCGATGGTGGGGATGGCCACCTGGACCGGCTCGGAGCGGGGGAGGACCGGGCCGGGGGAGCCGGACGGCTCGCCGGCCGGCGCGGCCGAGGCCCCGGGCTGCGGCGGCCGGGCGGCGGTGCTGCCCAGCCCGGCGGCGACCAGCCCGGTCCCGGCGGCGCCGCAGAGGGTGACCGCGGCGACCACCGCGGCGGTGCGGACCCGCGACGGCGGGCCCTCGGGGCGGTTGCGTGGGGTCAGCGTGCCACCTCCGTCCGACGTGGGCGGGGTGCCCGCACCGGCCGGGCCGGAACGGGCACCCCCGCGCAGGGCTGGTGGGTCGCCGCCTCAGGCGGTCGCGGTGCCCCGCCGCCTGCGGCGGACCAGCACGTACGTCCCCCCGGCGACGGCCGCGGCGGCGAGTGCGCCGCCCGCGACGAGCACGCCGGTGTCGCCGTCCCGGCCGCCGGCGCCGGCCTGGGCACCGCCGATGGGCGTGACGGTGAACTGCGCCGTACCGCCGTTGCTGCCGTCGCCGCAGGTGGTGGTGACCGTGTAGGTGCCGAGGGTGAAGCCGGCGGTGAAGAGTTCGGCGCTCAGGCCGCCGCCCGCCGCGGCGGTGGTGGAGCGGACGTTCTGGTCGCGGTCGGGTCCGGTGACGCGGAAGAGCGCGTCACCCGACTTGGGGTTGCACGTCGTGGTGGTCAGCACGACGGTGCCGCCGACCGGGGTGGTGGCTGGTGAGACGGTGGTGTCGGCGAACGCCGCGACCGGGAGCAGGAGTGTGCCGAGGCCCACGCCGACCGCCGCCGAGCCGAGAACTGTCTGTGCCTTCATGCGCGTCTTCCCTCACTTTTCGTCCGCTGACTGCGTGGGACGTCGTTCGGGTGGCCAACTCCGTGACTAGCACCGGTGTGGCCAACACTAGGAGGGTTGGACCGGTCATCCGGTGAAAATGAGAAATCTTCGTTGCCGTCACGTGTTCCCCTGCGCGCCGGGGAGCTGCGGAAATGCCCGGCCAAGGGACCCGTGACACCTTCGTGCCCGACTGCGGTTCCGCCCGCTCCCCAGGTCGACGTATCACTCGGGCCGTCGGGCCGTTCGAGGCCGGGAGGGAGCGACATCAACATCTCACGGAGCCACCAGGCAGCTAGCCTCCTAGGAAGCTGTAGAGGGAGTGGCCGGATCGGCCCACCGAGCGACGGAACCTGGCGACGGAGAGAAGGGAACGGGGATGATGTCGCGGTGCGATACGACGAACCTCTTGCCGTCGAGTTCGCCGCCGCGATCACCGGCGGCGACGTCGAGCGGCTGGCCACCCTGTTGCGTGGCCAGCCAGGGCTTGCCACCGAGCCGCTGACCGACTCCGACGGCGCCCGGCGGTCACCGCTGCACCTGGTGGCGGACTCGCCCGGGCACCGGCCACGAGCCGCCGAAACGGTCCGCGCCCTCGTGGCCGCAGGGGCGGACGTCGACGCTCCCGCCGTCGGCATGCCGCACACCGAACGGCCGCTGCACTGGGCCGCCAGTAACGACGACGTGACCCTTGTCGACGCGCTGCTCGACTCCGGAGCCGACATCGAGGCCCCCGGCTCGTCCATCGACGGTGGCCCGCCGCTGTCTAGCGCCGTCGGCTACGCGCAGTGGGGCGCGGCGCGTCGACTGGTCGACCGGGGCGCTCGGACACAGCTGTGGCACGCCGCCGCACTGGGCCTGCTCCCCGTCGTCGATCGTCTCGCCGTCGGGTCGACCGAGCTGGACGCTCCGCTGTGGAACGCCTGCCGGGCCGGTCAGCTCGATGCCGCGAAGCTGTTGGTCTCCCGCGGTGCCTCGCCGCGCTGGCCGGCGCCCTGGTCGGGGGAGACCGCCGTCGACGTGGCGCAGAGCAGCGGAAACGACGAACTGGTCAGCTGGTTGACGGCGCAGCCGAGGTGACGCCGGCGGTCACTCCCCGGTGCGGCCGTCGATCAACTCGCGGACCACGTCCAGGTGGCCGGCGTGCCGGGCGTACTCCTGCAGGACGTGGAAGAGGATCGCGGCCAGGGTCGGCCGGCTCGCCTCGTCGGTGAAGCGCCCGCCCAGCGCGGCGGGCGTGTCGAGCGGGGTGGACGCCACGATCTCCCTGGTCCGCGTGCCGCCCGCGCGCAGGGCGGTCACCAGGTCGGCCACCGTCTCGTCCGGACCGACGTGCCAGCGGCCGGCCACGTGGTCGCCCCACGGCTCCGGCACCTGCTCGGCGAGGAACCCCCACTCCAGCCAGCGCCGCTCCATGAAGGTCAGGTGCTTGACCAGCTCGACCGGCGTCCAGCCCGACGGCACCCGGATCGAGCGGGCCTCGGCGGCGGTCAGCCCGGCGAGCCGGTCGGCGACCGTCTCCCGGTAGAAGTCCAGATAGGTCAGGAAGAGGGCGGGCACGTCCGACGACGGGCCCGGTTCCGGGAAGACGACGGCCATGCCGGGCAGTATGCCGGACCCGGCCGACGGCGGCTCACCCCTGGACGGGCAGCACCTCGCCGCGGGCCGCGGACCGGTGCGCCAGCTCGATCAGCGCGACCGTGTCGACCGCGTCGCGCGGGTCGACCGGCATCGGCGTACCGTCCCGCAGGGCCGTCGCGACCTGCGCGTAGAAGTCCTGGTAGCGGCCGGTTTCGGTGGGCACCGGCCGCAGGTCGCCGTCGACGCCGAGCTGTCCGTACCGGTCGACGGGCACCTCGCCCCAGCCCGGGGTGTCGGGCCGGCCGCCGTCGCGCAGCGCCGCCTCCTGCCCGTCCAGCCCGTACGTGGTCCACCCGGCGCGGTCGCCGAGGATCCGCATCCGCGGCCCGAGCTGCGCCGCGACCGCGCTCATCCACAGGTGCGAGCGGACCCCGGAGTCGTGGTTCAGCGCCACGAAGGCGTCGTCGTCGACCTCCGCGCCGGGTCGTCGCCGGTCGACCTCGGCGTAGACGGTGCGGACCGGTCCGAACAGCTGCACCGCCTGGTCGACGAGGTGGGCGCCGAGGTCGTAGAGCGCGCCACCGGCCTCGTCGGCGGTGCCGCTCTCCCGCCAGCCCGGCTTGATCGCCGGCCGCCACCGTTCGAACCGGGACTCGAAGCGCAGCACGCGGCCCAGCTCGCCGGCCTCGATCAGGCGTCGGGCGGTCAGGAAGTCGCCGTCCCAACGGCGGTTCTGGAACACGGTGAGCGGCACGCCGAGCCGGTCGGCCTCGGCGACGAGGGCGCGGCCCTCGGCGGCGGTGACGGCGAGCGGCTTGTCGACCACCACCGGCAGGCCGGCCGCGAGGGCGGCCCGGGCCAGCGGAACGTGGTGCCGGTTCGGGGTGGCCACCACCACCAGGTCGAGGGTGTCCGCCGTCCGCCAGAGCTGGTCGGCGTCGTCGACGAGACGGGCGTCGGGGTGGTCGCGCCGGGCCTGCTCCCGCCGCTGCGGGTCGGCCGTGACGACGGCGTCGAGCCGCAGCCCGGGCGTCGCGGCGATCAGCGGGGCGTGGAAGACCCGCCCGGCCAGCCCGTACCCCAGCAGGCCGACCCGTAGTGCCTCCTGCGCCATGCCGTCCCCCTGATCAGTTTCGGTGCCGGGGTCGAATCTACGCCCGGGTCGGGGCGGCGGTCCGTGGCGGCCGGTGGTGTGACAGCGTGACCGGGGTGAACGCATCCCCGGTCGACGTCGACCTCGCGCTGGTGGGCGGCGGCGGCGCCGCGTCCCTGGTCCTGGCCGCGCTGGACCGGCACGGTCCGCCGGGCCTGCGGATCGCCGTGATCGACCCGGTCCACAAGCGCGGCCAGGACCGCACCTGGGCGTTCTGGGGGACGCCCGGCACCGACCTCGACCCGATGCTCAGCGCGAGCTGGTCGCAGGTCGAGGTGGTCACGCCGGCCGGGCGCCGCGTCCTGGCGCTCGACCCCCTGCGGTACGCCATGCTCCGCTCCGCCCCGGTCTACGACCGGGCTGCCGAGGCGGAGGAGCGGCTCGGCGCGGTCCGGTTCGGCGCGGCGGCCGGCGCCCTCGACGACGACGGGGAGCGGGTGCTGGTCCGGGACGTCGACGGCGCGGCGCTGGTGCGGGCGGGTTGGGTGCTGGACTCCCGTCCCCGCGCACCCCGGCGGCCGGGGCGGACGAGCTGGTTGCAGCACTTCCGTGGCTGGTGGGTGGAGACGGACGGGCCGACGTTCGACCCGGGCCGGGCGGTGCTGATGGACTTCCGCACCCCGCAGCCGGCCCGGGGTGTCTCGTTCGGCTACGTGCTCCCGGTCAGCGACCGGTACGCGCTGGTCGAGTACACCGAGTTCTCCCCGGCCCTGCTCACCGACGAGGCGTACGACACGGCGCTGCGCGGTTACGTGGACCTGCTCGGTCTGGACCGGGCGGCGCTGCGGGTGCGGGAGGTGGAGAACGGGGTGATCCCGATGACCGACGGCCCGTTCGTCGCGCGCCCGTCGCCCCGGGTGGTACGCCTCGGCACCGCCGGTGGCGCCACCCGCCCGTCGACCGGGTTCACCTTCTCCGCCATGCACCGGCAGGCCGAGCAGGTCGCCCGGGCGCTCGCCGCGGGTCGGCCGCCGCTGCCACGGCCGGCGTATCCGGGGCGGCACCGGTGGATGGACGCGGTGGCGCTGCGCGCCCTGGACCGGGGTCGGGTCGGTGGGGTGGAGTTCTTCGCGCGGCTCTTCGACCGCAACCCGGCCGAGCGGGTGCTGCGGTTCCTGGACGGCGCCACCACCGTCGCGGAGGACCTGGCGGTGATGCGGTCCAGCCCGCTGCTGCCGATGACCGGCGCGGTGGTCGGCGACGCGGTGGGCCGGCTGGGGGGTCGACTCCGTCGCGATCGGGCCCCCGCCCCCGTGTCGGGGGCCGGATCGCGGCGGCCGTGAGCCGTCAGGCCGGCCGGTAGGTCGCCACCAGCACCCCGGTGGTGCTGACGACGCTGTCGACCAGGCGCAGCGGCGCCGGGCTGTCGCCGTCGGGGAAGAGCCGCCGGCCGCCGCCGAGCACCAGCGGGTGGATCAGCAGCACGTACTCGTCGATCAGCCCCTGTCGACCCAGTGTCCGGACCAGTTCGCCGCTGCCGAGCACGGCGATGTCGCCGCCCGGCCGGGCCTTGAGTTCCTTGACGGCGGTGACGACGTCGCCGGTGAGCAGGTGGGAGTTCGCCCAGGGCAGCGGTGCGGTGAGGGTGGCGGAGGCGACGTACTTGGGCAGCGCGTCGAGCACCGGGGTGAACGGGTTGTCCCGCTGCTGCGGCCAGTAGCCGGCGAAGTCGGCGTAGGTGCGGCGGCCCAGCAGCAGGGCCTCGGTGGCGGCCATCCCCTCGCCCATCTTCCGGCCGATCACCGGGTCGGTGTAGGGCACCGCCCACCCGCCGGCGGTGAACCCGTCCCGGGTGTCCTCGTCGGGCCGTCCGGGTGCCTGCAGCACGCCGTCCAGGCTGACGTTCTCGGTGACCACGATCCTGCGCATGTCGCTCCTCGGCGGGTCGCGGCCGGCCCGTTGCCGGCCGTCCACCCTCCACACGAACGGCGGGCCGCGGAATCGACAGGTGGTCAGCGGTTCCGTTCGCGGGCGACCGTGTCGCGGACCAGGACGCGCAGCTGTTCCATCGGGTCGCCGTCGCCCGCGCCGAGCCGGTTGCGCACCGCCGCGACGGTCAACCCCAGTTCCGGGTACGCGAAGGCCAGGCTGCCGCCGCTGCCCGCCGTCCCGAACGACCCATCGGCGTCGACGGCGTAGCCGAGCCCGAAGGTGGTCTCCTGCCCGAAGACCCATTCGGTGCCGCGCACCGCGACGGCCGACACCTCGCGCAGCCGGTCGGGGGAGACGAGCCGGACGCCGTCCACCGGTCCGAGCAGCGCCGCGTACATCCGGGCCACCGCGCGGGCGCTCATCGTGCCGACGGCGGGCACGTCGGCGCGGAGCACGTCGGGGCGGCTGCCGATCGTCGCGTCCGGCCGGACACCCGGGGGTGCGACCGCGTCGAAGTTCGGCAGGTTGGCCCCGGCCCAGTCCATCAGTGCGGCGAGCCCGGCGTCGGTCAGGCGGGCCAGCCGGGGCAGTTCCGCCTCGGGCACGCCGAGGAACAGCTCGCCGGTGACGCCCAGCGGCCCGGCCACCTCCTGCGCCAGCACCTGCGAGACCCGCCGCCCGGTGACCCGCCGGACCACCTCGCCGACCAGCCAGCCGAACGTCCACGCGTGGTACGCCACCTGTCGGCCGGGCGCCCAGCGCGGCACGCTGTCGGCGATCAGCGCGCACATCCGGTCCCAGTCGGTGAAGTCCTCGGGGGTGGTGTCGGCGGGGAGCGCCGGCACCCCGGCGGTGTGGGTGAGCGCGTGCCGCAGGGTGATGTCGCCCTTGCCGTGCCGGCCGAACTCCGGCCACACGTCGGCGATCCGCAGGTCGTAGTCGAGCTGTCCGCGCTCGGCCAGCACGTGCACCACGGTCGCGGTGAGGCCCTTGCCGGTGGAGACGGCGTGCACCGGGGTGTCGGCGGTCATCGGGCGGCCGGAGTCGGCGTCGGCCAGCCCGGCCTGCTCCTCCACGATCGGCGTGCCGTCGAGGCAGGCGGCCACCTGGACGCCGGTCTCCCGACCGGAGGAGACCAGGTCGTCGATGGTCGCGCGTACCTGCGTCCGCAGGGCGTTCCAGCGTTCGTCCACGGGGTGTCACCCTGCCAGAGGGGCGGGTGCCGGTCGCCCGGTTTTCAGTCGGCCAGGAGGCGGGCCCGCAGCGCGGCGATCAGGTCATCGTTGACGCCGAGCTGGTCGCGGGCGTAGCCGCGGACCGAGCCGTGCGCGGCGGTGAGGTCGGTGAGGACGTGTCGGATGATCTCGGCGGGGGCGCGGCCGTACCCGGGCCAGCGCAGGGTGCGCCCGGGGTGGGCGGCGTGCCAGTCGGCAATGAGCCGTTCGGTGGCCAACTCGGTCAGCGCGAAGTCCGCGGCGATCTGGTCGTCGGAGACGCCGAGCAGGGCCAGCACGAGAGCGGCGAGCAGGCCGGTGCGGTCTTTGCCGGAGGCACAGTGGAACACCAGCGGATGGTCGCCGTCGGCGATCACCGTGAGGGCCTGCCGCAATTCCGCGACCCCGTCGGTGGCGACCTCGGCGTACCGGTCAGCCAGGTGGCGCCAGGGGTCCACGTCGGGGTCGATCTCCGCCTGATCGTAGCCGCGGTGCTCGATGCTGAGGTTGTGCCAGGTGAGTCCGGGGTCCTCGGGGGCCCGGCCACGGGCGGCGATCTCCGACGGGTAGCGCAGGTCGATGACGGTGCGGACGCCGAGCGCCCGGAAGCGGGTCAGGTCGTCGCCGGCCAGCTTGCCGAGCGAGTCCGACCGGTAGAGCCGGCCCCAGCGCAGGGTCCGGCCGTCGTCGGTGCGGTAGCCGCCGAGGTCGCGGAAGTTGTGCAGCCGCTGGAAGGGCACGTGCCGGATCATGGCCGCACCCTAGCCGTCGGGCGTGGGTCGGGTGGTCCCGTGCGGGGTCGTACCCGGTAGGTTTCCGGCATGGTGGAGGCGGCGGCCGGCAGGGTCGTGGAGATCTGGACCGACGGGGCGTGCAGCGGCAATCCCGGCCCGGGCGGCTGGGGGGTGCTGCTGCGGTGGGGCGACCGGGAGCGGGAGTTGTGCGGTGGGGAGGCCACGCCGACCACCAACAACCGGATGGAGCTGACGGCCGCGATCCAGGCCCTGGAGAGCCTGACCCGGCCGGTCACCGTGCGGCTGCACACCGACAGCACGTACGTGCGCAACGGCATCACCGGTTGGCTCGCCTCGTGGAAGCGCAACGGCTGGTTGACCGCCGCGAAGCAGCCGGTGAAGAACGCGGACCTGTGGCAGCGGCTGGAGGCGGCCTGTGCCCGGCACGACGTGACCTGGCTCTGGGTGAAGGGGCACAACGGCCATCCGGAGAACGAGCGGGCGGACGCCCTGGCCAACCGGGGCATGACCGAGGCGCGGGCGGGCGCCGGGGTGACCGCCGGCCGGTGAGGGCGGGTTGTGTCGATCCGGGTCGATGGGTAACGTAGCGGATCGACGCCGTTACGGACAGTTTCCCCTCGGAGGTGTCCCGCGTGATCCCTGCCGCCCTGACCGACCTGCCGCTCTGGCCGCCGACCAACCTCGGCCGGGATCCGCTCGTCCCGCTCGACCCGGGGGAGCGGGACCGCTTCGACGCGCCGGTGACGAAGGTCCGCCTCCCCACCGACGCGACCGCCTGGCTGGTGACGCGGCACGCCGACGTGCGTCAACTGCTGCGGCACCCCGGCTTCAGCGCCGACCTGTCCCGGCCGGGGTTCCCGCTGCTGCGGGCGTTGCCGCCGGGGGCGCTGAGCGACCGGCGGGGCGGGTTCATCCGGATGGACGGGATGGAGCACTCCCGGCTGCGCCGGATGCTCACCGCCGAGTTCATGCTCAAGAGCATCCGGCGGATCGAGCCGCTGATCCGGCAGACCGTCGACCGCACCCTGGACGACCTGCGCGACGCTGGCCCACCGGCCGACCTGGTGGCCACCTTCGCCCTGCCGCTGCCGTCGATGGTGATCTGCCACCTGCTCGGCGTCCCGTACGCCGACCACGACTTCTTCCAGCTGCGCAGTCGTACCCTGCTCGACCGGGACGCCGCGCCGGAGCTGGTCCGGGAGCACGTCGCGCAGCTGCGGGACTATCTGCACCGGTTGGTCGAGGCGAAGTGCGCCGCCGGTGACCGGGCCGACGACCTGCTCAGCCGGCTGGCCCGCGACCGGGTCGACACCGGCGAGCTGGCGGTCGACGAGCTGGTCGGGATGGCGATGCTGCTGCTCATCGCCGGCCACGAGACCACCGCCAACATGATCGGTCTGAGCACCCTGCTGCTGCTGCGCGACGTGCCCGGCCGCTACGCCGCCCTGCGCGACGACCCCGACCAGGCCGACACGCTGGTCGAGGAGCTGCTGCGCTATCTGAGCATCGTGCGGACCGGCCTGCCGAGGCTGGCGCTGGAGGACGTCGAGATCGGCGGGCAGCTGATCCGGGCGGGGGAGGGCGCCATCGCCGTGCTCTCCACCGCCAACCGGGACCCGGTGGTCTTCGACGGCCCGGACGAGTTCGACCCCTACCGCCAGGCGCACCAGCACGTCGCGTTCGGTTTCGGGGTGCACCAGTGCATCGGCCAGCCGCTGGCCCGGGCCGAGCTGCGGATCGCCCTGGTCGAGCTGGCCCGGCGCTTCCCCGACCTGCGGCTCGCCGCCCCCACCGGGCAGCTGCCCACCCGGGACAACTCGATCGTCTTCGGCCTCGACGCGCTGCCGGTGACCTGGTGACCGGGCGGGTCCGCGTCGACCGGGACCGCTGCTGCGGCGCCGGCAACTGCGTGCTGACCGCGCCGGAGGTCTTCGACCAGGGCGACGACGGTCTGGTGCTGCTGCGCTTCACCGCGCCACCGCCGCAGACCCTGGAGGGCGTACGCCGGGCGGCGGATCTCTGCCCGGCCGGCGCCATCACCGTCGACTGACCCCGCCGGGGCGGTACGGGTGACCGCGACGGCCACCCGTACCGGTGCTCACTCCTCGGTCGGTGGCTCCTGCACGGCCGGGTCGCCGGCGCCGGAGACGGCGTCGACGTCGTAGCCGGCCCGGCTGACGTCCTGCGCCGAGCGGCGCTCCTCGGCCGGCAGGTCGGCGAAGTCGTCGCCGGTGTCGTCGGTGGTGTGCAGCGACTCGCCCGGCGGTCGCAGGGACGCCTCGTAGGCGGTGGCGCCGTCGGGTTCGTCGGTGGCCGCGCGGCCGAAGTGTTCCTCATTCATGTCGCACTCCTGCCCGCCCCGCCCGTCGGCAAACGCCCCGTCGGCGCGTCGGGATCCGCCTGCTGCCCGGGCGGGGTCAGCGGCGGCGGCGCGGGGTGCGGGAGCGGGCCGGGGTCACGGTCAGCGACCAGTGCGTGGGGCGGCGCAGCGTCGCCGGCAGCGCGGTGCGGTGGTCGCCGCGGGCGGCGTCGAGCTGCGACTGGTGCAGGAACAGGCAGCCGCGCAGGTCGGCCCCGCTCAGGTCCGCCCCGCGCAGGTCCGCGCCGGTCACGTCGGCCGCCCCGAGGTCCACGCCCCGCAGGTCCGCGCCGATCAGGCAGGCGCCGCGCAGGTTCGCCCCGGACAGGTCAGCCCGGCGCAGGTCCACCCCGATCAGCATCGCGCCGCGCCGGTCCACGCCCGCCCGACCGGTGCGGGCCTGCTCACCGGCCCGCGACAGCAGGGGGTTGACCCGGTCCCGTTGGGCGTCGACGTCGAGGGTGAGCAGGTCGTCGGCGGTGCCGTCGGCGAGCCGGCCGGTCTCGTCGAGCGCCCGGACCAGGTCGTCGCGCAGCGGCCCGGGCGGGGTGTGGGCCACCGCCTCGGTCAGGTACCAGAGCAGTTCGTGCAGCGGCCGCAGCACGGCGAAGGCGTCGAACATCCGCCGGGCCGTCCCCGGGTCGTCGCGCCAGTCGCGCCCGGCGAAGGTCACCTGGGTCAGCTGCTGCCCGGCCCCGAAGCAGTCGAAGACCGTGCAGCCGGGGAAGCCGCGCTGCCGCAGGTCGCGGTGGATGCCGCAGCGGGAGTCCGGCCGCAGGTTCGGGCAGGGCTGCCCGGCGGGCTTGTCGAGGGCGAAGTCGGCCGAAGCGGCGAAGGCGGGCGCGACGCAGCAGATCCCGACGCAGCGGGCGCAGTCGGCGCGCAGCTCCCGCCCGCCCACCTGCACAGCTGTCCCTGGTTCCGTCGTCTCGGACACGCTGACCGGTCTCCCGCCACTGCACCGTCATGACGCTCGCGGCGGTCGCCGCGGCCGGTGCCATTGTCCGTCGTCGGCCGGGCCGCCGCGGCGGCGGGCCCGCGTCGTCCGTTCCGCCCCGTCGGCGTACGGCGGCTCCGTATCGTGACGGA
The DNA here is from genome assembly GCF_040499845.1 of Micromonospora sp. CCTCC AA 2012012. NCBI lineage: Bacteria > Bacillati > Actinomycetota > Actinomycetes > Micromonosporales > Micromonosporaceae > Micromonospora > Micromonospora mangrovi. Next base: position 1,757,266 of record NZ_CP159342.1, read on the forward strand.
TGAGGGGGCGGCATGGACGAGCAGGCACGGGAGCAGGCGCTGCTGACCGCCCTGACGACCGAGCACTTCGTGCTCCAGACGTCCCGGGGCGCCACCATCGCGGAGTCGGTCGGGCGGGCGACGGTGTTCCTCACCATGCTCTCCGCCGCGCTGATCGGCCTGGGTTTCGTCTCCAGCAGCGGTCAGCTGCTGAAGCCGTACCTGGGGGCGGTGCTGCCCACGCTGATGATCACCGGTCTGCTCACCTTCGCCCGCCTGGTGCAGACGATGGTGGAGAACTCGCTGGCCCTGGCCCGCATCCAACGCATCCGCGCCTACTACCACCGGCACTTCGCCGGTGAGCAGGACTTCTTCGCCGACTCGGTGGCCACCGGGGACGTCATGGCGGCGGCCTGGGCGGCGGTCGGCAGCCGTCCCGGCCGCTGGCAGTTGATGCTCACCACCGCGGCGATGGTGGGGGCGGTCAACGCGCTGCTGATCGGGCTGGGCGTCACCCTGCTGGCCGGGGTGCTGGGCGCCTCGTCCGGCCTGGCGATCCCGGTGGGGGTGGTGGTCGCCCTGGCGGCCTTCGCCGCCCAGCTCTGGTACATCTCCCACGCCTCCCTCTGGAACCGCGCCTGACCGCCGCGCCGGACCGGGGCGTGTAATCGACCCGCACCCGGGTAGCCGGGCGGGCATGGAGCTGGTCGAGGAGTCGCCGTACCGGTTCCGGATCGACCGGCGGGAGCCGATGCGGGTGCCGGGGGTGGTCTTCGCGTCCCGGTCGCTGCTGCCGGACGCCGGTGCCGACAAGTCGCTGGAGCAGGTCGCGAACGTGGCGACCCTGCCCGGCATCGTCGACGCCTCGTACGCCATGCCGGACGTGCACTGGGGCTACGGTTTCCCGATCGGCGGCGTCGCGGCCACCGACGTCGGGCACGGCGGGGTGGTGTCGCCCGGCGGGGTCGGCTTCGACATCTCCTGCGGGGTGCGCCTGCTCACCGCCGACCTGGACCGCGCGGAGCTGCGGCCCCGGCTGGACGCGTTGATGGACGGCCTGGGCCACGCCACCCCGCGCGGCATGGGCAAGGGCGCGGTGTGGCAGCTCGCCGACCGCGCGGAGCTCGACGCGGTGCTGCGTGGCGGTTCCCGGCACGCCGTCGAGCGGGGACACGGCGTCGCCCGCGACCTGGACCGGTGCGAGGACCACGGCGCGGTCGACGACGCGAATCCGGCCCAGGTCAGCGAGCGGGCGGTCGAGCGCGGCGCCGGTCAGGTCGGCAGCCTCGGCTCCGGCAACCACTTCCTCGAGGTGCAGGCCGTCGAGGAGATCTACGACGAGACCGTGGCCACCGCGTTCGGGCTGCGGGCCGGTCAGGTCTGCGTGATGATCCACTGCGGGTCGCGGGGGCTCGGGCACCAGATCTGCACCGACCACGTGCGGGCCATGGAGAAGGTCATGCCCCGGTACGGCATCGACGTGCCCGACCGGCAGCTCGCCTGCGCGCCGGTCTCCTCCCACGAGGGCCGGGCCTATCTCGGGGCGATGGCCGCCGCCGCGAACTACGCCCGGGCCAACCGGCAGCTGCTCGCCCAGGCGGCCCGCGAGGTCTTCCGGCGGGTCACCGGCGGCGGCCTCGACCTGGTGTACGACATCTCCCACAACCTCGCGAAGATCGAGACCCACGACGTGGCCGGGGTGCCCCGCCCGCTCTGCGTGCACCGCAAGGGCGCCACCCGGGCGCTGCCCCCTGGCCACCCCGACCTCCCCGACGACCTGCGCCCGGTCGGGCAGCCCGTGCTCATCCCCGGCTCGATGGGCACCGGCTCGTACGTCCTCACCGGCGTCGCCGGGGCACCGGCCTTCGCCTCCACCTGCCACGGCGCGGGCCGGGTGCGCAGCCGCAAACAGGCCACGAAGGCGGTCGCCGGGCACGACCCGCGCCGGGAGCTGGAGGCGCAGGACATCGCGGTACGTGGGGTGTCCCGGCGTGGGCTGGCCGAGGAGATGCCGGCCGCGTACAAGGACATCACGGCCGTGGTGGCGGCGGCCGAGGGTGCCGGTCTGTGCCGGCGGGTGGCCCGGCTCGTGCCGCTCGGCGTGGTGAAGGGCTGACCGGCTGCGGTCACACGTCCAGCGTCACCGCACCCGCCCAGCCGCCGTCGGTGGGACCGAACCGCAGCTCGTGCAGGGAGACCGCCTTCGGGACCGCGCCGACCAGCTCCACCGCCTCCGTCGGCACCGTCCGCCAGTGGACCGTGACGCCGCCGTCGTCGGTCGCCCGGATCCGCGTGGCGAGCGGCAGCACACCCGAGGTCTCCAGCCGGAAGATCACCTCGTCGAGGACGCCGACCAGCAGGTCCGGGTCGTCCTGCGGCGGCAGGTGGAACTCGGCGTCGGCGTCCGGGGTGGCGCCGGCCGGGTCCACGAAGCTCTCCACCAGCGCGGTGACCGCCTCGGCCAGGCAGCTCTCCCGGTCCGGCGCCCACGCCTCGATCCGTACGTCGGCGGTGTGCGGCACCCGGTGGTGCCCCCGCGCCGCTGCGCTCCCCATGCCCCGATCATGCGTCGCCGCCGCCGCGACCGGTCGTGAACCGCGGGAACGGGGCAGCGACGCCGGCCGGTCACGCAGTACCGTCCGTCCGTGCAGCTCACCAAGTGGACCCACGCCTGCGTCCGGATCGAGCAGGACGGCCGGGTGCTGGTCATCGACCCGGGCACCTGGAGCGAGCCGGCGGCCCTGATCGGGGCGGACGCCGTGCTGATCACCCACGAGCACACCGACCACGTCGACGTGCTGCGGCTGGCCGGGCTGGGCGTGCCGGTCTTCGCCCCGCGCGGTGCCCGGCTGCCCGGCCCGGTGCCGCTGGCGGTGACCCCGGTCGCGGCCGGCGACCGGTTCACCGCCGCCGGCTTCACCGTGAGCGCGGTCGGCGGGCGGCACGCCCTCATCCACGCCGGCGAGCCGGACTGCGTGAACCTCGGCTATCTGGTCGGGGACGCCGTCTATCACCCGGGCGACTCGCTGCACCACCCCGACCAGCCGGTCGACACCCTGCTGCTGCCGGCCCAGGCGTCCTGGCTGAAGCTGACCGAGGCGATCGACTTCGCCCTGGCCCTCGACCCGCGCCGGGTCTTCCCGATCCACGACGCCCAGCTCAACGACCGGGGCCTGGCGTCGGTCAACGGCTGGTGCGGCGAGGTGCTCGGCGACCGCTACCGCTACCTCGCCCCGGGCGAGTCCGCCTGAGCGCGCAGCAACGGCAGCACGAACCCGCGCGCCGGCGGGTCCGGCAGGGTGAACGACGGCGCGGCGGCGGTGAGGACCGCCGTGCGGGGCCGCGCCGCCCACCGCTGCGCCACCGCGTCCGCCAGCGTCGCCAGCATCCGGGGTACGTCGGTGGCGGCGTCCGGGTGCATCGCCTCGATCACCACCAGCACCTCGCGGGTCTCGGGGCGGACCGCCGACCAGCCGCTCTGCCGGTGGGTCCAGCGTCGCGCGTGCGCCCGCCCGGTCGAGTCGACGAAGGTCACCTCGCCCGGCTCCGGCCGCTCGACCTGCCCGTCGAACGTCTCGTAGTGCTCGGCGCCGGTGGCGTGCCGCACCTCCAGGTCGCCGGAGATCCGGGCGACGTCGAGCACGGCGACGGGCACCGCGTACGCGACGGACACGGCGTTTCCGAGGTCGACCAGCGGGTGCAGCCGGGGCAGCGTCCCGTCCCGCCGCAGCCGGCGCAGCAGCGACTCGGCGGCGCAGCGATAGCGGGTCGGGGCGAGGCCGGTCGCGGCGAACACCCGCCGCCACGCCTGGATCTCCGGGAAGCGGCTCTCCGGTGAGCCGGCCAGCCGGGCCCGCGCCGTCTCGACGTGCGGCGCGACGAGCGCGTCGACGTCCACGTCGGGGGTGATCCCGTCGGCGTGCAGGACGCCGCAGACCAGCTCGGGGAAGGCCGACCGGACCTGCGGGGAGTGCCGGAAGCGCATGGGAGAACTCCTGTCGGGTGTGCTCACCCCGTCCACCCTGCTGCCACAATGGCCCGGTGGACAGGGCCAAACCGGAGGCCGCCGACGGGTCCAAAACGGCGGGGTCGGACTTCCTGCACCTCGACGTCGGTGAGGCGCCCACCGGCGGTCGCGCCGACTGGCTCGCCGGGCGACTGCGGGCGGCGATCGCCGACGGCCGGGTCCCGGTCGGCTCCCGACTGCCGGCCAGCCGGGTGCTCGCCGCTGACCTGGGCGTGTCCCGGGGCGTGGTGACCGAGGCGTACCAGCGGCTGACCGAGGACGGGCACGTGGTGGGGCGGGGTCGGGGCGGCACCGTCGTGGTCGCCACGCCCGCCGCGGTGGTGCTCCGCCCGGCCGCGCCGCCGGCCGTCGACGTCTTCGCCGACCGGACCGACACCGACGTCCTCGACGCGCTGCGTACCGCCCCGGCCGGGATCGACCTGAGGCCGGGCGTACCCGATCTGGCCGCGTTCCCCCGCGCGGCCTGGCTGCGCGCGGAACGCGCCGTGCTGCACCGCCTCACGCCCGCCGAGTTCGGGTACGGCGACCCGACCGGCGTGCCCGCGCTGCGCCTCGCGGTCGCCACCCGGCTGGCCCGCAGCCGGGGCATCCGGGTGGACCCGGCCGAGGTGGTGATCGTCGCCGGGGTCTCCCAGGCGCTCGGCCTACTCGCCCAGGTGCTGCACGCCGACGGCGTCCACACCGTGGCCGTCGAGGACCCGGGCTCACTCGGCGTCCGGCAGCACCTGCGCAACTGGCGGTTGGACACGCCACCGGTGCCGGTCGACGCGCACGGCCTGCGGGTCGACGACCTCGACGCCGGCGGCGCGCCGGCGGTGCTGGTCACCCCGGCGCACCAGTTCCCGACCGGGGTGGTGCTCGACGGCGACCGGCGCCGGCAGCTGATCGGCTGGGCACGCCGGGGCGGCCTGGTCGTCGAGGACGACTACGACGCCGAGCACCGCTACGACCGGCCGCCCGTGCCGGCGCTGCGCGCCATGCTGCCCGAACAGGTCTGCTACACCGGCAGCATCTCGAAGCTGCTCGCCCCGGCCCTGCGGATCGGCTGGGTGCTGGTGCCCCGCCGGCACCACGCCGCCCTGGTCGCCGCCAAACGGATGGCCGACCTGGGCAACGCCGCGCTGCCGCAGCTGGTGCTCGCCGAGCTGATCGACTCCGGCGCGCTGGACCGCCACCTGCGGCTGCTGCGGCGCCGGCACGTCCGCCGTCGGGACGCGATGATCGACGCGGTCCGCGCGCACCTGCCCGGGGCGGTCGTGCACGGCGCCGCCGCCGGACTGCATCTGCTGGTCACCCTGCCCGACGCGGTGTCCGACGTGGACCTCGCCGCGGCGGCCCTGCGCCGGGGCGTGAAGGTGCAGCCGCTCTCCTGGCACGGGCAGCGTCCCCAGCCGCCGGGCCTGGTCCTCGGCTATGCCGCGAACACCCCGGGCGTCATCGACCGGGGCCTAGCCGCCGTCGGCGCGGCCCTGCGCGAGGTTCAGTCCGCCGGCCCGGCATAGAGGGCGGCCAGCGCGGCGGCCGTGTCGGCGAGCCGGTCGCGCAGCGCGGCGGGGGAGAGGACCTCCACCTCCGCGCCGAGCCGGAGCAGGTCGCCGTGGGCGTGGGTCAGCGACTCCACCGGTACGACCGCCCGCACCCACCCGGCGTCGTCGGGCGGCCCGGCGGTGGCGTCCACGGCGGCCACCACCGCGTCGCTGGCGATCTCCCGCAGCCGCTCCCGGCCCTGGGGCGACAGCCGGATCGTGGCGTCGTCCCGGTGCAGCCGGGACCGGAAGTCCACCACGTGCGCCCGCCACCAGTCGGGCAGGTCGAAGTCGTCCGGCCGGTCGAAGCTCTCCGCCAGCGGGGTCAGGTCGAGGATCTGGTTGACCCGGTAGGTGGCCGGTGCCACCCGATCCGGTCGGGCGGCCACCACGTACCACCGGCCGCCCTTGAGCACCAGCCCGTACGGCTCCAGGACGCGGCTCACCTCCCCGGTCCAGCTGCGGTAGCGGACCCGGATCCGGTGCTGCCGCCACACCGCGTCGGCGGTGGGCGCGAGCTGCGGGGAGGGATCGCCGTCGGAGTACCAGCCGGGGGTGTCCAGGTGGAAGCGCTGCTGGAGCTGGGCGGCCCGGTCGGCCAGCGGGGCGGGCAGGGCGGCGCGCAGCTTGCGCCCGACGCTGGCGACCACGGCGTCGTAGCCGAGCTCGGCGGCCGGACCGGGCAGCCCGGCGAAGAGCAGCCGCTCGGCCTCCTCGGCGGTGAGCCCGGTCAGCCGGGTCCGCCAGCCGTCGACCAGCCGGTAGCCCCCGGCGTGACCGGCCTCCCCGTACAGCGGGATGCCGGCCGCGTGCAGGGAGTCCACGTCGCGGTAGATGGTGCGGACGGAGACCTCCAGCCGCCGGGCCAGCTCGGCGGCGGTCAGCCGGCCGTGGTTCTGGAGCAGCAGCAGGATCGACAGGAGGCGACTGGCCCGCACTCCACTGACACTAGCTGTCAGTGCAGTGGTCCTACCGTCCCGGCATGCCTTTCCACGACAAGGAGCTGACCGTGCCGCCGACCGTCGAGGTCGCCGGCCGGCACGTCAAGCGCTACCACCTCGACCAGCCCGACCGTCGGCTCGAACCGGCGGTGGTGGCCGCCGCGTACGACGTCCTGCCCGGGCTGCTGCCGCCGGCCGACGGCGGCACCCCGCCGGCGAGCTGGACGGTGCTGCACCGGGGCGCCGACACCGGCGCGTACCTGCTGGCGTACAGCTGGTTCTGGGACAACGTGGTGGAGTGCCGGATCGCGGTCGCCGGCCAGCCCGCCCTCGACTGCCCGGACGACGACCCGGCGCACTTCGTGCCGATGACCCGCCCCGGCGTCGGCTGCGTCTGGGAGCTGGGGGTGCTGGAGCACGAGCGCAGCGCCTGGATCCGGCACGTCCTCGCCCCCGAGCGACCGGACCTGCCCGGCTACCTGGCCGACACGCGGGCCGAGGGGCCGGTGGGATTCTGATGGGCGACTTCGACTTCCTGGCCGGCACCTGGGACGTCACCAACCGGCGGCTGCGCCGACGGCACGTGGGCAGCGACGACTGGGACGAGTTCCCCGGCACGGTGACCGCGCACCGGTTCTTCGACGGCGCCGGCAGCTTCGACGAGATCCGCTGCCCGGCCCGCGGCTTCTCCGGCGCCACCGTACGGATCCTCGATCCGGCCACCGGGCTGTGGTCGATCTACTGGATGCACAGCCGCCGGGGGATCCTCGAACTGCCGCCGATGGTGGGCCGGTTCGTCGACGGCGTCGGCACCTTCTTCGCCGACGACACCGACGAGGGGCGGCCGATCCGGTGCCGTTTCCTCTGGTCGCGGCCCACCCCGGACTCGTGCCGCTGGGAGCAGGCGTTCTCCACCGACGGCGAACGTACCTGGGAGACCAACTGGGTCATGGAGTTCACGCGTACCGGCGGCGCTCAGGCCGGGGGCGGCGTGGTGGTGCGGTAGATCGCGGTCAGCCAGACGTCGAGCAGCACGTCCACCACGTCCCGCTCGGCCACGGCGGGACCGTCGCCGGCGAAGGTGGCGTACCAGACCCGCTCGTTCATCGAGTTCAACGCGATCGACAGGTCCCGGGCGGGCAGCCCGTCCGGGGCCGCGCCGCGCCGCCGCTCGCCCTCGATCGCCGTCTGCACCGCGTGTACCCAGCGGTCCAGCACGTCGGCCCAGAGCCGGCGGACCTCCGCGTTGGTGCCGCGCACCTGGGCGCAGGCCAGCACCACCGCCCGGTGCCCGCCGAAGGCGGCGTGGAACCGGGCGATCAGCTCCCGCCACCGGGCCCGCGGGTCCTCGGCGAGGCGGTCCAGCACGTCACCGGCCGCGGCGTTCGCCTCGGCGGTGACCCGGTCCAGCAGGGTCAGCAGCACCGCGTCCTTGGACGGGAAGTAGAAGTAGAACGTGGGCCGGGAGATGCCCGCGCCGCGGGCCAGGTCGTCGATGGAGATGTCGCCGAAGGCCCGCTGCTCCAGCAGCCGCTCGGCGGTGGCGAGGATGGCCAGTTCCCGGTCGTCGCCGGTGGAGCGCCCGGAGCGCCGGCCGCGGGTGGGCGCGGCTCCGGTCGGCGTACGGGCGGCGGTCATGCCGGCAGATGCTACACCCGCTCGACACCCTGTCGATTCCACTCGACAGGGTGTTGACCGACCTCGACGGTGCTGGATAAGGTCCGGTCCTCTGCCCTGCGACCGGGAGCTGCCATGGCCACCGACCACGTGGACGTCCTCATCGTCGGCGCCGGCCTGTCCGGCATCGGCGCCGCGGTGCACCTGCGGCGCGCCTGCCCGGAGAAGAGCTACGCGGTGCTGGAGGCGCGCGGCGCGATCGGCGGCACCTGGGACCTGTTCCGCTACCCGGGCATCCGGTCCGACTCCGACATGTACACCCTCGGCTACTCCTTCAAGCCGTGGACCAACCCGAAGGCGATCGCCGACGGCGACTCGATCCGGGAGTACGTCCGGGACACCGCCCGGGAGCACGGCGTCGAGGAGCACATCCGCTTCCACCACCGGGTGACCCGCGCCGAGTGGGACAGCGCCACCGCCCGCTGGACGGTCCACGCGCACCGCGACGACACCGGCGAGGACGTCGTCCTGACCTGCGCGTTCCTGCACACCTGCTCCGGCTACTACCGCTACGACGCCGGCTACACGCCCGACTTCCCCGGCGTCGAGCGCTACGCCGGGCAGCTCGTGCACCCGCAGCACTGGCCCGAGGACCTCGACTGGGCCGGCAAGCGGGTGGTGGTGATCGGCAGCGGCGCCACGGCGGTGACCCTGGTGCCGGCGATGGCCGAGCGGGCCGCGCACGTCACCATGCTCCAGCGCTCACCCACGTACGTCATCGCGCTGCCCTCGCGCGACCCGCTCGCCGACGCGCTGCGGCGCTGGCTCCCGGCGAAGGCCGCGTATCCGGTGGTGCGCTGGAAGAACGTGCTGCTCGGCGTGGCCAACTTCCAGCTCAGCCGGCGGCGCCCCGGACTGGTGAAGAACTTCCTGCGGCGGGCCGCGAAGGGCCGGCTGCCGGTCGGCTACGACATCGACCGGCACTTCTCGCCCCGCTACGACCCGTGGGACCAGCGGCTCTGCGTGGTCCCCGACGGCGACCTCTTCGACGCGGTCAGCGCCGGCCGGGCGTCCGTGGTCACCGACACCATCGACACCTTCACCGAGGGCGGCATCCGGCTCGCCTCCGGCGAGGAGCTGCCCGCCGACATCGTGGTCACCGCCACCGGCCTCAACCTGCTCGCCCTCGGCGGCATGACCGTCACCGTCGACGGGCGCGAGGTGGACCTGGCCGGGACGGTCGCCTACAAGGGCATGATGCTCTCCGGCGTGCCGAACTTCGCGATGACCATCGGCTACACCAACGCCTCCTGGACGCTCAAGGCCGACCTCGTCGCCACGTACGTCTGCCGCCTGCTGCGCCACCTGGACGCCACCGGGCAGCAGATCGTCACCCCCGTCGCCCCGGCCACCGGCGACCTCGAACCGATCATCGACCTGAAGTCCGGGTACGTGCTGCGGGCCGTGGACCAGCTGCCCAAGCAGGGGCCGGTGGCGCCGTGGCGGCTGCACCAGAACTATCCCCGCGACGTGCTGCTGATGCGGCACGGCCGCCTCACCGACCAGGGCGTCCGGTTCTCCCGGGCCGCCGCGCCGCCCGCCGCCGGCCCGGCGGAACAGACCCCGGCCGACGTACCCGTCGCCTGAACCGCGAAGGAGCACCCATGCGTGACTTCGTCTTCCCCGGCGGCACCGCCGTGGTCACCGGCGCGGCCAGTGGCATCGGCGAGGCGCTGGCGCACGGCCTCGCCCGCCGCGGCGCCGACCTGGTCCTGCTCGACCGGGACGCCGAGCGGCTAGACGCGGTGGCCACCGCGATCCGCGCCGCCCACCCCGACCGGTCCGTCGAGACGCACCTGGTCGACCTGGCCGACGCCGAGGCCACCGACCGGGTGGCGGCGGAACTGGGCCGGCGCCATCCCCGGATCCGGCTGCTGGTCAACAACGCGGGCGTCGCCCTGGGTGGCCGGTTCGACCAGGTCACCCTGGACGAGTTCCTCTGGGTCATCGAGATCAACTTCCGGGCCGTGGTGCGGCTGACCCACGCGCTGCTGCCGGCGCTGAAGGCCGAGCCGGGCGCCCACCTGGTCAACGTCTCCAGCCTCTTCGGGCTGATCGCCCCCGCCGGCCAGGCCGCTTACTCGGCGAGCAAGTTCGCCGTCCGCGGCTTCACCGAGGCGCTGCGCCACGAGCTGGCCGACGACGGCGTCGGCGTCACCTCCGTGCACCCGGGCGGCATCCGGACCCGCATCGCCACCAGCGCCCGGGTGGGCAGTGGCGTCTCCCGCGAGGAGTACGAGGCCGGCCGCCGCCAGTTCGAGAAGCTGCTCTCCATCGACCCGGCGAAGGCCGCCGAGGTGATCCTGCGGGGCGTCGAGCGTCGCCGCGGCCGGGTGCTGATCGGCTGGTCGGCGAAGCTGCCCGACCTGCTGGCCCGGGTCGCCCCGGCCTCCTACCACCGGGTCCTGGCGCTCGGCATGAAGCGGGCCGTCCCGGCCGCCACCGGCGGCGCTCCGGCCGGTGGCGTTCCGACCGGTGGCGCTCCGGCCGGTGGCGCGGACGTGCCGGTGGCGGAGCGTCCGGCATGACCGTGGCGCTGCCGGCCGCCGACGAGCTGACCGTGGCGGGGCGGCGGATGCGCTGCCGGATCAGCGGGGGCGGGCCGCCGGTGGTGCTGCTGCACGGCATCGGCCGTACCCTCGACGACTTCACCGCCCAGCAGGAGCTGCTCGCCGCAGACCACCGGGTCATCAGCGTCGACCTGCCCGGTCACGGCGGCTCCGCGCCGCTGGACGTCCCGCACACCCTGCCCGCGCTCGCCGCCGCGGTCGCCGACTTCCTGGACACCGCCGGGGTCACCGGCCCCGCCCGGCTGGTCGGCAACTCCCTCGGCGGGGCGGTCGCGATGCGGCTCGCCGCCGACCAACCGCACCGGGTGGCCAGCCTCGTGTTGGTCAACAGCGCCGGCTTCGGCAAGGAGGTGACCGTCGCGCTGCGACTGCTCGCCCTGCGCCCGCTCGGCCGGCTGCTGCTGCGCCCGCACCCGGCCGTGGCCCGCCGCACCGAGCGGGCGATCTTCCGGGACCCCGCGTACGTCACCGAGGAGCGGATCGCCACCGCCCTCGCGGTGGCCCGGCAGCCGCACGCCGCCCGGGTGATGCTGGAGCTGGTCCGCGACCTCGGCACCTGGCGCGGCGTCCGTCCCCGGTGGCGGGAGGATCTGCTCGCCGCCGTCGCCGCCCGCGACCTGCCCACCCTGGTCGTCTGGGGCGACCGGGACCTGATCCTGCCCGCCGACCACCTCGTGGCGGCCCGCACCCGACTGCCCGGGGCCCGCACCCACCTCTTCCGCGACACCGGGCACATGCCGCAGATCGAGCGGGCCGCGGAGTTCCACGCCCTGGTCACCGACTTCTGGGCCGAGGCCGCCTGAGCCGGCTCAGGGCGGGTTGCTGCCGCGCTTCTCCTCCTGGGCCAGCACGGCCTCCCGGCGCTCCGGGTCGTCCCGGTCGGCCAGCTCGGCGGCCAGCCGGGGATCGGCCACCAGCCGGTCCCGGTTGCGGTGCAGGAACGCCTCGAACCCCCCGGTGTACGGGCACGCCAGGTCGCCGAGCGCCCGCTCCGGCTGATAGCGGCAGCCGACGCAGTAGTCGCTGATCTCGTCGAGGTGCCCGCCGTCGACCGCGTACGGGCGGGTGTCGATACGGCCCAGGTCGGCGTACTGGCTCATGCCGACGACGGTCGCGTTCATCACCCACTCGGCACCGTCCACGAACGACCGCTGGAACCAGTCGGCCAGCTCGTCGGGGCGCCAGCCGCGTTGCAGCGCGTAGTTGCCGAGCACCAGCAGGCGCTGGGCGTGGTGCGCCCACGCCCGGTCCCGGACCGTGGCGAGCACGTCGGCCAGGCAGCGCGCCTCCACCGCGTCGGCGTCCAGCTCGGTGAACCACTCCGGCAGCGGCTCGGTGGCGGCCAGCCAGTTCCGCCCCCGGAAGCGCGGCTCCAGATACCAGTAGAGCTGCCAGAGGAACTCCCGCCAGCCGAGCAGCTGCCGGACGAACGCCTCCACCGCGGCGCGCGGCGCGTCGCCGTCGCGCCAGGCCCGCTCGGCGGCCCGGATCGCCGGTTCCGGGTCGAGCAGCCCCAGGTTGAACGAGGAGGAGAGCACGCTGTGCGCCAGCAGCGGATCGCCGTGGCTCATCACGTCCGCGTAGTGGCCGTACTCGGCCAGTCGGTGGCGCAGGAAGTGGTCCAGCCGGTCCCGCGCCTCGGCGTGGGTGGCCGGATAGGCCCGGGGCCCGTCGCGGCCGACGAACCGGATCCCCTCCCGCTCCCACCGGTCCAGGTCGGCGCGGACCTCGGCGTCGATCGCGTCCTCGGTCACCGGCGGTGGCGGCGGCACCTGCGGGGCGGGGCCACGGCTGGTGGCGCGGGGCCGGCCGGTGGCCCGCCCGCCGGTCAGCACCGCGTGCCGCTGCCGGGCGTGCCGATAGAAGTCGGTCATCCGCAGCGGCGTGCGTCGCACGCCGTCGGCCCAGGCCGCGAAGTCGGTCCGGTCGGTGACGAACCCGCGCGGCGGCAGCACCGTCAATCCCTCGACGGTACGGGCGAACGCCAGCGCCGCCCGGCTGGTCGGGTGTACCAGCTCCACCGGTTCACCGAGGCGGGTCAGCGCCTCCCGGAACGTGCCGGTGCGCAGCAGCAGCGCCCGGTCGCCCAGCTCGGCGGCCCGGTGGCGCAGCGCGGACAGGATCAGGTGGGCCTTCTGCCGGTGCATCGGGCGCTGCCGGAACCAGTCCTTCGCCTCCACCAGCAGCACCGGTTGGTCGTCGGTGTCGAGGAAGTGCGGACCGAGCTGGTCGGCGAGCAGCCAGCGGCGGGTGGACATGCGTCGATTCTGCCCAGCGCGGCGGCCCGACGCCCGCGTGTCGTCGGCGTGTCGGGTCAGCCGGGCGCGCCGGCCCCGGCCGGGACGGGCGCGGCGGGGGCCGGCTCCACCCGGGACAGCGCGGTCAGCGCGGCCTCCACGTCGGCCGGGAGCCGCCGCCGGTGGCGCAGAACCCAGCCGGCCTGTCGGGCCGCGTCGCGCAGGCCGGCCCGGCCGTCCGGGTCGCGCCACGCCTGCGCGGCCACCGCCCGCACCACCCCCGCCGGCCGCCGCAGCGCGGCGGTGAGCAGCCGGTTGCGAGCCTCGACCCGCCGCCGCGCGCCGGGGTCCCGGCCCGACGGCGTCGGCAGGTGGTGGGCCACCAGCTCCGGGGTGTACGCGAGGTTCCAGCCGGCGGCGGCCAGGTCCATCGCCAGCAGCGCCTCCTCGCCGTACGTGCCGAGCCGCTCGGCGAAGCCGCCGACCTGCCGGTACGCCGCCCGCCGCAGCACCACCGCGCAGGCCAGGAAGCCCAGCACGGTCGGGCCGGGCGCGTCCGGGGCGGTGCCGATCGGGGCCTGCGCCATGCCCGCCGAGACCGGATCCAGCCGCTCCTGCCGCCCGACGAGCACCTGTCCGGTCAGCAGGGCCGTGCGCGGGTGCCGCCGCAGCAGCTCCCCGGCCCGCTCCAGCGAGCCCGGCGCCCAGTACGAGTCGTCGTCGGCGAACGCCACGAACGGGGTCTCCGCCAGCGCCACCCCGACGTTGCGGGCCGCCCCGGCGCCGGCGTTGCGGCCCAGCTCGACCACCCGTATCCCGGGGAACGCCGCCGTGACGGCGGCCGGAGTGCCGTCGTCGGAGCCGTTGTCCACCACGATCACCGGGGCGGTGTGCCGGGGTAGCAGGTCGAGGAGCTGGTCGCGCCGGTTGCGGGTCGCCACCACGATCGTCACGTCCGTCGTCATGGCCGCCCTGGTACCCGCGGACCGCGACGGTCACTCGGGACCTCGGTGGGATTCCCGGGTGCGGGGTCGGCCGGTCCGGGATCGGGACGCAGCCGTGGTGACGTGGCGGGGGCCACGCCCGGCGACCCGGCGTCGCGGCCGCCCGCAGCCGGGACGCATCATAGATACATGACGCATCCCACCGTCCCGTCCCGGGTCGCCGCGCCGTCCGCCGCCGAGCGGGCGTACCGGCACCTCAAGCGGTCGATCCTGGAGCAGGTCTATCCCGGTGGGCTGCTGATCAGCGAGGGCGAGATCGCCGAGGCGGCCGGGGTGTCCCGGACCCCGGTGCGGGAGGCGCTGCTGCGGCTGGAGGCGGAGGGCCTGGTGGCGCTCTACCCGAAGCGCGGCGCGCTGATCCGGCCGGTCTCCGCCCGCGAGATCACCGACGTCATCGAAGCCCGCCGCCTGGTCGAGCTGCACGCCGCCGAGCGGGTCTGGCCGCGCCGCGCCGAGATCCGCGCCGACCTCGCCCGCCGACTCGACGAGATGCGCGCCGCGCACGCCGCCGGTGACGTCACCGCGCTGATGGCCGCCGACCGGGCGTTCCACGCCACCGTCGTCGAGGCCGCCGGCAACGAGATCCTCGCCGAGCTCTACCACCGGCTGCGCGACCGGCAGCTGCGGATGGGCGAGGCCAGCTTCCGGCTCTCGCCCGGCTGGGCGGAGGTCGCGCTCACCGAGCACGCCGGCCAGCTCGCCGCCCTCGACGGCGACGACCCGGCCGCCTGGCTCGACGCGGTCGGCGCGCACATCGACAACGCCGCGACCGTGCTGCGGACGCTCCGGTGACCGCGGCCACCGGCCGCCGCCCCGCCGTCCTGGTGTACGCCGTCGCGGTCACCGCGTACGTGGCCGCGGTGTTCCACCGCAGCTCGCTCGGCGTGACCGGGGTCGACGCCGCCGACCGCTTCCACATCAACGCCGCCGCCCTCGCCACCTTCTCCGTCGCCCAGCTCGCCGTCTACGCGGCCATGCAGATCCCCGTCGGAGTTCTGCTCGACCGGTACGGCTCCCGTCGGCTGCTGCTCACCGGCGGGGCGCTGATGGTCGTCGGGCAGCTCTGCTTCGCCGTCGCCACCGACGTCCCGCTCGCCGTCGCCGCCCGGGTCCTGGTCGGCCTCGGCGACGCGATGACCTTCATCAGCGTGCTGCGGATCGTGGCGTTCTGGTTCCCCGGTCGGCGCAACCCGCTGCTGGTGCAGCTCACCGGCACCATCGGGCAGCTCGGCGCGGTGCTGGGCGCCGTACCCCTGGTGGCGTTGCTGCACCACGCCGGCTGGACGCCGGCCTTCCTCACCGCGGCGGCGCTCGGCGCGACCGTGCTGCTGCTGGTGCTGGTCGCCGTCCGGGACACCCCGCACCGCGTGCACCCCGGTGCCGTCGCCCCGGACCTCGCCTCCGTACGCCGGCAGCTCGCCGCCGCCTGGGGTCAGCCCGGCACCCGCCTCGGGCTCTGGACCCACTTCGTCACCCAGTTCTCGGGGGCGGTCTTCGCCCTGCTGTGGGGCTACCCGTTCCTCGTCCAGGGGCAGGGGCTCTCGCCGACCGCCGCCGCGTCGCTGCTGACCCTGATGACGGTGGCCACCCTGGTCTGCGGGCCGGTGATCGCCCACCTCTGCGCCCGGCACCCGTTCCGCCGCTCGGTGGTGGTCTTCGCCATCACCGCCGGCACCGCCGCCGTCTGGGCGGTGGTGCTGGCCTGGCCCGGCCGCGCGCCGCACTGGCTGCTGGTGACCCTGGTGGTCGTCCTCGCGGTCAACGGCCCCGGCTCGGTGATCGGCTTCGACTACGCGCGCACCTTCAACCCGGTGCACCGGATCGGCAGCGCCACCGGCATCGTCAACGTCGGCGGTTTCGTCGCGTCGATCCTGCTGGTGCTCGCCGTCGGCGTGGTGCTCGACCTGGCCACCCCGGCCGGGGCGGCCACCCCGCCGCTGAGCGCGTTCCGCTGGGCGTTCGCCGTGCAGTACCTGCTCTGGGCGGTCGGCGCGGTGCAGGTGCTGCGCTACCGCAACGCCGCCCGCCGCCGCTGGGCCGCCGAGGGGGCGGTCCCGACGCCGGTCGCGGCCTGAGGTCGTACGCCGGGTCAGCGACGGCGGCGTCGGTGGGTGAACGAGTCGAGCAGCAGGGTGAGCCCCGCCCCGACCAGCCAGACGTCCTTGGCGATGCCGATGCCCGCCTGGGTGGGCTTGAGGCTGTTCGGCTCGCGCAGCCCCGGCGTCTTCAGATAGAGCTGCACCAGCCCGGCGCCGAACGCCGTCAGCCCGAGCCCGACCAGCACCGACGGCACGAACGGCGCGAGCAGCGCGGCACCCAGGGCGATCTCGCCCCGGGAGAGCAGCTTCGCGAACCGGTCCGCCTCCACCTGCCCGAGCTGCGGGATCGCCCCGACCGCCATGCCGTGCACCGCCTCGGCGGCCTCACCCTCCAGGGTGCGTTTGCCGAGCCCGGAGTTCAGGATGAACGCGCCGATGCTGACCCGCAGCGGCGCATGCGTCAGCTTCATGATCACTCCCTGGGTGCCGGAGAACCGTGCCCCCGCCTACCCGGCGACGGCCGGGATAACCACCGTGCCGCGCTGTGCCACCGACCGGGATCGGCGGTAGGTTCGCCGGAGAGCGTGATCACGCCAGGGAGGCACCGTGAGCCAGGAAGTCCGGGGAGTCGTGTCGCGGCGCAAGGGCGCGCCGGTCGAGGTCACCACCATCGTGGTGCCCGACCCGGGGCCCGGCGAGGCGGTGGTGAAGGTGCAGTCCTGCGGGGTCTGCCACACCGACCTGCACTACCGCGAGGGCGGCATCAACGACGACTACCCGTTCCTGCTCGGCCACGAGGCCGCCGGGATCGTCGAGCAGGTGGGGGAGGGCGTCACCGGGGTGGCCCCCGGCGACTTCGTGGTGCTGAACTGGCGCGCCGTCTGCGGCGTGTGCCGGGCCTGCCGCCGCGGTCGCCCCTGGTACTGCTTCGACACCCACAACGCCAGCCGGAAGATGACCCTCACCGACGGCACCGAGCTGTCGCCCGCCCTCGGCATCGGCGCGTTCGCCGAGAAGACCCTCGTGCACGCCGGCCAGTGCACCAAGGTGGACCCGGCCGCCCGACCGGCCGCGGTGGGCCTGCTCGGCTGCGGCGTGATGGCCGGCCTCGGCGCGGCGATGAACACCGGCCAGGTGACCCGGGGCGACTCGGTCGCGGTGATCGGCTGCGGCGGGGTCGGTGACGCGGCCGTGGCCGGTGCCGCCCTCGCCGGCGCGACGACGATCATCGCGGTGGACACGGACTCCCGCAAGCTCGACTGGGCGCGGAAGTTCGGCGCCACGCACACCGTCAACGCCTCCGACAACGACCCGGTCGAGGCGATCCGCGCCGCGACCGGCGGCTTCGGCGCCGACGTGGTGATCGACGCCGTCGGCCGCCCGGAGACCTGGCAGCAGGCCTTCTACGCCCGCGACCTGGCCGGCACGGTGGTGCTGGTCGGCGTGCCGACCCCCGACATGCGGGTGGAGCTGCCGCTGCTGGACGTCTTCGGCCGCGGCGGCGCCCTCAAGTCCAGCTGGTACGGCGACTGCCTGCCCAGCCGCGACTTCCCGCTGCTCACCGAGCTCTACCTGCAGGGCCGCCTCGACCTCGACGCGTTCGTCACCGAGGAGATCGCCCTGGACCAGGTCGAGGAGGCGTTCACCCGGATGCACCACGGCGACGTGCTCCGCTCGGTGGTGGTCTTCCCGTGACCGCCCGCGTCGACCACACCGTCACCTCCGGCACGTTCTCCCTCGACGGCCAGACCTTCGACGTGGACAACAACGTCTGGGTGGTCGGCGACGACGCCGAGTGCGTCGTGATCGACGCGCCGCACGACGTGGACGCCATCCTGCGCACCGTCGGCGGGCGGCGGGTCCGCGCCGTCCTGGCCACCCACGCCCACGACGACCACGTACGGGTGGCGCCCGCGCTGGGCCGGGCCACCGGCGCCCCGGTGCTGCTGCACCCCGCCGACCGGGTGCTGTGGGACCTCGTGCACCCGGACACCCCGCCGGACGGCGAGCTGGCCGACGGTGGGCGGATCGAGGTGGGCGGCACGACCCTGCGGGTGCTGCACACCCCCGGCCACAGCCCGGGCGCGTGCAGCTTCCACGCGCCCACGCTCGACGTGGTCTTCACCGGCGACACCCTCTTCGCCGGCGGTCCCGGCGCGACCGGGCGCTCCTACAGCGACTTCGGCACCATCGTCACGTCGATCCGCACCCGGCTGCTCACCCTGCCGCCGGAGACGGTGGTGCACACCGGCCACGGCGACAGCACCACGATCGGCGCCGAGGCCCCCCACCTGGATGAATGGCTGGCCCGAGGTCACTGACCCGGTAGGTGGCACCGCGGGGGCCGGCCCGCCGTGCTCGGCCTCGTCGCCCGCCCCCGGGCGGCGTACGAGTCGGTGCAGGTAGCGGCGGCCGCTCATGTCTGTGGCGCGTCCCGGCGGCTTCGCCCACGGGTACGGCTTCCCGCTGCTCCGGCACACCTTGCGCTGCCGGTGCGTGTGGTGAATCCCGAGCTCCGGGGGCCGAGCGAGGTCACCCTCCGGCACCTCGCGCAACTCTGGCACGTCCTGTCCGGTTCGGCTCCACCGCCCAAAGGCCTTCGGCAGCCGGCCCTTCCAGCGGCAGGTCCTTCCAGCGGCAGGTCCTGTGACCTGGACCCCAGCCTCCGCCCGAAGGGGCATATCCGGAATGACCGACACGCGTAGCTGGTTGTGTCCCCCGTACCGCCGGTACGCAAACCCGCGCCGGCGCAGCAGTTCCCCCGAGGGGCGCTCACCCCGGAGCGCGTCGTAACGATCGAAAGGGCAACCATCGTGAAGGACCACTTCACTCGATGGCTCCCCGCCATCGCGAAGACCCCGCACCGCAGGACCGCGCTGAGCATCGCCGGCGTGGCCGCCCTCGGCGGCCTGGCCTTCGGCCCGACCGCTCTCGCCGCACCCGTCACCAGCGGACCCCACGCCGGTGCCGTGGCCGCGATCGACCTGGCCACCGGCAAGAAGACCGTGGAGTCCGGGCTGACCAACGGCAGCGACAAGGTTCCCGACAAGCCGCACAAGCCCGGCCGGGACAAGCTGATTCCGCACGGTGTCGAAGGCGCCCAGTCGCGCATTCCGCTCGACGACGCGCAGCTCGCCAACGCCAAGGCCATCGTCAAGGCGGCCAAGGAGAGCGGCGTGGGGGAGCGGGGCGCCGTGATCGGCGTGGCCACCTCGCTGCAGGAGTCGAAGCTCTACAACCTCGGTCACCTCGGCGCGTACAACGACCACGACTCGCAGGGCCTGTTCCAGCAGCGGCCGTCGTCCGGTTGGGGCACGCCCGACCAGGTCACCGACCCCGACTACTCGGCCAAGGCGTTCTACGGGGCGCTGAAGAACGTGGGCGGCTGGCAGAACCTGCCGCTGACCACCGCCGCGCAGACCGTCCAGGTCTCCGCCTTCCCGTACGCCTACGCGCAGTGGGAGGAGCAGGCGGCGGACATCGTCCAGCAGCTCTGGTGATCCATCCCTGAAACCGGCCGGTTCCCGTGTTGTCGGGAACCGGCCGGTTTCGTCTCCGGTCCGGTTTCGCTGCTGGCCTCAGTCGACTGCGGGTGACGGCCATCGACATGAACCGCCGAGGCGGCTACGAACTTGATGGCATCAATGAATCACGCAGAACGTCCGGTTCATGCCGTTCTGTGCTTCAACTGGGGTCTGATTACACCGATGCCATCAAGTTCGTAGCGGCCGCTCTACGGGGTCCCGGACCGAACCCGGTCATGATGGCGACGCCAGCCCCATCCGGTTAGCGTCGATACGCCTGCCGCTAACCGGTCCGCGTTAGCAGGCGGGTGGTGACCGAATCACGGGGCGACCCATGACGCCTTGGCGCATCGCCGGGCCGAATGTCCGTTTGCTGAGGTGACCGGGGGCATCCTCAGGCCGGAATCATGGCGGGGGCGGGGTCGTTACACCCACCGTACGACCGAGTACCACCGCCGAACATCGGCCTGGTGGACGGGCATGGCCCCCGGAATGCGGGTGGCCGGCCGGTCGTTACACATGGTCCCGGCGCCGCGAAGAGGCCCCCCGCCCCGCGTGCCAGCCGGTCGAAGACTTTCCCCTTGTGCGTGTGTGAGCGCCTGACGGTGCTTGCGTTCCCCCGCCCCCATGGGGAGCGCCGACCCCCGAATGGAGCTACCCCCATGAACACGATCTTCCGTAAGAGCGTTCTTGGTGTTGCTGGTCTGGCTTTCACCGGTGGTGTGTTCGCCGGTCCGATCGCCGCCCACGCCGACACCACCCCCGTCACCTCCGGCAAGCCCGTCGCGGCCGTGCAGGCCGACAAGCCCGACACGTCGAAGCTCATCCCGCACGGCGTGCAGGGCAAGCAGTCGAAGATCGACCTGAACGACGAGCAGGTGTCGAACGTCAAGGCGATCATCGCCGCCACGAAGAAGGCCGGTCTGCCGGAGCGGGCCGCGGTGATCTCGATCGCCACGAGCCTGCAGGAGTCGAAGCTGGAGAACCTGGGCCACCTCGGCGACAAGAACGACCACGACTCGCTGGGCCTGTTCCAGCAGCGCCCGAGTTCGGGTTGGGGTACGCCGGAGCAGATCACCGACCCCGAATACGCGACCCTGGCGTTTGAGAAGGGTCTGAAGCAGGTGGACGGGTGGCAGGACATGCCGCTGACCGAGGCCGCCCAGACCGTGCAGGTGTCGGCCTACCCGGATGCGTACGCGCAGTGGGAGCAGCAGGCCGCCGACCTCGTCGCCCAGCACTGGAACAGCTGACCTGACAATCAACCGCTGGCCGGCACCCCGAACCCGGGGTGCCGGCCAGCGGCGTACCCGGATCCTCGACCGGTGCCGTTCACAGCGAACGTCAAGCGTCCAAGATCCGGGGAGACGGCGTCGGTCGTACGACAAGGTGGTGTCCTGGTGACGACGGCCGGACGGGCCCAGCCCCACGGCGCACCACGAGGCAAGCGCAGCAAGCCCTCAACCGCGCCGACGCCCGGCGAAGATGTCGACCAGGGCCGCCACCAGAGCCAGCGCGATGATCCCCGCCGCCAACAGCAGCGAGTACCGGAAGGCAGCGGCCCAGTCGCCCCGACTGCTGGCCAGCGACGAGAAGAACAACGCCCCGACCGCCGCGATGCCCGCCGCCGAGCCGATCCGCTGGCCGGTCTGGAGCATCCCGGCGCCGCTGCCCGCCTGCGGCACCGGCACCTCCGACAGGGTCAGCGTCTGGTTCGGCGCGATGACCAGTCCGCTGCCCAGCCCCGCCACCAGCAGCGGCCCGGCGGTCAGCAGCGGCACCGACCCGGAGGGGGAGCCGCGCAGCACCCAGACGGTGGCGACCAGTCCGACCACCACGGCGACCAGGCCGATCGCGACCAGCGGCCGGCCGAACCGGTTGACGATCCGGCCACCCAGCGCGGAGGCCACCGCGGAGCCCAGCGCGAACGGGGTGATGGCGAGGCCGGCGATCAGCGCGCTGTAGCCGAGGCCGATCTGCAGGTAGAGGGTGAAGATGAAGAAGATGGCGGTGAAGCCGCCGAAGTAGACCAGCGCGATCAGCGACCCGAGGGTGTACGACCGGAGCCGGAACAGGCGCAGGTCGAACAGGGGCGTCCGGCGTCGGGCGTACCAGCGTTCCCACAGCCCGAAGCCGACCAGGAAGGCCAGACCGGCGGGCACCAGCGCCCACTTCCACGGGGTGTGCCACTGCTCCCGCTGCACCAGCGGCAGGAGCACCATGGTCACCCCGACCCCGAGCAGTAGCACCCCGACCGGATCGAGGCGGTGCCGGTCCTGCTGGCCGGTGGGTCGGGCGGGCAGCAGTCGCCAGGCCAGCAGCACCGCGACGATCCCGACCGGGATGTTGACGAAGAAGACCCAGCGCCAGCCGTGCTGCTCGCCGCCGAGTTGGATGAGCAGACCGCCGAGCAGCGGACCGACGGCGGTGGAGATGCCGATGGTGGCACCCAGCAGGCCGAACGCCCGGCCGCGTTCCGCGCCCCGGAACAGCTGCTGGATCAGGCCACTGACCTGGGGGTTGACGATGCCGGCGGCGGCACCCTGCAACAGCCGGGCGGCGATCAGCCCCTCCGGTGAGCGGGCCAGCCCGGCCAGCGCGCTGGTGATGGTGAACAGCGTGACGCCGAGCATGAAGGCGTTGCGCCGGCCGCGTGCGTCGCCGAACCGGCCGGCGGGCACCAGCATCAGGCCGAAGGTGAGCGCATAGCCGGAGAGCACCCACTGCAGGTCGCTCGGCGTGGCGTGCAGCGCGCGGTCCATCGACGGCACGGCCACGTTGACGATGCTCACGTCGAGCAGCGTCATGAACGAGGCGACCAGACCGACGCCGAGCGCCTTCCAGCGGCGCCGGTCGTCGTACCCGCCGGTGTCGGCGGTGGCCGGCGACCGGTCCGCGCTCATGGTGCCCCCCGAAGACCTTCGATCACGCATCCCGGATCGCTACCCGTGCCATCGTGGGGCAAACGGCGGCGCTCAGGCCATCTGGCGCGCGCACCACCGGGGTCCGAAGTCCAGCCCGGCCACCGGTGAGTCCTCGCGGTGCAGCAGGTTCTTCTCGGTGAGCAGGTGCAGCGGCGCGCGCAGCTCCTCTTCGCTCATCCCGGTCTCCTCGGCGATCAGGTCGGGATAGGGCACGTGACCGCGGGCTTCCAGCGCGGTCACCGCCTGGTACACCCGTTCCTCGACCTCAGACAGCTGTACCTGCCGCATGCTGTTCCTCCTCGGTGTGACCCGCCCGGCCGTGGGCGGTCTGCGCCCGGCGGTTACCCCACCCGCGTCCGTTGATACCCACCCGATCGGGGGGTCGCGCCGGCCGCGTACCGGGCGGCCCGGACCGGTCGTGCGTAGGCTGCACCAGTGATCGTCTGGGACCTCGCTGTCGTCGGTGGTGGCCCCGCCGGCCTCTCCGCCGCGCACGCCGCGGCTCGCGCGGGTGTGCGCACCCTGGTCGTCGAGCGGGCCACCCATCCCCGCTACAAGACCTGCGGGGGCGGGTTGATCGGCACCTCACTGGCCGAGGTCGCCGGGCGGATCGAGGTGCCGGTGCACGACCGGGTCGACCGGGTGACCTTCACCCGCGACGGGCGACGCGGCTTCACCCGCCGGCACTCCGCCGGCCCGCTGGTGGCGATGGTGCGCCGGGCGGAGTTCGACGACCGGCTGCGCCGGGCCGCGGTCGCCGCCGGGGCCGAGGTCCGCGAGGGCGTCGCGGTGCGCGCCGTGGAGCAGGACGACGACGGGGTACGCCTGCGGCTGGCCGACGGCGACACGGTGCGCGCCCGTACCGTGGTCGGTGCCGACGGCTCCTCGGGCATCACCGCCCGGCACGTCGGCGTCGCCTATCGGCAGGTCGACCTGGGGTTGGAGCTGGAGCTGCCGGTCCCGCCGGCCGAGCAGGAGCGGTGGCGCGGTCGGCTGCTGCTGGACTGGGGGCCGGTCCCCGGCTCGTACGCCTGGGTCTTCCCGAAGGGCGACTCGTTGACCGTCGGCGTCATCTCCGCCCGGGGTGAGGGGGCGCGGACCCGGGCCTACCTGCGGGACTTCGTGGACCGGCTGGGCCTGGCCGGGGTGACGCCGGAGCACGACTCCGGGCACCTGACCCGGTGCCGGGCGGAGGACTCGCCGTTGCGTCGCGGTCGGGTGCTGGTCGTCGGGGACGCGGCCGGGCTGCTGGAGCCGTGGAGCCGGGAGGGGATCAGCTACGCGCTGCGCTCCGGTGCCCTGGCCGGGGCGGCGGTCGCGGCGGACGACCTGGGCGCATACGAGCGGGAGGTGCAGCGCCGGCTGGTGCCGTCGATGCGGGCCGGGCACCGGCTGCTGGAGGTCTTCGAGCGCCGGCCGGACGTCTTCCACGCGCTGCTGGCCACCCCGGCGGGCTGGCGGATGTTCGTCCGGTTCTGCCGGGGTGAGGCGAGCTTCGACGCCACCCTCGCCCGCCGGCCGGTCCGGGCGGCCCTGGCCCTGCTGGACCGGCTCCCGCCGACCCGCCCGCAGCCCGTCCCCAGCGCGGGCTGACCACGCCCACCGTCAGGGCACGACGATTGCCCGCCCGTGGATCTCGCCCCGGCGCAGCAGGTCGTACGCCTCCGGTGCCCGGTCGAGGGGAAAGGTGTGCACGTCGGCCCGCAGCTCCCCCTGCCGGGCCAGCGCGACGACCTCGGCGAGTTCGGCCCGGGTGCCCCAGAACGGGACCTGCACGCTGGTCTCCAGCGGGATCGGGGGCGGCTCGTCGGCGACCGGCCGGACGGGCAGGGTGCCACCGGCCAGACCGACCAGCAGCAGCTGACCACCGGTGGCGACGACCTGGCGGGCGGTGGTCAGGGTCGGCTCGGCGCCGACGAAGTCGAGCACGACGTCCGCGCCGTCCGGGGGCGGGCCGACGATCGCCCGGATCGCGTCGACGGTGTCGGGTCCGGCGCGTACCACGTCGTGTGCGCCCATCCGGGTGGCCAGGTCCAGCGCCGCCACGTTGGTGTCCACCGCGACGATCCGCACCGCGGTGGTGGCCAGCAGGATCTGCACCGCCATGTGCCCCAGCCCGCCGATCCCGATCACCACGCAGGTGGTGCCGGGTCGCAGCGCCGAGCGGGCCAGCTCGATGGCGTGGTACGGGGTCAGCCCCGCGTCGGTCAGCGGCGCCGCCTGGGTCAGGTCCAGGTCGCCGACGTGCAGCAGTCGGGAGGCGGGGACCACCACGTACTCGGCGAGCCCGCCGTCGCGGCTGATGCCGATCCCGCCGACCGGGACCACCCGGCACTGGTTCTCCAGCCCCCGCAGGCAGGCCCGGCAGTGGCCGCAGCCGATGATCCCGTACACGGCGGCCCGGTCCCCGGGCGACCAGCCGGTCACCGCGGCGCCGACCGTGTCGACGGTGCCGGCGATCTCGTGGCCCAGGGTGAGCGGGACCGGGAACGCCCCCTCGGCGGCGTCCAGGATGTGCAGGTCGGAGTGGCAGGCGCCGACCGCGCCGACACGCAGCAGCACCTCACCCGGCCCGGCCTCGGGGGTCGGGACGTCGACCTGTTCGAGCACCCCGGGGGCGGTCATCCGTACCGCGCGCATCGTCGTCCTCCACCTCGTCGCCGACGGGTCGCCGCAGCGCGCTTACCCGGGACGGTCGGGTTGATGCGGTGGCCGGGCCGGAGACGGCGGACGGGCCCCGGGTGCGACACCCGGGGCCCGTCGTCAGGTGGTACGGATCAGAAGACCGGCACGCCCTCGCGGACCAGCTTCCAGTTCGGCACGAAGAAGTCGGCCGGGTCGATGACGCCCTTGGCCTGCGCCCAGTCGATGAGCAGCTGGCGGATCTCCTGCTGCTGGTTGTAGACCTGGGTCTTCACGATGCCGGGGAAGTTGCCGCCACCGCTGCGCCGGTAGTTGTTCACCGCGACGACGAACTGCGCGTCGGCGGCGACCGGGGTGTCGGTGCCCGGCAGGACCAGGCGGGTGATCCGCTGGCCGACCGGCTTGGAGATGTCGATGTCGTAGTCGACGCCGGAGAGCACGTCGTAGTTGTAGTCCGGCACCAGCGGGTCGCTGATGGTGGCCGGGTCGACCGTCGCGCCGACCGGGACGGTGACGAAGTACTTCGCCGAGTACTCCAGGTACGCCTTCACCTCGGCACCGGTCAGCACGACCGCCTCCAGGGTGTTGTCGAAGACGTACAGGCCGGCCACGTCCCGGATCCGTACGTCACCCTTCGGGAAGACCGCGGTGCGGCTGAACGGCGCGGCGATCGACAGCACCGGCAGGCCCGCGTACGCGGTGCCGGCGAGGGCCTTGCCGACGATCTCGGTCTGGACGTGGTTGATGAAGTCCAGGATCGGGGTGTCCTTGTACCGCGACTCGGCGGCCGACAGCTCCACGCTCGACTGGGCGACGACCTTGTTGACGTAGTCGACCGTCTTGGTGTGCTGGCCGCGCACGGCCGCGAGGACCGCCGGGTCCTCGACCACCGTGTTGGTGTTCAGCATGGTGGCGGACTTGCTGACGACCGTCCAGCGGCCGTTGACCTTCCGCACGGAGAAGTCCATCCGGGTGAGGCGCTGGCCCCACTTGGACGGCTCGGAGGTCAGCACCTGCGCGCCGGTGGCGGTGTTGGTGACGAACTTCTGCACGACCTCGTTGTGGGCGTGGCCGAAGAGGATCGCGTCGATGCCGGGGACCTGCTGGGCGATCAGCGCGACGGGGTTCTCGTTGGGCAGCTCGGGGCCGTAGCTGGAGGTGCCGCTGTCGCCGCCGTGGGCGGAGATGATGACCAGGTCGGCGCCACGGTCGCGCATGATCGGCACCCACTTGGCGGCGGTGGCGATCATGTCGGCGAAGATCAGCTTGCCCTCGACGTTGCCCTTGTCCCAGATGGCCACACCCGGGTTGGTCAGGCCGAGGATGCCGACCTTGATGGTCGGGGAGTCGTAGCCGCCCAGGGACACCTTCTTGATCACGTACGGCAGGAAGGCCGGCTTGCCGGTCGCCTCGTTGATCGCGTTCGCGGCCAGGGCCGGGAAGCCGAGCTGACCGATCCACTGGGCCAGCAGCGGCAGGCCGTAGTTGAACTCGTGGTTGCCGAGCGTGACGGCGTCGTACTTCAGCACGTTCATGGCGTTGGCCATCGGGTGCGTCTCACCGGTGCTGGTGATCGGCTCCTGCTTGGCGTAGTAGGTGGCCAGCGGGGTGCCCTGGATGGTGTCACCGGCGTCCAGCACCAGCGTCGCCTTGCCCTTGCGCTCCGCCCGGATCTGGTTGACCAGGGTGGCCAGCTTCGCGACGCCGACGTCGTTGTGCTTGCTGTCGTCGTACTCGGCGTCCTTGTAGTAGTCCCAGTTGTAGACGTTGCCGTGGGTGTCCGAGGTGCCGAGGACGGTCAGGTCCCAGGTCTTCGGGCCCTTGCTCGACTCGGCCGCCCGGGCGGGCGCGCCGGCGATCAGGGGAGCGGTCGCGGCGGCGGCCGCGACGGCGAGCACCTGGCGGCGCGAGGCGCCGGAGGAGGAGGTCATGCCGTGCCTTTCCATGGGGGTGGAGGCACCTCGTGGGCGCCGTTGCGCACCATAACCACCTGTCGTCACATGCGCCACATCGCCCCGAGATGTTTCACCTCACCAGCGCCACCGGCCGCCCTGGCGTAACACGCCGGCCACCGGGCGGTTGCTTACCGCCCGTGTGGCGGGGAGGCAGGCGGCCCGCTCAGCGGGGCCAGGCGGCCATTCGTCGGCGGACCTCCGCCACCTGGCCGGCGTCCAGGCCGTACCGGGCGAAGCGGCGGTCCGCCAGCCCGTCCAGATAGCGACCGGCGGCCCGGACGTCCTCGAGGTCGAGCGCCGGGTCGACCTGGCGGGCCAGGGCCAGCAGTTCCGCCACGTCATAGCGGTCCAGCGCGGCCGACACGTCGATGAAGTCCCGGACCTCCCGCCGGTTGACCAGCGCGGCGGTCTTGTTGGCCAGCAGGTCCCGGACGTCCATCACCGGCCCCAGGTCCATCACCACCGGGCTGCGGTACCGGTCCAGCCGGGCCAGGCTCAGCCGGATCTGGCGGCCGTCCCGGCTGACCACGAAGTCGCGCATGTCCCGGTCGAAGCCCTCGAAAAGCCCGCCCAGCTCGCTGTCCGGGTCCGCGGCGACCACCTCGAACCCGGCCCGCTCCAGCGCGGTACGCACCTCGGCGGTCGCCGCCGCCGCCGCGCCCTCCACGTCGGCGAAGAGGTCCACGTCCTCGGTCGGCCGGGTCACCAGGCCGTGCGCCGCCCACGCCACCCCGCCGCCCAGCACGAACCGGTGCGGCCCCGCGGCGGTGAGCGCCACCCGGGCCACCTCCCGGTAGAAGTCGTGCAGGTGGCTCACGCGGTACGCAGACCCCGGTGCCGGCTCTCCCACGCCAGGCGCACGCCTCGGGGCAGGTTGAGCCGCCGCCACACCCGGCGCAGGGTCCGCCCGTGGATCAGCGCCCGGAGGTCGTCGACCCGGGTCGTCTCGCGCAGCACGTTCTCGTACATCCACAGCAGGTCGTCCGGCTCGGCGAGATCGAAGACCCGCTCGCCGCACCACATCAGCCGGACCGGCAGCTCGACGACGCCCGTCGTCGGCCCGGAGAGCTCGGCGAGGGTGCGCGCCACCACGGCGGGGCGACCGGGCCGGGCCAGGTGGGCCACGCCGGTAGCGGTGGGGGAGACGCCCTGCATGATGTCAGGGTAACGCCCTGCTCGGCCGCCGGGTGCCGCCCGTGCGCCGGCTGCGTGTCTCGGGGAGTCGTCGCGGGTTCCTTCGAGGCCCCTGAGTGGGGGTGTGGCCCGCCGTGCCCGGCTCCGGGCGGTCAGGCTTGATCTCTGCGCCGGTCACGGCCGGACCACGCCCCGTCGTGGCCGGGCCGGCTCTCGCCGCACCGCCAGCTTCTCCACCGTACGGAGAGGGGATGTGTACTTTCGTCGGGTTCGTCCGGTCGCCGCCCCGATTCATCCATGTCATCGAACTCGTAGCGTCTGTGCCACCCACCCGGACGACCTGGCGGTGCGGTGGGTGTAGATCGGAGAGCGGTGTGGTGGCGCCCGGGTGGTGCGGCAGCCGATGGGCGGTGCTGGTGGGCCGGCGGTGGTGCATTGGTCGCCGCAGCGCGGGATGTCTGTTTGCGGATGTGACCGGGGCCATCCTCAGGCCGGAATCGTGGCGTGGGCGGGGTGGTTACAGTCTCCGTACGACGGAGTACCACGGCCTGACGCCGTGCGGCCTGGTGGAGCGGGCTGCCGGATGGGCCTGGTGAATGGGCCGGCCCCGGAATGCGGGTGGCCGGCCGGTCGTTACACATGGTCCCGGCGCCGCGAAGAGGCCCCCCGCCCCGCGTGCCAGCCGGTCGAAGACTTTCCCCCTTGTGCGTGTGTGAGCGCCTGACGGTGCTTGCGTTCCCCCGCCCCCATGGGGAGCGCCGACCCCCGAATGGAGCTACCCCCATGAACACGATGCTGCGTAAGAGCGTTCTTGGTGTTGCTGGTCTGGCTTTCGCCGGTGGTGTGTTCGCCGGTCCGATCGCCGCCCACGCCGACACCCCGGTCACCGCTAGCAAGCCCGTCGCGGTCGCGGTGCAGGCTGACAAGCCCGACACGTCGAAGCTGATCCCGCACGGTGTGCAGGGCAAGCAGTCGAAGATCGACCTGAACGACGAGCAGACCGCGAACGTGAAGGCGATCATCGCCGCCACCAAGAAGGCCGGTCTGCCCGAGCGGGCCGCGGTCATCTCGATCGCCACCAGCCTGCAGGAGTCGAAGCTGGAGAACCTCGGCCACCTCGGCGACGCCAACGACCATGACTCGCTGGGCCTGTTCCAGCAGCGCCCGTCCAGTGGTTGGGGTACGCCGGAGCAGATCACCGACCCCGAGTACGCGACCCTCGCGTTCGAGAAGGGTCTGAAGCAGGTCGACGGGTGGCAGGACATGCCGCTGACCGAGGCCGCCCAGACCGTGCAGGTGTCGGCGTACCCCGACGCGTACGCGCAGTGGGAGCAGCAGGCCGCCGACCTCGTCGCCCAGCACTGGAACAGCTGACCTACCGAACGAGCCGCTGGCCGGCACCCCGAACCCGGGGGTGCCGGCCAGCGACGTGTGAGCACGAATCGAGTCGTGACAGCGGTCACCAGAGCTGACGGAACACCGGATGCGGTGGCATGGTTGTGCAGAGCGTCGGTGTGTCCAGTGTCCCCGGGCCTCACCTAAATTGCCTTCGCGGAATACCGTTCGGCTGGAGCCGCGTCGTGCCACTCGCCGAGAGGCGACCTGCACACCGACGCCCAGGCGCCGCCCCGACCCACCGGTCGGGGCGGCGCTGTTTTCCGCCCCGGACGCGCCGCGCGACGACGCCCGCCCGCCGGCCCGGTGAGGACGCGGAAAATGATCTGCCGCTCGAGTCGCGGGCGTCGGACCGCTGGCCTATGTTCAGAAGGTCAGCTTCCGTCAGCGGGGGAGGGGGTGTCCGGGTGGGCTTCAGGACCTTCATCGAAGGGTGGCCGGTATACCGGCAGCTCACGGGCACCGACCCGCTGGGGCGGGGTGCGGCGGCGCAGTCGGCCCGGTCGGCCGGTCTGACCGCGCGCACCGAGAGCGCCGACAGCATGGCCCGCTCGGTCTGCCCGTACTGCGCGGTGGGCTGTGGGCAGCGGGTGTTCGTGAAGGACGGCCGGGTGACCCAGATCGAGGGCGACCCGGACAGTCCGATCTCGCGGGGGCGGCTCTGCCCCAAGGGCTCGGCCAGCAAGTCGCTGGTCACCAGCCCGCTACGCCAGACCAAGGTCCGCTACCGCCGGCCGTACGGCACGGAGTGGGAGGACCTGGAGCTCGACGTCGCGCTCGACATGATCGCCGACCGGATCCTCGCCGCCCGCGAGGAGACCTGGGAGGACGTCGACGACGAGGGTCGGCCGCTGAACCGGACGCTGGGGTTCGCCAGCCTCGGTGGGGCCACGCTGGACAACGAGGAGAACTACCTCATCAAGAAGTTGTTCACGGCGGCGGGCGCACTCCAGATCGAGAACCAGGCCCGTATTTGACACTCCGCCACTGTCCCCGGTCTGGGGACCAGCTTCGGTCGCGGCGGCGCGACGGACTTCCAGCAGGACCTCGTCAACGCTGACGTCATCGTCATCCAGGGCTCCAACATGGCCGAGGCCCACCCGGTGGGCTTCCAGTGGGTGATGGAGGCCAAGAAGCGCGGCGCGAAGGTCTTCCACGTCGACCCGCGGTTCACCCGCACCAGCGCCGTCGCCGACACCTACCTGCCGATCCGCGCGGGCACCGACATCGCGCTGCTCGGCGGCGTGGTGCGCTACATCCTGGACAACGAGCTGGACTTCCGGGAGTACGTGCTGGCGTACACCAACGCGGCCACCATCGTCAGCGAGCAGTTCGTCGACACCGAGGACCTCGACGGCCTCTTCTCCGGCTACAACCCGGAGACCGGCTCGTACGACCACACCAGCTGGCAGTACGAGGGCCACGAGGACCAGACCGGCATCAAGGGCAGCGGCAAGGAGCGGGACACCGCGTCGGGCCTGCGGCACGAGTCGCACGGTGCCCCGGTGGGGGCGCAGACCCAGCGGGACGAGACGTTGCAGCACCCCCGCTGCGTCTACCAGATCCTCAAGCGGCACTTCTCGCGCTACACGCCGGAGATGGTGGAGCGGGTCTGCGGCATCCCGCAGGAGAAGTTCCTGGAGCTGGCCCGCGCCTGGACGGAGAACTCCGGTCGGGAGCGCACCGGTGCGCTGATCTACTCGGTGGGCTGGACCCAGCACAGCGTCGGCGTGCAGTACATCCGGACCGGGTCGATCATCCAGACGCTGCTGGGCAACATGGGCCGGCCGGGCGGCGGGATCCTCGCCCTGCGCGGGCACGCCAGCATCCAGGGCTCCACCGACATCCCGACGCTGTACAACCTGCTGCCGGGCTACCTGCCGATGCCGCACCACGCCGACCACCCGACCTTCGACGAGTGGGTGGACAGCATCCGCCACCCGGGGCAGAAGGGCTTCTGGGGCAACTCGCGCGCCTTCGCGGCGAGCCTGCTGAAGGCGTACTGGGGCGACGCGGCGACGCCGGAGAACGACTTCTGCTACGGCTACGTGCCGCGGATGACCGGCGACCACGGGACGTACCAGACCGTGCTGAACATGATCGACGGCAAGGTCAAGGGCTACTTCCTGCTCGGCCAGAACCCGGCGGTCGGCTCGGCGCACGGCAAGGCCCAGCGCCTGGGCATGGCGAACCTCGACTGGCTGGTCGTCCGCGACCTGTTCATGATCGAGAGCGCCACGTTCTGGAAGAACAGCCCGGAGGTGGCCACCGGCGAGATCGTGCCGCAGGAGTGCCGCACCGAGGTGTTCTTCCTGCCCGCCGCCTCGCACGTGGAAAAGGAGGGCACCTTCACCCAGACCCAGCGGCTGCTGCAGTGGCGCGAGAAGGCCTTGGAGGCACCGGACGACGCCCGTTCGGAGCTGTGGTTCTTCTATCACCTGGGCCGGGTGCTGCGGGAGAAGCTGGCCGGCTCCGCCAAGCCCCGGGACCGGGCGCTGCTGGACCTCGCCTGGGACTACCCGACCCACGGTGACCGTGCCGAGCCGAGCGCCGAGGCGGTGCTGAAGGAGATCAACGGCTACGAGGTCGCCACCGGCCGGCCGCTGTCCGCGTTCCCCGAGGCCCGCGACGACGGCTCCACGGCCGTCGGCTGCTGGATCTACACCGGCGTCTACGCCGACGGCGTCAACCAGGCCGCCCGCCGCAAGTCGCGCCACGAGCAGGACTGGGTGGCCGCCGAGTGGGGCTGGGCCTGGCCGGCGAACCGGCGCACCCTCTACAACCGTGCCTCCGCCGACCCGCAGGGCCGCCCGTGGAGCGAGCGGAAGAAGTACGTCTGGTGGGACCCGGAGAAGGGCGAGTGGACCGGGTACGACGTGCCGGACTTCGAGAAGACGAAACCGCCGACGTACCGGCCGCCGGAGGGCGCCTCCGGTCCGGAGGCCCTCGCCGGTGACGACGCCTTCGTCATGCAGGGCGACGGGAAGGCCTGGCTGTACGCTCCGACCGGGGTGCTCGACGGCCCCATGCCGACGCACTACGAGCCGGCCGAGTCGCCCATGCGCAACCCGATGTACGCGCAGCAGGCCAACCCGACCCGCAAGATCTACGACCACCCGGTGAACCGGATCAACCCGAGTCCGCCGGAGGCGCACAGCGACGTCTTCCCGTACGTGTTCACGGTCAGCCGGCTCACCGAGCACCACACGGCCGGTGGCATGAGCCGCACGGTGGGCCCGCTCGCCGAGTTGCAGCCGGAGATGTTCGTGGAGGTCTCCCCGGAGCTGGCCGCCGAGGTCGGCCTGGCGCACCGGGGTTGGGCGCACCTGGTCAGCGGTCGGGCGGTGATCGAGGCGAAGGTGCTGGTGACCGACCGGCTCACCCCGTTGCGGGTGGACGGCCGGGTGATCCACCAGCTCTGGCTGCCGTACCACTTCGGCACCGAGGGCCTGGTCACCGGTGACTCGGCCAACGACCTGTTCGGCATCACCCTGGACCCGAACGTGCTGATCCAGGAGAGCAAGATCGGCACCTGCGACGTACGCCCCGGGCGGCGGCCGACCGGTCCGGCCCTGCTCGACATGGTGGCGGACTACCAGCGGCGGGCCGGCATGACGGCCGACCGGCGGATTCCGATGGTCACCACCGGTGGCGACGACGCGGCCGGCAGCACCGATGAGCGTTCCGCCGAGGCGGCGCGGGACGGAGGCCAGGATGCCTGAGGCCAGGTTGCCGGACGTCAACAGCCTCTACGGCCCGCTCGACCCGGCCCCCGACGCCGGGTGGGCCGAGGCGGGGCCGCGGGTGGGTTTCTTCACCGACACCAGCGTCTGCATCGGCTGCAAGGCGTGCGAGGTGGCCTGCAAGGAGTGGAACGGCGTCCCGGACTCGGGCTTCGACCTGCTCGGCATGTCGTACGACAACACCGGCGCGTTGACGGCCAACTCGTGGCGGCACGTGGCGTTCATCGAGCAGCCCCGCCCGGCCGGGCACCGGACGCCGCCGTTCGAGGGCACCCCGACCGGGCCGTCGGTGAGCCCGGCCAGCGCGGCGGTCGCCGCCGGGGTGGGCAACGACAGCGGCACCGAGCCGGGCGTGCCGCCGGGGCAGCCGCAGGCCGCCGCGCGGATGGCGGCCGGGCCGGAGTTCCTCGGCATGCCCGGCACCCAGCCGCCCGGTCGGGGCAGCGGCGTCGAGTCGCGTACCGACTTCCGCTGGCTGATGATGTCGGACGTCTGCAAGCACTGCACCCACGCGGCCTGCCTGGACGTCTGTCCGACCGGGTCGCTGTTCCGCACCGAGTTCGGCACGGTGGTGGTGCAGGAGGACATCTGCAACGGCTGCGGCTACTGCATCTCCGCCTGCCCGTACGGGGTGATCGACCAGCGCAAGGACGACGGTCGGGCGTGGAAGTGCACGCTCTGCTACGACCGGCTCGGCGCCGGCATGACCCCGGCCTGCGCGCAGGCCTGCCCGACGGAGTCGATCCAGTTCGGGCCGCTGGACGAGCTGCGCGAGCGCGCCGCCCAGCGGGTCGCCGCCCTGCACGAGCGGGGCGTGCCGGAGGCCCGGCTGTACGGCAACGACCCGACCGACGGTGTCGGCGGGGACGGCGCCTTCTTCCTGCTGCTCGACGAGCCGGAGGTGTACGGCCTGCCGCCGGACCCGGTGGTCACCACCCGGGACCTGCCGAAGATGTACCGGCGGGCCGGCCTGGCCGCGCTGGCCATGGTGGCGGCGGCCGTCGCCGCGTTCGTCGGAGGTTCATCGTGAGTCCGGACCGCGCCCCGGTGGGTGCCCTGTTCCGCCGGTTCCGCGACCGGCTCGCCGCCGAGGGCCCGGAACGCCTCGGCGGTCCGGGGCCCCTGGCCGGCCACGGCACGAAGGTGACCGCGACCCACGGCGCGACGGGCACCGGGAACGCGCCGCTGACCGCCGGCGCGGAGAACGGCAGCCGGGCCACCGGCACCGGCGCGGGCGTGGCCCGCACCGACGCGGGCGCGGCGGAGGTACGGCTGGCCCCGCACCCGCCGCGCGACGTGGAGCCGGTCGACCGGCCGCGCCGCAAGGGCCGCCGGGGCGGCCGGGGTGGTGGTGGCGAGCAGCTCAACGTGCCGCCCGCCGAGTTCACCTCCTACTACGGGCGGCCGATCCTCAAGGCGCCGGTGTGGAAGTGGGACATCGCCGCCTACCTGTTCACCGGCGGCCTGGCGGCCGGGTCGTCGCTGCTGGCGGCGGGTGGGCAGCTCACCGGGCGGCCGGCGCTGCGCCGGTCGGGGCGGGTCGTCTCCCTGGCCGCGGTGAGCGCCAGCGCGTACTTTCTGATCAACGATCTGGGCAAGCCGAGCCGGTTCCACCACATGCTGCGGGTGGCGAAGCTGACCTCGCCGATGTCCGTCGGCACCTGGATCCTGAGCACCTTCGGGCCGGCCGCCGGTGTCGCCGCGATCGCCGAGGCCGCGCCGTGGCTGCCCGAGCGCGGGGTGCTCGGGCTGGGCCGCCGGGTGCTGCCCCCGGTCGGGCACGCCGCCGGGCTGGTCGCCGCGGTCACCGCGCCCGCGCTGGCCACGTACACCGGGGTGCTGCTGGCCGACACGGCGGTGCCGTCGTGGCACGAGGCGTACCCGGAACTGCCGACCATCTTCGCGGGCAGCGCCCTGGCCAGCGGTGCCGGCGTGGGCCTGATCGCCGCGCCGCCGGCGCAGGCCGGCCCGGCGCGCCGCTTCGCGGTCGCCGGTGCCGCCCTGGAGCTGTGGGGGGCGCACCGGGTGGAGACCCGGCTCGGGCTGCTCAGCGAGCCCTACGCCACGGGCACCGCCGGCCGGCTGCTGCGCACCGGGCGGGCGCTGACCGCGGCCGGGGTGGCCGGCGCGCTGGTGGGCCGGCGCAGCCGGGTGCTCTGCGCGCTCTCCGGCGGGGCGCTGCTGGCCGCCTCGGTCTGCACCCGGTTCGGCATCTTCCACGGCGGGGTCGCCTCGGCGAAGGACCCGAGGTACACGGTGGTGCCGCAGCGGGAACGCGCCGACCGGCGGGCGGCCGAGCAGGGCTGACACCTCGCCGCGCGGACGTCCGTCGGCTGTGGTTGACTGCTGCGTGGAGGCGTTCAGGCGGCTGGTGCCCCTCCCGGTCTTCAAAACCGGTGTGGTCCGGGACCCGGGCCAGGCGGGTTCGATTCCCGTCCGTCTCCGTCCACGCACGCGCAGGGAGATGAGGCATGCCCGACGGCACGGCCGACCCACGGCGGCGCGTGCCGCGCACCGACGCGCTGCTCGCCGACCCGGCGCTCGCCGCCGCCGCGGGCACGCTCGGCCGCGACCGCGTCAAGGCCGCCATCGGCCGCGCGCAGGAGCGGGCCCGCCGCGGTGAGATCACCCCCGATGAGGTACGCGACGCGGCGCTGGCCGCGTTGCCGGCCCCGACCCCGCGGGCGGTGCTCAACGCCACCGGCGTCGTGCTGCACACCAACCTCGGTCGGGCACCGCTCTCGGCCGCCGCCGTCGAGGCGCTGGTCGCCGCCGCCGGACACACCGACGTGGAGCTGGACCTGCGGACCGGTCGACGGGCCCGACGCGGCCGGGACGCCCTGGACGCGCTCGCCGCCGCCGTGCCCGACGCGCCGGCCGTGCACGTGGTCAACAACGGGGCCGCCGCGCTGGTGCTCGCCGCCACCGCCCTCGCCGCCGACGCCGAGATCGTGGTGAGCCGCGGCGAGCTGGTCGAGATCGGCGACGGGTTCCGCCTGCCCGACCTGCTGGAGAGCACCGGGGCCCGGCTGCGCGAGGTGGGCACCACCAACCGCACCACCCTGGCCGACTACGCCGCCGCGGTCGGTCCGCGTACCGGTTTCGTGCTGAAGGTGCACCCGTCGAACTTCCTGGTCACCGGCTTCACCTCGGCCGTGCCGGTCCGCGAGCTGGCCACCCTCGGGGTGCCGGTGGTGGCCGACATCGGTTCCGGGCTGCTCGCCCCCGACCCGCTGCTGCCCGACGAGCCGGACGCCGCGAGCACCCTGCGCGCCGGCGCGGCCCTGGTCACCGCCAGCGGCGACAAGCTGCTCGGCGGCCCGCAGGCCGGTCTGCTGCTGGGCACCGCCGAGCTCGTCGAGCGGCTGCGCCGGCATCCGCTCGCGCGGGCGCTCCGGGTCGACAAGCTGACCCTGGCCGCGCTGGCCGCCACCCTGCACGGCCCGACCACTCCCACCCGGTCCGCCCTGCACGCCGACCCGACCGTGCTGCGTCAGCGCGCCGAACGGCTCCGCGACCGGCTCGGCGAGGACGGCCGCAAGGCCGAGGTGGTGCCCTGCGCGTCGGTGGTCGGCGGCGGCGGCGCCCCGGGTGTCGACCTCGACTCGTGGGCGTTGAGCCTCCCCGAGCGCTACGCGGAGCCGCTGCGCACGGGCGGGACGCCGGTGCTCGGTCGGGTGCTGCACGGCCGGCTCCTGCTCGACCTGCGCTGCGTACCGGCCGACGCGGATCCCGTGCTGCTGGTGGCGATCCTGCGGGTGGGTGAGTAGCCGGTGTGGGTCGTCGCCACCGCCGGGCACGTCGACCACGGCAAGTCCACGCTGGTGCGGGCGCTCACCGGGATGGAACCGGACCGGTGGGCGGAGGAACGCCGCCGGGGCATGACCATCGACCTCGGGTTCGCCTGGACGACGCTGCCGTCGGGCGGCACCATCGCCTTCGTCGACGTGCCCGGCCACGAGCGGTTCGTGCCGAACATGCTCGCCGGGGTCGGCCCGGTGCCGGCCGCGATGATCGTGGTCGCCGCGGACGAGGGCTGGATGCCGCAGTCGGGCGAGCACCTCGCCGCGCTGCACGCGCTCGGGGTGTCGTACGGCCTGCTGGTGGTCACCCGAGCGGACCTGGCCGATCCGGGGCCGGCCCTGGCGCAGGCCCGGGCACAGCTCGCCGCCACCTCCCTCGCCGGGGTCGAGGCGGTCGCGGTCAGCGGGGCGACCGGCGCCGGCCTGCCGCAGCTGCGGGCCGCCCTGGACCGCCTGGTGGCCCGGCTGCCCGACCCGGCGCGCGACGCCCCGGTCCGGCTCTGGGTGGACCGGTCGTTCACCATCCGCGGCAGCGGCACGGTCGCCACCGGCACAATCGGCGGCGGCCGGCTGCGCGTCGGTGACCAGCTCGAACTGGCCGACACCGGCGAACCGGTCCGGGTCCGGGGACTGCACTCGCTCGGCACCGCACGGCAGGGGGTCGACGCGGTGGCCCGGGTGGCGGTGAACCTGCGCGGGGTGTCCCGCGACCGGGTGGCCCGCGGCGACGCCCTGCTCACCCCGGGCCGGTTCCGGCTGACCGACCTGCTCGACGTGCGCCTCGCCGGTGACCCGGCCGCGGAGCTGCCGGCCACCCTCACCCTGCACGTCGGCTCGGCCGCCGTGCCCGCCCGGGTCCGGCCGCTCGGCCCGGACACCGTCCGGCTGCGGCTGGCCCGGCCGCTGCCGCTGCTCGTCGGTGACCGGGCGTTGCTGCGCGACCCGGGCCGCCACCACGTCAGCGGTGGGGTGACCGTGCTCGACGTGGACCCGCCGCCGCTGTCGCGCCGGGGCGCGGCCGCCGCGCGGGCCACCGTGCTGGCCGGGTTGGACGGCCGACCCGACCTGGCCGGTGAGCTGCGCCGCCGACGCCTGGCCCGGGCGGGCGACCTGACCCGGACGGGCGTGCCGGTGACCGTCGCGCCCGTGGCCGGCGACTGGCTGGCCGACCCGGACCACTGGCGGGACCTCGGCGCCCGGCTCACCGAGGAGGTCACCCGGTACGCCCGGGAGCATCCGCTGGAGCCCGGCGCCCCGGTCGACGTGCTGCGCCAGCGTCTCGACCTGCCCGACCGCGCGCTGGTCGAGGCGCTGGTCCGGGCGCCGCTGCGGGTCCGCGCCGGTCGGGTCACCGCGACTGGCACCGACGGGCTGCCCGCACCGGTGGCCCGGGCCGTGGACCGGGTCCGCGCCGAGTACGGCGACCGTCCCTTCCAGGCCCCCGAGGCGCACCGCCTGGCGGACCTCGGCCTGGGCCCCCGGGAGATCGGCGCGGCCGTGCGGGCGGGAGCGCTGCTGAAACTCGCCGACAACGTGGTGCTGCTGCCGGGCGCGGTCGACGACGCCGTACGGGTCCTGGCCCGGCTGCCGCAGCCGTTCACGCTCAGCGCCGCCCGGCAGGCCCTCGACACCACCCGCCGGGTGGCGGTGCCGCTGCTGGAGCTGCTCGACCGGCGCGGCGCGACCCGCCGGCTGCCCGACGACGCCCGCGAAGTGGTGGCCCCGCCCGTCTGAACCGGCCCGGCCGGGCCGCGCCGTCGCCTACGGTGACGCCATGGACCCCTCCGCGGTCTGGCGGGACAAGCAGCACCGGTGGCGGATCGAGGCGTACCGGGCGCCGGACCTGCGGTTCGCCGTCTTCGCCACGAACGGGACCACCGAGTCGGCCCCGCTGTGGCTGTTCGGGATGGCGGCGCTGGCCCGGTGGCTGATGACCCACGCCATCTCCCTGGACGACCTGGAGACCGACTGATGGGTCTCCAACTCGCCGTGGTGCTGGTCCTGGTGCTGGTCAACGCGGCGCTCTCCGGCAGCGAGATGGCCCTGGTGACGCTCCGGGAGGGGCAGCTGCGGCGGCTGGCGCGGTCGGGGCGTACCGGGGCGCGGTTGGCGCGGCTGGCCCGGGAACCGAACCGCTACCTCGCCACCGTGCAGCTCGGCATCACCCTGGCCGGGTTCCTCGCCTCCGCGGCCGCCGCCGTGTCGCTGGCCGAACCGCTGGTGGGGCCGCTGGGTTTCCTCGGCGGGGCCGCGCACGCGGTGGCGGTGCTGCTGGTGACGGTGGCGCTCACCTTCGTCACCCTGGTCGTCGGTGAGCTGGCCCCGAAGCGCCTGGCGATGCAGTGGGCGGAACGGTGAGCGCTGCTCGCGGCCGGCCCGCTGGACCTGCTGGCCCGGCTGTCCCGACCGGCGGTGTGGCTGCTCAGCCGCAGCACCGACGTGCTGGTCCGGCTCAGCGGCGGGGATCCGCGGGCCAGCCGTGGCGAGGTGACCGAGGAGGAGCTGCGGGAGATGCTGGTCAGCCAGCGGGGCCTGTCGGCGCAGCAGCGGGAGATCCTGGCCGGGGCGTTCGACATCGCCGGCCGTACCCTGCGGGAGATCCTGGTCGCGCGCCGCGACGTGACGGTCCTGCCGGCGTCGATGACGGCGGCCGACGGGATGCGGCGGCTGGCGGCGGCGGGCCGCTCCCGGGCCCCGGTGACCGGCCCGGGCGGCCTGGACGACGTCCGCGGCGTGGTGCACATCCGCGACCTGGTCGACGCCGACGGGGAGACCGTGGGCGGTCGGGCGCGTCGGCCGCTGCTGCTGCCCGGCACCCTGCCGGTCGCCGACGCCATGCGGCAGCTGCGGCAGGGGCACGAGCAGCTCGCCCTGGTGATCGACGAGTACGGCGGTGTCGACGGCCTGGTCACCATGGAGGACCTGCTGGAGGAGGTCGTCGGTGAGCTGTACGACGAGACCGACCGGGACGTCTGCGGGGTGCACCGGGAGCCGGACGGCGCCCTGCTGCTGCCCGGCGACTTCCCGCTGCACGACCTGCCCGACGTCGGGGTCCGGTTGACCTTCCCGCTGACCCGCGAGTACACCACCGTCGCCGGTCTGGTCCTGGCCGGCCTGGGCCGGCTGCCGGCGGGGCCGGGGGAGAGCGTGCGCCTGCCCGGGCTGACCGTCGAGGTGGTCGAGGTCGCCGACCGGGCGGTACGCCGGGTGCGGCTGCGGGGCCCGGCGACCGGTGGCCGCAGCGGGTGACCCGGACGGGGGATCTGCCCCCGAATGCCGCATGCCGCCGGGAAACCGTCGTTACCGTGCGGGACGTGAAGGACCAGGGATTGCGGAAGTTCGTCGCGGTGCTGGCCGGCCTGGCGGTGATCTACTTCGGCGTCACCGGCCACCGCGGCACCGAGGACGGCAAGGGACTCTCCGGCGGGGTGGTGCTGCTCGCCGTCCTCGCCGGGCTGCTGGTGTGGAACCTGACCAAGCCGGGGGACAAGCCGGTCAAGTGAGCGTCAGCGGGCCGCCGCCGTGCGACTGACCTCGCCGGCCGACTCCTCGCCGAGGGCGACCCGCACCAGCGCGGAGGCGAGCCGACCGAAGTCGCCCTCGCCGACCAGCCCGCACAGCCCACGCGGGTTCGCCGGCAGCCCGAGCCGCTTCGCCCCGGCCAGGGCCCGCCGGTCGGCGTACGGGCGCACGTCCGGCCAGACCGCCTGCGCCTCCCGCAGGAAGATGTCCGCCCCGGTGGGCCCGATGCCGGGGAACTCGGTGAGCAGCCGGCGCAGCACCGGCAGGTCGCCGTCGGCCTCCCGGTGCAGCCGGCGCAGGTCGCCGTGCCACCGGTCCAGGCAGAGCCGCGCGCCGGTGCCCAGCATCGTCGAGGTGCGCTCGTCGTAGCGCCGGTAGTGCCCCCGGCCGAGCGCGTCGACCCGGTCCTGCCAGCTCGCCGCCTCCATCGCCTGCGGGGTGCGGTAGCCGGCCGCGAAGAGTTCCCGCGCGGCGGCGAGCGCCACCCCGGCCCGGATCCGGGTGCTCAGCAGCGTGGTCAGCACCAGCAGCTGGTAGAGCGGCCCGGGCCGGTCGGTCAGCCGGATCCCGGCCTCCTCGGCGTACGTGCGTCCCTGCCGCTCCAGCAGCGCCCGGGCCACGTTCCGATCGTTCGGCATCCCGTCGGGTTACCCGCCCCGGCCCGCTCCAGACCCCCGCCGGACGGAATGCGCTCCCCGGCGGCGGGTACCCCGCTCGGGTGCGCGGCGCACGTCGTGCGCTCCCACCGGAAGGAGAGAGCCGTGGTCAAGCCGCAGCAGGAGGAACTGCGCCGCAACGACAAGGGCGCGACCAGCCAGGACAGCCGCGAGGGCAGTCAGGCCACCGGGCATCCCCGGAACCAGGGCAGCTCCAACGGGGACGTCGGCCGGCCGGTGCCGAAGGGACAGGTGTCCCCGTACGGCCCGGCCGGCGCACCCGTCGCGGAGGACGAGAGCTAGCGACGGCGTCGCGAGGGCGGCCGCAGCCTCCACCAGGTGGCTGCGGCCGCCATGCCGTACGCGAGGTGCGGCACGATGTCCGACAGCCAGCCGGCCCGGCCCCAGCGCCGCGGGTCGGTCACGCCCAGCACCGTCATCGAGCCGTCCGACACGGCCATCACGCCACCACCGAGCAGCCCCACCGCCACCGGCACCGGCAGCCGACGTCGCGCGGCGAGCAGCCCGAACGCCGCCCCCGCGGCGATCCCCGTCCCGTACCCGAGCAGGGGCCCGAGGCCCGCGCGGCGGTTGGCCGCGCGGTCCTCGGGCCCGAGGTCGACGTGGGCCACGCCGGCCAGCCGCCCGGCGGTCTCCTCCGGGGTGCCACTGGCCGGACGCGCCCGCACCACCATGTCCAGATAGCTGACCACGTTCAGCACGGCGCTGCCCACCGCGCCGGCGATGGCGCCGTCGACCACCCCGGTGCGGCTCACTTCGGGTCGCCCGGCTCGCGCTCGCCCTTCGGGCCGTACGTCCGCTCGCCCCGCACCACGCCGCGCTGACCCCGGTCGTCCTGCAGGATCCGGTTGGCGACCTGGTTCGCCTCCTGGTCGGCCGCGCGTCCGGACTGCTCGATCACGTCGCGCAGTCGGGCCCGCTCCTTGTCGTACGCGTTGCTCCCCGGCCATGGTCCTGGCATCGCCGCCTCCTCCGGTCGCTGTCGCTGTCCGCGTCGTCTACCCGTCCCCGCCCACGCCAACCGTGTGGACCACCGCGACCGGGCAGTCGGCGTGGTGCAGCACGCCCTGGCTGACCGAGCCGAGCAGCAGGCCGCTCAGCTCGCGCCGGCCCTGGTTGCCGACCACCACGAGCTGCGCGCCGCGGGACGCCTCGGTGAGGAC
The DNA here is from genome assembly GCF_040499845.1 of Micromonospora sp. CCTCC AA 2012012. Classification (NCBI taxonomy): domain Bacteria; kingdom Bacillati; phylum Actinomycetota; class Actinomycetes; order Micromonosporales; family Micromonosporaceae; genus Micromonospora; species Micromonospora mangrovi. Next base: position 1,799,749 of record NZ_CP159342.1, read on the forward strand.
GGAGACCGGCCGGCCGTGCCGGGTCTCCCGGGTGACCGGCACCTGCGGGTAACGGTCGGCCAGCCCGGTCAGCGACTCGGCGACGATCCGGTCCTCCTCGCCGCGCAGCTGGTTCTCCTCGTACACCAGGGGTTGCATGTCGCCGGGGCCGCCGGAGGCGGGGTGGGTGTAGGCGTGCACCGCGTGCAGCGGGGCGCCGCGCAGCGCCGCCTCCTCGGCGGCGAACTCGACGGCCGCCCGGGACAGCGCCGAGCCGTCCACGCCGACCACGACCGGTCCGGCCGACCGTGGCGCGCCGCGCGCCACCAGCACCGGGCAGTCGGCGTACGCGGCCACCTGGATCGCCACCGAGCCGAGCACCAGCGCGCCGAACCCGCCCAGGCCCCGGTCGCCGAGCACGATCATCGTCGCGGTGGGGGTCTCGCCGAGCAGCACCGCGGCGGCCTCGCCGTCGATGATCTCCCCGGTGACCCGCAGCTCCGGCGCGACCGCCTCCGCCTCGGCGACCGCCGCCGCGACCAGCTCCTGCGCCTGGTGTCGCAGGCCACCGCCGGCCGGCCCGCCGGCGACCCCGTCCACCGGCACGCGCAGCAGCGGCCAGATGAACCCGTGGACCACCCGTAGCGGCCGGTTGCGCCGCGCGGCCTCCGCCGCCGCCAGGCGTACGGCCCGCCGGGCCGGCTCGGAGCCGTCCACGCCGACCACCACCGCCGCGCTGCTCGCCGAGTTCACCCGCTGCACCTCCTGGCCGCCGGACGCCCGCGGCCAGTATCGCGGCCGGCGGGCTGTCAGCGGGCCGATACCGCGCGAGCCGGGCCGTGGGTACGCTGTCGCCCGACGCCCGAGCGAGGGAGATTCGTCGATGGCCGAGCCGGACCAGCCGAGCACCGCCCGCATGATCGACTACTGGCTCGGCGGGGAGCACCACTTCCCGGTCGACGTGGCCGCCGCGCACGCCTTCGAGCAGGCGTACGGGCCGTGTGCGGCGATCTTCCGCTCGTTGCGGGACTTCCTGGGCCGGGCCGTGCGGGCGATCACCGACGCCGGGGTGGACGGCTTCCTCGTCTTCGGCGCGGGCGTGCCCACCCGGGGGAACGTGCACGAGGTGGCCCCGGAGGCGACCGTGCTCTACACCGACGTCGACCCGGTGGCGATCCGGCTCGGCCAGCGGATCCTCGCCGGCAGCGACCGCGCCGGGTACGGCTTCGGCGACGCCACCGACATCGGCACCGTCGACCCTGCGCAGCTGCACCGGTTCGTGCCGGGGTGGGGGAGAAGGCCGGTCGGGGTGATCTTCCTCGGGCTGGCCGCGTTCCTGGACGACGACACCCTGGCCCGTACCCTCGACGAGCTCTACGCGGCGGCCGCGCCCGGCAGCTTCCTCGCGGTCGACTTCGACAGCGAGGAGCTGGCGGCGTACCCCGAGGCCCTGGCCATGATGGGGCCGGCGTTCCGGATGCGCCCACCGGCCGCCTTCGGGCCGCTGCTGGGTCGCTGGCGACCCACCGGGGACGGCGTGGTGCCGGTGGCGCGGTGGCGACCGTCCGGCCCCCCGGACCCGGTGCCGGACGCCTTCTTCGGCGCGTTGGCCACCCGGGCCGCGGACTGACGCCGGGCGCTGATTCGCCGGGCCGGGGTGCGGCGGCGCCCGGCTGCCACCCGCGGATGCGGGCCGGCCGAACCGGCCGACCGGCCTGTCGGGCGGTCTCCGTATGATGCTTGCTCCCAAGCAATAATCGCCTCGGAGGATGCAACATGCCGGAAGCGCCCGGACAGGTGTCGCGTGCCCTGCGCGCGGCCCCGCCCGACCAGTTGGCGGAGGCCGCCGACCGGACGATCCGCGCCGCGCTGGACGCGTCCCGCACCGAGGTCTTCATCGCCGACTACCGGTTCAGCGGGCTCTGGCCGGTGCTGGACCCGGAGCTGCCGGACGCCGGCTTCCTCTCCTGTCACGGCGTCGCGCAGCGCTGCTTCAGCAGCCAGCAGCCGGTGCTGGACGCGGGGGAGAGCGGTGGGTGCCGGATGTATCTGCCGCTGTCGGTCTGGGGCGAGCGGCTCGGGGTGCTGCTGATCGAGGTCGCCGGGCAGCCGGAGCCCGCGACGGTCGAGCTGGCCCGGGAGATGGCCGGCGAGCTGGCCCTGGCGCTGCGCGCCGCCGACCGGGAGACCGACCGCTACCGCCGGGCGCGCCGCCGGGAACGGCTCAGCATGGCCGCGGAGATGCAGTGGGACCTGCTGCCGGGGCGCAGCGTCACGCATGGCGCGTTCCTGCTGGCGGGCCAGCTCGAACCGGCGTACACGGTCGGCGGGGACCACTTCGACTGGTCGCTCGACGGCGACCAGCTCACGGTGACCGTGCTCAACGGCGCCGGCTCCGGGCTCTCCGCGTCGCTGCTCACCGCGGTCACCGTCAACGCGCTGCGCAACGCCCGACGTTCCGGCGGCAGCCTGGTCGAACAGGCCGAGCTGGCCTCCGACACGATCTTCTACCAGCACCGGGGGGGCCGGCACGTGGCCACGCTCCTGCTGGAGCTGGACACCCGTCGGGGGACGGTCCGCGCCGTGGACGCGGGCTCGCCGCACGTGCTGCGACTGCGCGGCGGCACGGTGACCCGGATCGACCTGGAGCAGCAGCTGCCGCTGGGGATGTTCGCCGAGACCCGCTACGACGTGCAGGAGTTCGCGGTGGAGCCGGGGGACCGGCTCTTCGTGGTCAGCGACGGCGTGTACGCCGCCGCGCCGGATGGCCAGGAGCCCTACGGCGAAAGGGCCATGGCGCGCGCGATGCGGTCCACTCGGCTGCAACCGGCGACCGAAGCAGTTGGTACGGTGATGCGCGAACTGCACGCCTACCACGCCGCCGCGGATCTCCGCGACGATGCGGTGGTCGTCTGCCTGGACTGGCGCGGTTCCGGCCGGCCGGACGACGCGCGCGGCCGGTAGTCGGACCGGTGGGCGAGCACGAGCGGGACGAGTGCAGGGGAGATCGGGTGGAGCGACCTCCGAATCTTGCCGCCGCGATCGAGGCGGCTGCCGAGGCGCTGATCGGTGTCCTCGATTCGGCGGCCTCCCGGCACAACGTCAGCGTCTCGCCGACCCAGCTCCGCGTCCTGTCGCTGATCATCAGCCATCCGAACGCCAACGTGAACCGGCTGGCCGACCTGCTGGACGTCGTACCCTCCTCGGCCAGCCGGCTCTGTGACCGGCTGGAGGCCGTCGGTCTGGTCCGGCGGGTGGCGGACCCCCGCGACCGGCGCGAGGTGCGGTTGATCCCCACCGCGGCGGCGGAGACCCTGCTGCGGGAGTTGCAGGAGCGCCGCCACCAGGCGATCCAGGCCGTCCTCGACCGGATGCCGCACCGCACCCAGCACGAGCTGCTGCTGGCGCTGGCCGCGTTCGGTCAGGCGGCTGCCCTGGCCGGTGGCCAGGTGGGCTCGGACTCCGCAGCCCGCACCGCCTGAGCCCGCCGACCAGCCGCCTTTCCCCACTCCACTAGTGTCCTAGGATGCCTTAGCGGTGGTGTGGGGCAGCACACGCGGGGCACGGGAAGAGCGCGACGAGCCCGATATAGTGGCAGCGCAACTCGCCGGCCCTTGATCGACACCGATCCTGGGCCGCATCGGGGGAGGTCCCAGCCCGGGATCGCAAGGGCGCCGGCGCCGACCGGCCGGTAACGCGCACGTCCCTCCGGAGCGACCGACCTCGGTCGGGCGCCGGACCGTGCTGCGAAGGGAGGCTGCGGTGTCGCGTCGGCCGGCTCGGTCAGAGCAACCGGAGGCCACCGGCGGTACGACGGCGGTGGGGGACCGGGTCCTCACCCTGCCGAACATGATCAGCTTCGTCCGGCTGGTCGGAGTGCCGCTGTTCCTCTATCTCTTCCTGGTGGCGCGCGCCGACGTGGCGGCGATCGTGGTGCTGGCCATCGGCGGCACCAGCGACTGGGTGGACGGCTGGATCGCCCGCCGGCTGCACCAGGTCAGCCGCCTCGGCGAGCTGCTCGACCCGCTCGCCGACCGGCTCTACATCCTCGCCACGCTGCTCGCGTTCACCGCGCGGGAGGTGGTGCCGTGGCAGTTCACCGCGGCGTTGCTGGCCCGCGAGCTGCTGCTGCTCGGTTCCCTGGCGGTGCTCCGCCGCTACGGTTACGGCCCCCCGCCGGTGCACTACGTCGGCAAGACGGCGACGTTCCTGCTGCTGGCGGCCTTCCCGCTGCTGCTGCTGGCCGCGGCGGCGCCGGCGGTGGCGGTGGCCACGGCCTCCGCCGCGATCGGCTGGGGGCTGGCCTGGTGGGGTCTGGTGCTCTACTGGGTGGCCGGCGCGATGTACGTGGTGCAGGCCAGCCGCCTGGTCCGGGCGATGCGGGACCGGTCGCAGGGAGCGACGGCATGAGTTCCGCTCCGCGCGACGTTCGCGACCCGTCGGCCCGGGTGTACGCCCCGGACTTCCTCACCGAACTGTTCCGCAACCCGCTCGACCCGGGTTACGCCGACGCGGCGGCCCGGCGTGGGCGGGCGCCCGCGTCGCCCTGGCGGCGGTGGGCGGCGCGGCCGGTCAGCGTGGTGGTGATCGTGGCGATCGGGGTGCTCTTCGCGGTGGCGTACCGGGAGACGATGGCGGAGGAGCCGAGCCGGGCGCAGGCGCGGGCGGGCCTGATCTCCGAGATCAAGCAGCGTGAGGCCGAGACGGACCGGTTGACCGCGCGCGCGGACCAGTTGCGCGAGGAGGTGGGCCGGCAGCGCGACGCGGCGCTGAGCGGTTCGCAGGCGTACCGGTTGCGGAACCTGGAGGCCGGGACCGGGTTGGGTCGGGTCCGGGGTGACGGCGTGGTGGTGCGGCTGGCGGACGCGGCGGAGGACAAGGACGCGGTGACCGGTGCGGGTGTGGGGCCGCCGCAGGTGCTCTACTCCGACCTGCAGAAGGTGGCCAACGCGTTGTGGGCGGCGGGTGCCGAGGCGGTGGCGGTGAACGGGCAGCGGTTGACGGCGACGTCGACGATCCGGTCGGCGGGGCAGGCGATCCTGGTGGACTTCCGGCCGGTGACGAGCCCGTACGAGGTGTCGGCGATCGGGCCGGGGTCGATGCGGGGCCGCTTCGACGACAGTCGGGCGGCGGATCTGATGCGGGACGTGGCGCGGGCCACGGGTCTGTCGTTCGGGGTGCGGGCGGCCGAGGACCTCACCCTGCCGGCTGCTCCGTTGCCACGGCTACGCTACGCCGAGCCCTCGGTGAGTCCGAGCCCGTCGCCGTCGGGTTCGGCGGGTCGGGGTTCGTCCAGTCCCGGGCCGTCCGGCTCGGGTACCTCTCTCCGCCCCTCCGGAGGTGTCCGATGATCGCGGTGCTGGCGCTGATCGCCGGTGTGGTTCTCGGGATCTATCTTGATCCGGCCGTGCCGGCGGCGTTGCAGCCGTACCTGCCGATCGCCGTGGTGGCCGCGCTGGACGCGGTGTTCGGCGGGGTCCGGGCGAAGCTCGACCGGATCTTCGACGACAAGCAGTTCGTGGTGTCGTTCATCTCGAACGTGCTGGTGGCGGGTCTGATCGTGTATCTGGGTGACCAGTTGGGCGTGGGTGGCCAGTTGTCCACGGGTGTGGTGGTCGTGCTCGGGGTGCGGATCTTCGGCAATGTGGCGGCGATCCGTCGTCACCTGTTCCGGGCGTAGGTTTGAGGCGTGAGCGACGAACACAGCGAGACCGGCACCGGGTGGCCGGCCCCGGGGGAGCCGGTCCGGCCGTCGGGTCCGGCGGGTGAGCCGGATCCGCGTCCGGACGCGCCGGACGCGGACGAGTTGAGCCCGTTGGCGCCGGAGGAACCGGTGGAGCGGGAGGACGTCGTACCCGTGGAGTCGCCGGTGGAGCCGGAGCGGCCGGACGCTGCCGCGAAGCCGGCGGCGGGCGGGGCCGGTGGGCGGCGGTGGACGTCGGCGGGGGCGATGATCGCGGTGCTGCTGGCGTTGCTGGGGTTCACGCTGGTGGTGCAGCTGAAGACGACGTCGGCGGATCCGACGTTGTCGGCGACGCGGGAGGAGGACCTGGTCCGGATCTCGTCGGACCTGGACTCGCGGGAGCGGCGGCTGCGGCAGGACATCGAGTCGTTGGAGGAGAGCCAGCGGCAGTTGCGCTCGGGTGAGCAGGGTCGGCAGGCGGCGTTGGACGAGGCGACGCGGCGGGCGGACCAGTTGGGCATCCTGGCGGGGACGTTGCCGGCGGTGGGTCCGGGGTTGACGGTGCGGTTCGAGGGGCCGGCGAAGGCGGTGTCGTCGGCGCGGGTGCTGGACGCGGTGCAGGAGCTGCGGGGCGCGGGCGCGGAGGCGATGCAGATCGCGGGGTCGGACGGCGCGGCGGTGCGGATCATCGCGTCGACGTATTTCGTGGACGGGGAGAACGGGTCGTTGGTGGTGGACGGGCGGCGGTTGTCGGCGCCGTACACGATCACGGTGATCGGTGATCCGGAGACGATGCGTACCGCGTTGTACATTCCCGGCGGGGTGGTCGCACTGGTGGAGGAGGACGGCGGTAACGTGACCGTCGACGATCGTGAGGCTGTGGAGGTTTCGCAGTTGCACGCGCCGATCAAGCTGGACCACGCCCGGCCGGTCTCCTGACGGGTCGCGGCCGCGCCGGTCTCCTCCGGTGCACCGATGGATGAAGGATGCTGCTGGTGATTCCTGAGGATCTGCGGTACACCGCCGAGCACGAGTGGGTGGCGGCTGCCGAGGGTGGGGCCGTGCGGGTCGGTATCACGCACTTCGCGCAGGACGCCCTGGGTGACATCGTGTTCGTCCAGTTGCCTGATGAGGGCGCCGTGGTGGCGGCGGGTGACCCGGTGGGTGAGATCGAGTCGACGAAGAGCGTGTCGGAGATCTACGCGCCGGTGGCGGGTACGGTGGCGGCGCGTAACGAGGCGCTCGGTGACGCCCCCGAGGCGATCAACACGGATCCGTACGGTGCGGGGTGGTTGTTGGAGATCACTCCGGAGGATCCGGCGGCGGTGGACGGTTTGTTGTCCGCTGAGGCTTATCGCGAGCTCACTCAGAGTTGAGTGTCGTCGCCGGGCGGCGGGGGTGACTCCGCGCGTCCGGTTGCCCTGCATTTCGGCGCTGGCTAGGCTCGCCCAGTCGACCGAGAACCCAATAGTTGAGCGTTTGTGGAATGCGCCTTCCCGGGCACGGGGAGCCAGCCGCCGGGTGTGTGTCTGCCCGGCGGCCAGACCCGCCATTACCCTGACGCCGACCGAACAGATCCGTGAGGTGGTCCCCATGACGCGCCCAGACGACGAGTTCCCCCCACTCGACGTCACTTCGACGCTCAATCTCGGTTCGCTCGACGAAGTGCTGGAGGGTCCGGACACCGATGTGGTCCCGAGCCGGCTGTCCGGTTCGTTGCCGCCGGGTATGGCGCTGCTGGTGGTTCGTCGGGGTCCGAATGCGGGTGCCCGGTTCCTGTTGGACCACGATGTGACGACGAGTGGCCGGCATCCGGACAGTGACATCTTCCTGGACGACGTGACGGTGTCGCGGCGGCACGCGGAGTTCCACCGGGATGGTGGGACGTTCACGGTGCGGGACGTGGGCAGCCTGAACGGCACGTACGTGAACCGGGAGCGGGTCGAGGCGGCCACGTTGAGCAATGGTGACGAGGTGCAGATCGGCAAGTTCCGGGTGGTGTTCATCGCCGGTCCGCGCCCGGAGGAGGAGGCCGGCCGGGGGTGAACGAGCCTGCGGCTTCGACGCCGCCCGGGGCGGCCGGGTCCCACCCGCTGATGAGTATCGGTGAGGTGCTGGGTCAGTTGCGGGTGGAGTTCCCGGACGTGACCATCTCGAAGTTGCGGTTCCTGGAGACCGAGGGTCTGGTGGAGCCGCAGCGGACGCCGGCGGGTTATCGGAAGTACAGCTGGGACGATGTGGCGCGGTTGCGGTTCGTGTTGGCCGCGCAGCGGGACCAGTATCTGCCGTTGCGGGTGATCCGGGCGCAGTTGGCGGAGTGGGACGCGTCGGGTGCGGCGCCGGGTCGGCAGCGGCCGGCGTTGGTGGCGGTGGGTCCTGACGGTGCGGTGCCGGGTCGGGGTGATCAGGAGCCGGTCGAGTCGTCCGAGGTGCGGTTGGGTCGGTTGGATCTGATCGCGCGCAGTGGTGTGGACGAGTCGACGTTGGGTGAGTTGGAGCGGCTCGGTGTGCTGGTGTCCGATCCGCCGGGGTGGTACGACGCGGATGCGTTGATCATCGCGCAGGCGGTGGCGGGGTTGGCGGCGTACGGGTTGGAGCCGCGGCACCTGCGGGGTTACCGGACGGCGGCGGATCGGGAGGTCGGTCTGTTCGCGCAGTTGGTGGCGCCGTTGGTGCGGCAGAGTGATCCGGCGGCGCGGGCCCGGGCGGCGGAGACGGCGCGGGAGTTGGTGGCGTTGTCGCAGCAGTTGCACGCGGCGTTGGTGCGGGTGGGGTTGCGGTCGACGTTGGGTCGGTGACGGTGGGCCGGGTGTCCGTGGGATGCCCGGCCCTTCGTTGTGGGGTGTGCGGAAAGATCTGCGGCGGGAAGCGTGTCGTAGGCTTGCCGGGGTAAGCCTTTCTGGTGTGGCGTGGTGCACGTAGCGCGCGGGACTCCCGTGTCGTGGTCCGTGTACCGTGCAGGGAAGGGCGCGGTGCGTAGGCGACGACGACACGGAGGCGGCGGTGCGCGAGCTGAGCGTGGTCGGAGTTCGGGTGGAGCTGCCCAGCAACCAGCCGATCGTCCTGCTGCGGGAGGTCGAGGGGGACCGCTATCTGCCGATCTGGATCGGCGCGGTCGAGGCGACGGCGATCGCTTACGAGCAGCAGGGGGTCAAGCCGGCCCGGCCGTTGACTCACGATCTTCTGCGGGATGTGTTGGCGGCGTTGCAGGCGCCGTTGCGGGCGGTGGAGATCACCGAGTTGAAGGAGAACGTCTTCTACGCCGATCTGTTGATCGGGGACGGTGTGCGGGTGTCCGCGCGGCCGAGCGATTCCATTGCGTTGGCGTTGCGGGTCGGTGCTCCGATTCGTTGTGCTGAGCAGGTCCTCAGTGAGGCGGGGATCGTGATTCCTGATGAGCAGGAGGACGAGGTGGAGAAGTTCCGGGAGTTCCTGGAGCAGGTGCGTCCGGAGGACTTCGCGGGCTGAGCCCGGTTGTCGGCCCGTCGTCACTGTGGGTGGCGGCCTGGTCGCGTTGATGATCTTTCGTCTGGTGGCGCGGCGTGTCGCGTCCGTTCCTGCGTGGTTACGCTTCGGGGCGGCGATAGTCTTGGCCGTGTCGAGGGGTGCACGTCGGTGGAACGATGTGTGACCGCACGGGCGGGGAGGTTGTCCGATGCAGGAGCCGCGAGATCCCGATCCGGGTTCGGAGCAGCAGCGGGCTGGTGTGCCGGTGCCGGGTGCGGATGACGACGGGGCGGTGGGCTACCGGGGTGTGACGGCGTGTCACGCGGTGGGCATCAGTTACCGGCAGTTGGACTACTGGGCGCGGACGGCGTTGGTGGTGCCGAGTGTGCGGGACGCGTCGGGTTCGGGGACGTCCCGGTTGTATTCGTTCCGCGATCTGGTGGTGTTGAAGGTCGTGAAGCGGTTGTTGGATGCGGGGGTGTCCCTGCAGAACATCCGTAAGGCGATCGAGGCGCTGCGGTCGCGTGGGGTGGAGGACCTGGCGGGGATCACGTTGATCTCGGACGGGACGACGGTGTACGAGTGCCGTTCCCCGGAGGAGGTGGTGGACCTGTTGCAGGGTGGTCAGGGGGTCTTCGGCATCGCGATCGGTGGTGCGTTCAAGGAGATCCAGGGTTCGTTGTCGCATCTGCCGGCGGAGTCGGTGTCGGGTGGCGGGCAGGAGCCGGTGGGGTCGTCGCCGGTGCCGGAGGTGTCGGAGTCGGTGGGGGACGAGTTGGCGGCGCGTCGGGCGCGTCGGCGGGCGGGCTGAGTCTGGTCGTCGGGTGTCGACACGCCCGGGTGGTGTAGCGGATCGCGTCGTGGCTGAGGCCCGGCGCGATCTGTCGTTGGTGACCGGGGGTGGTCCGATGTGGAGGTCGGGCCGGTGGGGGTGGGTCCGGCGGACGGGACCGGTGTGGTGGTTCCGGTCGGGTCGGGTGTCTGTGGTGGTCATGCCGGTGGTGCCGCGGTGGGCGGGGGGCCGGTGCGCAGGGGTGCCGGGGCGGGGTGTCACGTGCGCGGCGGACACCCCGTCGACACGGAATGTGATTGCCTTGCCGCTTGCCGTGCGTGGCCTGATGACTGTCCGTGATGGATGGTTGTCGGGAATCCGATAGGGGGGCCGTGACCCGCCCGATGCGACACGCTATGGTCCGACACGGTCGCTGTCGCGTGGAAGGTCACAGCACACCGGGTGACGCACGCCGGCTGCCCGCTGCGGCGCGTGCCGCGGTGACCCCTCCTGCGGAAGGAACACCTGTGACGGTCACGCAAGACACCACTCCCGTCTCCCACTACGAGCGCATCGGTGGCGCCGGCTCCGTCAAGGCGGCGGTGGAGCTGTTCTATGACAAGGTGCTCGCCGATCCGGAGCTGGCCGGCTACTTCACGAACGTGAACATGGCCGAGCAGCGTCGGCACCTGGCGTTGATGATGACGGTGGTGTTGGGCGGCCCGGACGAGTACGCCGGTCGTGGCCTGGCCGAGGCGCACCAGCCGCTGGGGATCCCGGTGGCGCACTACGTCATGGTGGGTGAGCACCTGACGGCGACGCTGGCGGAGCTGGGTGTGCCGGCGGATGTCATCGACCACGTGCGGACGGTGCTGGGTCAGGTGCAGGACCAGGTCGTGGCCTCCGGGACCGGGCCGGACGCCTGAGCGTGGACGCGGCACGGCTCAAGCAGAGCTGGTCCCTGGTCGCCGCGCACGGCGACCAGGTGCCGCTCTACTTCTATTCGACGTTGTTCCTGGCTCATCCGGAGACCCGGCAGATGTTCCCGACGAACATGGCGGGGCAGCGGGACCGGCTGGTCAGCGCGTTGGGGCACATCGTGTCCCACGTGGACCAGCTGGACCGGTTGACGGCTTTCCTCCAGGATCTGGGCGCCGATCACCGCAAGTTCGCGGTGCGGGCGGAGCACTACCCGGCGGTCGGTGAGGCGCTGCTGGCGACGTTGCAGCATTTCCTCGGTGAGGTGTGGACGGACGAGCTGGCCCAGGAGTGGACGGCGGCGTACGGGCTGATCGCGCAGGTGATGACGGAAGCGGCGCAGGCGGCGGAGGCGGTGAACCCGCCGTGGTGGGTGGCCGAGATCGTCGGGCATGAGCGGCGGGCGTTCGACGTGGCGGTGTTGACGTTGCGCCCGCAGTACCTGTTGCCGTTCACGCCGGGTCAGTCGATCGGGGTGTCGCATCCGGCGGTGCGGTCGTGGCGGTACTACTCGCCGGCGAACGCGCCGCGGGCGGACGGCACGGTGGAGTTGCACGTGCGGGCGGCGCCGGGGGGTGCGGTGTCGTCGCGGTTGGTGTACGGGTCGGCGGTGGGGGACCAGATCAACCTGTCGGCGCCGGTGGGGGACCGGTTGACGTTGTGGTCGGCGGGGTCGTCGGATCTGCTGTTGTTGGCCAGCGGCACCGGCTGGGCGCCGGTGAAGGCGTTGGTGGAGCAGGTCGCGGCGGAGGGCGCGCGGCGGAAGGTGGACCTCTACCTGGGGGCGCGTTCGCGCAGCGAGTTCTATGACACCGACGCGGTCGACAAGTTGGCGTCGTCGTCGCCGTGGTTGTCGGTGACGTACGTGGTGGGGGCGGACTTCCGGCGGCCGGGTGAGGTGACGTATCCGGTGGACCGGGCGTTGGCGGATGGGGACTGGCGGTCGCGGCACGTGTACGTGTGCGGCTCGGACGAGATGGTCGGGTATTCCCTGTCGGTGTTGTCGCAGGCCGGTTTCCACGCGGGTCAACTGCACCACGAGGGGCTGGGGAAGCACTGGTACGGGCCGGCGTGGCGCACCGCGGTGCCGCGGGCGTCGGCGACCGACGATTCCGGAGGTGTGCGGTGAGCGCGACGCCGATCAGCAGGTACGACGGCATGCAGGTCTCCGGCGGTGTGCAGGTGCGGATGACCGCCGACCGGGTGCGCCGGTGGGAGTTCGGCGGCACGTCGTTCACCCGCCGCGGGTACGACCAGAACGACGTGGACCGGTTCCGGGTGCAGGTGGCCGACGAGTTGGATCTGTTGTCGGCGCAGATCTCGCACCTGCGGGCGGAGAACGAGCGGTTGACCGACCGGGTGGAGTTGCACCGGCACGGGGTCATTCCTTCTGCCGGGCCGGCGTCGAACCTGCCGGCGGCGAAGGAGGTGAACCTGCTGTCGGCGGCGCAGCGGGAGGCGGAACAGATCATCGCGCAGGCCCACGACTACGCCCGTCGGGTCGCGGAGTACGCCCGGGTGCAGTACGAGAGCTACATGCGGGCGGCGGAGGAGGAGGCGAAGCAGGAGGCCGAGCGGGCGGTGCAGGAGTACCGCGCCAGCGCGGGCCCCAGTTTCGACGACTCGGTGGCGACGCGGGAGGCGTTGCGGATCTTCGGCGAGATGATGATGTCGCACATGCGGGCGGCGGCCCGGCACCTGGACGACGGCAGTGAGCAGTTGGCGCGGACGATGGACCGGCTCGCGTCGGAGGCCGGCGGCGCGGCGGTGGGCGCGGGTCAGCCGCAGGTGGCGTTGCCCCGGCACCAGCAGCGCTGACCGGGTGGGGGTGGGCGGTCCGCCGGGGTGCGGGCCGTCACCCCCGCCGGGTGGCGACGGCGTGGACGGCGTCGGCGATGGGGGTGTCACCGCTGACGAGTTCGAGGGTCTGTCCGGCGGTGGCGGGGTCGTAGAGCAGCGCGAGGAGCACCCGGGCCACGTCGGCGCGGGTGACCTGTCCCGGGGTGACGTGGCGGGCGAGTTCGACGCGTCCGGCGGGTTCGTCGTCGGTGAGCCGGCCGGGGCGCAGCACGGTGACGTCGAGGTCCCGGCCGGTGACGTCGTCCTCGGCGGCTTTCTTGGCCCGCAGGTACGCCGCCCACACCTCGTCGGTGCCGGGGCTGGGCGGGGAGTCGACGCCCATGGAGGAGACCAGCAGGTAGCGGCGTACGCCGGCGGCCTGGGCGGCGTCGGCGAGCAGCACGGCGGCGGCCCGGTCGACGGTGTCCTTGCGGTCGGCGCCGCTGCCGGGGCCGGCGCCGGCGGCGAAGACGACCGCGTCGGCGTCGGTGAGGTGCCCGGCGACGGTGGTGACGTCGCTGGTTTCCAGGTCGCAGACGACGGGGTGGGCGCCGGCGGCGCGCAGCGCGGCCGCGTGGTCGGGGTTGCGGATCAGGCCGACGGCGGTGTCGCCGCGTCCGGCGAGTTCCCGTTCCAGCAGTTTGGCGATCTTGCCGTGGCCTCCGGCGATGACGACGCGCATGGGCCCAACCTAGCCGCCGGGACGGCCCGGCGCGCCGCCGACGACGACTTCCCTCACCGTCGCGGCACCCCGGCCGAAGGTGGCGGGCCCGCGGACCGGTGAGCGGCGCCCCCCCGCCCGGGGTGGTGGGAGGCCACGGACCGGTGAGCGGCGTCACGGGCGTGGCGGCGGGGTTCGCGGCGAGGCAGCATGGACGGGTGACGGACACCTTCGACGCGTTGACGGACCTGGTGGCGCCGGGCGGGGTGGTGGTGCTCAGCGGGGCCGGGTTGTCCACCGAGTCGGGCATCCCGGACTACCGGGGGCCCAGCGGCGCGGCCCGCCGGCACACCCCGATGACGTTCCAGGCGTTCACCCGGGACGGGGACGCGCGGCGGCGGTACTGGGCGCGCAGCCACCTGGGGTGGCGAATGATCGCCCGGGCGGCGCCGAACGACGGGCACCGGGCGGTGGCGCGGTTGCAGGCCGCCGGTCTGGTCACCGGGGTGATCACGCAGAACGTCGACGGTCTGCACCAGGCGGCGGGCAGCGCCGGGGTGGTCGAGTTGCACGGCCGCCTGGACGAGGTGGTCTGCCTGGACTGCGGGAACCTGACGTCGCGGGAGGAGCTGGACCGGCGGTTGCGGGAGGCCAATCCGGGGTTCGACGCGCAGGTGGCGGTGGTGAACCCGGACGGTGACGTGGAGCTGCCCGACGAGGCGGTGGCCGGGTTCCGTCCGGTGGACTGCGGGATCTGCGGGACGGGCATGCTGAAACCGGACGTGGTGTTCTTCGGTGAGACGGTGCCGGCGGCCCGGGTGGCGGAGTGTTTCACGCTGGTGGAGCAGGCGCGGGCGCTACTGGTGCTTGGGTCGTCGTTGACGGTGATGTCGGGTCGCCGGTTCGTCATCCGCGCCGCGAAGCAGGGCATCCCGGTGGCGATCGTGAACCAGGGGGCGACCCGCGGCGACGGGCACGCCACCCTCACCCTGGACGTGCCGCTGGGGCGGACGCTGTCGGCGCTGGCCGACCGGGTCGCCGCGGCGGTCCCGTCGCCGGGGCGCGGCGGGGACGTGTCGGCGGCGGTGGTGGAGCCGGCGGCGGTGTAGGCCGGGGTACGACATCCGGCGGGATCGGCGGCGCTGGTAGCGTTGACCATGCCGGTACCACCCACGTGGGAGAGACCGCCCGGCAGTGCTGGGGCGGCGCCGAAGGGGCAGCTTCCTCCCCGGAACCTCTCAGGCAGAAGGACCACGTGGGCAGGCACTGTGGAGCGCCGTCGGGCGTGACTCAGGGGGAGGCCGACTTGTCGACCTCGCCCGCAGGAGCGCCCCCATGAGCACAGAGCAGTTCGCCGACCGGCACATCGGTCCCGTCGCGGACGACGAGCGCCGGATGCTGGAGGCCGTCGGTTACAGCTCGGTCGACGAGTTGATGGACGCGGCGATCCCCGAGGTGATCCGCTGGCACGGCACCCTGGACCTGCCCGCCCCGGCCAGTGAGCACGACGCGCTGGCGGAGCTGCGGGCGCTGGCGGCCCGTAACACCGTCGCGGTGTCGATGATCGGGTTGGGCTACCACGGCACGCACACCCCGGCGGTGATCCGCCGTAACGTGCTGGAGAGCCCCGCCTGGTACACGGCGTACACGCCGTATCAGCCGGAGATCAGCCAGGGTCGGCTGGAGGCGCTGCTGAACTTCCAGACCATGGTGACCGACCTGACCGGGTTGGCGACGGCGAACGCGTCGATGCTCGACGAGGGCACCGCCGCGGCGGAGGCGATGACCCTCGCCCGCCGCGCATCCAAGGTCAAGAGTCCGGTGTACGTGGTCGACGCGGACACGCTGCCGCAGACCATCGCGGTGATCACCAGCCGGGCCGAGCCGCTCGGCATCGACGTGCGGGTGCTCGACGTGGAGCGCGACGAGCTGCCGGGGGAGTTCTTCGGTCTGCACCTGCAGTACCCGGGCGCGTCGGGCGCGGTGCGGGACCACCGGCCGCTGGTGGAGGCGGCGCACCGCGTCGGTGCGCTGGTGACCGTGGCGGCGGACCTGCTGGCGTTGACGCTGCTGCGTCCGCCGGGGGAGATCGGCGTGGACATCGCCGCAGGCACCACCCAGCGGTTCGGTGTGCCGATGGGGTTCGGTGGGCCGCACGCCGGCTACCTGGCGGTGCGGTCGGGTCTGGAGCGGATGCTGCCGGGCCGGCTGGTGGGCGTGTCGAAGGACGCGGACGGCGCGGCGGCGTACCGGCTGGCGTTGCAGACGCGGGAGCAGCACATCCGGCGGGAGAAGGCGACCAGCAACATCTGCACCGCGCAGGTGCTGCTGGCGGTGATGGCCGGCATGTACGCCGTGTACCACGGGCCGGACGGGTTGCGGCGCATCGCGGGGCGTACCCGGGGCATGGCGGCGCGGCTCGCGGCGGGGTTGCGCGCCGGTGGCGTGCGGGTCGCGGACGTCGCGTTCTTCGACACCGTCACCGCGGTAGTGCCGGGTCGGGCGGCCGAGGTGGTCGCGGCCGCCGCGCAGCGGAACGTGAACCTGCGGCTGGTCGACGCCGACCGGGTCGGCATCTCCTGCGACGAGACCACCACCGGCGGGCACCTGGCGGCGGTGTGGGCGGCGTTCGGCGTCGACGGCGTCGACGGTGACGTCGAGTCCGCGTTGCCGGAGGCGTTGGTGCGTACGTCGGACTTCCTGACCCACCCGGTGTTCCGCAGCCACCACTCGGAGACGGCGATGCTGCGGTACCTGCGGCGGTTGTCGGACTTCGACTACGCCCTGGACCGGGGCATGATCCCGCTGGGGTCGTGCACGATGAAGCTGAACGCCACCACCGAGATGGAGCCGGTGAGCTGGCCGGAGTTCGCGCACATCCACCCGTTCGCGCCGGCGGCGCAGACGGCCGGGTACCGGGACATGATCGCGCAGCTGGAGGGGTGGCTGGCGGAGGTGACCGGCTACGACGCGGTCAGCGTGCAGCCGAACGCCGGTTCCCAGGGTGAGCTGGCGGGGCTGCTGGCGATCCGGGCGTACCACAAGGGGCGTGGTGAGGGGCACCGGGACGTGTGTCTGATCCCGTCGTCGGCGCACGGCACCAACGCGGCGTCGGCGGTGATGGCGGGCATGCGGGTCGTGGTGGTGGCCTGCGACGACGACGGCAACGTCGACCTGGTCGACCTCGACACGAAGATCGACAAGCATCGCGACGCCCTCGCGGCGATCATGGTGACGTACCCGTCGACGCACGGGGTGTACGAGACGGGCATCGCGTCGCTGTGCGCGAAGGTCCACGACGCCGGCGGTCAGGTGTACGTCGACGGGGCGAACCTGAACGCGCTGGTCGGGTTCGCGAAGCCGGGGAAGTTCGGGGCGGACGTGTCGCACCTGAACCTGCACAAGACGTTCTGCATCCCGCACGGTGGTGGCGGGCCGGGGGTGGGTCCGGTGGCGGTGCGGGCGCACCTGGCGCCGTACCTGCCCGGTGATCCCCTCGCGGCGCACGCCGACGAGCGGCCGGCGATCTCGGCGGCGAACCACGGGTCGGCGGGGATCCTGCCGATCCCGTGGGCGTACCTGCGGATGATGGGCGCGTCGGGGCTGACCCGGGCGACGGGGGTGGCGGTGCTGGCGGCGAACTACGTGGCGGCGCGGCTGCGGGGGCACTTCCCGGTGCTGTACGCCGGCAACAAGGGCCTGGTGGCGCACGAGTGCATCCTCGACCTGCGGCCGCTGACCCGGTCCACCGGGGTGACGGTGGACGACGTGGCGAAGCGGCTGATCGACTACGGCTTCCACGCCCCGACGATGTCGTTCCCGGTGGCGGGGACGCTGATGGTGGAGCCGACCGAGAGTGAGGACCTGGCCGAGCTGGACCGGTTCTGCGACGCGATGATCGCGATCCGGGCGGAGATCGACAAGGTGGGCTCGGGTGAGTGGCCGGCCGGGGACAATCCCCTGGCGAACGCCCCGCACACGGCGGCGATGGTGTCGGCCGACGAGTGGCCGCACCCGTACCCGCGGTCGGTGGGCGCGTACCCGGGCGGCACGGACCGGGCGGGGAAGTACTGGCCGCCGGTGCGGCGCATCGACGGCGCGTACGGCGACCGGAACCTGGTGTGTTCGTGTCCGGCGCCGGAGGCGTTCGAGAGCTGAGGCGGCACGCCGGGGCGGTCGTGGTGCCGCCCCGGCCGGTCGACCTGGGGAGGGCGGTCCCCGGACGGGGGACTAGCCTGGGTCGAACGGGTCAGGCACGCAGCGTGATTGCCTCAGGCCACGAGGGCGTGTCGGGCGGGGCCGCGGTGCGGGGCGATGGTGCTGCCGTCGGGGAGCAGTTCGCCGGTGTCCTCAAAGACGATGACACCGTTGCAGAGCAGGCTCCAGCCCTGCTCACGGAAGCAGGCGATGACCCGGGCGGCTTCGCGGTCGGTCGCCTCGGCGGAGGGGCAGGTGGGTTGGTGCTGGCACATCGGGTTCTCCGGACTGTGGGGGCACTGTGTCATGGTTCACATGACCAGTGACGCACAGTACCAAGCGGAACCGCGCCGTATCGAGCAGCCATCCGTCATGTTCACCGGAAATCCACTGAACGGATGAGGAAGAATGGGCCAGACGGCGTGGAAACGCTCCCACACGCGCTGATCGACGTACCGGCCGCTCCCGCGGGCTGCCGTGGCCGGCTCGTCGAGCGGGCCCGGCTGCAGTGGTGGCCGGCCGACGGCGGCGACCCGGCCGCCCTGGCGCAGGAGTTCCTGGTCACGCACGGTGTCGACGTGACCGACCTGGGCCGCCCCGCCCGGCACGACCCCGACGGCGTCTGCGGCGCCGCCTTCTACCTCTCCGCCGCGGCGGGCGCTCTGGCCGTCGGCGCGCCACCCGGCCCGCCCAGCCCCGTGCCCGCCCTGCCCGAGCTGGTCGTCGTCGTCTACGGGCACGCCGCGCGGGCCGCCCACCCCGGCCCCGTCGGCCGTGACCCGGGCTGGTGGCTGGGGGACTGGCGGGACAGCTGGACCCCCCGGCGGCACGCCGAGGCCGTCGAGGCGGTCCGCGCCGCCATCGGCCGCGGCGACGTCTATCAGGTCAACGTGGTCGGGCACGCCGCCGCCGCGTACAGCGGGGACCCCCGACCGGCCCTCGCGCGCCTCGGCGCCCTGCCCGGCGCCCGCTACGGCGGCACCCTCACCGGCCTCGGCTGGGCGATCGGCTGCGCCTCCCCGGAGACCCTCGTCGAGGTCACCGACGGACGGCTGGTCACCCGGCCGATCAAGGGCACCCGGCCGGCGACCCCCGCCGGGCGGCGCGAGCTGCTCGCCTCCACCAAGGAACGCGCCGAACACGTCATGATCGTCGACCTGGAGCGCAACGACCTGGCCCGGGTGGCCCGCACCGGCACCGTCCGGGTCGACGAGCTGTTCGCCGTACGCCGGTGGTGTGACCTGTGGCAGGCCGAGTCGACGGTCTCCGCGGCGGTCGGGGACGGTCTGGGCCTGGCCGACCTGCTGCGGGCGGTCTGCCCGGGCGGCTCGGTCACCGGCGCCCCGAAACGCGCCGCGCTGCACGAGATCGCCGCGCGGGAACCCGTCGGGCGGGGCGCCGGCATGGGCGCGCTCGGCTGGATCGCCCCCGGCCGGATCGACCTCGGGCTGACCATCCGCACCGTGGCCGCCGACACCGAACAGCTGCACGTGTGGGCCGGCGGCGGCATCACCTGGGACAGCGACCCGACCGCCGAGGTCGCCGAGGCCGCCGCGAAGGCCGCGCCGCTGCGCGCGCTGCTCGCCGCAAGCTGAATGTCGGGTGCCGACCGTGCCGCCACCTGCCACAATGGATTGATCATGACGGGGGTGGAGGCGAGGCGGGAGTGCTACCGAATCAGGTCGTCGACACCACGCTGGTGCCGGCGGCGCAGCGCTTCGACTTCTGGCACGCGTTGGTCGCGCAGGAGACCGCGCCCGCCCACATCAGCAGCCCACACCTGCACGACTTCCGCGCCTACGCCCGGGCCGTCGACCTGGACCGGATCACCCTGACCGCGCTGCGCTACCCCTCGCTGGACACCATCCGGCCGGCCACCCTGGTCCGCCGGCACGAGGCGGACGTCTACCTGGTGGCGCTGCCGGTGGCCGGGCGCAGCGCGCTGGTCCAGGACCGGCAGGAGGTGCAGCTGAGCGAGGCGTCGGAGTTCACCTTCCTGGACGCCTCCCGCCCGCACGTGGCAAGCCACCGGGCGACCGGACCGGAACCGCTGGACAACCTCACGGTGCAGATCCCGCACCACGAGCTGCCCCTGCCGCCGGACCGGGTGCGCCGGCTGCTCGCCGCGCGGCTGCGCGCCGACCGGGGGATGGGCGCGCTGCTGGCCCAGCACGTGCGTCGCATCGCCCGGCACCCCGAGCAGTACGCCCCCACCGACGCGCCGGTGCTGGCGCGGGTGACGCTGGACCTGGTGTCGGCGACCCTGGCGCAGCACCTCGGCCGCAGCGGTGACCTGCCGGTCGAGGTGCGCCAGAACGCCCTGCGCGCCCGCGTCGACGCGTTCATCGACCGGCACCTCGGCGACGCGGCGCTGACCCCGGCGACGGTGGCCGCCGCGCACCACCTGTCGCTGCGCTCCCTGCACCGGCTCTTCGCCGACGGCGACCTGACCGTGGCGGCCACGATCCGCTCGCGGCGGCTGGACCGCTGCCGCCGCGACCTGGCCGACCCGCTGCTGGCCGAGCTGTCGGTGCGGGCCGTCGCCGCCCGGTGGGGCTTCGCCGACCAGGCGCACTTCAGTCGGGCGTTCCGTGCCGCGTACGGGTGCTCGCCGCGCGCCTGGCGCGACGCCGCCCGGCGGTGAGGCGGGTCAGGCCCGCGCGAAGGAGTCCAACGCCGCCACGACCCGTTCGGTCATCCCGTGCCCGGTGCCGTGGCCGCCGCCCTCGACGATCTCCAGCCGGGCGTCCGGCCAGCCCTGGGTGAGCTGCCACGCGATGTCCGGTGGGCCGCTGACGTCGAGGCGGCCCTGCACCAGCACGCCCGGGATGCCGGCGAGCCGGCCGGCATCGCGCAGCAGCTGCCCGTCGGGCAGGAACCCGCGGTGGGCGAAGTAGTGGGTGACCAGCCGGGCGAACCCGTACCGGAACACCGGGTCGGCGAACCGGGGGCTGGGCCGGTGCCCGCCGGCGAGTGAGACGTGTACGTCCTCCCAGTCGCACCAGTCGCGGGCGGCCCGCTCCCGCACCCGCGGGTCCGGATCGTTCACCAGGCGGGCGTACGCGGCGGACAGGTCACCGTCGCGGTCGGCCTCGGGCACGCCGGCGCGGAAGCGGGCCCACTCGGCGGGGAAGATCCGCCCCATGTCCCGGGTGAGCCACTCGATCTCCCGGTCGGTGTTCGCCACCACGCTGAACAGCATCAGCGCGGTGACCCGCGCCGGGTGCCGCTGGGCGTACGCCAGGGCGAGCGAGGAACCCCAGGACGCGCCGTGCAGCAGCCACCGGTCGATGCCCAGGTGCGCGCGCAGCAGCTCCATGTCGGCCAGCAGGTGTGCGGTGGTGTTCGTGGCCAGGTCGACGGTCGGGTCGGCGGCCGACGGGGTGCTGCGGCCGCAGCCGCGCTGGTCGAACAGGACGATCCGGTAGGCGGTCGGGTCGAAGTGCCGACGCCAGCCGGGGGTGGCGCCCGAGCCGGGGCCGCCGTGCACCACCAGCGCGGGCCGGCCGTCGGGATTGCCGCAGGTCTCCCAGTAGAGGCGCTGCCCGTCGCCGACGTCGAGCATCCCGTGGTCGTACGGCTCGATCGGTGGATACATCGCGCTCCCTCCCGCACCCCCGAATGCAACAGCGCTGTTACATTAGCCGACGTGACCGGACCACCCGACCGCGCGGCGCTGGGCACCCTGCTGCGCCACGTCCTCGACCTGCTCGACGGCGACGTCGCCGCCGTCCAGGCCGACCTCGGCCTCACCGACTACCGGCCCCGCTTCTCACCCCTGGTACGGGTGCTCGTCGCCGACGGGCCGCTGCCCATCCGGGACCTCGCCACCCGGGTCGGCGTCACCCACTCCGCCGCCAGCCAGACCGTCGCCCAGATGCACCGCGCCGGACTGGTCACCCTCACCCCCGGCCGGGACGCCCGACAGCGCGTCGTCACCCTCACCGACCGGGCACACACCCTGTTGCCCGCCATCGAGGCCGAATGGGCGGCCACCACCACCGCCATGCGGCAACTCGACACCGAACTGCCCGTGCCGCTGGCTGACGAGCTGTCCGCCGTCCTGGCCGCACTGCGCCGCCGGCCGCTGCGCGCCCGCATCGCCGACACCGGCCTCGCCGTACGCCGTACGGGCGACGGTAGGGTCGGCGGGTGACCATCGAGTACAGCGGCACCGGCGACCCGGCCCGCAGCCTCGCCCTGCTCTGGCGTACCCGGGAACGGCCCAGCCGCCGCGGCGGCGACCTCACCGTCGCCCGGATCGTGCACGCGGCCATCGAGGTCGCCGACGCCGAAGGACTCGCCGCGCTGTCCATGCGCCGCGTCGCCGAACGCCTCGGCGTCGGCACCATGTCCCTCTACACCCACGTACCCGGCAAGGGCGAACTGCTCGACGTCATGCTCGACACCGTCCACGGCGAAACCGCCCGCCCCGACGACGTGCCCGGCGGCTGGCGCGGCCGGCTCACCCAGATCGCCCGCGAGAACTTCGCGCTCCACCTGCGCCACCCGTGGCTGCTCCAGATCGCCACCACCCGCCCACCCCTGGGCCCCCAGGTCACCGCCAAGTACGAGTACGAACTGCGCGCCGTCGACGGCATCGGCCTCACCGACCTGGAGATGGACTCCGTCGTCACCCTCGTCACCAGCCACGTCCACGGCGCCGTACGCGGCGCGGTCGAGGCCGCCCAGGCCGCCCAACGCACCGGCATGACCGACGCGCAGTGGTGGCAGGCCCACGCCCCCTACCTGGAGAAGGTCCTCGACCCCCGACGCTTCCCCCTCGCCGCCCGCGTCGGCACCACCGCCGGGCAGGAGTACCAGGCCGCCGCCGACCCCCACCGGGCGTTCGAGTTCGGCCTCGCGCGGATCCTCGACGGCATCGAGGTCCTCGTCCGCGACCGCGACACGACGACCGGACACACCGAACCCGCGACGGACCGATAACCTTTCCGACATGACCATGCGCCCCATCCGGATCATCGGCGACCCCGTGCTGCGCAGCCCGTGCGACCCGGTGACCAGCTTCGACGCCGACCTGCGGGCCCTGGTCGCCGACCTGATGGACACCCTGCTCGGCGCACCCGGCCGGGCCGGCGTGGCCGCCCCCCAGATCGGCGTCAGCGCCCAGGTGTTCGTCTACGACGCCGACGGCCACCGCGGCCACCTGGTCAACCCCACCCTGGAACTGTCCGAGGAACTCCAGGACGACGACGAGGGCTGCCTGTCCATCCCCGGGCTCTATTTCCCGACCCCACGGGCCATGCACGCCACCGCCCGCGGGTTCGACCAGCACGGCCAGCCGCTGACCATCTCCGGCAGCGGCTTCCTGGCCCGCGCCCTCCAGCACGAGACCGACCACCTGCACGGCCGCCTCTACGTCGACACCCTGCGCGGCGACACCCGCCGCAAGGCGCTGCGGGAGATCCGCGCCGGCCGGTTCGACTCACCCAGCCGGCAACGCTGACCGCACGCCCTCACCGCCGGAACTCGAGCCCGCACTCCACGAAATCCGCGACCCGGGTGAACCCGAGCCGCTCGTACAGCCGCACCGCGGCCAGATTGTCCGCCCGCACGTTCAGCGTGACGTGGTCGACGGTGTCACGCAGCCGGACACAGAGCGCCGCCACCGCCGCGCCCGCCAGGCCCCGCCCACGCATCCGGGGATGGGTGGTGACGTTGCCGAGCGCGGCGACCCGCCAGGTCGGCGACCACACGTGCACCCCGGCCACCGCCACCAGCTCGTCGCCGTCACGAACACCCACGTACTGACCGGTGTCCAGCATCCGCGGGTCGAACCAGTTGCCGGGATACGCGACCGCGTAGAGGTCCAGCAGAGCGGGCAGGTCCGCGCCGTCCAGCACCTGCCCGGCCGGGGCCACCGCGGTCAGCCGCGCCGGATCGGTCAACGCCATCCGGTGATGCTCGGCCGCCGCCGTCACGTCGAACCGCTCGGTCAACGCCGCCGACAGGCCGGGGGACAGGTGCGCCCACAGCCGCGCCGGCAACACCGGCGCCAGCTCCACCAGCAGCGCCGCCAGCTCCCCGGCGTCCCCGGGCGCCGCGAACGCCAGCAACGTCGGCAGCTCCACCCCGTGGTACAGCAGCGCCACCTGGTCACCCCGCCGGAACCACGACGTGTACGGCCAGAAGAAGTCGTCCAGATCACCGAGCTGGTAGGCGTGCAGCACCGGATCCCGCGCCAGCAGGGCGGCCAGGACGGCACGGTCGTGCTCGGCGCGGACCGGCATCGCGGTCAGCAGCCGGCCTGCGGCGCCGCGGGCAGGTTCTCGTGCGCCCACCGACCCAGGGCGTCCAACGCCGGCAGCAGCGCCGCCCCGCGCTCGGTGAGCTGATAGGTCACCCCCAGCGGAGGACCCTCCCGCACCGTCCGGGACACCAGCCCCACCCGGCACAACTCACCCAGCCGGTCCGACAACACGGACTCACTGATCCCCGGCAGCGCCCGGGTCAGCTCGGCGAACCCCGCCGGACCGTGGGCGAGGGTGCCCAGCAGCACACCGTTCCACCGCTTCCCGAGGAACGCGAAGGCCCGGGCGAGACCCCCGTCGCACGCCCGCGGCGCGCCACCCGCTTCCGGCCTGACCGTCATGTTCCCAGGATACGGGGCCCACCGACAGACATAGGCGCTAGGAAAAAGCTAGCTGCTACCGTTGCCGCAGGACCCCCTAGCGAAGGAACCCCGATGAGCGAGCACCTCACCCTCCACCCCGACGCCCAGGCACAACTGTTCACCGACGCCCGCACCGCCAACACCTTCACCGACGAACCCGTCACCGACGAACAACTCCGCGCCATCTACGACCTCGCCAAGTACCCACCCACCGCCGCCAACACCCAGCCCCTGCGGGTCCTCTACATCCGCGACGGCGAACCCCGCGAACGCCTCCTCAGCCACATGGCCGAAGGCAACCGCGCCAAGACCGCCGCCGCCCCCGTCGTCGCCGTCCTCGCCGCCGACACCGACTTCCACGAGCACATCCCCACCGTCTTCCCGATCCGCCCCCAGATGCGCGACGGCCTCGCCGCCGACCCCCAGGGCCGCGAACAGATGGCCCGCTTCAACGCCACCCTGCAGATCGGCTACTGGCTGCTCGCCGTCCGCGCCGCCGGCCTCGCCGCCGGACCCATGGCCGGCTTCGACAACCAGGGCGTCGACAAGGACTTCTTCGCCGACAACGCCTGGAAGTCCCTGCTCGTGGTCAACCTCGGCAAGCCCGGCCCCGACGCCTGGTTCCCCCGGCTGCCCCGCCTCGACTACGACGACGTCGTCCGCCACGCCTGACCCGACGGGCCACTCAACCGGCCAACCACTGGTCATGACCCAGCTTGGCCACCAACGCCACCACCACCACCAGCAACACCACCCGCACGAAGCCGGAGCCGCGCCGCAACGCCATCCGCGCCCCCAGCGCGGCTCCGGCCACGTTGCACACCGCCATCCCCGCACCCAGCAACCACCACACGTGCCCCGTCGCGCCGAACACCACCAACGCACCCAGATTCGTACCGGCGTTCACCACCTTCGCCATCGCCGACCCGTGCACGAAATCCGCCCCCACCAACGCGGTGAACGCCAACACCAGGAACGTCCCCGTCCCCGGCCCGATCAACCCGTCGTACAGGGCGATCCCCAACCCGGCCACCGCCACCGCCACGACCACCCGCCCCCGGGTCCGCCGCGCCGGCTGCGCCACCACCCCCAACCGCGGCCGGCACAACACGAACACCGCCACCGAGACCAACACCACCAACACCACCGGCCGGTACGCCCCCGCCGGCACCGCCCCCGCCAACGCCGCACCCAACCCCGCCGTCACCACCGCCAGACCCGCCGACGGCCCCGCCACCGCCCAGTCCACCTTCGTCCGCCGCGCATACGTCACCGCCGCCGTCGACGTATCGAAGATCGCCGCCAACTTGTTCGTGCCCAACGCCGTCGCCACCGGCAACCCCGGCGCCGCCACCAACAAGGCCGGCAACAACAACAGACCCCCTCCACCCACCACCGCGTCCACCCACCCCGCCATGGCGGCAGCGGTCAGCAGAGTGGTCAACGACAAGGGGTCCACGGGCGGCAATTCTTCCCACCACCCACACCCCGCGAAGACCCTCTGTGGCCAGCCTCACCCCGTCAGAGACCCCGCCGCCGCCGCAACCACAACCCCACCCACGCCACCGCCACGAACACCAGCACCGAACACACCAACGCCTTCACCATCCGGCAACCCTGCCACAGCGACGTAGGGTGAGCAGGTGCGCCTGGCCACCTTCAACCTGCTGCACGGACGATCCCTCACCGACGGACTCGTCGACCCCGACCGGCTCACCGCCGCCGTCACCGCCCTCGACGCCGACGTCCTCGCCCTCCAGGAAGTCGACCGCGACCAGACCCGCAGCGGCAACCTCGACCTCACCGCCATCGCCGCCCGCGCCCTCGACGCCCCCGAACACCGCTTCGCCGCCGCCGTCGTCGGCACCCCCGGCGAACAGTTCCGCCCCCTCACCCACGACGACGACGGCCACGGCGAACCCCTCTACGGCGTCGGCCTCATCAGCCGCCACCCCGTACGCACCTGGCAGGTCACCCGACTACGCCCCGCCCCCGTCCGCTCACCCATCTACGTCCCCGGACCCGGCGGCGGCCTCATCCTCCTACGCGACGAACCCCGCGTCGTCCTCGCCGCCGTCCTCGACACCCCCCACGGCCCCCTCACCGTCGCCGCCACCCACCTGTCCTTCGTCCCCGGCTGGAACATCCTGCAACTGCGCCGCGTCGTCCGCGCCCTGCGCGCCCTGCCCGCACCCCGGATCCTCCTCGGCGACCTCAACCTCCCCGCCGGCCCCGCCGCCCTGCTCACCCGCTGGCACCCCCTCGGCCGCCGCCCCACCTACCCGGCCGGACAACCCCGCGTGCAGCTCGACCACATCCTCGCCGACCGCCACGGCCTCGACCGGCTCCCACCCGTCACCGCCGTCGACACCCCACTGTCGGCCATCTCCGACCACCGACCCCTCGTCGTCGACCTCGGCTAGAACCACCGTCACCGGCCACCGTCCGCCGCCCCGCGCCCCTCCACCAGACCCGCCAACGCCCGATTCGTGCGGTTCGCCGCCACCGCCGCCCGCTGCTGACCCGCCGTCACCTCGATGTACGTCTGCGACGACGCCAACGACGCATGCCCCAGCAACCGCATGATCTCCGCCGCGCTCGCCCCGTCCTCCGCCAACCGGGTCGCGAAGGTGTGCCGCAACGCGTGCAACCGCGCCCCCCGCGGCACCCGGTCACCGATGCCCGCCCGCCGGTAACACGACTCCACCAGGTACTGCAGGCCACCCCGGCGCAACGGCTCACCCCGCCGGTCCACCAGCAGCGGCGAGTCCGGCCGCACACTGCGCGCCCCGAACCGACGCCCACGACTGTCCAGATAGTCCGCCAGCACCCGGTCCACCCCGGCCTCGATCGGCACGCTGCGGGGTCGCCCACCCTTGCCCCAGACGTCGACCCGCCGCTCGCCGTCCCGGCCGGCCAGCGACGACACCCGCAACGCCAGCAGCTCCGACAGGCGCAACCCGGCGCAGAGCGCCAGCGCCAGCACCGCCAGGTCCCGCTCCGGCCACGGGTCGCGCTGCCGGCCGTCGTCGCGGGCCACCGCCGCGAGCAGCTCCTCGGGGGTGTCCTCGCCGCGCAGGGGCTTGGGCTGGGGGAGCGGCGTGCGGGGACGCCCCACCGCCGGCATCGGGTTGCCCGGCACGACCCCCTCGGCGACCAGGAACGTGAAGAAGCTGTTCCAGGTGGACCAGGCGCGGTGTACGGAGGCGGCGGCGCGGGGAGTGGCGAACCGGGCGAACGCCGACCGCATGACCCGGGGGGAGAGGGCGGTGACCGGCACCTCGTCCAGCGGCAGGGGAGGGGTGGCGTCCTCCGCGACGAGTCGCGCGACGGCGAGCAGGTCCCGCCGGTAGGCGGCCAGGGTGTGGGGGGAGGGCTTGCGGGTGGTCCGGGCGGTCAGGAACTCCTCGATCAGCGCTGCAAGCGATTCGCCCGTTTTGTCATGCATAAGGGATATTATGCATGATTCTCACGTCCGGGCAACGGTGGGGAAGGGGAGCGGCATACCGTGCGAGGCATGCCGACACGGCGGTACGTGCTGACCGGAGCGCCCGGGGCGGGCAAGACGACGATCCTGGAGCACCTGCGGCTGCGCGGACGGCACGTCGTCCCGGAGGCCGCCACGGACGTGATCGCCGCGCAGCAGGCCGCCGGCTGCGACGAACCCTGGCGCCGCGACGACTTCCTCGATCTGGTCGTCGCCGAGCAGGCCCGCCGCCAGCGAACGCAACCACCCGGCGGCATCCAGGTGTACGACCGCTCGCCGCTGTGCACCCTGGCGCTGGCCCGTTACCAGGGCCGCCCGGTGAGCCCGGCGCTGGCGGCGGAGGTGGAGCGGATCCGCGGCGACGGCGTCTACCAGCGACGGGTGTTCCTGGTCCAGTCGCTGGGTTTCGTCACGCGTACGGCGGCGCGGCGGATCAGCCTGGCCGAGTCCCTGGTCTTCGCCGCGCTGCACGAGCAGGTCTATTCGGAGTACGGCCACGAACTCGTCGTCGTACCGCCTGGAACGGCAGCCGAGCGGGCCGACCTGATCGAGGAGCACCTGCGCCGCTGGTCGACCCCGGGAGAGGCCCCCGATCAGCTTTACTTGACATAATGTGCATTATCGAATCAGTGCCTTGGGCCGGGGGGCTGCTGGGAGGCTCGCTTCACGGCCCATGCCGGTGCCGAGGGTGCGACGGATCGCGCCACTGTGCCGCACGCTCGTGCCGCCGGGCAGGCGGCACGGTCCCTGCGGTGCTTCCGTCCGCGCGGGTTGGCCCGCCGCCCTTCCGGCACCGTCGATCTCCAGCCAGCTCCGTGGTCGCTACCGGTCTGACGACGTGAAGGAACCGGACGGCTCGGCTCCCCTCGAGAGGCCGCGCTCCCGACCCAAACGCAACGATCGGTTGCGCGCGTCGCGGCCGGTCCGCTAGCGTGACTCGCAACCGATGGTTGCGAAAGGTGGCGAGGGCATGGAGTACGGCACGATCGAGCGGGAGATCCACATCGACGCCTCACCCGAGGTCGTCTTCGACGTGGTGAGCAGCCCGGAGCACCTGCGTCAGTGGTGGCCGGACGAGGCGGACTACCCCGCCGAGCCGGGCGGTGCGGGGCGGATCGGGTTCGGGGACTGCGCGCAGGGCGGCACGTGGGTGCAGTTCACAGTGGTGGACGCGGTTCCCCCGCGGCTCTTCTCGTTCCGCTGGACCCACGACGAGGGGGTGACCGCCGGGCCGGGCAACTCGCTGCTGGTCGTCTTCGAGCTCCAGCCGGCCGGGACGGGGACGCTGCTGCGGATGACCGAGAGCGGTTTCCGCGAGCGCGGCTGGGACGAGGCGAAGGTCGCCGCCGAGTACGCCGAGCACGGCACCGGCTGGGACTACTTCCTCCCCCGGCTGCCGGTGTACGCGGCGAAGGTCGCGGCGGGCGCGTCGGCGTGACGGTGGTGGACGACGACCTCTGGTCGGCGATCGGCGATCCGACCCGGCGTCGGATGCTCGACCTGCTGCTGAGCGACGGCAGCGGCACGGCGACCAGTCTGAGCGAACGGTTGCCGGTGACCCGTCAGGCGGTGGCGAAGCATCTCGTCGTGCTCGACCGGGTGGGGCTGGTGCGCGCCTCCACCAGCGGCCGGGAGCGGCACTTCCGGGTCGACGAGGCGCAGTTGGCCCGCGCCGTCGCGCAGCTGGCCGACGTGGGCGCGGCGTGGGACGCCCGGTTGCGGCGGATCCGGCGGATCGCCGAGTCGATCGAGCGGGGCCGGGACGCCGGGACCGGGAAGCAGCGGTAGGAGGAGGTTCGGGAGATGGCAGACATCCTGCATCGCGTCGGTGTGGAGCATTCCTCGCCGGAGCGGGTGTACGCGGCGCTGACCACGGTGGACGGGTTGTCCGGGTGGTGGACGGAGCAGACGTCCGGGGTGGCCGAGGTGGGTGGCGTGCTGGAGTTCCGGTTCGCCGCGGGTGGGTTCGACATGAAGGTCGTGGAGCTCGTCGCGGGTCGGCGGGTGTGCTGGGAGGTGGTGGACGGTCCGCCGGAGTGGGTCGGCACCGTCGTGCGGTGGGAGCTGCGGCAGGAGGGTGACTTCACGATCGTGGTGTTCGCGCACGAGGGTTGGCGTGAGCCGGTGGAGTTCATGTACCACTGCAGCACGAAGTGGGCGGTCTTCCTGCTGAGTCTCAAGCGGTTCCTGGAGACGGGGGTGGGTGCTCCGGATCCGCGGGACGTGCGGATCAGCGACTGGCACTGACGGCGGCGCCGTCCTGCGCGTGACCCGGGCTCTCCCCCGTCGGGTTCAGAGGCCGCCGGCCACGCGCAGGACGGCGCCGGTGGTGTAGGAGGCGTCGGGGCTCAGCAGCCAGGCGACGGCGGCGGCGACCTCGTCGGGTTCGCCGGCGCGGCCGAGGGGGATGCGGGCGGCGGCGGTGTCGGCGCGGTCGGGGACGCCGGAGAGGGCGTGGATGTCGGTGCGGACGATGCCGGGGGCGACGGCGTTGACGCGGATGCCGTGCGGGGCGAGTTCCTTGGCGAGGCCGAGGGTGAGGGTGTCGGTGGCGGCCTTGACGGCGGCGTAGTGGATGTATTCGCCGGGGCTGCCGAGGGTGGCGGCGGCGGAGGAGATGTTGACGATGGCGCCGCCGTGGGTCATCCGGCGGGCGGCCTGTTGGGCGCAGAGGACGTACCCGATGAGGTTGACGTCGACGACCTGGCGCAGGTCGTCGGGGCGCAGGTCGGTGAAGGGGCCGATCGGGCTGGTGATGCCGGCGTTGTTGACCAGGCCGGTGAGGGGTCCGAGGTCGGCGGCGGCGTCGAAGAGGTGGTGGACCTGGTCGGGGTCGGTGGTGTCGGCGGGTACGGCGATCGCGGTGGTGCCGGTGGCGTGGAGGTCGGCGAGGACGGCGCGGGCGGCGGTGTGGTCGCGGCGGTAGCCGATGGCGAGGTGGTGGCCGGCGGCGGCGAGTCGGTGGGCGGTGGCGGCGCCGATGCCGCGGCTGCCGCCGGTGATGACGGTGACGTGGGTCAATGGCCTCTCCCCTGCCCCGGTGGTGCGGGTGACGTTACCGTGGCCGGCAGGATCCGGTGGTGAGAGGACGGTCGGGATGACGCGGGCGTTGGTGCTGGGTGGTGGCGGGGTGACCGGGGTGGCCTGGGAGTTGGGGCTGCTGGCGGGGTTGGCGCAGCGGGGGGTGGATCTGGTCGGGGCGGATCTGGTGGTGGGGACGTCGGCGGGTTCGGTGGTGGGTGCGCAGGTGTGTTCGGGGGTGCCGGTCCAGGAGTTGTACGCGGCGCAGCTGCGGCCGGCCGAGGGTGAGGTGGCGGCCCGGTTGGGGGCGGGGGTGCTGCTGCGGTGGGCGTGGGCGGGTGGGCGTAGCCGGGATGCGGTGCGGTCGCGGGCGCGGGTGGGGGCGATGGCGTGTGCGGCGCGGACGCCGTCGGAGGCGTCGCGGCGGGCGGTGATCGAGGGGCGGTTGCCGGTGCGGGAGTGGCCGGCGCGGCGGTTGCTGGTGACGGCGGTGGACGCGGCGTCGGGTGAGTTCGTGGTGTTCGACGCGGCGAGTGGGGTGTCGCTGGTGGATGCGGTGGGGGCGAGTTGCGCGGTGCCGGGGGTGTGGCCGCCGGTGACGATCGGGGATCGTCGGTTCGTCGACGGTGGGGTGCGCTCGGCGGTGAACGCGGATCTGGCCGAGGGTGCGGAGGCGGTGGTGGTGGTCGCGCCGGTGTCGTCGGCGTTCGGGCCGATGCCGCGGTTGGCGGCGCAGGTGGCGGCGTTGCGGCGGTCGGCGCGGGTGGTGGTGGTGACGCCGGATGCGGCGGCGCGGCGGGCGATCGGTCGTAACGTGTTGGATCCGGCGCGGCGGGCGGGTGCGGCGCGGGCGGGTCGGGCGCAGGCGGCGGCGGTGGCGGATTCGGTGGCGGCGGTGTGGGGGCCGGTCGGCTAGGTCTGGCGCGTCGGGTCGCTTAGGCTCCGCGCGTCGGCGTCGAGTGGTGGAGGTGCGCGGTGGGTGTGGGTGTCGGGGATGTGGTGGCGGATTTCGCGTTGCCGGACGAGACGGGGCGGGTGCGCCGGTTGTCGGAGTTCGTGGCGGCGGGGCCGGTGGTGGTGTTCTTCTATCCGGCGGCGTTGACGCGGGGGTGCACGGCGGAGAGTTGCCATTTCCGGGATCTGGCGGCGGAGTTCGCGGCGGTGGGTGCGCAGCGGGTGGGGATCAGTCGGGATCCGGTGGAGCGGCAGGCGGAGTTCTCGCGGCGGCACGGGTTCGACTATCCGTTGTTGTCGGATGTCGACGGTGCGGTGGCGGAGGCGTTCGGGGTGCGGCGGCGGTTGCCGTTGGGGGCGTTGAGCACGCGGCGGATGACGTTCGTGATCGGCGCGGATCGGCGGGTGTTGGCGGTGGTGCACAGCGAGTTGAGCATGAACGAGCATGCGGACGCGGCGTTGCGGGCGCTGGGGGGCTGATCTTCGGGGTGTCGTAGTCGGCTGGTATCAAGGCTCCAATCAGACAGGTGTACGGAAGAGGGCTGTGATGGCGGGCCAGGGTTTGTCCACTGACGAGGTGCAGGGTATTCGGGACGCGTTGGCTGCGGGCCGGAAGCCGAAGGTGGTGTTCACGGCGGCGGCGGGTCAGATGGCGGGGCAGGTCGGGCAGGTGGTGGAGCTGACCGATCCGGCGGTGTCGGACGAGTTCGTGGTGGTGCGGTTCGGTCGTGACGAGTTGCCCTTCTCCCCCGCCGACGTGGCGGTGGCGCCGCGGGGTGCGGGGCGGAAGGTGGTGGAGCCGAAGCCGGAGGTGGTGCCGGAGGCGCCGGTGGTGCCGGAGTTCGTGTTGGACACGCCGCCGGTGCCGGCGCCGCGTCGGGAGGAGCCGAAGGTGGAGCAGCAGGCGGAGTCGAGGCCGGCGCGGCGGGCGGTGAAGGCGGCGAAGCCGAAGTCTCCGGCGGGGCTGACGGTGACGTTGGCGTACGCGGAGGGTGAGTGGACGGTGGCGGCGCAGCAGGGGGCGAAGGCGCTGGCGAAGCCGTATGTGGTGAAGCCGGCGGAGGCGTTGCGGATGGTGGCGCTGGTGGATGTGCCGGGTGTGCAGGAGGCGGTGGAGCAGATCCTGGGCGCGGAGCGGGCGGAGGCGGAGCAGCAGGCGGAGAAGCTGCGCGCGGAGTTGGCGGAGATCGAGGCGCGGTTGGCGGAGTTGCGCGAGGCGCGGTGACGGGTGTCCCGTGCGGTGGTTCGGTCGGGTCGCCGCGCGGGGGTGGTGTCGCCGCTGGTGGGGTGGCGTCGGTCGGTGCCGGGCGGGGCCTGGACACCCCGCGGGGCCGGTGCGACCCCCTCGCACCGGCCCCGCGTTCCCCGCGCCCGCAGGCTCATCAGTGTTGCGGAATGTTCATTACCCCGATCCGCTTGCGGAACACCCAGTACGTCCAACCCTGATAGGCGAGCACGATCGGAGTGAAGACCACCGCCACCCAGGTCATGATCTTCAGGGTGTAGGGGGTGGAGGCGGCGTTGCTGGCGGTGAGGGTGCCGGCGGCGTCGAGGGTGGAGGGCAGCACGTTCGGGAAGAGCGCGGCGAAGAGGGTCGCCACGGCCAGGGCGATGGCCACGGCCGTGCCGGTGAACGCCCAGCCTTCGCGGCGTACCCGGGCGGCGGCGAGGCCACCGACGAGGGCGAGGGCCGCGCCGGCCGCGAGCACGACGGCGGCCGTGCTGGAGCGGATGGTCAGTGTCCAGGCCAGGAACGCCACCGCCACCACGGCGGTGCCGACGCCGAGGCGCACGGCGAGGGCGCCGGCCCGTTCCCGGATGTCGCCGGTGGTCTTGAGGGCGATGAACACCGCGCCGTGGGTGAGGAAGAGCGCGGCCGTGGTGAGGCCACCGAGCAGGGCGTACGGGTGGAGCAGGTCGATCAGGCCGCCGGCGTACTCGTGGTCGGCGGTGAGCGGGACGCCGCGCAGGATGTTGGCGAAGGCGACGCCCCAGAGGACGGCCGGTAGCAGCGAGCCGACGAAGATCGCGGTGTCCCAGCGGCGTTTCCAGGACGCCTCGGGGCGCTTGTGCCGGTATTCGAAGGCGACGCCGCGGGCGATGAGGGCGAGCAGGATCAGCAGCAGCGGCAGGTAGAAGCCGGAGAAGAGGGTGGCGTACCACTCGGGGAAGGCGGCGAACATGGCGCCGCCGGCGGTGATCAGCCAGACCTCGTTGCCGTCCCAGACGGGGCCGATGGTGTTGATCAGGACGCGGCGTTCCCGGTCGTCGCGGCCGAGCACGGGCAGCAGCATGCCGACGCCGAAGTCGAAGCCTTCGAGGATGAAGTAGCCGGTGAAGAGCACGGCCACGAGGAGAAACCAGACGGTGGTCAGTTCCACGATGGGCTCCGGGGATCAGTAGGCGAAGGCGAGCGGGCGCTCGGCGTCGTCGTGGTCGTCGTCGGTGGGCGCGGGGTCGAGGTCGGGGACGCCGGCCTTGGCGTAGCGGACCAGCAGTTTGAACTCGACCACGGCGAGGGCGGCGTAGATGAGGGTGAAGGCGGTGAACGAGGTGAGGACCTCGGTCAGCGACACCGAGCGGGACACGCCGTTGCGGGTGAGCATCTCGCCGAAGACGATCCACGGCTGGCGGCCCATCTCGGTGAAGATCCAGCCGAAGGAGTTGGCGAGCAGCGGCAGGGCCGGCAGGACCAGGCCGGCGCGCAGCAGCCACCTGCTGGTGGGGGTGCGGCCCTTGCGCTGGGTCCAGAGCACCAGCAGGGCGATCGCGGCGGCGGCCAACCCGAAGCCGATCATGAAGCGGAAGCTCCAGTAGGTGACCGGGATGATCGGGGTGTAGCTGCCGGCGCCGTACTGGCTGGCGTACTGGGCCTGCAGGTCGTTGATGCCCTGGACGGTGCCGTGTGGGTCGCCGGTGCCGAGGAACGACAGCAGGTACGGGATCTTGAGGGCGAAGACCTCGCGGCTGCCGTCGAGGCTGCCGACGGTGAGCACGGAGAACGAGGCGGGGCTCTCGGTGGTGTAGAGGCCCTCGGCGGCGGCCATCTTCATCGGCTGCACCTCGGTCATGATCTTGCCCTGGATGTCGCCGGTGAGCAGCACCAGCGCCGAGGAGACCAGCACCACCCAGGAGCCGAACTTCGTGGCGAAGCGGTAGGCGTCGGTGTCGGCGCTGTCGCGGTGGCGGATGACGTGGAAGAGGCCGACCGAGACGATCAGCGACCCGGCGACGAGGAACGCGCCGGCGAGGGTGTGCGGGAAGGTGACCAGGGCGACCTTGTTGGTGAGCACGGCCGGGAAGTCGGTGAGTTCCGCGCGCCCGCTGTCGGGGTTGATCCGGAAGCCGACCGGGTTCTGCATGAACGAGTTCGCGGCGAGGATGAAGTACGCCGACAGGTTGGTGCCGATGGCGGCGGCCCAGATGCTGGCCAGGTGGGCCCGCTTGGGCAGCCGGTCCCAGCCGAAGATCCACAGGCCGATGAAGGTGGATTCGAGGAAGAACGCGACCAGGGCCTCGATGGCCAGCGGGGCGCCGAAGATGTCGCCGACGAAGCGGGAGTAGTCGCTCCAGTTCATGCCGAACTGGAACTCCTGCACGATGCCGGTGACCACGCCCATCGCGAAGTTGATCAGGAAGAGCTTGCCGTAGAACTTGGTGAGCTTGAGGTACCGCTCGTTGCCGGTGCGGTGCCACAGCGTCTGGAGGATCGCCACCAGGATCGACAGGCCGATCGTCAGCGGTACGAAGAGAAAGTGGTAGACGGTGGTGACACCGAACTGCCAGCGGGCGACGTCCAACGCGTCCACCTGATTACCCCCAGCCATGCTTACTACGAGA